>JBBSWJ010000035.1:0-32604 GCA_038046345.1 Nanobdellota archaeon | reverse complement strand
TTTATGCTCATCACCATCAAAATATACTTTTTTATCTTTTACGTATAAAGGGTAATGGGAATTGTGAGTTTCAGTAATATCGGTTTTAAAGAAATTTAATCTTCTCATAACAATGTTTAGACCAGTCCTTGGATCAATCACCAAGTGCCTGTATCCATTGAGAATGAAACGATTATTCACCGTATTGCGATCAGATGCTGCAAAAGTTATAGGCTCCCCATGTGCGATTACGGCCTCTAGCAATTCTTTGTCTCCAATTAGCTGCACAATAGTTTTATGTATATCTCTCAGTTTTTCTTCTTCCTCAGCTGTAATTTCGCCGGTTTCTAGATAGCGTAAACAACCCTTATAATCTAGATCTTCATTTTCCATAGTTTAAAGATAATTATGTTACTTATAAAGCTCTATAGTTACTACCGATAAATTAATACTAAAAACGTCAACCAAACCCCAAAAAGGTACAATCAAACAAACCCAATAATGCCGAAAAACTAATAAACAATTTTATCAGGTTAGAACCTATGTTTACGCATAACATAGACCCAATATTATTCTCTTATGGTCCATTTGAAGTAAGGTATTATGGATTGTTCTATGTTATTGCTTTTGTTATAGGTTACTTTTTAATTAATAAGCTGGCAAAAGAAAGAAACATACCGCTTACAAAAGACGATGTTAGTTCATTTCTTTTTTATGAAATAATTGCTATGCTTATAGGCGCAAGAATCTTTTATGTATTATTTTATAATTTAAGTTATTACTTAAACAAGCCAGTAGAGATATTATATATTTGGAACGGAGGTTTAAGCTTCCATGGTGGGCTTGTAGGATTTATTATATGCGGTTATTTTTTTGCTAAGAAAAAAGGCATATCATTTGGGCAACTGGCTGATATAGTAGTGATCCCTGCTGCAATAGGATTAGGGCTTGGTAGAATTGGAAACTTTACAAACGGAGAATTATACGGCAGAATAACTGATGTTTCATGGGCTGTGCAATTTAATGGGGTCGATGGATTAAGACACCCATCGCAGTTATATGAAGCCGCTAAAAATTTTTTTATATTCGGGATATTGTGGCAGCTAAAGAATAAAAAGCATAGGAACGGTTATTTATTCTGGGTGTTTATAGCATTATACGGAATATTAAGATTCTTTATAGAGTTTGTGAGACAACCAGACCCCCAGTTAGGATTCGTGATATGGCAGCTTACAATGGGCCAATTATTAGTTATCCCAATGGGGATAATAGGCTTATTAATGGTTTACCGCCTTAGAAGAAAAGAATTGCTTATGAGGGACTAATCTTTGGTAGGTTATAACTTTTAATTTTTCTGCTTTTTGGGATGAAATTAGCAATCATGTCATCGTGTTTTCTTCCGCATCCAAAGTAATCATTATTATTACGAATAACTACAAAACAATTAGAAGAAATTTTTTTATTTAATGATTCTCCACGTATCCAATCAGAAATTTCATCCTTTGACACATCAACAATATTTTTCTTTATCATAGGACCTAGAAGTTGTGAACCTTCAATGGTTAATCTTATAGCATTGGTTTTTACGTTAGCAAAGTAAAGACCTATGTTATTAACTCTAATATCTTTAATATTAACCGTATCCCACGCCTTTGAAACTATAAAGATATAATCCTTAGAGTTTTTAAAAAAAATAAATGGTAACTTTAATTTTTTTATGCCATATTGCTCTTTAAGGCTGTTGATAATCTTTTTTACTTCGCTAGACTTAATACGCTTTAAATGTTCCACACTGAAATAAGCATAGAAAATGTTATAAACGTTGTTAAAACTGGTATAACATGGTAATAACGGTTGCACGCAATAACAAGTCTTTAGCTGAAGAATATGCGAAGTATCGAATAGAGCGTTATTCAAGGTCTTTAGGTAAGAAAAATGTGGGCTGGTATGGCGCCGAGATCGATGAAATTTTATATGAAAAAAGGCTTATTAGTAATTACTCAGTTAGCATCGAAGAATTGCTTTTAGAAGGTAAAAAACCTAGTTTAGATCGTTTAGAGGGCGTTTTAGGTGAAGTAGTATTTCGAAGGCTAAGGCAGTTTGTTTCTGGTTCTAATTTTAGGTGTGGATTTGATCCAGAGAATAATTTTGATGCTCTTCCTCATTGTTCAGATATTTTTAACGAGTTAAGTACTTTACGCCCTAGTCTAATGTAGGTTATGTTAAATATAACCGACACTTAAAAAATTATAACTGAGACTAATTATGATATTTCTACTCTGGCTAGGTGATTTGATGATTGTTTTTCTTCTTCAATCATATTTTTGTATTCTGCTGAAATGTGGCTTAGATTTATTAATTTTCCTTTGATAAAAACTTCCGGGTCAATATACCTAAATTTTTTCTTTAATAATATTCCACCAGTTTTTGATTCATTAATAATGAGACTACCTTTTAGTTTGTTTAGCGATTGTAGAATTTTAGTATCATTAGTTTTTATTAATTTGTTTAATACTTCGTAATCAGTGGTGTGTAGCTCTTGGAGTGAGATATGTTTTTTATGCAATGCGTATTTTAAAGTTTCTGCAAGAATATGGTATCTTGCTTTTGCTTCATTGCCTGACCAATGTTCTTTTTGTAACTTAGAATAATTTAAACCAAACTGTTTAGCTGCTTCTTTTGTCTTAAAAGCTATCTGTCCATTAACAGAAATAATGCTATTAACCAGAAACTTTGGGTTATAGCCTAGACCTGCTAGCTCTCTTAAGGTGTAGTCTACTCTATCTGCGCATAAGCTTGGTATTTCTTTTTCTAATAATGTAAACTGTGTTAAATTAGCAATGGATTCAATTTTTATATTATATTTTTTTAATATGGGTGGAATGTCTGATTTTTTTAAAAAGTCCAATAACATGTTGTCTTGATAATCTTCTTTTGAAGGATCTCCAATCACCCAGTCTATTACATGAGAAAATGCGGTATGAGATGCATCATGCAATAATCCTGCTATTTGTTCTTCCGTGCTTGCACCAAGTCTTCTTAGTAGGATTAACACACCACATGAATGGTCAAATCTGGAAAAAACATCTCTATGGTAATATTCTCTAGGCATACCTTGTTGTGAAATAAGTTTTAGTCTTTGTAAAGTTTTTGAGTTTATTAGGTCTATAATAACCGGATCTTTTATTTCCTCGTTTCCATACACCTTGTCTTTGATTAACATGTGGTTATTGAAAGTTTAGTCTTTATTAAAATTTGTTGGTGGTATATTTTAAAAAAGCGTGTAGCTGCAATATTAAAGGTATGAGCAAAAACTTAAATACAGCTGGTTATTTATTAAGATATGCATGATATAATCCGTAAACTAGCATTGCAAAACGCTGTAAAATATGGTGGTAAAGTAAATGCTGGAGCGGTTATAGGAAGATTATTTGCTGAACATCCAGAAAAAAAGGGACAAGAAATTATAAAACTTGTAAATCAGGTATGCAATGAAATAAATAAGATACCTTTTGAAAAGCAAAAAGAAGAATTAGATAAATATGGGGTAGTCGAAGAGGTTAAAAAGAAGTCTGATGTTTTTGTGCTTCCTGAACTTAAAAATCCTAAAAAAAAAGTGATAGTAAGATTTGCACCAAACCCAAATGGCCCGTTGCATTTCGGGCATGCAAGACAGGCTGTATTGAACTGGCTGTTTAAGGAAAAGTACAAAGGAGAGTTTATTTTAAGATTTGATGATACTGATCCAAAAGTAAAACCCCCATTGAAAGAGGCATATGAATGGATTAAGAAAGATTTAAAATGGCTGGGCATAAAACCAGATAAGATAGTAATCCAATCAAAAAGACTTGTAACATATTACAAGTATGCCAAAGAATTAATTACACTTGGTAAGGCTTATGTATGCCGATGTGAAACAGAGCAAAAGAGAAAACTTCTAATAAAAGGATTAAGCTGTGCATGCAGAGAAGAGTCAGCAGAAAGACAAGTATTAGAATGGAATAAATTTCTAAATAAATATAAGGAAGGTCATGCAGTAGTTAGAATAAAAACAGACTTAAATGAAAAAAATCCTGCTGTGAGAGACTGGCCTGCATTGAGAATAATAGATCATCCAAAGCATGCACTAATAAAAAATAAAAGAATTTGGCCACTTTTAAATTTTGCATCTGCAATAGACGACATGGAGTTTGGTGTAACTCACATAATACGGGGTATTGATTTGAAAGTGAGCAGTGAGCGGCAAGAGTATATTTTTAAAAATTATAGTTTAGACTATCCAGAAACTATATACACTGGAAAGCTGAATTTTGATGGAGTAAAGAGCACAAGCGAAGCTGCAGAGTTAATACGAACTAAAAAGATAAGCGGATGGGATGATATACAGTTAGGAACTTTAATGGCATTAAGAAGAAGGGGGATATTAGCCGAAACAATAGTGAATTTTATGAAAGATGCTGGATTAAACAAGAATGAGATTAATGTGTCCGTAGAGAAGATTGCAGCGTTTAATAGGCAGTTGCTGGATAAAAAAGCTAATCGATATTTCTTTGTGGAAGATCCTAAAAAGATAACAATAAAAAATGCTCCAGCAATGAGAGTGACCGTGCCATTACATCCAGAGTATAAGAGGCGTGGCGGAAAGATATTCAATACAAAAGGAGATTTTTATATCAATGATAAATTAATTAATAATAAAGTCTATAGATTAATGCACTTATTTAATTTTAAAAATAAAATATTTGTTAGCGAGGAACATGATCCATCTTTACATGCTCAGTTAATACATTGGTTACCAGCAAATGATAAGAATGTAAAAGTAGAAGTTTTGATGCCTAACGGGAAAAAAGTAGAAGGTTTAGGGGAAAAATCACTAACTAACCTAAAGGAAGGAATAGTTGTACAGTTTTATCGGTTTGGATTTTGCAGACTTGATAAAAAAGAAAAAAATAAGTTATTGTTTTGGTATTCGCATGGTTAATATTTTATGACATCTCCATCTGGGTGCATATCTGCCCATTCAAGAATGCTACCTTGATAATTTTTAGCATTAAAACCAAGGGATAGCGCTAGTTCAGTAGCTACTTGGCTTCTTGAGCCACTGCGGCAATGAAAGATTAGCAAACTATTATTTGTTGGTTTTTTAAAATGGTATTTAATTTCAAATTCTATTGGTTGAAGATTTAAAGCTTCTTTAATCTCGTCTAGCGGGATGTTATGCGAGGTTGGGATTGCTCCGTATGATTCTACTTCATATGGCTCGCGTACATCAATTAAGATGTAACTTTTGTTTAGGTCTATTAAACGCTCTAATTCTTCAGATGAAATAGTTTTGTCTGCCATGTATCACTTACTTTTTTTGATTGTTTTTAAGTTGTTTGGGGGGAGTGGTATTTTTGATGAATTAGGTTTGTAAAGTGCCTATGTGACCTCTTGAAAGTAGTGTCAGTAGTAAGGTTTATATACCCCAAAAAGTGAATCAGCTAAACAATTATAGGGATAACATGATACAAACTTTAGCAGTTGTAGGAACAGGGTATGTAGGGTTGCCTCTTGCTTTGCTAGCTGAACAAAAAGGATATAATGTTATTGGAGTTGACACAGATTCTGATAAGATTACACTATTAAACAGAAAAGTTTTACCTTTCTTAGATGATGGGCTCGGAGAAAAGCTTCGTGTTTCAAATGTAGGATTTACTACAGATTTTAGGATGGTGTCAAATGCTGATATTGTAACCATATGTGTACCAACCCCACTAGACGAGAATAGAAAACCAGATCTAAGATTTGTGAAGTCTGCTGCTGAGCAAGTGTCAGCAAACCTAAAATCAGGAGCGCTTGTATGTTTGGAATCAACAGTATATCCTGGAGTATCAGAAGAAATTGTTTTGCCAGCTTTGCGAAAGAATAGAAATACCTTCTTCTTAGCATATTGCCCAGAACGTATAGACCCAGGAAATGCAGTTTATTATGTAGGTAATATCTCAAGAGTTGTAGGTGCTTTAAATCCTGAAAGTTTAGATAAAGCAGTAAAATTTTATAGTTCAATAATCAATGCTAAAATTATACAAATTAGTTCATTAATGGCGGCAGAAGCCTCAAAAGTTATAGAAAACGCTCAAAGAGATACTTTAATTGCGTGGGCTAACGAAATTGCTATGTCCATTGTTAGGTGGGGGTTAGATGCTTCTGAGGTGCTTGATGCTGCTGGAACAAAACCGTTTGGTTTCGTTAAAGTTAATCCAGGCAGGGGTGTAGGTGGTCATTGTATTGCTGTTGATCCTGAATATTTAATAAAACGTGCTTTAGAAAGAAATGGATTCGAACATCATTTGTTAATGGCTGCAAGAAAAATAAATAATGGCATGCCTGAATATACAGCTGAGCTTGTCCAAGATGGATTAAATCAAATTAACTTACCGGTGAAAAACACAGAAATTGCAGTGCTTGGTTTGGCATATAAACCAGAGGTTAGTGATGTTAGAGAGAGTCCTGTATTAGAAATTATAAAAATTTTAAAAAGAAAAGGTGGCAGAATAAGGACCTTTGACCCTCATGTACCGAAGATGTCTAATAAAGAAACTCTTGAAGATGCAATCAATGGAGCATCAGCTGTTTTAGTAGGAACTGCGCATAAACAATTAGTCGAACAAGTGACACCTAAATTATTAACCAGTCATAAAGTGAAAGTATTTGTAGACGGAGAAAATAAATTTGATAAAAAAGGTATTAAAGCAGAGGGCATAGTTTATCTGGGCGTTGGAAGAAGATGAAATGGAAAATCATAACTCCATAAAAATAATAATTTATTCTGTTTTAGTAGCTGCTGTTATTTTTGGTATAATTTTGCTTAAGGCTGTTTCATTCTCAAGTTATAAGAGTGTATTATTTATTTACACAATTGTAATCACTACATTTATGTTTAGCAGGGTTATAGGTTCATTTTTTTATTCATTACCTGATCATCAAAAAACAAATTCTTACGCTCCAGCAGTTACGTTTGTGATTCCATGCAAGAATGAAGAAGCAGTTATATACAAAACAATAACTACTTGTTTTGATGTTGATTATGATAAGAATAAGATTGAAGTAATAGCAATTAATGATGGATCAACAGATAATACTTTAAAAGAAATGTTGAGGGCTAAGTCTGCATTAAAAGGTCATGATGTTACGATAGTTAATTGGGAAAAAAATAGAGGCAAGCGTCATGGTATGGCTGAGGGGTTTAGGAAAGCAAAAGGAGAAATTATCATACAGTTAGATAGTGACAGCTATTTAGAACGTAGTGCTCTTAAAAAAATAATTAGCCCGTTAAAAGATAAAAGTGTGGGGGCAAGTGTGGGGCATACTTTACCGGCTAATAAGGATAAGAATATTCTGACAAAGATGCAAACAGCTTATTACTTTATGTCGTTTAGAGCATTAAAAGCTACAGAAAGTATATTTGATATGGTATTTTGTTGTTCTGGATGTTTTTCTGCTTATAGAAAATCTTATGTGTTGCCAATCTTAGATGACTGGTTAGATGAAAAGTTTATGGGAAAACATATTACCTTCGGGGATGACCGTGGTTTAACTAATCATATGTTAAGACAAAGATTTAAGACTATTTATGTTGATGATGCAGAAGCTTATACTGTTGTTCCTGATGATATTAAAACTTTTGTTAAACAACAAATACGTTGGAAGAAAGGTTGGTTCCTAAATTCCATGGGCATACTAAAATTTATTGTTATGAAAGAACCATTTGTTGCAATTACTTATTTTGTACCATTGATTGTACTTACATTATTAACCCCGTTTATTGCGTTTAAAGCACTGATAATATCCCCGCTGATATTAGGGATAATGCCAATTGCTTATGTGGGGGGGATTATGTTAGTATCATTATTATTATTCATTCATTTTAACATATATGTAAAAGAAGAAGACCGCAAGTATGGTAAGTACATGTTTTTGTGGTCTGTACTTAATATGACAATATTCTCCTATATCTTAATTTATGCACTTTATGACCTAAAAAATATGGCGTGGGGTACAAGATGATTAAAAAAAAGATTTTGTTTAGTATGCTAATAATGTTCTTCTTGTTTGCTTTAGTGTTTTTTACTTTAGCTTTCAATTTCGTAATAGACCTACCAAAAAAAGACATAGTGATAATATCACCAAAAGATAACATTCATGAAAAGTTTAGTTGCATCCCATTATTACCTGATGATCCTACCATATTAATTCGGCTAGATGATATAGGAGCTAATATTTATAGAAAGATAAGATTTGATTTAATCAATAAAGTTTTGAATAATGGCTTAGCAATCTTTATAGGGGTTATACCTGAAGGGATAGAGAATGATGATGAACTTAAAGAATTTGTTAAAAATAATATAGATAACCCTCGATTCGAGGTTGCTCAACATGGAGTATTACACTTAGTGGAAGAATTTAAAGATTTAAGTGAGAATGATGCGTATAATCGCTTAAAGGAAGGACAGAGTATTATATTTTCTGAACTTGGGATTTATCCAGTTACCTTTGTCCCCCCTTATAATGTTTATTCAAAAGGAACTACTTTTGCATTAAGAAGATTAGGATTCAAAGTAATCTCAGCAGCAAAAGATGAGCTTAAGTTTGATGGTGGATTATTCTATCTAGGTGAAAATGCAGAAACATTTAGCTCAGATGAACAAGTATTAGTTTCAGTAAATACTATAATAAACAGATGTAAGCAAAGTTTAGAACTTAGAAATATTTGTGTTATAACAGTACACCCACAAGATTATTTAGATGGAGAAGGCAATATAGATCCTACAAAATACAAGAGTTTTGATTCTATGATTAATAAATTAAAGGAGTTAGACGCTGAATTTAAACTGCCATCAGATTTACTATACTGCTTTGATCAAACAGAACTCAATAACTTTCTTCCAGGTAATCAATAATCTTCTGTGATCCACCAATGTATTTGTCTCCAATCTGCAATACTGGAACTGTGTTCACCCCACTTTCTTTTAGCAGTTTTTTTCTTATTGGATCATTTAAGTCTGTTGAAACATTTACTTTTTTATAAGATATTTTTTTTTCTGCAAGTCTATCACGCACCCTCATACAGTATGGGCAAAACTCATATTGATAAAGTATTGGCTCTGGCATATAGTAATTAGTAACTTGTTGATTTTTTTAAATATTTAGGTATTTTCTGAATAATTTTTAGATTTGTTATAAGATTCTTAAAAGGTTTCCAAGATTATACATGTAGTAGATATTAACTATAAAAACAACTTAGAGTCATGGAAGAAGAGATTAATTGGAACAGGTATTACTACGACATAAATATAGAATTCTTTAAAAAATGGACACCCCAAATGGCTTACATTCTTGGGTTTACATGCGCCGATGGAAATGTCTACAAAACAACTCTAAAATGGGACCTAAAAAAAGATCCTTCTAATTTCAAGCTACTTAAAGATTTCAAAACAGCGATGAGAGCTACATACCCAATAAAAATATCAAGATCTAGTTCTTATTCTCTAAGTATATCAAATCCTATTATTACTAAAGATGTCGTTGCTTTGGGTATTGTACCCAATAAAAAATATATATTAAATTTTCCTAACATGCCAGAAGAGTTAATTAAGCATTTTATTAGAGGATTCTTAGATGGTGATGGGTGGATATGCCCGATAATTAAAAAAAACAAAATGAATAGGTTTCTTGAACCAAAAAAAGAGATTGTAGTAGGATTTTCTAACGGTAGCAAACGTTTTATGGATTTTTTAGTATATCTCCTTGAGAAATATGCTAATATAAAGAATTCAAATCTTAGGAAGAGAGAAAAATTATCTAAACAAGGTGTTTATTCTTATTGTTATCAAGTAGAATACTATTCTGAGAACGCTTTCCAGGTTATTAGGTTCTTTATGATGGCTTAAGTAATAAAGATCTATATTTACTAAGGAAGTATAAAAATCAACTCAAAGCTAGAGAGTTTTACAAAGAATTTGAGGAAAGAAAACAGAAAGGAACTATATGGCTAAATTTAGAAAAACGATATAATAAACTTCTTATAGAAATCCTTCATATGTTGTACAAACAAAAAAATTTAAGTCCTCCTCAGATTGCTAAAGAGCTTAAAGTTAGTCTTTCAAGAATCTATACATTTTTAGACAAAACTGGAATCAGAAAAATAGAACACAGAAAAACATAAATATCCTACAATAAAATGAAGTATATGAGTAATACGGATAAATTAAAGATATTAGAAGAAAAAACCCGTAACGCAGACTTACCTCTTAAAGAATCTGCAAAAAATTTAGTATTTGGCAAGGGTAATCCAGATGCAAAAATTATGTTAATAGGTGAAGCAAGTGGTGCCAATGAAGACCTTCAAGGCATACCCTTTGTTGGTGCAGCTGGTAAAGAATTAGACAAATTGCTTAGAACCATCGGTTTAACAATTGATGATGTTTACATTGCCAATATACTAAAGTACAGGCCGCCTGATAATCGCAATCCATCCATAGAAGAAATAAAAACTCATACACCATACCTAATTGACCAAATTAAAATAATTAAACCTAAAATAGTCGTTACTCTTGGCAATTTCTCCACTAAATTTATTATTGCTAATTTTAAAGTAGATGATATGAAAAAAGTATCCGGAATCACCCAACTACATGGCGTGCCAATTAGCAAGAACATCGAAGGCATGGAATTTAAAGTTTTTCCAATGTACCATCCAGCTGCAGTTATTTACAGAAGACAGTTGTATACAGATTTAGAGAATGATTTTTTAAAACTAAAAGAGCTTATTCAATAATAATCCCAACAGGACAATGATCTGATCCAGTAATATCTTTTAGTATGAACGCATCTTTTAATGATTTTTTTAATTTTTCAGACACACAGAAATAATCTATCCTCCAACCAATATTTTTAGCACGAGAATTAAACATATAACTCCACCATGTGTAGTTTTCTCCTTTAGAGTTAAAATGTCTAAAAGTATCTATAAACCCTGAATCTATTATTATACTAAAATTATTTCTTTCTTCATCTGTGAAACCTGCGTTTTTTCTATTGTCTTTAGGCCTTGCTATGTCTATTTCTTTGTGAGCTACATTTAAGTCTCCGCAAAATATTACCGGTTTTTTCTCGTCTAAAATTTTTAAAAATGTGTGAAAGTCTTTATCCCATTGCATCCTGTAATCCAGCCTTGCTAACCCTCGCTGAGAGTTTGGAGTGTACACATTTACTAAGAAGAACTTGTCAAATTCTAAGGTTATCACCCGTCCTTCTTTGTCATGCTTTTCTTGATTTATTCCTTTTTTTACTGATAATGGTTTTATTTTAGTAAATATTGCAGTACCAGAATAACCTTTCTTTTCTGCTGAGTTCCAGTAATAATTGTATCCGGCTAGATGCATATCAACCTGCTGAGCTTTTGTTTCTTGCAAACATATTATGTCCGGGTTTTCATTATCAATAAACTCAAGAAATCCCTTCTTCAATGCCGCTCTCAATCCATTTATGTTCCAAGACAATAACTTCATTTTTTTAACTCTGTTTTTAATAAATCTATAATATCTTCTGCTCCATGCACCCCAATAAAAGTTTTATTTGAAGGATAGATCATTGCAGTACCTCCATCTTCAGGGCACATACCTAAACAGCCAGTTCTTGTGCACTGCACTCTTCCTTTAAACCCAGAATCCAAAATCCATTTTTTAACCCGTTTTACTGTATCATGTGTAATCTCAGGGCCGCAGCTATTTTTTAATTCAGGATCATTAGCCCTATCATTAGTGCAAACAAATATATGGATCTCTGGTCTATAACCAACTTCTTTCATGTTGTTATCTTCTGTAATTCTCCAGATTCAGCCATTTGCACAACAATATCACAACCACCGATGAATTGCCCGCCAATGTATAATTGAGGTATTGTAGGCCAGTTTGTAAATTCTTTTATTCCCTGCCTTACTGCTTCATCATCAAATACGTTGAAGAATCCAAAGTTTATCCCTAAATCTCTTAATGTTTCAACTGTTTTTGCTGAGAATCCACACTCTGGGTAATCAGGCGTCCCCTTCATAAATAAAAATACTTTCTTTGAGTGTATTAATTTCTCTATTTTTTGTTTAATTGAGTTCTCCATAAAACCCACTGATTATATCCATTTTTAAGTTTAACCTTCACATTTAATCCAATAGTATTGGTCATGCAATATTGATCGATAATAATTTTGAAGCATCTCTGCATCACTTTCTTCTAACCCTGATTCTATTAAAAACCTGTTTCCGCATTCATCTTGCCTCCATAATTGATAAGATGTTTCATTCAGTTTTTGTTTCAAGTCCAAGAGCATGTAAAATATCAGTTTTGAAGTCTCCTTTCAGTGCGTTTAATACCATTCTATGTTGTTCAAGAAGCGTTTTTCCTTTAAATCTTTCAGAGATTACAATTGCTTTCAAATGAACCCCATCATGTCTTGGGTCTTTTATTTCAACTCTTGCTCCGGGTATTGCTTTTTCTATTTTTTTCTTTAAATCTTCAACTTCCATAAAATGCCAACTCCTCTGTTTTTTCATTGACTATAGTGTTCTCACCACTTAGCCCGGTGCTTGGAGTAGTTTTAAGGTAGTCTTCTGCTTTAAATTCTTTTCCTGAGTTTACTAATTCGTGATATTTTTTGAAGTCAATCCATGTAGTCCACTTACCATTTTTTTTAAATGTTTTTTTAGCAATCAATACAACTCTTGATGGTATATGCTCTGACACAATTTCATAGCTAGGCAGAAATGTTACAAGCTCTTTACTAAAATCTACAACATCCTGATGGAGTGGCATATTCTCAATCATTAAACGTTCTTTTGATTCCCCAACATGCATGTATGCCTTTGCTTCAATAAAATCTGGTGATCCACGTGTTATTAATTCTGCATATTCTTTGTGAGCGATCATGTTTAATCCTTTTATCAAAGTTAGCCTAATACATGTTCTTTCCTTTCTATTTTTTAAATAATCAAGACTTTTTAGCAATCTACTCCAATAATCAGAAAAAAGTGGTAAGTCTACTTTTTGCAATAAGCTTTTTATTGGAGCATCCAAGCTTAAGTAAAGCTGGGTTACCATTTGTAAACTTTTAATCTGTTCCGGGTATTGGGCGTTTGTAACCATAAAAGTTGATATTCCTTCTTTGTTAAATCTAGTTATTAACTCGTTTATCCTGGGATAAGTAATCGGTTCACCGGTTAATGATAAAGCCACATGTTTTATGTTCTGTGATTTTTTATATGCTGCTTGATTTGTATGCTTACCGCCCTTAAATCCAACCAATAATTTATGATGTGCATCTAAACTTTTTTCAAATATAAAATTTGGATTGTCAATATCCCATTTCCATTCTTTGGATACTGGAGCTTTGAATCCCCTCCAACAGAATGTACATCTATTTGCGCAACTAATACTCGTAGTCATTTGCATACACTGATTGCTCATTATCCCGTAAAATTTTAATTTATAACATCCACCGTTCCCTCGAATCATACTCTTTGTCCAACCACAAGTTTTTACTGCGCTGTGACTTCCAATTATCCTGTATTGTTGTTTTTCAAGTTCTTTTTTTGCTATATCTGTAAGCATAAGCTAAACATACCCACAAGATTTATAAAGGTCATGTCCTGATTTCCAGCATGAGTGATGAAGAAAAGTTATTAGTGCCATTGGACAGTTATTTGAAGAGCGGAGTGCATATAGGCACAAAGTTCCGCACAGCATATATGAAAGACTTTATCTACAAAGTCCGCCCAGATGGTCTATCTGTGTTAAATGTTCAAAAAATTAATGATCGCCTTGAAATTGCTACAAAGTTTATTTCCAGATATGAACCTAATGATATAATTGTTGTATGCAGAAGAGAAAATGGACATAAATCTGTTAACTTGTTTTCTAAGCTGACAGGAATACGTGTCGTAAGCGGGAGATACCCACCAGGAACTTTAACAAATCCTGCGCTTGATACTTTTACTGAAGCTAAACTAATATTTGTTGTTGATCCGTGGCCTGATAAAAATGCTGTCAATGATGCTGTCAAAGTAGGTATACCAATAATTGCTTTATGTGATACTAACAATGAGGCAAATAATATTGATTTAGTTGTGCCAGGCAATAATAAAGGTAAGAAGAGTCTTGCCCTATTTTTTTATATACTTACAAAAGAATATATGAAAAGTCGTGGTTTAATAAAAAAAGATGAAGACATGAAAGAAACCATTGAAGATTTTACCCCCGAGTGATATTACTTTTTCTTTTCTTCTTTCTTTGGTTCAGGCTTAACTGTGGTTTCCTTGGTAACTTCCGCTTCTTTTACTTCTTCAGCTGGTTTTTCAGCTTCTTTTTCAGATTTTAATCTTTCTAATTCCTTTTTGAATTCTAGTTGAACTTTGTTCAGCTGTTCACTTAAGATTATTATTTTTTCTGGGGATACCTCTGTTTTTTCATTATTTATCAGATCATCATAAATACCATTGTTTATGTCTTGTGTTATCTCTATGGAGGTTTTACCTTCAATCAGCACGCCCATTGCATTACAGCTGCCTGCTACATTTTTAACAGCAGATTTTAGACTGTTTACAAACATTGCTCCCTGCTTCATCTTTGCTATTTTTATCATCTGCTCTACAGCAATGTTTGCTATTTTATCTTTATTTGGTATCCCTGCTCCTTTTTGGAGGTTTAACTCCTTCATGATTAACTGCGAAACTGGGGGTGTACCAATTGTTATTGTAAACTCTTTTGTTTCTCTATCAACAAGTATTTTTACAGGTACCTTCATACCTTTGAAAGACTCAGTTTTTTTATTGATCTCTGCGACTACCTGCCCGATGTTTACCCCCATTGGGCCTAACGAACTTCCAAGCGGGGGCGCAGCTGAGGCCTTTCCACCATCTACTAATACTTCTATTTTTTCTTTTGGCATGGGTTAAACTTTCTAAAATCTGTTTATAAAACTTTCTCACTGTTTTTTTATTGTGGTTAAGCCTAATAATGCGTTTGTTAAACTAAATCACTTTTTCTTGTGAAGATAGTATACCAAACCTATTGCCCCGATCATATTTGCAGCGTCAGCTATATTAAATATTGGCCAGAAATGCAGATCAATAAAGTCTAATACCCCGCCAAATAATAGCCTGTCAATTACATTTCCAATTGCACCGCCTAAAAATAGCCCTAAGCTATAATGGGCTAGTTTTTCTTTTTTTGGGAGTTTAAATGCAAGTATAATCAATACTATTGACGCTGCAATACCAATGATCATCAATAAATTAGAATTATTCTTAAAAAGACCGAATGCTGCACCGGTATTGCTGGTTATTGTTATCAGCGGGTAATCCGGCCTGTAGTATCTTACTAAAAACTTAACTATCTGGTCAATTACTACTACGCTTACTGCTGTTGAGAAAACTCTAAATAACTTCATTTTTTGTAGTGTTGTATATTGAATAAGGTGGTTAAATCGTCCTTTAATTCGTATATCTCATCTGTTCCTTGTATGTGGTAAAGGTTTATTTTGTTGTCTTGTATATATTTGTCCCATATTGACCTAATAAAATTTGAAAAAAAGTTAGAAGACCATACTTCGTCATAATCTTTGATTAAAACTGCTTTAATATTTATTGTTACATTACCTTTGTATACAAGTTCGTTTTTTCTTTTAGTTGTCTTTAGATCCTTGCATATCACCTTTACTTTGAATTTTGTAGCGAAATAATCATCTTCTTCTCTTTTTCCTTCAAAATTAATTAAAGTGTCTTGGCTATCTTGTGTTTCTTTTTCTATTTGTTCTTTTTCATATACCGGAATACGGTGGAGTTTGGACCATTTGTGCACAAGGTTATATACATCTTTTAAACTAAACACTCCAGAGTATCCAAAACTTATTGATTTAATCATTTCAATTTCTGCCATTATACTAAGCTCTCTTTTTTGTTTTTAAGCATATTGATTGAAAACTGCTTTTATTTCATTAACAAGATCAGAAGCATCATCAAAGATATCATCAATATAGAGTTGTGTGCCCTCTTTGTTTATAGTTTCTTCAAATATCTTTCTTATGTTCCCCTCGTCATCTGTTCTTTCTACAGTGGTGTTTATTCTTATTTCAAAGTCACCATCATATAATTTTATTTCATGCCCGTCAATGTTTACTTTCTTTCTACTAATCCCTATAAGCATGTATAAAATGTTTATCCTACCAAATAAGAATGGCGTTTGCTTCTTTGTTACTTCCCATCTTATAGTTATGTTTTTTGAATCATTTGGATTTATTTTTTCGTCATATAACATTTCGTTAGTTTCACCCTTCCACCAGCCCTTAAACTTAAGCCATCTCTTCATCCACCTATAAAACTCATCTAATTCTAATGTTCCAACGTGGCGTATTTTTATTTCAGGTAATTTATCTATTACTTTTTTCATGTTAGCCCTAATGATTTCTTCATAGCTGATAATAACTCGTGCGCATCCTTCCAAACTATTTCTTTATGATCATCAATTTGTTTGTTGATAAAATATTTTTCATTAATCTCCATAAGTTTCTCAGAAAAGTATGAATGATATTTATTTTTTCTATCTAACACTACTTCAGAAGATAGTCTTGCTTCAAACTCTCCCTTATCAAGTGTGGATGCTCCAAGCTTTACCTTTTTTATTTTTATTACTAGAAAATCTAGTTTGATCACCCTAGAAAAGTATTCATCAACATCTCGTAAACAAATCATTTCAATATTTACTTCTATACCCTTGTCCTTCTCCTTTGTTACGTTCCTATTTTCTACAAAATCATATTCATTCTCTTTAGCCCATGCGCTTACTGTTGAGATAACTTGTTTAAGATTAAATACTCCTTTTTTGACTAACCTCTGATTAAACACTGTCTTGCTATGCTTCATCGTAATGTAATGATCTTTTTTATTATAATGTTTTCGGTAAATCTTAAATACTTATCAATGCAATAACATGCCATGCCAGAATCTACTGTTGAAACAGAGCCACGAGGTATTCTTGCTGTAATTAATAGATTAAAAGAAAAAGAAAAAGTTGATTCTACAGACATAAAAAAAATGCTTGATGAAAAAAAAGGACGGGATAAAATATCTTTTGTTCTTGAAAAACTTAAAGAAGCTAAGTCTGATAAGGAAAAGGCAGAGATTCTCCCATTTGTAAGCAATGCTATTGAAGGCGGAGCAAGTGCTACTTTTCATTTAGGATATGACAGTTTTTCTGAGGGGCTTGAACCAGCATATTTTTGGGTGCTGGATTTTTTAAAAAATAACCTTTTTTTTAAAGTAGATAAAACCAAGGAAGACTTTGAAGCCTCAGTTGGCTCAGCTTTTTTTTCAGATATTGGAATGAAATCATCCAGAATGCAAGAACAGGCTATTAACATGCTGGGGCGTATAAACACTGTTATGAGGAGTATTATCAACCTAATATATGATCTTAAAGAATTTGAGATCCGTATAGCTGACTATGATAAATATCACCGCAAGGATAAAGATGAACATATGAACGGGCTTATTGCGCTAAAACAAGTTTGGATGGATCAAGTTGACATGAAGAAGGGTGCTGGCAGCATTAATAACCTAGCACAAAGACTGGAGTTTGTTACATTACGTGATGCTTACTTAAGCGCTGAAAATGTTAAAGACGTTAAAAAAATGGATTTAAATGAGCGTGTTAAGCGTATTCTAACAGTTAAGGTTGGTGAATTCTATGAATGGCTTGAAAAATCTGAAATTGAACTAAAAAAGCGTTATAAGATTGAACGAGGATATTTAAAAAGTCAAGCCTCAGCTTTAAAAATGTACGCTGAATGGACTAAACCTTATTTGATTGCTGCACAAAAACTTGGTATGAAAGAATTTAACAGCCCAAATATAATCTCAACATTTAATAATATGGAACTTGAATTAGAATTGCTTGCTACCAAAGAGATTAAAACTGATTCCCTAATTGATTCAGGCGATTTTCCAACCACAGCTAGAACTTCTGAAAAGGTTTTTGCATGTATTTTCGTTACATTTAATTTTAGAAGTGTACCACATAGTGTAAACACTGCACAAGGCACTCAGTACCGTCAAGGTGGTAGAGTAGACATGTTTTTTAGATCGCTATCGTTAACCGAAAATGAACTAAAACTTCTTAAAAGCGGTAAGGAAGAAGAAGCCTTTGCTTTAATTGATGATATGGTTGATACAAGCTTATTAGCATTAAGTGATGATATAATAAAATACCTTAATGAGGAAGATCAAGATGATCCAATTAAAAAGAAAACTCTTTCTAAAGAAAAACATGAAAAGTATGTTGGGCCTTTTGGTGCTTTACTAAAAGGATGGGATACACCATTTAAAAAATTAAGAAAAGGATGGAAGAGTAAGAGTAATATAGCTTACTTTAATAAACTACTATTAATGAAAGCAGCAGAGAAAGCTAATGGTGCTTGCTTTACTGTTTATGATATTTATAAAAAAGCTCATGGTATGTTGTCGGTGTGAATAGTTGTTGAAAGAATAAGTAATAATCTCTTATAAATTGTTTAAGAAAAACTTATAAATCTCGGCTTATAATATATATTTATGGGTTCATACATCGGAGAATATCGCACTGCTAATGATCCGCATTATTTTGTGGATAATGAGTTTTATGTTCCACAAAGTGCAACTGCAGCTACTACCAGCATTCAAACTGCAAATCAGTTAGGAGAAGTTAATGCAAGATTAAATGCAGGTATTTCTGGTGTTGATATTCAACCAATTCAGAAGAAAACACTTCAAGAAATTCCTAAACAACATTTTACTGAGATTCATAGACTTGCTAAATTAAGTAATGCTAACATAAGTATGCATGGGCCATTATTAGATATGGCCGGTTTTACTGAACAAGGATTCCATGAAGAACAAAGATATGAGGAAGAAAAATTCTTAAATGAAACTATGAATCGTGCTCACTTATTAAATCCTAAAGGCAATACTGTTGTAAACATGCATATTAATACAGGTGTACCGGGAGAACAATGGGAAGCTGTAACGCCTGCTGAACTAAAAGACTGGGAGAAAAATTATCCTGACAAGTTTAAGCTTGTTAATAAAAATATGTTTCCTACGCCGGCAATTCTTAAAGCTATGGGGATTGTTGAACAACCAACTGGTAAAATAGGATTAGTACGCTTAGAAGAAAGAGAGTGGCCCGAGGGTAAAATTTTTTTGGATCCTGAACATGAGTTAAGGTTAAGAAATAAAAATGCTTGGGATCAGAGTGAATTAAATATTTTTCAGTTAGACAAGGAACAACATGAATTAAACAGCAGAATTAGAGATGCTCAGGCTATGCTTGCTGGTTTTGGTAACACTAATCCTAAAGATTTATCTCCAAAATTACAGGAGGAATATAAGCGTACTATTAATAATTTTAACCATCTTAATGCATTTCAACATCAACTTGATGAACATATTGGTGCTGGTCTTAATGAAATATTTAATAAATTGCAGTATACTTCAGCTAATAAGGATGAGGCTAAGAAGCTGTTAGAGTTTAGAGATGGTTTACGTAAACAGGTTCAGATTCAAGGCAATGAACTTGAAAAGATGCATGCCAAGTATAAGAATACTAAATCATCAAATGAAAAGCAGGAGATTGCATCAAGGATTAATAATATTCAACAGGAAAGATATAAATTTTTACAAACTGAACTGGGCAGGGTTGGAAAACGTGATGCTTCTGGTGCAGGTATTCCATTACCAGAGATTTTTACTCCTGCCAACAATATTGCAGAAAAGAATACTATCAAAACAGTTGCTAATGTTGCTATGAATGCATATAAAAAATTCAAGGAAAATGCTCCGGTTATAGCTATTGAAAACTATCAGCCACATTTTACTTTAGGTAATTCAGAAGACCTGAAACGTGTTATTGTTAAATCCCGTGAAGAAATTCAGAAGAGGCTTATGGATGAAGCCAAACTATCAAAAGAAAAAGCTCAAGAAATGGCTAATAAAATGGTGTCAGTAAACTGGGATGTTGGGCATATTAATTTTCTTAAGGCTCATGGCTTTTCTGATGATGATGTTCTTAAAGAAACTGAAAAGATTGCTCCATTTGTCACTCAATTGCATATTACAGATAATTTTGGATTTCATGACGCACATATGCCTCCAGGTTTTGGTGATTCTCCAATTGAAGAGCAGTTTAAGCTTTTAAAAAAAGCAGGATTTAAATTTGAGAAAGGGAATACTATAATAGAAGCAGGTTCCCATGTTGCTCAGTTTAAGGAGAACCCGCATGTTGACACTATAATGCATTTTGAAAGTCCTTTATACAGCGGGGTCCAGGGGCCTACATGGAATGAGGTAGGCATGAGAGCTGGGGGGTATTCACTTGGTTTTGGGAATATGCTTCCTGATGTGCATTTTAGAGATGTTTATGGGGCTGGATGGACTAATCTGCCAAGAGAGCTAGGCGGCGGCGCGGCTGGGGGTGGTGACCGGGATAGGTTTAGTGGTACACCAATGCAATAAAAATGGTCAAAAAAATACGGGTGAATAAGCCAACTTTGAAAGAGAAACCAGACATGAAAGTAGGCAGGATTCCACTTAAGGGAGAATATGATATTGCTTATGATTTTGCTTTAAAGGCTTATGAACTGTTTCAACCAACAATAAAATCAATTGTTCTATTCGGTAGCACTGCAAAGAAGACTGCGCAAAGCTTAAGTGATATTGATATCATAATAGTAGTTGATGACTGTACTATTTCATGGGATGATTCTTTAAGAGGGTGGTACAGGACTAAGATGGAACGATTAATTGCTTCTTTACGTTATCCCAAAAAATTACATGTTCATACTATTACTATGACTGCGTTTTATAACCAGGTAATATCTGGTGAACCATTGATAATTAATGTTTTACGATACGGTATCTCTTTAATTGATTTTGGTGGATTTTTTCAGCCACTAAAAGCTTTGCTTGCACAAGGAAAAGTTAGGCCTACAAGGGAGAGTATTTATGTTGCTTTAAATCGTGCTCCAATTCACTTGTCTAGAGCTAGGTTTAATATTCTTGGTGCTGTAGAAGCTTATTATTGGGCAATGGTTGATTCTGCTCATGCTGCTTTAATGGCTGCGGGTAAAACTCCTCCAAGCCCAGAGCATGTTGGTATATTATTAAAAGAAGAGTTTGTTAATTCTGGGATGCTGCAACAAAAATATGTTGACTGGTATCGTGAGATGTTTGCTCTTGCTCATCATGTATCGCATGGAACTATTGCTGACTTTGATAACAAGGAGCTAACGCTGTTAAGAAAGCGTGCAGATGAGTTTGTTGGTGTTATGGCTGGTTTAGTCAAAAAATATGAGTAAGCTATATCAAGTTAATTTTTCTTTTTTAAAACTTCTTGATATGGCGTAGTGCCTAATGCTAGTCCTGCCAGTCTCTCATAGATTCCCATAACTTCTGGGCTTTTAGTGTCTTCTAATTCTTTGATTCTAGATCCTACATAGTTACTTACTTTATCAAGATCTAAACTTTGTGTGCTGCCATCTTTTGGTTTGCTAGAGATTTGTGCTATAATACTATCTTGCGCTATTTGTGCTAGTATCATAAATGATTTTTCAATAATATTAGTCGGTGCTCCTGCTAGGACAGCATAAAATACTTTCTGTGAATTATTATCCATTAGTGCTTTACGCATTGCTTCAATATCTCTTCTTTTAGCTATTTCTGAGATAGATTCAAATGATGTATATGCGTTTCCTATGTTACTCTCGTCCGCAGGCACAGCGCCTATTAATCCCAGTGCTAATTCTAACCTTTGATTTGGTACTTCTACTGAACGAATATAACTAATTATGTCCTTGAATATTTTATGTATATTAGCTCTTACAATCTCCGCCAATTTAGCTTTCTCTGGTCCAACAAGCTTAGCTGTTGTCCTATTCAAATAGCTAAGATCACCTTCAGTTACGTCTACGCTGCTTTCGGGGTAAAAGTCTGTAATAGCTTTTTGAAGTAACTGACCTACAAGTTCTGGATTATTACCACCTTCTTTTCTTGAGTATTCGCGTATTTCTGATAAACGGTAAATTCTATCTTGATGTCCTGCTAACTCGTTTATTACTGTTTTTTCTAGACTTGGTTTAGATTGTTTATTGTTTGCCATGTTTTTGGTTAAGTTTTGATGTATAACTGATTAATCTTCCCGTATATAAACCTTTCTGTTTTAACTACCATGATGTAGTAACTTATTAAAATCCAATATCCTTCCTTGCTGCACTCAAAAGAAGCTTCTTCTCGTTTTTAGCAATAGTCTGCCTTGATGTAATTAAATGACTTGGTTTAACAGAAATACTATCAATCCCTGCTTTCACAAAGAAGTTAATTACCCCCTCGTTATGAGTATTACCACCAAAAACACTCGTCTCTACATTTGCAGATTTACACATAGTAATAATGCTTTTAATTTGTCTTACAACCGCTGGATGCAGTTCATTAAACAAACTTGAAACTTTCTCATTAGATCTATCCACACCAAGTGTTAGCTGGGTAAGGCTATCCAAGTCTATTGCTATAAAATCAATACCTTCATCACATAGCTCTTTTATAATCTGAGCGGCTGCTGGCGTGTCTATTACAACACCTACATCAATGCTTTCCCCAGCTTCCAACCCAACTTCAAGCAATAACTCCTTTGCTTTTTTAAGTTCGTTTACGCTTATAACAAAAGGAAACATTACACCAATATTTGTCAACCCCTCATCATGCAATTTTTGTAAAGCTTTTAGCTCAGCTTTTAATAGCTCAACATTATCAAGTGATTTCCTAATACCATGCCAGCCCAGCAATGGATTAATTTCAATAGCTTCATTAATATCATAACTCTTTAAGTCAGATGTCCTAACCCATACAGGTTTATTCCCAAAAAGTTTTGTTATTTTTCTAATCTCATTTGTTAATAAATCCACATAACTGGATTGGTTATCATCATGAATGTACTTTATCGGACTAATTCCATTAGAAATTATAATTTTTTCTAATTCCAATATACCAACGCCTTCATTATTAGCACTAAACTCGCATACACTGTCCATGATAAGCTTTAATTCAGTTACAGTCTCAGTCTTTTCTTCTTTTAATTCAGTATTTACTTCGCTTTTATTGTTTTTTTTAGAAGAGTAAATCTTTCCAGAATATCCGTCCACAGTTACAAATTGCCCATCATTTAAGATTTTTGTTCCAGTTAAGCACCCCACAATACAAGGTATTTTTAATTCACGGCTAAACACTGCTTGATGTGAACTTGTTCCACCAAAATCAGTTACTATTGCTGATGCTTTTCTCATTGCAGATTCAAAATCTAAACTTGTTGTGTTAGTAACTAAAATTTCACCGTCTTGAACCCGCGCTAAGTCTTCTTGTTGCTTGATTAATACAACTTTACCATTACTAATGCCAGGACTAACCGGTGTGCCCTTAAGTAATGGCTCATCAGTAAAATTCTGCGATAGTGTTATCTCATTTGTAACCTTTTTAATTGTAGTAATTGGCTTTGCTTGTAAGAAATGCATATTCATACCTTCAATTGCAAATTCTATATCTTGTGGTTTTCCAGCGTAGTAGTTTTCAATTTTTTTTGCAAATTCACCCAATTTGCGTATTTCATGCTCAAATAGTTTCTGTTCGTTCCTTCGCTCTTCTGGAATGTTTCTTCTTACAGTGTAACCTAAAGTTGCGTCCAGCATAAAAATCCAATCTTGCTTGTTTAGTTTAGTTTCTTTTATTCTTAAAGAATTTTTATCAAGAATATACTGATCTGGAATAATATTACCCGACACTACAGCTTCACCAAGCCCAAATCCAGCTTCTATTAAAATCTCAGAAGAATCATGAGTTATTGGATTAATTGAATATATAACCCCTGATTTTTGGCTTGCAATTTGTTTTTGTACAATAACCGCAATTTTTGAATCACAATGGGGTATGTTATTTTTTACCCTGTACATTATTGCTCTTGAAGTAAACAAAGAAGCCCAACATTTTTTTACACAACTTAGAAGATTTGAATTGCCCTTAACATTAAGAAATGTCTCTTGCTGCCCACTAATCGATTCTCCAATCTTATTCGTAATTAAACTACTTCTTACTGCTATGTATGGTAACTCTTTCCCTGATCTAAGAATATCAAGTGCTTCTTTACTGATGTTTTGGAATACTTCATAATTAGTATTCATTAAGTCATATGCCTCGATTATTGCTTTTTGAATATCTTCTGGAATATCAGCTGCTAAAGTGATGTTTTGTACTATTTTTGATGCTTCTTTTAACTTTATAAAATCTGTTATGTCAATATCATCAAGCATGTCATAAACTTGATCATTTAAGTTATTTAAGTTGATAAACCGGTCAAATGCTTCAACAGTAATAACAAAACCATTTGGTATTGGAAAGCCGGCATTAAAAAGCTCACCTAAATGCATTCCTTTATTGCCTATTGAAGATAATCCACCGTTTCCAATATCCCTAAACCACTGAATGTAGATCAATGTAGTACCTTAGTTTATTGAGTGTTTATTTTATTTTTTAAGTATTTTGTTATCCTAACAGTAGTTTTATAACAATAAACTTAAATATTAGCTTGTGTTATTGACTGTGTGATCAATGTAAGCGAGTTGATTAAGGATAGCTATAATATTCTAAGAAAAGAAAAACTTATTTGGATTATTGCTTTTGTTATTGGTCTTGTTAGCTTAATCCCAGATTTATTACCAGCACAAAATCTGTTGATACGGGATAAAAATATTGAATTTTTTTTACTTAACCTATTAGTTATTTTTGTCAGTCTATACCTCGTGGTAATGATGTTTACAGTTATTTCAATGGCAATACAAAGGAAACTAAAAAATAAGTCAATGATATTAAAGCAAACAAACCATTTTTTTTGGAGATATTTAGGTTTGAGTGTGCTTATAGGCATAGCGGTAATGGTATTAATGATGATTACTGCATTGATATTAACATTATTAATGATTATGATTATATCTGTTAGTGGTGCTGGTTCTCTAACAATCAATGATTATTCGTCTATACTTGTTTATTGGCTAGTGATATTCCCTGTTGTTGTTATACCTATGTTTTTATTATTATACTTGAAATTCTCTCTTGCGATACCAATTATGTTTTTAGACGATAGAAAAGCAATTGATTCATTAAAAGATAGCTGTTCCAAATCTAAAGGTCACGTAGTCGATATTTTATTAATTGGAATGATTCTTTTAATTATAGCTGTTGTTGGGCTAGTACCTGTAATGGGGGTTGAGCTATTAATCTTGAAAGGTTATCAACCTAACATTGTTATAACTGTTTTGTCTTCCGTTTTTAGTGTAGTAACATTACCAGTATTTATGACATTTGCTCAAATATTTTATTTTAATGGTTGTTTAGCAATAAAAAAAATAAAGTGATAACTTTAGTAATTCTGTGGTTATTTTTATAAAGAGACGAAATATTTTTTTGATTATACATGACTACAACATTACAAAGATATACAAATAGAAGGATAATGAATTTCTTTACAGATAATTTCCTTGAACATGTTAAAGATGGAATTATTTTGGAGCTAATATGTGTTTCTTCAAGTAATTTACTCCTGAGAGATCGATCTATCCAGATTGATTTATGTAACCCTGCTAAACATGATTTATCACAATTAGCGTGGATTAAAAGTGAAAGTGTATCCGGTGTGTGGGCTGAATATTTATCCCACCTAACCCGGGGTGATTTATCAAAAGTATTAAAGCGAGTTTATGATATTCTGGATAAGGAAGGAGTTTTAGGAATAAATTTGCCCATGGGGCTTGGTAGTAGTTCACAATTAGCTCCGTATCACTCAGATGGTTTATTGTTTACTGCACATTATAATCCTTGTGGACTAGACCAAATGATTCGCGAAGCTGGTTTTGATTTCATTCAAAAAACTACCACCACGGGGATAGATAGTTGTGGAAAACCAATACAAAGTATAGACAACTTATACATAAAACACTAATTATGCTTTAGAAAGTGATCAAACTTTTTTAAAGGTAATGTGTTTAACACGTCTATTTTTTTTGCCCATCCTTTCCTTGCTTGCCCAATACCATATTTTATAGATTCTAATTGATTAATATTATGTGAGTCTGAGTTTATTATTAATTTTACATTATTCTTTATGGCTTCTCTTATGTACTCTGCCCGTAGATCCAGCCTTGATGGTTGACTATTAATTTCTAATGCTACATTATTTTTCTTTGCATGATCAAGTATATCATTAAAATCAAGATCGTATGGTTTTCTTATATTTATTAATCTGCCAGTTAAGTGACCTACGCAATGTATACCACCAGAATCAATAGCTTTGACTATTCTATCGGTCATAACTTTCTTTGAATCTTTAAACGATGAATGTATCGAACCAATCACGAAATCTAATTCTTTTAACAGGCTATTTGGATAGTCTAATTTTCCATTTGATAGTATGTCTACTTCTGCTCCATTTAGTATCTTTATCGAATATTTCTTCTGTAATCTGCATAATTCTTTGTTTCTGTTTCTTAATCTATCTATACTCAAACCATTTGCGATCTTTAACGATCTTGAATGATCTGTTATTGCAATGTACTCATAATTATGCTTAGTGGCTGCTTTTATCATATCTTCACTTGAGCTTAATCCATCACTCCATGTTGTATGCATATGGCAGTCGCCTTTTATGTCTCGTAGTTCTACTAAGCTTGGTATTTTAAGATTAAACTCACCGTTATCCTCTCTGATCTCTGGCGGGAAATAAGGTAAACTTAGATGTGTATAAACTTCTTTTTCAGTTTTACCCACGATATATTTGTTGTTCTTAAATAATCCATACTCTGACAGTTTCTTTCCCTGCTTTATAGCAATCTGCCTTAGTTTAATATTATGATCTTTACTTCCGGTAAAATAAACTAATGCTGCTCCAAAACTCTTTGAAGGCACAATTCTTACATCACAGTTTATTCCTTGCTTTAATCTTACCGATGCTTTGGTATTACCAGCGTTGACTACCTTAGTTACTTCTGGTAAATTTGTAAAAACTTCTATAACTTTATTTGGTTTTTTTGAGGTAATAAGAAGATCTATGTCCTTCACTGTTTCATTCATCCTCCGTATTGATCCTGCAATCTCAATTTTTTTAGCATATGGTACTAATAATTCTTTTAATCTTTCAGCTATTGGTAATGCAATACCGATTGGCGTTTGATTTATCTCTTGACTAACTATTTGTATGCCATCTTTAATTTCTTCTTGCAATTTTTTTCCGAAACCTTCTAACTTTGCTATTTGCCCATTTTTTGCTGCAGTTTCTAGCTGCTTTATTGTTCGTATATGAAGATTCTTGTAAAGTTTTGCTACTCTTTTCGGACCTAAAGATGGTATGCTAATCATTTTACGCAGATCTTTTGGTACTGATTGTTTTAACTCTAAGAATTTCTGTACTTTACCTTTTTGTAAGAACTCTATTATGTGCGCTGTTATCCCCGGGCCTATTGATGGGATATCATCCAAACCATTTTTACCTTTTTCTTTGTATATTTTTTCAATGTCCTCCGATAAGCCCTGTATGGTCCTTGCTGCTTTTCTATATGCTTGAGGCTTCCATGGAATGTTCTTAATCTCAAGTAAATCTGCAGCTTCTTCTAATAGTTCAGCAAATTCCTTGTTTTTCATAATTTATAGAATACTCTTTTATCTTAAAAGTGTTTTTATAAGATTCATCTAAGTTTATGTGGTATCTTCCTTTGTTTAATGACGAGTTAGTGTTCAAAAAGGAATTCATGGCATGGAAAACAAGTTAAGGGCATAGGAGGATTATAAAGTAGAATGGAGACGTGTTAGTTAAAATGGACATGTATCAGATTAAATGGACAAGGCTTCAATCAGAGATATTTAAGTAATTTTTTGGGCGGAAGGTTTATATAGTAATATGTTATATTATATTATAAAATATAATACGGGGGCTAAAAATGACACAAATGTTAGTCAAGCTTGAAGAACACGAAGACAGAGTATTGACTATTGTAAAAGGAAAATACGGTCTTAAGAACAAATCCGATGCTGTTAAATTTGTCATAGATAAGTTCGAAATGGAAATGCTTGAACCTGCTTTGAGACCCGAATATGCTGAGAAATTGGACAAAATCAAGAAGCAAAAAGGTGTACAATTCAAGAGTATGGCTGAATTTAGGAAACATATAGAGAATGCGTAATTATGAGATTAAGCCTCATCTCCTGAAGATTCTTAATAAGCTCTCTAAGAAAGACAAGGTTGCTTATGAAGCCGTTATGAATAAAGTTGAGGAGATAATTAAAGCATCTTCCGCCGAGATAGAGCATTATAAGAATTTGAAATATGACCTTAAATTTGAGAAACGTGTTCATATTGCTTCTCATTTTGTTCTTGTGTTTAGCTATGACAAAGCAAGTGATTTTATATCCTTTTTAGACTACAATCATCACGATAACATTTACGGAAGATAAAATTGGTTATGCAGCTAGAATTGAATCTGTTTCTCCAAAGGATAAAAGAGACTATAACTTTTCTGCTATGATCTTAAGTCCTGAAGATTTTCAAAAAGATTTATAAATTATCATGTTTATAGCGATTACCATGAAAGTAGCTATTTTATATTCAGGTGGTAAGGACTCAAACTTTGCACTGTATGATGCACAACAAAAAGGATGGGATATACGTTATTTATTATCTGTTAAGCCAAATAGAACTGATTGTTTCTTATTTCATTTTGCAACTGTCGAGCACACACAAAAGCTTGCAAAGATGATTAATGTTAGACATGTGCTTACTCACTGCACTGTTGCTGACCCAAAGCTTGAAGCAGAGATAGTTAGAAAAGTTGTGGAAAGAGAAGAAGATATAAATGCTTTAATTCTTGGCGGTATTGGGCTACAAGAAACTCAAATCAGAAGTATTCGCGAGGCATTAAAAGATTTAAACATAGAAGTTTTTGCTTCACATGCGGGGCTTTCTGAGGAAGAATCCATGAAAAAAATGTTGGAAGCTGGTTTTAAAATTGTTATCACTCAATATGCTACTGAGGGTTTAACATCGGAATGGTTAGGCAGGGAGATTACTTTTGAGAATTTTGAAAAACTTAAATGGTTATCCGAAAAATACGGGTTTAATCTATTAGGCGAAGGTGGTTACTTTGATACTTTAGTTATAGGCAGCCCATGCTTTAATAATAAAGAACTTGAAATTATATCCTCTCATAAAGAAATAGAATCACAATTTGCTGGACATTTAGTTGTGGACGAAGCTAAAATTGTTCAGAAGGCAGTTATAACATTGAAGTATTAATTTAATCTGATATTTCATATGTAACATTCATACATTCAGACTTTGATGAGCTATTAGTATCATAAACAATTGCCCTAAAACTTTTTTTTGTGGTACCAGGATTAAGTTTGTTGGTGGGTACTGGTATTCTTTCTTCAATTTTTTTGATAAGACCCTGGTATTGTTTAAATCCAACCCTTCTTTCAATGGAGTCACAATCTTCACTATCATATTGTTCAACAAAAAAATGACTGATATCACCATCTACATCAACTGCTTCAAGATAAAGTGATGAATCACTGAGCATAGTAAATTTTCTAATCTCTGGTTTTGAGCTATCTTTAGTTATATTTACTTCAAAATATCCATCATGCCCTGTTACACTTATATCAGATGCTTGAGCAGGTAATGTAAGCAACCCAATAACTACTGCTCTAGCTAGTATGGATGGTATAATTTTATTTTTAACATTATAGCACGTGTTCATCATGCACTGTTTTATAGGCATACAACTCTTTTTCTTTGAAGTATAACTTCATCTCCCTTCTTGCTTCTTCATTACTCCCAGATGCGTGGATTATATTTCTTGCAGCAACTTTTTTAGTGCTTGCATATCCTAATCCTAAATGAGCAAAATCTCCCCTTATTGTTCCAGGGGCGGCATCGCGAGGACCAGTTGCTCCGATAATCTTTCTTACGTTTTCTACTGCGTGAACCCCCTCGACCGCTATTGCAATAACTGGAGCTGAGCTAATAAAATCCCTTAAACCAGATATTACCATTCTTCCTATTTCTTCTTCTGTTTCAGAATATTTTATTTTTGCTTTGTCCCAATCCTTTTTTGTTTTTCCACCAAGTACAGGAATTAAATCATTAGTATAATGTTTGGCAGCGTCTTCTTTACTTAACAAAACCATCTTTATTCCAATCAGTTTTAGACCAGTATCTTCAAACTTTGTTATTATACGCCCTACTAATGAACGCTGAACTCCGTCCGGTTTTATCAAAACAAGTGTTTGCTCAATCATTGTTTTTTTGTTTTAATGGAGGCTAATATTAATTTTTTAGCAATACGCCCCTCTTCAGTCCATCTCACTTCTCTTGGTTTTCTGTTTAGGTTTAACATATTCTTTTGGCATTTGCTCTTATCAAAATATAAGACCTTTCCATCTTTTTTTACATACATTTTCCCAGTGCCAGTTGTTAATGTTTCTCCGCAGAATGTGCATTTAGCCATTGTTTATCCTTTTCTTGTTAGTGTTAGTTTCCTTGCTTCTATTTCAGTTTCCCGTAACATAATTATATCTTTTAATCTTACTGCGCCTTTTATGTTTCTTCTTAGTATTTTATTTTTATCTCTTCCGTCTAGCAATCTGCATCTTACTTGGATTATTTCACCTCTTGTACCAGTTCTACCTATAATCTCTTCTACAACCGCAGGTGTGGCGTATGTAAATAAACTACTAACCTTTTGCTCTTTTTTATCAGACTGTTTGTTTTGTTTTGTCATTTATTAAGACCTTTTATTATCTCTTTGATTAGATCTTTTGCTGTACTTTCTTGTATAACTGCTACTGCTGCTGTTGGTCTTTGAAGACCTGCAGTGTTGCCAAGTTCTTCCTTGCTTGGTACTGTAACTACCGGGATACCTTTTTCTTTACCAAGCGGGTCGATGTGCATTGTAACTTCTGGTGGATTTACATCCTTTGCAATTACAACAAGTTTTGCAAGACCTTTTTCCATTACCTTTGTTACTTCATTAACCCCTTTTTTTATCTTTCCGGAATTTTTTGCTATTTCTATTACTTCAAATGCTTTATCTATAAATTCTTTTGATGTTTCCATTGTTATTAACCTCCCAATTTGATCATTGGTTTAACAAAATTTTGTATGGTACCTTTTTAAAGGTTTGTGTTGGGCTGTGGTTGGTGCGAAACTAAATAGTATTGATATTATTTTATTGCGCGAGAGATTGGGTGTTCTTCCCGTGTTTGAGAGTTTGAAAGGTATTTCTTCTTCTACGATGAATGTCATCGCAGTGTCCCATACTTTACGAAAATTTTTTATTTGAGCTGTTTCATACTGTTTCCAGTATCCATAATAAAAAGAGAGATTAAAGCAAGTTTAAAAGTTTATTGTAAAGACTCGGACTGAGTGGGCTATTAATTACAATCGCTATTGGATTTAATCGCTGTTAAATGGTGAGTCTGCAAGGCGAACGAGAGAGCGAAGCGACCGACAGTTTTGAAATTCATAAGATAAATTAAAGCCTTTTTTCTTTACCTTGAAGTCTTTCATATTCTTTTTGTTTTTTCTCTAAATAACTCAATACTTTTTCTTTAGGGTCTTTTGATATCATTTGGTTCATTTTATTAAAAACTTTAATTCTAAATTTAACGATAGGAGAATCGTTTAAAAGTTCAATTCTTTTATTTATGTTATCTATAAAATTATTTTTCATTAATATAAATTGGTGTAAGTTTTTTAATTCTAAAGAAATTTTCTCTGAGTTTTTTATCTTATCTTTATAAAAAAGATCTTTTAAAGTTTTGGATAATTTTGTTTTATACTCTTTCTCAAATTTTTGAATTAATTCTTTTTTAGTAACATATTTTTTCCTCGCAAGCAGAGCATTACTCAAAAATGATTTTAGTTGTAACCTTGGAAATTTTCTCTTTATGTTGTATATCATTACAGAGTATTTTAAACATTCTTTTTTCGATGGCATTTTCGCATTTTTAATTGGGTTGACCCCAAATAAACAACGGTACGACTTTGAAATACTATACCTCAAGGAAGAATATTTTTTAATCCCTTTCCCAAATGATATAAATGAAAAGTTTACTTTATTTTTAACTAATTTACCTATAACCATTTCATTATAAGAAAAATTAATATTCGGATATTTCTCTTTAAAAAAATAAAGTGACTTTAAAATATTAAAATGAGATATTAGTTGAAGCTCCTTAAAATAGCACAATAAATCAATATCCCTAAATTTATTTGATTTAACCGAAGAACCAAAATGAACGAGTCCATCACAAATTACGTTCTTTTCAAAATAGCCAGAAATAAAAGATAAAATTTCTTCAATATTTTTTCTCATATTTCATAGTCCTACTTACGTATTTAAATATTCTTTCATTAAGCTACTGAATAAAAAAAGGCTTTCCAGCATTCCAAATTTCAAAATTGCACATAATGC
>JBBSWJ010000034.1:0-11858 GCA_038046345.1 Nanobdellota archaeon | reverse complement strand
TAAAACCAGAGAGGAAACCAAGAATAAAATTAAGTCCAGAAGAAAGAAAACTCAAGGCTAAAGAATCTGCTAAGAAATGGAGGGAAAATAACAAGGAAAGATGCAGTGAGTTATCTGAAATCCATTATGAAAAGAACAAAGACAAAATCTTAGCTAGAAAGAAAGTATACAGGCAAGAGATAAAAGACAAGGATAGAATAAGAAGAAAAGAATACAGATACCAACAAATCGATAGAACAAGGCAACTAGCAAGAATTCATTGGTGGAGACAAAAGCAAAAGGCTTTAGCACTAAGAGAACTCACAAACATGGAAGAGAAGGCTTATAACACTAATATATTCATTTCACCGCCCACTTTGGTACCTTACCATCTACTGTCTACCCCAATATGTTTATAAAGCAGTGATATCAAGATAGTTTTGGAACGGCCATAGCTGCCGGGTTCCACCCGATCCCATCTCGAACTCGGAAGTTAAACCGGCACACGTTCTGGACGGTACTGTTCTTATGAATGGGAACTTCAGAAAGCTGTTCCTCTTTATTTATAAAACTTTTAGCTTATTAAGAAATCTATTGAATATATCTTGATGGTTTTTGTAAGAAGAAAGCATAAAATACTAATTGATTTATTAAATTATTATGAAAATGTACAAGGTACAACAAAAGAAGATTGCTCTTGAGAGAATTAAAGGATTGTTTAGTTTTGCTTCTCAAAGTTTTAATTTAAACCCAATTAGATCTCATCGTTATATCCAGCTGGCTAAGAAGATATCTACTAAGTTTAAAGTTAAAATCCCAAAGCCTTTAAGAAGGAGGATGTGCAAGAATTGTTTTCATTATCTTCAAGCTGGTAGTAATGCAACTATCAGGTATAATAAGTCTAGAATTATTATAACTTGTAAAGACTGTAATAACATTATGAGGATCCCTGCTTATAATATTCATTGATTATCTTTGGCCACTCTTTTTTTAAAAATTCTTTTTCTTTTTTTATCATAACCCCGAATCCTCTTTTTTTAAGTTCGCTTGATACGATGCCACCAGCATGCGGGTGTTTATGTTCTTTTTTATGCGGTGAGTTAAAACCATGCATGTAATGAACAAGCTCATGTGCTAGTGTTATGTCGATGATATATTCAGGTATGTTAGCATCCTTAAGTATGTTATTAACAGCGATTTCACTGTCCTCTTTTATTTTTTTTATGTGACCAAATTTTTTCTTCCATTTACCTTTGAATATAACTTTGACATTGTTTAATTTTTTAACTTCCGGGAATAATAGTTCCCATATCTGTTCTAGTCTTTTTTCAAGCCATTCATCTGTTCTTGTATCATTAGATCTTTGGTATGCTTCTATTGTTTCTTTTTTATCGCTTATTGGTACCCTTTCCTTTGCCCAGCCTATTAATTCTTTTATAGTTTTTATTCTTTCTTCCCTTGTTAGGTAGGTTGGTATTCTTATGTGGATGGTTTGGTTTTCAACTATTGACACTCTGCTACTGTTTCTTTTTTCTGTAAATATTTTTATGGTCCATACAGTATTGAATATTTTTTCTTCTAAGATCTGGATCATTAAAAAATTATTATTATTTCTATTTAAAAATTAAACTAAGGAGAATTTTTTAACTAACTTTTTTTAAGGTTTATTATTGTATCTATCAGATCAACATGTCCTAAAAATAAAGCTCTGCAGCATGGCCGTTTTAGTTCTAATTCATCAAGAACTTTCTTCTTTTCTTCGGCTTTACTTTTCTCCGTAAACTCTTCCCACAAGTGCCCAACAGGCTTACCACAGCTGAAACATCTTACCGGGATTATCATGTAATCAGTGTTAATTTACTATTTTTAAACATTTTGGTGAACTCGAGTATCTCTGTGATTTTGGTGTTCTTATTTTGAATGGTTTTAGCCTTGCAAAATGTATTCCTGACTGTGATTACTCCTTAACTTTTTAGAATTCTGTTCCATATTTGTATTAGACCTTTCTGTATAGCAAATATTTTGGATAGTTTTAAATATTTCTGTTTAGTGGTTTTATCTATGAGGGGGTGCCGGAGCCTGGAAAACGGGCAGGACTTAAGATATATACTATTAAGAAATCCTGTGGCTTAGTGCCTACGCGAGTTCAAATCTCGTCCCCCTCATTTTTGTTATTTTTTTTAATTTTATTGTATTTCTAGAAACTATTAAAAAGTATGATTAATGAGTGATTGGTGCGCTTCCGTGGCTTAGTGGTATAGCGCGTCCTTGGTAAGGACGAGGTCGGGAGTTCGATTCTCCCCGGAGGCTTTAAGTAAGCTGTAAAGTTAGATTAAGGTAAGTAAAGTAAAAATTTATTTGTTTTTTAAATCAGTTTTTTGTTACAGGTCGATTTTAAGTCAATAAGTCATATCTTGTAATTCCTTCTGATTCACCGTCTGGCCCTAGTTTAGAAGTAAATACTTCAGAGGGTGATCTTCTGAGTATAGCATCCAAATAGTCCAAAATTCCTTTGTACCCCAAAACTGAAAGGAGGGTTGCTTTCCGATCTCTGGCTCTTCTTGCTCCATGGGTTCTTACAACTGTTACGCCAATTTTTTCCTCCGGAGTAAAAATAATCGCCTGCAGAGCATCATAGCCTCCATGCTTCCAGTGTCTATCAAACATTAAACTAACTGCTCTAGAATCGCTTGCGGGCATATAACCCAACATAGCCATGTAAGGAAGTAAAGGAATATACAAACCATGCTCTTTCATTAGTGGAATTCCAAATGTATATAACTCATTTGCAAGTCGGAGTGATCTTGGATAATAGTTTAATCCTCTTACAACTTCATCTAAATCAGAAGGCCACATCTCTTTAACCCATTTCGTTCTCATAACTTTATGTAGAATCTTTGGGTTTATAGTTATAACTAATCGTTAGAAGATAGTTCAATCAAATCTAAACATCTATTTTACCTTAAATATAGATTCACTCTTTCTTTTTCAAAATACACTTCCCCCTTTATTGGGTGATTTTCTATAAAGTTAGGTATAATATTCCACCGTAACTTTACGTTATATTTTTATAGTGGTTATTGTCTCCATTCGAATGGGTATTAAAACAAAAATATCCGTTTTGATTTTGATAATCAGCGCGGTGATATACATGGCTGCTCAAGGAAGTACAAAAGTAAACCTTCAAACAACAAAAGGAGATATACTAATTGAACTAGATAGAGATATGCCTATTACTGCAGGAAATTTTGAAAAACTTGTAAGAGCAGGTTTTTATGATGGAGTAATCTTTCATCGTGTTATTCCAGGGTTTATGATTCAAGGTGGTGATCCAACTGGCACTGGCATGGGCGGGCCTGGTTATGTTATTGATGATGAATTTACTAAGAATAATCACAATAAGCGCGGCACAATAGCTATGGCTAATGCTGGCCCGAATACTGGTGGTAGCCAGTTTTTTATTAATCTTGTTGATAATAATTTTCTTGATGGTAAACATCCTGTTTTTGGTGTTGTTATTGATGGTTTAGATGTTGTCGATGCTATCGGTGGTGTTGAAACTGGTTTTGCAGATAGACCGGTTGAAGATGTTGTGGTTATTAAGGCAGTGATTAAATGAAGGTGCTTATCTTTGGTGATGGATGGTTAGGCAATTGTTTTAAGCGTTATTTTGATGGTGTTATTAGTAGTGTTGATATAACGGATAGAGCCCTCACTAAAGAGATTGTTGAGGATATTTCTCCTGATTTTGTTATTAATGCTGCTGGTAAGGCAGGTTTTAGATCAAGTTTTGAGAGTGGTGAAGATGAGAATGCACTTTTTAGAAGTAATGTTTTTGGGCCTGTAAATCTTAGTGTTATTTGTAAGGAGTTAGATGTACCTCTTGTTCATATTTCTACGGGGATGTTATTTAATCATGAGACTAGGATTGTGGATGAGCTTACACCAGTTGATCCTCAAAATAGCTATGCTTACTCTAAATACATCGCTGAGAGGTGCATACTACCATTTGACCCACTGATTGTTAGGGTGCATCTTCCTGTTGATAGTGTTCATCATAAAAGAAATCTTATATCTAGGCTAATAAATTTTAATGATATTATTGATATAGAAACATCTGTTACTGTGGTAGATAGTTTGTGTTCTGCAATTAAACAATTAGTAAAAAAAAATTGTACTGGTGTTTATAATGTTGTAAATTCACCTCCGATAAAGTATATGGAGTTATTGTCTTGGTATAAAGAGTTGGTTAATCCATCTTATACTTTTAATATGGTTCCTGCTAAATCCTTAATTGATGCTGGTATTATCCCGCCGACCAGCCCATTTTTTTTGATGAGTACAAAAAAGCTTAATGATGCTGGTATTACCTTGGTTGATTCTGCAACTGCAATTAAAGATTGTTTAAGACGTTATCAATCTGTAATGTGAATTTTTTTATTTTGGGTTATTAAACAGATACTTGGTTTCAAGTTATTGTTTCAAAATATTTTTTATGAAGGTCTAATAATTTGAGATCTAGTTCTTTAGTAATAATTTGTTCTTTTCTTCCTGCTTCTGCTAATACCGTTGCTGGTGAAATAATTTTGCTCCTTGCAGTTGTGTCTTGAGCGTATGTGTCGCATACTACTAAAAAAACTTTATGTCTGAATGCGTCTGCTCTTGGTAACCCATAATAATCTCTATCTGTTCCTTGCCAGCGCATTGGACAAAATATTATTTCAGCACCTTCATTTGCTAGGTTATGCACTGTATCACTAAAATAAATATCCCAGCATACTGCTATCCCGATTTTTCCAAAGTCTGTTGTTATAGCATGTGATTCGCTGCCGGGTGTTACATCTCGTTCTAGTGGTTTCCATAAATGAATCTTTCTATAAGTATGCCATAATTCTCCAGTTGCGCTTATAAGATAAGTCTCATTATAAGTTGTCCTGTTATTTGTTGAGTATCCGCCAACCAGCACCCATGTGTTATGCTCTTTTGCTTTTTTTCCTATAATCTTAAGTTCTTTGAGAATAGCTGCATTTGATGTGCGTGTAAACCCAGTTAGGCTTAGTTCTGGGAAGCATACTATATCACTTGAAGCGGTCATATCAAGAAACCGTAAACTTTTGTTTACATTGTCTTCAAGGTTATATGATACTTCCATTTGTACAGCTGATACTATTATTGGTCTTGTCATGGTGTATTGTAATTCCCCTGTTATCTTTCTAGATTATTATACTGATTGTACTACAGTTTTGTTTTGCACATTTTATAAAAGTTTTTTAAAAGTGTTTTTCCTTGTTCTCCGGATCTTTCTGGATGGAATCCGATCCCGTAAACATTTTTGGTAGGATGTTTCATTGCTTCAATTTCATAACTTTCAGATCTTGCAAGATGTAAGAAATTTCGTGGTATGGTAATATATTCTTCATGATTCTCATCGAACATAACTTCTTTTTGAATATTTTGAAATAATGGATCTTTCGCTAAAATAGTTATTTGTTCTTTCTTTTTGATAAGCTTGCCATTGGTTATTATTGCCCCATTTATTAGTCCAACAATTTGGTGTCCAAAGCATATCCCCAGTGCAGGTATTGTAATATTTTTTAAAAATAAAAATTTTGGTAATAACTTTTCTTTTTCTTTTGTTAATAAAAGTGGTGATCCTGAGATTATAATTCCATTATGTTTTTTCCATGAGTTCTGTTTCAGTTCTGATAAGCTTATTTTTTCAAAAGGCATATTTAATTCTGTAAGAACTTTACTGATTGTTTCTTTGTCTTTTTCATTATCTTTAGGTACGCAGTCTATTAGCAGGAGCATGTTGAATCAAATTTTTTCAGGTTTATTAATGTTTTTAGTAATTTGTATTGTTAAGTGAGCGGGAGTTAATAAAATAAAGAAACACAAAATATATAAATGATACTATTATAGTATCAGTTGATACCAAAATGGAAACAAAACTAAGAATAATAGATGCCCTAGACAAAAACAAAAAAGGAATCCACTTAAGAGAATTGGCAAGAATAGTGAAAACCAGCTACAATAACACCGTCAGAAACATAAATCTCCTTGAAAAGCAAAGCATAATTAAAAAAGAGAAAGACGCAAATCTCGTAAAAATAAAACTGAAAAACCATTCTTTAACAATCGCATATATAAAGCAGACACACACTGAGAAGCTTCTTTCACTTCCTAAAAAGATATCAAATGCCATAAATGATTTTTTAAAAGAGCTTGAAGAAAAACCACTAATAGCTCTTATTTTTGGCTCATATGCAAAAGGCAATTATACAAAAGAATCAGATATTGATATACTCCTTGTTTTCCAAAATGTAACTAAACAAATAAATATTGAAAATACTGCAAAAAGAATTAGTATGAGGACAAACACAAAAATAAACCCCGTTTATGTGAATTATAGGGAATTTGAAAAGAATTTTTTAAATAAAGAGCATGAATTCTCAAATGAAATACGAAATGATGTTATAATAATACTGGGGATAGAGCAGTATTATTTGCTTTTATGGAGGTTTATAGAATGAAATTCCTTCCTCACAATATAGCATTGGACAAAAAATACTGCGAGGATTTATTTGAACATTATCTAAAAACAAACGCATTAAGAAAAACGCATCCTGAATATAAAAAATATCTGAATAAGGCAGTATCTAACCTAGAATTAGCCAATTTCCTATTGGAAGAGCATAACTTCTCAATAAAGGAAAAGCTTCCGAAAAGAACGTTTTATGATTGGTGCGTAACTATCTATTATTATTCAATATATCACACCGCTCTTGCTTTGCTTGCAAAGTTAGGCTATAAATCGAACAGTCATCTTGCTACTTTAACAGCAATAACCATATTCTATTATCACAAGAGTAATATGCTCAAAAAAGAAGACATTGACTTTTTGATAGAAAGGGCAAATATAAGCAAGAATGAAATAGATTTTGTGATAGAATCAAAAGAAATGAGGGAGAGAGCCTGCTACGAGGTTGATGAATTATTCAATATCTCAATTGCAAGAATGTTTCAAAAAGAAACTGTTGACTTTGTAAATAAAATAAAGGAAATATTAATTGAAGAATAAAATGGCAAAACTCAAAATTTTCAAAATAGAATATAATTGGTATGAAGGTGAGCATGGGGAGATTTTATTAGCTAAGGATGCAGAAAGAGGACAGTTTGAAAATGATTTATCGGAAGCAAAGAGATTTGCAGAAAAACTAAAGGGAAAGAAAATAAAAGAGGGAGAATATCTTGGAGAAGGGTATAGAATAGAATGTCTTCCAGAATTTTTTGAACAAATTATTTTCTTTTTGAAAGAAAAAAAGCAATATATTGAATGTAATTTTAATAATGATATTTCATATTTTACAGATGATGATTCGAATAAAAAAATAAATATAACTAAGTCTGAAAAGATTATTAAAAACGAGGAACTAAAATGCTAAATTCAGAACTAAAATCAAAAATAAACCTGCTTTGGAATAAGTTTTGGAGTGGTGGAATCAGTAATCTGCTCAAGCAATCGAACAGATGTCTTATTTAATCTTTATGAGGATAACATCTACAATTTTATTTTTGCACCAATGCAGTAGCATAGAAATATTTAAAAATAATAAATATCCAAAGCTCTTATGAAATATACTGAATTTAAAAGAGAGTATGAAACTGCTAGATTAAAATACAAACTTCCAGACTTTAAGCAGTTAATAAGCCAGTTTGATGTTCATTTTACAAACTTAGAGTTTATACCTAAAGGTGGCGTTGTCTTAGTTATTCGTAGGCGAATGCAAGATAGGTTATCCTATATATTAGGCATGCTGCAGGGTATTGTATCACCGGATGGTAATTCGTTTATTGCTTTAAACGAAACTAAGTTTTTTTCAGACGCAGAAAAGGAGAGCATAGTCAGATTGATTAGAAGTTTAATGTTTTATTTCCGTAAGTCTTCTGTTCTTGATATAAAAACATCTCCGGAGAAAGATGCAGAGTTTATTAAAGAAGTTGCAAAATTTTGGGATAAGGAAATAGAGGATTTATTACCGATTTTTACCAAACTAAGAGATGGTTGGAATATAACAGAAACAGAAGAGTCAGGTCATTATTTTGGTTAGTTTTATTAAGTATTAATTATATTTAAGACTTAAATGAAAAGTGGTGTGAATATTGTTCTTATTGGACCAGCTGGTTCTGGTAAGGGTACTCAGGCTGAGCTTATTGGTAATTACTTAAAGTTAAAGAGAGTTACTATTGGTGATGTGATCCGCAGTGAGATTAATAGTAATTCTGATTTAGGCAAAAAAATAAAGAACGCAATTAATAGCGGTAAGCTTCTGCCTTCATCTGTTGCTCTTTTGTTTGTTAAAAGATCAATAAAAGGAAGAACAACTGGATTTGTTTTTGACGGGTTTCCGCGTTTACTAAATGAAGCGAAGGATCTTGATAAAATATTAAAAGTTAGTTTTGTTTTTATTTTGTCAATTTCAAATAGTATTGTGATTAAGCGTTTGAACGATCGTAGGCTCTGCAAGTGTGGGGCGGATTATAATTTGCTTACTTCAAAACCTAAAAAAGATAATCTATGTGATGTTTGTAGATCTAAGCTGTATAAACGTGATGATGATAATCCTGCTTCGATTAAGAAGCGTTTAGAAATCTATAAGCATGATACTTTACCTGTTGTTGAATACTATAAGAAGAAAGGTATTGCTCATATTATTGATGCAAGTAAACCAGTAAGAACTGTTTTTTCTGAAATTAAAAAAGTATTAAATAATGCATTAGGTGATGAACTATGAACAAAAAAGGGCAAGTGTATATTATCGGTGCTGTAATTATTTCTGTGATGATCTTTGCATTGGTTGTTGTTAGCAACAAGGCAGAGCAGAGCGCTTTGGATAAGGACTTTAAAAGGTTAAGTGAGAATTATAATCTTGAAGCTTCTCGGTTTTTAAATAAGCTGTTTGAGTTGGATAACCCGGTTTTATTAGATTCATTTGCTTATTTTACTCTTGATTTTTCTACGTATTCAAGATCTCAGAATCCAACTTATGAGTTGTTTTTTATTTTTGCTTTGGATAATGAGCTGCTTATTGGTAATTTATTATCACATAAGATTGAGTTATATAACACGGATGGTGGGTTTATTACTGAGGTGGCCGGATGTTATGGTGGTATAAATTCTGAGATTACCTTTGGTGGGCTTAGCTTCCAAGGAGGTTATAACTCTTTAAGTGGTTTTGAGGATTGTTTTGAAAGTTATAGCTATATCCCGGAGAAAGTTATTATTTGTATTATTAATACTGATAGCAGCAGTAGAGATACATGTTATCCTTTTAAGGTTACTCCAGGAAAACCGCAGATAATGATAGTGTCCGGTCAAACCGAAGGCGAGCAACGTCAAGTATTTATAGGCGGAGAAGGATTTATTCCTGAAGAAGCTATTATTGAGGGGGATGATCAAGATGAAGATTAAAAGTAAAAAGGGGATTGGTGAAATTCTTGTTTATATTATTTTGATCGGATTAGCTGTTGTTATTTCGTTGACTGTTTTCACATTTCAAAAGCAATTTGTAAAAGATGAAGGTAGCAGAGCTGTAAATGCTGCTGATTCTCAGCGTGTTTGTGATGGTGCTTATATCAATGTTAAAGTGTTAGATGATTGTGTGCTTAAAGTTACTAATGTTGGTACCTTTGTTGTAGATAAAATAATTATAAGATTGGTTAGTGGTAATGGTGACGTTAAAGAAATGGATGTTAAGCTAAAACCTAAAGAAGATAGTTCATTAGTTCATGATTTAGATGATTACGGAGAGCTAATAGAAGTGATACCTGTAGTTAAGCTCAGTGATGATAGTGAACATTTATGTGTAACACAAGCAGTTGAAGTGTCATGTCAATAAACATATAAATACAAAAGTTATTGAACTTATAGTGTTAAACAGGCTTAATAAAAAGGGGATTGATAATATAGTTGCTACTGTAATCCTTGTAGGGTTAGTTGTTATTTTGTTATTACTTGCATTTTTGTGGGGCCGAAATTACATTGAGCAGCGGATTCAGAAGCAGCTTGATATTTCAAAAGTTGAGACTCAATGTAACAAAGTTAGTTTTTCTGTTTTAAGCGCTGATGCTATATCTGAAAATTTATTCTTACAGATTGAGAATAATGGTGGAGAAACAATCGGGAAGTTTACTTTCCGTGTATCTGATTTGTCCCCCGTTGATTTATTCCAGGCGTTAAATCCAAGTGATGTATTTAAGTACGAAGTTAATTTTGAAAAGGATATTAGCAGTGTTGGTGTTGTAACTATAATACCTTGGGTTCAAGTAACCAATGCTGTTTTTGTTTCTTGCGATAACCAGATAAACGAAGCAAAGTTTTAGATTATGTGGCCTATAAGTAATCTGCTCGGAGATATATTTTACGTGGAGTGGTTGATTTTTAGTGCAACGTTCGGCGAAGCAGAAAAATCCAAAGTTTTTGAGTCAGCCGTTAATCAAGGACGAAGTCCAATAAAAACAAAGAATAATGGGGGCAGTTTTCCGTACCTAAATCATTTCGATTTTATTTATATTAACGCTTGTACCTCTTTCATTGCTTATATCTCCTCCCCATTGTGCAAAGGTTATAATGTCTTTTTCATTAAAACAGAAAGTGTGTTCTAATTCATCATGGGAGAAAGTATAACAATGTCCATATTGATTATCTTCTTCTGATATTGAAGTTATTTCAATATTTTCCAAATAACTCAAAATATTTGATTTTGTTTCAGAATCAAAGTTCAATGGTGTTTCTTTTTCACAAACTGCCTGGATTTTTATATTGTCGAATGAACATGAACAAAGGTAATTATATTTACTATATCTACAGACTGTGTTTTTTAATTCCTCGTCTGTTTCAATCTGAGACATTAATAACTTAATATTTTTATTTTGACATTCAAAAGCATAACGAGGATCTTCAGATTTAGTAACAAAATAACACAAGCTTTGGTCTGTTGAGGGATAATATATAATGTTAAATTCATCCCATAATTCAAGCCCACTTGTTTGAATTGAGTCTGAGCATGGCAGTTCTGGTTGGATATTTTCGTTTATACTTATAGATTTTTCTTCGCCATTACATAAACACACATGCTTTCCGCCATAAGATTTAACTTTGCATCCTGTGACAGAGCCACTCATTTTCGGTGCTATTGGTGTCTCAGAATAAGCACAACTTGAACTTCCAACTACATCCTGTTGACATAATTCTTTCTTAGAAAAATCGTATACTTGATAATAATCTTCTTGTTCAAAAGGCCAACCATCTTTTGTATGTCTGATAGAATAATCGATTACTTGTCCATAACTAACTTTAATGGAAATTATTGATTTTTCAGTATAATCTGTAGCTCCAGCAGAATATGCAGCCGAAGAATGAACCTCATGTACTTTATTATAGGACGCTTCATAATCGTTTACAATTGAATTTAATCCGCTCTTTAAACTTGCAATTATATTTTGGTCTGCTTCTGAAACAATTGGTTCCTTTACAGTAGTAGGGATTAGCTCTATAGGTTTTTCTTCAACCAATTTAGTACATCCACTAATAAAAATTACTAAAATAATTGCACAAAAAAGAATAAACAATTTTTTCATATAAAAATTGATAGACATGAGTCTTATATAAATGTTACGAAAGGAAAACTGCCACCATCTAAAAAAGGCCGAATACTCCTAAGAAGAAGCGTATAGAATAATCGAAAAACTGATTGAAGAGATAAAACTCTGGAGACATTCTCACCAAACATATGACGTTTACTTTACAGCTCATGATTTTTCTATTTCTATTAATCGCATGTGTTATGCGAGATTGAGTTCTCCCATTAAGTTTTGTA
>JBBSWJ010000033.1:0-1353 GCA_038046345.1 Nanobdellota archaeon | reverse complement strand
ATGTTATATGTAATTTTTAAATTTCCAAACGCATCACTAAATGATAGCGTTTTTTATCAATGAGAATTTTTAAATCCATCAAAGGTTTACGAAAACAAAAACAATCTTTCTTAATTATTGACAATCGGTTTAATTTGTCCGCCCGCCAAATCACAGCAGGCGGGATTGATTGGTATGTTTGAGTCCACAAACACTACTTACAAAAGTACTTTGCCCGTTGGCAATATGCGGGCAAGTGCTCTCTTGAGTATGAAAAATTCTTTTTGCAATATAAGTTAAACCACAGTTTTGGCTTTCTTGGTTTCACATAAAGTACGTACTTTATGTGCAATGCTCTAAAGAGAACTATTTCATATGTTATAAATTATTTTATGTAATGTCAAACTCCCTTTCTAAATATCCAAAGCTAGCCTTATATTTTCCAGTAGGTGCAGGTTTTGATATAAAATAAGTCCCATTTTCACCTTCACAAGTAGTTTCTTCTGGAACTGCCAAAATTGGGTCCCAATTGTATATATTTGAATTATGATAATAACCAATTTTACAGGAAACTAAATCACATCCCAAAGATTTTGATGGTCTAACAATTTTATTGTTATAGCAAATTGGATATTTTCCTGTATCTTCTTTATGAGTGACTTTATCCCAATTTCCAGATGATTCATCAAAACGGTGGATGATGACGTAAGGTGCTTTACAAGAACAGTAAGAAAGGGTTTTGATATCCCAAGAAATTTTAATTGTGTCGCTTGAAGTATAAGTACTTTTATCAGTTTTCAATGATAATATTTGAATATTTAATATCCCATATAATAAAATAATTACGATAGAAATGGCTATAATTGTTATTAATACTTTCTTTGCCATAAATCACAACATATTTAACATTTGATATAAGAACTTATCTATAATGAACATATGAAATAAGTACACCAATCCAGCTTACGTTGTAAGGGACTTTTATTGTTCAATAAAAGGAATAAAACTGCATTCCGCACAATCCTGCGGAGCGTGCTCCATTGTGGAGAGAAAAAACCTACGCCAACCATCAAAGGTTGGCTTCATATAACAAGGATTATACAGTTCCGTTCCTCATGCCATCAAAGGCATTGCGGTACTCACCCAAATTTTTAATCTACACCAGAGGTGTGGGTTGCCTCACCTAGCTGGCAGATTAAAAACTTCGTATAATCCTATCAGTTAAATGCAATAGCGATGGCTTATTTCCATCCCCCACCCGAAGGCAGTGCTTTACGATAACCTAATAAATTCTCTTTGAATCTAATAAAATATGAAAGAAGTTTTTTTAATAACAAGAAATTCGGGAAAACTACTTGCAGCAAGAAAGGTATT
>JBBSWJ010000032.1:0-9921 GCA_038046345.1 Nanobdellota archaeon | reverse complement strand
GGGTATCTCTGGAGCAATGAAGAAGTTGTACGTCTAGGGTTAAGCCCAAGCATGTATGCATTTTGTTTTGCTAAAGCCGGTAAGTTGGAAGGTTTAATGCAAAGGTCTTGGACTTGTACTATGGATATAGAAGCTGAGAATCTTAGTATAAGCAACCCCAAGTTGATTGGTATATCACAAGCTGCAGATGATCTGAAAAGTGATATTTCTTTAGGTTCAGGTTTATTGGCCGCAGCTTTAGATGCGTGTGTTGACTCTTTGAGAAGCCATCGTCGTGAAGATATTATATCTCGTTTTCGCAGTAGACATGATGACTAGAACTCTATAAAATTTTTCCTTCAGCGTCTTTACTATATTTTTGTGCTTTGTTTGAAAAAACCAGTTAAACATAACATTTAAAAAGACCTTTTCAAGGCAATATCCTAAGGAAGGATGGCACTTGTTAAAACAAGGTGCTTCTAAAATTAATATGGCAAGAATGTATTCACGAAGAAAAGGAAAATCACGTAGTAAGAAACCAGCAGAAAGAAAAATTGTATCATGGCTGAGTTATGCTCCAAAAGAAGTGGAACAATTAGTAATAAAATTAGGAAAAAGCGGATTATCAGCAAGTATGACCGGGACTACATTGAGAGATAGCTATGGCATCCCAGATGTGAAAGTAATCACAAATAAAAAAATAACTCGGATACTTGAAGAACAAAAATTAACTGCTGAAGTTCCAGAAGATATTTTAGCACTTATAAAAAAAGATATTAATGTAACAAAACATACGGAACAAAATAATCATGATATGGTAGGCAAGAGAGGAAAGCAACTTGTAGAGAGCAGAATTAGAAGGCTGGCAAACTATTATAAAAGAAATGGCAAGCTACCTAAAGATTGGACCTTTGATTTAGAAAAGGCAAAATTATTAATTGGATAAAATGGGGTTGTTTGATGCATGAAGAGTTTTATATTAATGTAAAAAATCTTGCAGAAATGTTTGTTAACTCGCTAGATGGAACGCCAGTAAAAATAGCCGTCTCTCCAACAAATGATTGTATAAAGAGTGCTGCAATTCTTGTTTATGCTTTAATCCAAAAAGGAATAAAATTTGTACTTGAAACAACTAAAATGTTTGAGGTTGATAATATAAAAAGTTACGAATCTAATTATAATGTTTTTGTGTTTTTAATAATAGACCAAGATGGTGTAAAGTTATATGGAAAAAAAATTAAAGATAAGACAATAATTGTTATTGGTTTAAGTAATCAAGGTATAAACTATCAGTTAAATGGAATAACCCTTCCAGTTGCTACATATATATTTTGTAAAAATTTGTGTGATATGCACGAAATATCACATATAGCTGTTTTGAGTCTTGCTAAGTCAGAAATAGTTGGGCCTAATAAAGAGGTTTTTAATGACGCTGTAAATAATGAAAAGATAATTGTTGAGAAAGGAATAACAGCATTTAGTATGCAAACTCAACCGATTGTAAAAGCAATTGCTGGTTCTTTATGGCCGTATATCCCCGGGATAACTGGTGATGAGGATCAGGCAATAAACTTTTTAAAAGAGACAGGGGTAGATACTAAAAATGTTGATGGCAGCTACAGAAGGTTAATAGACTTAAATGATAACGAGGCAAACAAGATAATTGCAGGAATTTTATTAAAAAGATTAGGCGGCAGTGATGAAGAGCTTATTTTTGATGATATCTTCTTATTAAAAAATGAAGGTGGGATAACAAATGATGCTAAAGAGTTTAATCTGCTAATAGATTGTTGTGTTAAATTCTCTAAGTATAGCTTAGCAATAGGAGCATGTTTAGGGGGCAGGCTTGCAAGAACTGAGGCTTTACAATTATTGTATGTGTATAAATATGACTTACTACAAGCGTTGCAGTGGTTTTCAAAGAACAAAAATGGAAATAGAGTTTTTGAACAAAAAGAATTTGTTGTAATTCAATCTGAGGAAAATATTAAAGATATTTACTTGAGTGATTTTTTGCGTATAATATCGAAGTCTAATATGTATCCTGATGGAAAGATATTAATTGGAATGGCAAGGGCGTCTGAAGACACATTAATTGGTGTTTCTGTAGGTAGTCATAAAGAGGGTATACCATTAATTAAAGATGCAATTAAGGGTGCGGGGTATACTATAACAGAAGATAATAATGATGGTATTTCTATGTTGGTACCGCAAGAAAAAGAGACAGAGTTTATAAAAACCTTACAAAATGCATTAACAAAACAATTTATAGAAGCTAAGGTACTGGATTAGTTATCATAAAAAGAGATCGCAACGTGGAATAAAAGCAAAACTCCTCTTTAATAACTCTCTTGCTCATTGGAAAGCTGAAATAAAATATCCAAAATCAGAAGTGAAGTATACAAAAGCAGGATTTGAACCATTAGCAGAAACTATTATCAGAAATGATAAAATAGGCATTATTATTTGGAGCGATAATGCTGAATCTTATGGTAAATTCTTTCAATTAATGTTGAATTCAGCGACTAAATAGTTTCAAATTTCTCTCGTAATTCCTCAATAGAATCATTATTCAAATTCTTAATAACGACCTTAATCTTCAAAACAAAATTCTCTGCATTGCTAAGTAATTCGTCAGCGATTTCCTTTGTAATCTCATCTTTCTCTGTCGTTACATAATACTGCTTGTCAATCCTTTCCTTCTTTGCATCAGAGATAGTCTTATACAACTCATTTTCATTAAACAATAATTTAAGCAGAAGAATTGAACCACCATGATTCTCGCATTTGATTCCTGCTCTGAATAATAAAGCAAGGAGCAAATTGTACATGGCATAGTATGACGTTCCGATTGAATTTTCAAAAAGATTATTCTGCAACAATAACTTTGCTGATTTCAAGCAGTTAACTGATTTTTCAGAATATGAATTACAAATATCTTCAGATGGTTCAACCAATTCCAACTTTTCTTCCTTCTTCAGTTTATTCAGGAACTTGTTTGCCATAAAACACCTCAATCCCTCTTAAAATTACATGATCTTTTATAATTTCTTTGATTAATGGAGACTTAGTATCAAATGTTCCTATCTTGACATTAATCTTTGAATGTATATCTTCAACCGATTTCTTAACACTTCTGCGTTTGGTTTCAATGTAAATATCAATATCACTATCTTTCTTAGCTAATCCTTTTGCATATGAGCCAAAGAGAATAATCAGTTTTTCATCAGTCTTTTTCAAAATATCTTCAAAAATAATGCTAAATTCCGGATTGTGTTGTAGTAATTTAGTAAATTTATGTAGCTCTGCTTGTAAGATGTAGGTCTTTGAGACAAGATTTTTTTTGAGGAAGAAGATTTTGTTTTTTCCTTCTTTCCTAGAATCAATGACATTCTCTTTCTTAAGATTATTTAGCTTTCTCAGAATTGTAGAATGAGATTCGTTAAGCTTCTTAGCAATACCTCTAACGTGATTATCTGCCCTGAGCAACAGTTCAATAATGTCCATTACCATATTGTCTCTTTTTTGAACCATATGTACCAAATATGAACCATTAATATATAAATATTTCGGTTTTGCGGGTTGCCTCAAACTGAACTTTTCTTAATCGCGATGTTAAACAGATAAAATTTAAGATAGATTTACTTTTCGGGCAGATAATTACTTATCAGATATAGTACTTTTCGTTTACTTATCAGGCAACTCTTACAGTAATGTTTATAAACACCTTACAAAGAAAATCACTAATGGTACTATCAAAACGAAAACGATGGTTTAAGATTATTTCACCAAAGATGTTTAATTCAGTTGAGTTAGGTGAAACTCCGTCTTACGATGAAAAAGGCTTAATAGGTAAAAAAATAAAGGTAAGCGCATCTGATGTGATTGGAGATCCAAAGAAGCAGCACTTAAAATTAATCTTTAAAATAAAGGACATTAAAGTAGATCAAGCTAATACTGAATTCTCTGGTTGCGAGCTAGTACTTTCACAAGTAAGAAGATTTGCTAGAAAAGGCGGAGAAAAAATTGATGATTCTTTTGTAATTGAAACCAAGGATAAAAAGAAGATCAGGGCTAAACCAGTACTAGTAACAAAAACGAAGGTGCCAAATTCTGTTCTGACTGCACTAAAGGCAAATCTCAGACAGTATCTAAACAAGGAAGCAAATGATAATTCATGTGATAACTTTGTCTTAAACATTATTGCAGGAAAAACACAGAGAGAAATAAAAAATGAGTTAAAAAAAATATACCCAGTTGCACAATGTGAGTTTAGAAAAATATTGTTATATCAGTCTAAGGCTGCGGTTGCTCCGGTTTTTTAAAATAAAAATCTGGATCTGAGAGAAAGGTCTCTTTTTTTATGTCATTTAATATAAAGTGAACCTGTTTTTCTATTGGGCATTTTTCTTCTATAAACTCAAGAAATTCTTGTAGTTCTTGCATGTCTTTAAATATCCCTTCAAACATGTAATCCCATGTATCTGCTACCTTAAACATAGTGTTGACTCTGAAATCTTTTTTTAATAGCTTCTCTAATAGATTTCTATGCTCTTTCTTTGTTCTTATACAAATATTTGCCCTAGTACTGAAACCTAAAGCTTCAAAATTTAGCAATACTGTTGGCCGATGAATTATCCCATTGTGGTACTTTTTAAGTTTTTCAAATATAGTTGAAACTGGTATGTTTGTGTGCCTACTTGCTGCAGTTAAACTCATTCTTCCATCATTTCTAAGGCACGAAATCAATAATAACTCTTTTTTACGTATCATTTTAGTTTACCTCCATTGTATCATAAATCTAAGGTAGTATTTCTATATTATGATTATAAAATATATAAAACTTTAAAATTATATATTTAAACTAGCGTGTTGGTCTTTTTTTATGAAAAGAAAGGTTATACAGCTTGCTGGCAATACTTTAGTGGTTTCTTTACCAAAAGCATGGGCAATTAAACACAGTGTTAAAAAAGGTGATGAGATTACAATTAATGAAAAGGGAAGCATTATTGAGATCCATTCTAATGGGGGTTATATGCATTCTGAGCAAGAAGTAGACCTGCGTGGTTCTACACCAAGAACTGCGCTTTACATGCTTGCAGGATTACATCATATTGGTGTTGATGAGTTCCATATTAGGTACAATGATGAAAAAGTTTTAGAGTTGATACAAAACTTATTACAAGAGGGTTTTATTGGATTCATGATTGTTAAACAAGAGCCAGAGTGTGTTACTATCCGTTCAATAGCTCCAAATAATCCAATGGAATTTAATGCTACACTCCGCAGAGCATTCTTAGTAGCGATATCACTGGCTAAATCATCTGCCCAGCTTATTCAAGGAAAAAAATTTAACCAACTAAACAAATTATTGCAACTAGAAAAAGTGAACAATCAACTTACATTTTTTTGTGAGAGAGTTGTAGTTAAACACGGATTGCAAGGAAAAAAAGATTTTTTTGTTTATATGATTCCATCTTATCTAAACAAGATTGCTGATAGATATCGTGATATTTGCGTAGCCCTAGAAAAGGAGAAGAGCACCGCAATAAGCAACGAAGTAATGCGATTTTATGATGATGTTAATAACCTGTTGTACTTGTATTATGAGGTATACTATCAGTTTAATCTAGAGAAAGTGAATGAGATAGGGAATATCCGAAATGAGTTAATCTCAAGAAGTAATGACCTTATCAAAGTAGCTGAGCCACTTGAAAGAATTATAATCATGAACTTATACGAAATTGTGCGCAGAATATGTAACAGCATGTCCAGCACAGTTATCCTTAATTTGTAAGTATATATATTTCTCTGCCCAGCTTAGTATTCGGAGGATGGTATTTTATTGGTATTTCAAATCCTTTTATTGGATGGTACAGTTTGAACTTTTCTTTTTTCAATAGCTCCATAAATGGTAGCTTGATAATTCTTCCATCATTAGTGTGGTAGACTGGTAAAACTATAACTGTACGCCCCTGATTTACAAGTTTTATCTGCTTTAAAACTGCATGATATTCTTTGGTTAGTTTGTCAATAAGTTTTTTTGCGGAATTATACGTTGGTAGTTTTTTTAGAAAAGGCCCTAAGTAAGGTTCTGTTACAACACCATCTACTTTATCAACATAGGTAGCTAATCTTTTGGCATCTTTGTTAATGATGTGCCACTCTGATCTTAACTGATATTTTTTTCTTATCCAATGCAAATTTCTTTTGCAGCCTTCACATGTGAGCTTGTCTAAGTCTAGCCCGGTTGCTTTTATTCCAAGGATGATTGCTTCTTGCATTACTGTTCCAGTTCCACAATATGGATCAAGGAGAGTATCTCCAGGTTTTAGCCCCGCAATATTTATCATTATTCGTACTAGCCTAACACTTGTTGTTCTTTTCTCATCAAAGTAAGGTTTTAAGTCACGGTCCTGGTAACTTCTTGGGTTGGATACTGCTTCTGTTTTGAACACCTTATCTTTAAACAGTAAGAACTCAAATCCTTCGTGTAATATCTTATGTTTTGCTAAGTCTTGCGGCCCTTTTATATTCTTAAACTGCCCTCTTACTCGTTCTTCTTTAAAGACTTTTTTTAATTCTTCCTTAAACTTGCTTATATCACTTTCATATGATTCTATATGATACTTTATCTTATCATGCAGAAACTTTGCTGTCTTTAAATCAAAAATAACCCCTATCTTTGTTGTTCCACCAAGCTCTTTTATGATGCTAGCTATGTTGAGTGATGGTGCTTCTATCAAACTTACCTCTGCAGTGTAATCTCTTACCCTAAATTGTATCTTTCGTGCCTCAAGATAACTAACTAGTTCTATTATACTTAGTTGTGGATCTCTCCCCATTACGAATAAGTACTCTTTCATGGTTTTCTGTTAAAATATACTCTTAAAAGGCTTTCTCAAACATGCTTAAATATGATACTACCATTATAGTTTTCTTTAAGAAATTTTTGAGCTTTCTTTGTTAATTCTCCATTGCTTAAGAGTAATACAGGAGAATTTTGTCTCTGCCCTCTTGAATGGGTTATGCTTAGGTCTCCTTCACTTAATTTTTTCTTTGCTAAGAATATGGCTAAATATTTTACCTTTCCAATTACTGAAGGGAGATTAATCTTAAACTCAATATCTGTAAACTTTTTTATGACAGTTGTTTCATTTACATCAATCTCATGTTTATCAAAGAATGTGAGTATGCTGGCAGGAATATTATTTTTTTTAGAGTTAACAATTTCTTTATGATTTTCTTGCGGTGGTTTGATTTTATGTTTTTCTGTTATTGGTTCATCCCTTTGCTGATTAATTTGCTCTTTTGTTGGTTCTGTTTTTACAAGTTCTGGTATTAATGCGGGGCTTTCTAGTTTTGTTGGTTCTGTTTTTACAAGTTCTGGTATTAATGCTGGACGTTTTAATTTTTCTAAAATCTGTTCTTCTGAAGCTAAGTACCATCTCCAGTATAATACCCCAGTATACTCAAGGGGTTTAGCAAAATCTTTTAATTCTCTATATGCTATACGCTGCCATGGTGTACAATCTTCGTCTTTTAGAACTTGTGCGTCTTTTAATAGGTCATATGATTTTTTAGGAATATCACTTAAATGTTCTCTTAATATCTGTAATTTTAAGTCCTGACCTTTTGTAAAATATAATGGGCTTGTTCCAATTTTTGCAGTTGTGATAGACACATCCCTGGTTGCTAATAGTTCAGAAAGTAAGGCTCCTGCCAACATAAGGTCTATTTTTAGATTTTTTGAAAGTTGTACCGGGATTACTGGACCATTCATTTTTATAAAATATAAAGCTCTTTGCTGTAATTCTTGCATGATTATTGATGCCCTTAAGAATTATTTAAGAGTTGTTGTAGTTTAATGTAATGTTAGGGTCTTAACCATCCGCATTCATAGTAGGTTACATCTTGTTCTTCATCTACTATCCCTAACAATAGCTTTTTTCTTGTGCTATGTGCCACTCTGTTTTTTGCTGAGAACTCATGCCATGTAAATCCTCCAGATTCATGCACTGCAAATACTATCCATTTTGCATGGTCTTCCCCAGGTTTTATTCCACGTTCATAAACCCTGAAGTCTGCTCCAAACTTTAATGCAGTTTTAACTATGTATCCCCGATTTCTTAGGTCTTTGTATACTAAATACCTTACTCTAAATGTTGGTTCAATCTCTTGAGCTTTTTTGATAAAAGATTCTGGAGTGATTGTTTTTTTCCCGTATTTAATTGTTATTTTTCCCTTTTCAAATAGATATAGTCCTTCAATAAGCGAGTAGTAAACAAACTCACCATGTATCTCGCCAAACCTGCTTGCTTGGTATAACTCTCTTGTTTCATTGGATGAAATTGCTATAACTCGCTCCTTTGAAAGCTCTGCTGTTGCTATCTCTTGAGTTTCCATAATCATTTTCAAGCAAAAGTCTTTAAAAGTCTTTTTATGATTATTATACCATGAGATTAACTTTTCTTGGTACTGGCAGTATGGTTCCGACTCTTGATAGGAATACTTCAGGGCTGGTAGTTTCTTATAGAGATCAGAATATCTTAATAGACTGCGGTGAAGGGACTCAAAAACAAATGAGGAAAATGAAAATATCTCCCGCCAAGATAAATAAGATATTGATAACTCACTGGCATGGGGATCATGTTTTTGGGCTTCCAGGGTTATTAAGCACTATAGAATATTCTCAAAGGGCAAGTCCTATTGAGATTATCGGGCCTATAGGAACTAAGAAGTATGTTAAAGTATTGCTTTCTACTTTTGCACATACAGATAAGATCGTTATTAAAGTACGTGAGATACATGAAGGGGTTTTTTATGAGGATAATTGGATTAAAATTGAAGCAAAAAGAGTGGATCATACTATCATGTGTTATGCATATTCTTTTACGGAAACTGATTCCAGAAAAATTGATATGGACTATCTTAAAAAGTTTAAATTATCGTCACATCCAATTTTGAAAGATCTACAAAAAGGCAAGGATATTTTATGGAATGGCAAGAAGATAAGCGCTAAGAAAGCAACTACTATAAAAAAAGGCAAGAAACTTACAGTTGTGTTTGATACTAAATTTTGCAAAGCTGCAATCTCATTGGCGAAAAATTCAGACCTGCTTGTATGTGAAGCTACGCTTGATAGCACATTGAAAGATCAAGCAATAAAAGTTAAACATTTAACTTCTGATGACGCTGCTAAAATTGCCAAGATGTCTGGCTCTAAAAAACTTATTATTACTCATTTTTCTCAAAGATATAAGGATGTTTCTGAGCTAACAAAAGAAGCGAAAAAAATATTCCTTAATACTGTGCCTGCTAATGATTTTTTGCAAGTTTTAGTTTGAATATTGTAAATATAAACATGTCCTTCCATACTGTTGATACAACCTGAATTAGCAGGATTAGTACAAACAAGTTGGTAGTTAATAAATTATTGAGCATACTTGTACTAACTAAGGTGATGATTGTTATTATGCTTGCTATCCCAAGGCATAACGAAATATTTTTTTTAAATAACCTTATCGAAGATTGCAGTGAGCCAATTACAGATTTATCTTCAATGAATAAAGAAGCATAGCTAAACAGGAGAATTGCTGTTGTTAAAATTAATAAAACCATTATTGATAGACTGCTTAGAAGTTTAGTGTTAGCTGGTAATCTGCCCAATGCGATTGAAATGGAAAATAAAATGTAAGTTAATGCTTTCATACAAACCACGGACGACCATTTTTCTTTTGCATGCTTATACCCATTAATACATCCTTTGAATATCCCCTGTTTTTTGTTGTTGATGATGTCTACCATTGTGCTGTATCTTAAGGAGTCTAAACTGCTCCCTACTACAAAATGTAATGTAATAAATATAAGAAGGCTAACTATAAACGTTACAAGGTTGTTGTGCATAAGAATTTGAGTCTCATGAACTGTTTGTAATATTAG
>JBBSWJ010000031.1:0-29398 GCA_038046345.1 Nanobdellota archaeon | reverse complement strand
ACTGGAAACAGCTAAGAAACTTCTTGCGTTGGAAACTAATGATTATCACCCTTACTTATGGGTAATTGTCGCCTCTTATTATTCAATGTATTACATTGCTAATGCTGTACTCTTAAAATTAGGCTATAAAGTAGGAGACAAAGTTAGCCACAAAGTGACTGCTGATGCGATTATTGTTTTTGCCAGAAATAAACTCAAGAAAAACTTCTTGGAAGAATATGAGAATGTTCAGGCAGACGCACTGGAATTAATATCACAGCGAACAGATGCTTTATTGAAATCACTCGATGAAGAACGAGAAAAACGATCAAAATTCCAATACCAAATGGATGAGCAGGCAAAGAGAGGAAAAGCCATTACTTCTTTGGAACGGGCTAAAGAATTTGTGTTTGAGATAAAGAAATTGCTGTAAGAACAGAGCGAGTTTTATTTTAAATTCTAAACTATTTATAATTTACAGCCCGGTAAGATTAAATACTAGTAAAAACTGGCATAAACATGGCAACATTGTATGGCAAAAAGAATATTGAAGCTACAGTCTATGACGCACATGGCGGTTTTAATTGGAGAGACCATGAAGATAAAAAGCTTAAAGGAATCGTCTGTGATCCTGGATGCGACTATTGTATGGGTAAAGCTTAACGCTTGATTAACTTAGGTAAATAACTACTCAAAATAAACACAATCAAAATTGAGATAATAAACAAAATTATTTTTGGATAATCAACATCATTATCAGGAGTTATGATTGTAACTGATTCATCACAAGAAGCACATGAAGCGCCACCGCAGTCTACGCCCGTTTCATCATGATCTTTCTTATTATTAAAACACCAAGAACAAAACTCAGTCGAACCTACAATATCAGGATCAAAATTTAATGATAATGTTGGGACAAGCCCATCCAAAACCAAGTTCAAACGAGCTTTGCCGCCAATAATTGCCTCAACACCACCACATTTTAGTTCAGTAGAAACTTCTTGTTTAGTATAAGCTTTTTGGCAAGGGTCAAGTTTTAACAAAAATTCTAAATTTAATACCTCGCCTGCGCTTAATCCCTGCGCGTTAAAACAATTAATAATTTGCTGTTCAGTCAGCTTTCCACCAGACTGTACAGAATAACCATCAAAAGTACGCAGATTCAATGAATTGTAACTCGAAGGGGCTGAACCAACCGCGTTTATACTAACTGAAGCAATACCATTGGAGATACCTTTTAATTGAAGCCTGATATCACGTATACCATCATTATCCAAATCTATAGACCTTCTCTCTCTAAGCTTAAGCTTTATAATCATTCCAAGAATATCTAAAATTACTAAATCTTTTTTTACATCAAGAAACTTAACTACATAGTTACCATCATTAACATTAAAGTCAATAACTGCCCCAACTGCTCCGGTGCTAGCCCTACCAAATATTGAACTAAGTGGGGGGAATAATAAACCAACTGCTGTTTCATCAAGTTCAGCATTATCATTAGAACTACCTGAACTGCCGCCAGAACTACCACTACTACCATCGGAACCACCACCACTAGTTTCTGAAACATCTACCGTAAACGTGCGTATTGCTGAATAACTGGAATTAGTTTTATTATCACTTGCAAGAACACGCCAATAATAAGTGTTAAAAGAAAGGACGCCTGTTTCAACACCGGTAGTATTAGATGATTCAATCACAGTATCATTTACATATGTAAAAGTAGAGAACGCTTTATCTGTAGAGACTTCTACCACATAATGAAGAGCACTATCAGGATCCGTTGTATTTGACCAATTCAAAAGAGCAGTAATAGCTCCCTTACGATATACCGTATTATTACCCGGAGTATCTAATTTTGGGACTAAAGGAGGAAGATCAAGAAGTACTTGAATTACAGGAGTACTACCAGTTAAGTTAAACCTTATCCCACCCACAATAGTATTATTAGTAGCATTAGCAGTAAAATTAGTTTCATACGTTCTACCACTTGACCGATCATAATATTCAGTTAAAGTAAACACGTCAGTTGTACCAGCAACACCAGTAGAACCATTAGAAACACCAGCAAGAGAAGTATTAGATATATTAATACCAAGATTTGCCCCCACTGAACCATTATCAAGGGTAATATTTACCATGGCAAACCACTGTACATAAATAATACCAGCAGAAGAGTTTATCCTAACATCGGTTGAATTAACCACATAAGTGCTTGCCAGCCCATTACCTGAAGAGTTTACGTCAAGTGTGTTGTTTGTAAATGTGTTGTTTGTAAATGTGTTGTTAATAGAAGTGTCATTTACCAAAAACCCATTTGGAAATCTTAAGATGGAATTATTGATAAGAGAGTTGTTACTTGAATCCTTAAAAATAATTCCAGCACTGTCAGCACCCACACCAGTTTCTATAATGTTCATGTCCAATAAGCTGTCTGATACATTTGAGAATAAGATACCGTAAAGTGAACTATTTTTTATAACATTACCGATCAAAGTTATATTTGTAAACGCATCTGGACCATCAAACCTCATGCCTGATATTGAAAGATTAATCAAACTGTTCCTTCGTGCATAAAAATTAAAAAATCCTGAATTTGCATCGATACCAAAGCTACCATGAGTAATATTGTTATCAACAAAAGTAAAATTTGCAGATTCACCAATAGTTATTCCAGTAATTGAATAAGTAATAGTGTTATTTGCAAGTATTGATTCATTAAAAGTAACAGCATAAATCCCCGATGTATCCACATTATTTATAGAATTATTTAATACTGAAATATTTATGCCGCCAACGGTGATACCATAACGTGAGATGTTATCAATAAAATTCCCGCTAATGGTAACATTTGAATTAGACGAATTACCATTGAATGTTCCACTCTTCCCGGCAACAGCAATACCATCTGTAGCATTTTTAATTGTATTATTTGCAATTATTGAACCATTCACGAACAATAACATGATTGCGAAACCATTACTACCACCAGAAGGACGAATGTTTGTAAAAGTATTATTAATTATAGAGACATTATTACCTACAATCTCTACAGCACCACCATCTCCACGAGATGTACCATTAAAAATATTATGTTTTATTACCCAATTATCAGCTATAACATTATTAACATCAGGGTTACTTCGATCTGCTTGCAAAGTTGTACCATTCTCAAATCTGTTACCATCTATAGTTATGTTAACACCTTCAAGTCTAACAGCAATACCGGCACCATTGCTAGACCAAAAAGTGTTATTAATAATTAAGCTGTTGAATAAGAATGCGTCATTTGTTTCAATAATACTTGCAAGACCAGCACTTGAATTAACAAATGCAGATATGATAGAAACATTTGTTGTATTTTCTGAAAATCTAAAACCACGACTTGAAGCAGTATCCCCAGCAGCATAATTAAGTGTGATGTTATGAAATATTGAATGACTGCCATTACCAATAAGCAACATATTTTTCCCAACTGTAGTATTTATTATAGATAGATTTCCATACGTATTGTAAAAGGATTCATAAACATTAATAGCATTAGTCTCAGTCATATTAAAAACAATATCCGTAAAATAAGAATTATTGGTATGATTAACTAATATCCCAATAGTAAAACCCTGAAAATTACAACCATTTGTTATTGTAATGTTAGAAAACTGGTTGTTTATATCACCAGGATAGATATTAAACAATGCATCTTCCGAATCTCCAATAATCACTGAGGCATTGCAGTCAATTCTAATTGAACTATTTGTAACATTAAAGATATTACTATCAGCATCTCCTGAAGTAAGCGTATAAGTGCCAGAACAAAATGTTGTAGAATCATTAATATTCATAGGCGCTTGAGGGGCAACACAGGGGTTACCTGCATAAACAAGGTAAGGCAGAATGACTAAAGCAATAATCACTAACAAAAATGCCCTTTTTTTACTCATAACTTCACCCGTGTAATAACAGTAAATTATTCTATTTAAGCATTATTATACTTAATCCAATCTCCTTCTTGATCTAGTTTCTTGATACTCCCACTGCATCCTATCAGTTCTAGTATTTCACAAAACATAAGCAAACCACCACATTCATCATCTTTATACCAATCAACAATTGCATTTAAGATATTCTTTTCGCTTGACACTTCTCTTTCTCCGCCTATAATATCTTCGTTACTGCCATGCACCCTAACTGAGTAACTGATTGTATGCTTATCTTTACCTAACTCGCTCACTAAAACAAACATATCATAGAGCGGATAACCAGGACAGAACACAAGCTGACTTTTGTGAACAGTATACCGATCACCAGCACTATCAGCTCCTTCATAGATCTGCCATTTAGTCCGCATCCCAAAATCTTTCATCATAGTACCAAGTCCACAGCCCAAAATTATCTTTTTGATTCCTCCAATCTTCTAAGTTCTGCAGCCTTTTTCAAAGCAGCTATCCATCTTTCGTTTAATTTATCAAAAAGATCTTTATACCCGCCTAACTCACAAAAATGATGCATAACCTCTTCGTCATGGTGGTTTCTTTTAATAGTTTCATTATACTCCCAGCAAGCATCACTCAAGCGGGTAAGGGATAGTTCAACGATATGCCTGCAGTATATTATAGTATAAACCTCAATATTGATTGCTTCACCTTGAGATATCTCTGTTACCCTAGACCCAAGATCAAAGTTATCAGTTATTTCCGTAAACGTTTTGGTAAAAATTTTTGGATGACCTAATAATGGAACTATCTCACCTTCCATTATTCTATCCTCTGCTTTCACATTTAGTAGAATACCACAAAGATTAAAAGTGTATTTGTGGTTTCAGCCGTATGGGGCTTTTTGAGGGGATGCTAAAAGATGATGAATCAGTGTTTCTAAACCCTGAGCATCTAGACTTTGACTACCAGCCTAAACAAATCAAGCACAGGGAGGAGCACCAACAGGTTATAGCAACATGCATAAAACCTTTGCTCAACAGAAGAAATGGAAGCAACCTACTTGTTTATGGCCAGCCGGGAGTTGGCAAGACTGTTAGTATAAAACATGTTATCCAAGAATTAAAACAAACAACTGACAAGGTAAGATTAATCTATATTAATTGTTGGAAGAAAGAAACTGCGTATAGAGTATGCTTAGGCATATGCGAGCAGATAGGATATTCGTGGACACAAGATAAAAATACAGAAGAACTGATTAAAAAGATTAGTGAAATACTAAACAAAGATTCAGCAGTAATTGTTTTTGATGAATTTGATAAACTAGAGGATCATAATGTAGTATACAATTTGATTGAGAGTATCTATAGAAAAACTTTCATACTGATCTCTAATGATAGAGAGGTTATACAAGATATAGACTCGCGGGTAAGATCAAGATTACCTCTTAAAGAATTAGAGTTTGCTAAGTATACTGCAGGACAAACACGTGATATCCTTGAACAACGGAAGAATTATGCGTTTGTAAAGGGTGTGTTTTCAGAAGGCGCATTTAATACTATTGTAGATACAACAATTAAAACAGGTGACATCAGGTTTGGATTACACCTACTCAGAGAAGCAGGAAATTGCGCTGAGTGCAGGGCATCAAGAATAATTGAAGAGAAAGATGCTAGAGAAGCATTAAGGTCTATTAATTCTTTTATCATAAACAAAGAAACACAGCTCAAAGACAGCGAAAAAGAAATCTTAAAACTTATAAAAGACCATCCTGGCAATAGCACACGCGATCTTTTTGAGTTTTATACTGGAGATAAATCCTATAGAACTTTTCAAAGAATTCTTTACGATTTAGTAGAAGCTAGGATTATAAGTTCAGAAGGGAAAATATTAGAGCACGGTGGTAAAACAAATACTTATTTCTTTGGTATTAAACAATGAATTAGTTTGTATACGCCACGCCGTCATGTCACCTGTTGATAGAGTTTATAAAAAAAAATGCTTTATACTACATAATTGATAACCAAAATCTGGGGGTGAACATAATGTGGCCGTTTAGACTGAAAAATGCTAACTATCTTAGTTGGGAGGACTATATCCGCGAGATGCATAAACGCAGATATGCTCTGTTCCAACATATAGCTACAAAAAAATCTTTAAAAAATACTAATAAAAAAAACAGGGAAGACAACAACATGATAGATGAAGCTACAATAAAAAAAGTTTTTAGTGAACTTTTGAGAGGATTACCAACAAGCGGGGGTGTTAAATATGAACAATAAAGATACAGACATATATTCAGACGATGAAAGAGCTCAAATGCTAGACACTGGTGAGATCGATACAGAAGAAGAAGGGTTCATGATTGGATACTGTTCCTAACTTTTTTTTTCTTTTTTTAGCAATTAGCTGTTATTCTTTTTATGCTGCAAGGAAAATCTTTTGATTCTATTGTAACAACAGGGGTAATACGCTGAAATTCACCTACAAGAGGTATCGGTATATCGCTACTACCAGGAATTAATTCTTTATCAAAAAATCTAGAAGAATAACCACCACCATCAGCCCCAACAATCTTTAAATTGTCAAACATGGTAACACCAGCATAATTACGATCACCCAACACCACAACAGGATTCGTCATACCAATAAAATCTGTAACTAACGCATCAACTGAAGCGCCATCAACAAATAATGTAATCTTACCAGACTGAGTACCAAAGTCATCCCAAACCACACGAACATTCTGCCAAACTTCTTTTTTTACTTCACTAGATGACAAACTGCCCGGCTCAAGATTCAACTTACCGTTACCAACAGATAATTCAATATTCTTATCCAAAAACTTAATCAAAAATATTTTATGGGATGCTTCAGTATCATCAACATAAACATCAAAACTAAATTCTCCATCGAGACCAAGATCAAAAAGTAAATCGTAAGAAGCAAACATATTATTTGAAACTTCAAGCGCTCCATCAACAATAGTACCACCCCTACCAATAATTGGACCACAATTAATAGCTTCAAAATTACAATCTATGTGCGTTGTTAAAACACCAGTTTGTACTAAAAGCTTGTCAATAGAATGGAGCCCGTTATTACTAACAATAACAGAATCATCAGCACATTCATAGCCCAACCTAACATCTGGGCATATCCTCATTGACTCCAGCTCACGTGATACAGCCTCACCTTTTGAGCCAACCAGCCCAGTTGCCCATAAAAAAATTGAAGCCGCACTGATCACAGCAAAAGCAATAAATAAAACAGTTCCAATAACTCTACTACCTTTTTTTTCATAAAACATGATATCACAAAGAAAGATAAATATAAAAAGGTTTTTTCTATAGATAACACTATGAAAATACTAGCATTTACAGATCACCACGCAAATGATAAGAGTTTCCAGAGCGTAAAGAAAAAAGCAGAGAGCGCTGACATGGTTATATGCTGCGGTGACTTTACATGGTATGGGGGTATGATTGAAAAGATATTATTACAATTTAACAAGTTAAGAAAACCAGTTATAATAATACCTGGAAACCATGAAGAAGGAGAACCAGTAGAAGAGATGTGCGAAGAACTGGATAATGTTATAAACGCACATGAACGAATTATCACCACAGATAGCTTTAGCATTTTTGGATATGGCGGCGGCGGATTCACAAAACAAGATGAAAGATTAGAAGTATTAACAAAAAAAGTAAAAGAAAGCATAGAAAAACTACCGCTGATCATGATAACACATGCACCACCGCACGGAACAAATGTGGATAAAATACCACGATACGGACATGTTGGCAATAAATCAATTAATTATGCAATAAAAGAACTAAAACCATTACTCCTACTATGCGGGCATATACATGAAACATTTTCAAGAACTGATAAATTAGGTGATACAATAATAATAAATCCCGGACCTAACGGCAAGATCATCGATATAGATAATTTAAAAAAATTAATAAAGAAAAATTAAAAAGAAAAGTCTTCAAATTGTTTATTTTCTCTTTCTTCGTTTAGTTACTGTTTTCTTACGCGAAGAAGACTTCTTAGCAGCCTTTCTTTTTCTTGCAGCCATTTAACCTCACCTCACTTTTTTATTAGTATAATACTTGTTATATCAAGTTTATTTATATTTAAATGTTTCTATTCACAAAAAAATTTAGAAAAAAATACTTTTTGCGTTCATAAAAATTATTTTTTCAACTTCTGTTGGATCAAGCTGAAGAATTTGGGATATTTTATTTATTGTAAACACAATATTTTTTGGTTCATTACGTTCACCTTTTACATTACACAAAAAAGGAGAGTCAGTTTCAGTTAACAAATTCTTTAAGCTAACCTCTTTCACAATTTTTTGAAAATGTTCAGAATGATTAATAATTGGCGGAATGGATAGATACATGCCTAATTTCTCAATTTCTTTAACAAGCCTAAATTTACCGCTAAAACAATGAAATACGGCCTTTTTTACATCTGACTCTTGGACTAATTTAACCACATCTGACTCTGCTTTCCTTGAATGAAGAATCACAGGTTTATCATACTTTTTAGCAAGATCAAAAAAACGCAGCAAAACTTCCTTTTGTTTGTCAATATGCAAGTTATCCGTGTAGTCTAAACCAATCTCACCAAATGCAACACAATCATCAACATGTTTTTCAATGAAATCAAAAGTTTTGTCTACATTTTTTTTAGAAAGTTTAACAACATCAAGCGGATACAAACCAAATGCTGGTCTGATTAATGAAAATTTTTTAGAAAGACTGAGAATTTTTTTGTTGCTAGCAATATCAACACCATTGCAAATAACAAACGAGACACCAACATTTTTTGCGCGATCAATAACTATACTACGATCAACATCAAAATCATTAAAATCAAGATGGGCATGAATATCAACAAGCATAACATTATAACAAAAATAACTTTTAAAAATTTATCTAAACAAAAATGCCTATCAAATAAAGAATAAGCTTCCATAACCAAGGCAAAATATTAATGAAAACTAACAAAAGCATGAAAACAGTCATGAAAGAATATAATTTATTAGCCTTCTCATTGTCTTTAATAAAAACAGAAATACCAGTTAAGAACATTCTGCCACCGTCCACTGGACCAAGAGGTAATAAATTAAATAATCCAACCCCGATATTCAGTATAACCCCCCAAAACACTAAAAAATAAATCCAAATCAAAACAGGATGATCATCCTTGTCTAATTGTGAATTAGTAACCTTAAAACCAAGGAAACCAACTGATGGGTTGTCAGGATTCTCAACAGCAACAACAGAATACTCAGATTTATCAGTACGAATTTTTACTACAACCCCTGGAACAAGATCGACAACAGCCTTTCTAAAGTTATTAGTATCCTTAGTTTCAACATTGTTTAATTCCATTAAATAATCCCCAGCCATTATCCCTGCTAGATCAATTGGTGAACCAGCACTAACATCTACAATCTCCAAACCAGGAACAGCAAGAGAAGATATTAATGGATTCAGGATGAGACTAAGTATCAAAATAAAAAAGCCAGCAGTTAAAAAATTAGCAAACGGCCCAGCACTAAAAACCTCTAATTGAGCTTTCTTTGACTTTTTTGAAAGAATCTCTTCATCAGGCTCAACAAAAGCAGCAAGTATAGGGCCAAGAAATGCAACACCGGACGATTTAACTGGAATATTGTTTAGCCTGGAATAAACCCCATGAAAAAACTCATGAACCAATGCCAAGACAAAAATGCTAATAATCCAATGCCAAAACCCAAGTACAGGCAAATCTGGACTTACTTGAACACCTGGCAGTATTGGAGCAAGACCAGGATCTGATCCAGGAACGAACACCAGCTTACCAGTAAGCCATATTAACATAACAACAATTACAGCCATTGCAATAAAACCAATAAATATAGACAAATACCCAAGAAGATTCAGCAATCGCGGAACTTTCTTAGCAAGCCAATCCATCAAAGAAAGACCAATCTTTGTGCGATACATAATAAATATCTTATTCTGAACAACAAACTTATCACGCTTCCAAAAAAAAATAATAATGATAATAAAGTAAAATGCTAACGCTAATACTATATCAAGATTCATCTACTTACTAGCCTTGCTCTTTATAGGTCTAAATGCTTTACAACCACAAGACCTACAGGCCACCTTTTTTTGTAACACTCTTTGCATGTCTGTACGTTTTTTTGTCTTACACTTTCTACACACAAAAACACCACGATGTAATCTTGCTGCAGCCTCAGGAAATTTTGCCATTATTTTTTACCTCTCAAAACCTTCTGACCAAGCATAGTCCAATATGCCACTTGCGCTCCTTCTTTAATATCTTCTTTAATCTCATCCGGGATTGTAATATCAAATGTTTCATAAGTATCAACATCCATAACATTTGCTTTATCATTCACCATACTTAAAACTTGCGCAGTTCTTTTCTCAATTATTGGTACAAAAACATTATCATGACCTGGAAGAATCTTAATAATTTTACGCCCATCATTTATGGCTACTGCTTCAACACGGCACTTAGCACTACCATGCTTTCCAGTCTTAGATTTCTGAACACTTTTAACAACACAAGCAACATTATCAAACACCACATAATTACCTGGTTTTAAAGATGCTGCATCCGTTTGCTTCATATTTAAATCAACCATGTAAACAATTAAAAGCAGTGTATTTATAAAATTTTCTTAAAATTTGTGCGTCTACTTGACGTGGATTAATAAAAAAATGTTGTCATTAAGAGTTGATTGTTCATTAATTAAGATGGATGGGATTTAGACATACAACTTATAACCCAGAACCATGTGTTTGCTTAACTACTTACCCTTCAGTTTGGACTCTAACGTGGCTTATTTAACTCACTGCGCAAAGGAATGACATTACCACTATGTCTTATTTGAGGTACTTCAAAACCTAAATGTCTTATTTCTATATTTGCGTTACTTCTTACAACATGAATCAACTTATGAGCCATACATGCATCTAAATGAGTCGGCTTTCTACTTACGCAGCACTGATCTAAGTGGATACCATCATTATCCATAGTCACACTAAATCTATCTTGTTGTGTCATAAATTTTCTCAGAAGATCTCCATGATACACATTGGCAGACGCCCCTTTCTCTGAAGAAATAGCAACTAAACGATCATCTGATCTTGTTACACCATCCACATGTACACAACCAGAAGCGCTACTAGCATAAATTTCACATTCATAATCTCTTGGCAAACATAGTGTAACATCACCGCGCTTACCATTGATATAAACAGGTGAAGCAATAGCTCCTAAAATCTCAACATCATAATCCACTGACAAACCAACACCTGATGGTATACCAAGTTCTCCATGATAATTAATAATAAACAAAGAATCACCCTCCCTTTTAGTATTACAACCGCGTACAACTTGAAATGATGGTTCACCGCTCAATGAAATAAATAAGCTAAGAGGGTCATTGTTGTGGTTATTACCATTGCTCTGTTTAAGGATCACCTTTCTTATTTGCCTTTTAACCCCAGTATCAAGCTTAACAACTTTAGCCACGATATCTTAAACAGAGATAATTATAAAAATGTTCCCCGAAAAACTTAAAAATAGCTATTGTGGGTTATAAAGGAATGGGATATCAAAAATACGTACAAGCACTTTACAAAAAGCCAAAGGTTGGGCTGGGAGGATTATGGAAAGAAAGACTAATCCAATTAAGAAGGGAACAAACTGTAAACAGAATAGAACACCCAACAAGGATTGATAAAGCAAGACAGTACGGTTATAAAGCAAAAAAAGGATTTTCAATAGTTAGAGTAAAGGTAAATCGTGGCGGAAAATTAAGGCCTAGGTTCATGAGCGGAAGAAAACCAGTAAATTACAGAAGAAAATTCGTATTAAAAAAAAATCACCAAATCATAGCCGAAGAAAAAGCAGCAAGAAAATGCAGGAATTGTGAAGTTTTAGGTAGTTATTGGGTATCAAAAGATGGATTATATATATGGTATGAAATAGTTCTAGCAGACAGAGAAAAAGTTTCAACATACAAAGGTTATGAATGGGTTGGAAGAACAGTTGGCAAAGCACATAGAGGTATAACAAGCGCAGGAAGAAAATACAGAGGGCTACGCCACAAAGGAAAAGGCACAGAAAAAATAAGACCAAGCTTAAGAGCCAACAAAGGTAGAGGAAACTAATATCTCTTTCCAAGCATACTGGTTATCAGCCAAATTAAAACTATAAAAACTAAAAATCCAATAAATAAAGCTACAAAAGTAGAAGCAAAGACAAGCACCCCAACAACCACGAATGGGAATAATAATAAAAATAATAGATTATTGTGAATACCACGCAACTGTTTCTTTCTCCTATTATGGATATTAATATAAAAAAATGTAAGCACGATAACAACAGAAATAACAGCAATGAGGATCTTAATCCATGAAGGGTTGCTTAACATTTTATTGAATAACCTCGCTTCTTTAAAAAAGTATTGATTTAAACAGTTCTGAGAAAGTTCTTAGGCTCATCAGCTATTAAGCTTGAAATGATAATGACTAGTAGATTGAGTACTTTTATACGCACTATAAACACTAGAACTTTGCTTTTTATTTTATGTCTCTTAGTTTTTTGCTCATTTCTTGTTTCATTTTAAATATTTTTTTAATGAGATCTTTTCCTTGTTCAAGTTCTACTTGCTCTCCGTAATAGTTAATTCCATTTCGTATCCATCTTATTCTGTCAAATTCTTCAAAATTAAATTCTTTAAGCATGTCTCTTAAGAGCTCTCCTATGCATACATGTGATATTGTTTTATACTCATGTAATATGCAAATCCCCTCTAGTATTTCTCTAAGCGAGTCGTATGCTATTGAAACATAGGTTGAAATGCTTATATTATCTAATGTTGCACGTTTTATAGTCATTTCCTTGTTATCAGCCATTTCTTTTAATGATTTAATAAGCCCAGAATCTTTTGTTGTTTTTTTAATAAGCCCTTTTCTGAAACATTCATTCAAGTCCATTGTATACACCCCTGTATTGATATTCCGTTAAGGACATTATTTATGAGGTGTTTGTTTTTAAGGCCTTTTATATCTTTCACCGTAAACACTTGTATTGTTCTTTTGAGCTTTTTTTCATATACACCGATATTATTTATTTTAGCTATTTTTTCTGAGATAATAAGTATATCAATATCACTTACCTCTGTATCCATGCCTTTTGCTGCTGATCCAAAAAGGATAATTGTTGGTTTTAGATAGAACTTATTTAATGCCATGATAAGCCCAGAATCTTTAATAGCCCTAAGTGTTGCAAATAATTTTATGTCCCTGTATAACTCACTTTCCTGGTTAGCTTTATACAACTTTAACCTTCTTTCTTCTCTTTCAAGAAGTATCCCTTTTTTTGCGAACTGTTGAAGCTTTTTACTTACTGTTGCTGGCGCTTTATTAATAATTCTTGCTAATTCCCTTACATTAAACTCCCTTACTGGCTCTTCCATAAATCGCTCTAAAATGTTTAATTCTTTGAACATATGTTTATTTTATTAAACATATGTTTAAATAATTTTTGGTTTCGGCTGGGTTAGCGCAAATTAAAAGTCTGACTAGAATTTTTTCTTAGAAAAGCATGGCGGAACGCCCCCTCTTCATTAGTTAGGTGTTGTTGTGCTATAGGTTTTGCTTGCTTAATCCTATTCGCACCAACCCCGCAGTATCCAAAAGCTATTTAAATAAAAACCTTCTATAGCTTAAATAAAAGAGAGATGTGAATGATGAAAAAAAGCATATTAGTATTTCTATGCACATTGATATTGATTAGTATGGCTTCTGCATTAGATATAAGCTTTACAAACCCAACTGAAGGAGCACAGTTTAATGGAAGCTATGTAGAAGTAACATTAGACAAATCCGTAGATATATACGCAAACGCAACACAAGTTGAGCTATTCTACAAGAATACTGCCTCAGCTACATACTTATCACTAACAACTAACACCACAACAAACCTAACACATTACACATTATACTATGATTTTACCGGAGAAAGTGAAAGCAAAGACGCAGGATTAAAAGCAGTTGTAACAAATTACTCTGGTGAATTAATTGAAAAAGAAATAATCTTTAATTTAAATCTACTAAGCCCATGGCATACAGCATTACCTAACCTGACATTTCAAGAAGATACTATCAGCACTTCTTTAGACCTTGATGATTATATAAAAGACGATGAAGCTAGAACAATTACTTACAGCGTTTCAGAACCAAGCAATAATAAAATCAGTATCAGCACAGAAAATGTACTAACCGTTACACCAAGCGCAAATTATTCTGGAATAGAAACAATGGAAATAACATTCACAGATGGTTTACATACAAATACTACATACCCAATACTGCTAAATGTAACAGCAGTAAATGACGCTCCATATTTATTAAAAGATATAGAAGACATAAACAAAACACAGGGTAGTACCATAAATATCGCGCTTAATAATTATTTTACAGACATAGAAGGAACAAAGCTAAACTACACGATATCAGAAATAACCTCAGCCACAATAGAAATTGAAAATGAAGAACTAATAATCAAACCAAATAGCGATTTTACCGGAAGTTTTACTTCAACCGTAACTGCAAGCGATGGTGTGCTAACAGTATCCAGCAGAGAATTTAAAGTTATATTAGCAGCTGCAGCTACTGAAACACAACCAGTAGTTACTGACACCAAAGAAAATAAAGAACCAACTATAGGTTCAACAGAACCAAGTGAAACAAGTATTACAGTTCAGCCCGGAGAAAAAAAGAAGTTCAGCATAGAAATAAGCGATGATGATGCAGTATCAGTTGTGTGGAAAGTTAATGATGAAGAACAAACCTCAAGCCAGACAGTAGATAACGGAATAACAAGAAGTTCTATAGAATATGAATTCACTGAAGAAAAAACTCACTCAGTAATTGCAAAAGTATCTGATGGAACCAACACGCTGACAACTGGATGGACTGTTGAAGTAGTAAAAACAGAAACACCCGGCGTTTGCGGAAATGGATTCATAGAATCTGGAGAAAACTGTAACACGTGCGCAGAAGACGCAGGATGTTCAGAAGGTGAATCATGTATTAACGCAGTTTGCATAGCTCAAGAAAAGAATAGCAAATGGAAGGACATTGTTTTAATCTTGGTCATCGCATTGGTAACTATCGGGCTTGTTATATTTAGTTTATGGTACTATAAAAGATTAAAACTAAACTTTGAGCGGCTTGACAAAGAACCAGTTAGAAGTTTCAAACCTAAAAAAAGCGGAATATTATTTACTGGTAAAGAAAACCCAATAGCTGATATTGATGATTTCTTTAGAAGAAAAAAAGAACCACATCAAGAAGCACAAAAAGAAGAAGAAAAATCATCTAGAACAGGAACAGCAATAGCAAGAAACTACATTCATATGGCAATAAAGAGAGGAAGGAGCAAGAAAAGGATTAGTAACGACCTTCAAAGCAAGGGATGGCCTAGTGAACAGATAGAAAAGATTTTAAAGGAATTCTAAACTTTAGGATCATGAATGAATCTGAGATCATTAAGAAGATTAAAGAAGTATTAGAAAAATCAAAAAATCCGCTATACATAATAGATGATGATACAGACGGATTATGTGCCTACCTGCTACTAAAAAGATACTTAAAACGCGGTACTTGTGTAGTAGCAAGAGTATCACCAGAAATAGGCGTAGGATATATGCAATTTGTTCAAAGGTTTAATCCAGATATAATTGTGATATTAGACACCTCAAGATTATTGCAGGAATTCATAGACGCTACCAAATTACCAATTGTATGGATCGATCATCATGAAAAACAGAAAAGAACTGGAGAGATCTATTATTACAATCCAAAAGTGTTTGGTTCAGAAGAGTACACTCCAACAACAGAATGCTGCTGGAATATTGTGAAACAAGACATGTGGATAGCCGGAGTCGGTATCATATCTGACTGGAAAATTCCACCATTCATGGACAAACTTGTAAAAGAATTTCCAGATCTTATCAAAAAAACTGATGATCCTGGAGATATACGGTTTAGCATGCAATTTGGAAAATTAGATAAAATATTTAATGCAATATTCAAAGGAGAAACACAAAACCTGCATAAAGATATAGCCTTACTTGAAAGTATACAATCACCATACGAACTGATTAATGAAGAAGATAAGTATAAAAATATAATTGAAAAATATCATAATGTACAAAATGAATACCAAATACTCCTGAAACAAGCACTAAAAGAAACAAAAAAACCAGGCGAGTTTATCATATTTAAATATAAACTAACCGGGGAATACGCAGTAACTGCAATGATATCAGAAGAGCTACATTATAAATTCCCAGACAAGATGGTAATAGCGGCAAGAGAGAAAGACGGCAACTATATAATCAGCTTAAGAGCAACTAAAGGGGACATACTGCCAGCATTACATAAATCACTAGAAGGAACTACCGGAACTGGCGGCGGACATCCACATGCATGCGGGGCGTTTATACCCATAAATCAGTTTGATGATTTCTTAAATGTATTAAAGAAGGAATGGCTAACTCAGATAGAGCAGTTAGGCTAGCCTGTAAGAATTAAACAATTGAGTTATTCTCTTAGACCGTTCTTTGATTATTTGAGATGGTAACTGCGTTAATTCAGACGCGCTTGTATTATTACGAGAAGAGAACATGGATATATTAAGAACTTCTGGTTTAATCTCATTAATCAAATTAAAAGTTAATCTAAAATCTTTCTCTGATTCAGTTGGATATCCAACAATTACATCAGTAGCTATAGTAATATCCGGAAAAGAGATACGAAATGTTCTAGCTATTTTCTTGAAAGTGTCAACTGTATGAACCCGCTTCATATCCAGCAAAACTTTTTCTGAACCTGACTGTACCGGGATATGAATAAATTTTTTTATCTTAGAAGATTTGTATACATTCACCAAATCGGAAAGTATTTTTTCAACATGCCATGGATTCATCATACCAACACGAACTTCAAAATCCCCATCAATTGATATAATCTCATTAAGAAGTTCTGGAAGGGAAGTTTTAATATCAAATCCGTAACATCCATTATCTTGAGAGGTTAAGTAAATGATCTTACACCCATCATTAACTGCTTTTTTTACTGCACGTTTTATATCACCTACACGGTATGATCTTAGACTACCGCGGGATAATTTAGTAGCACAAAATGTACATTTGTTTAAACATCCTTCGCCTATAGCAATAACCCCTGTATTACGGTCTGCTCTGATAACATTAGTTAAAATTCTATTTTCTTTTAGATTTGAGAAAACATCAGCTTCATTTTCTATAACATTGTTAATACTTGAGATAGAATTTGTATCAAAAACAGCAGTAACATTTGGAATTAACTTTTTAATATTTATTGTTTTAGTTAAGCAACCGCCTACAAAAACTTTTTTATCTCGAGATTTAATATACTGCAATACCTTGGATTGAGTAGCGTTCTTAACCGAGCAAGAATTAACCACAACAACATCTGACTCTTTTTCAGAATCAACAACAACATGCCCGTTTAAAGAAAGAGTTCCTGCAATTTGCTCGGAATCAGCAATGTTAGCCTGACAACCATATGTTTTAATAAAAACCTTCATAAAATACTTGTGAGAATACTATTTTTAAAATTAACTAAACAATGAGCCGTGGGCTGAGTAGTTTAATCCTGCGAATAAAGTGAGCAATAAAGAACAAAATTTAATGGGACAATTTTAATTGTGTAGAACCACTTAGAAGTAACAAATAAATAGAAAGGTTTATAAATTAGGCTATTTTCTTATCAAGATGTCAAATCAAACCATCACTGCATACCTATTGTATCGTCCATCTAATAACGTTGTTGAAGTGAATATGATAAATTTAGAGTTAACGTTATAACTGAAGTTACAAGAGGTACCACGAGAAGACTATGGCATCCTGTTTCAAACGATAGAATACTTAGCGCGGGAACAAGCTGGCGAGGAGGGAATACATACTTTGCTCCAATGGTTTCAAATGATGGAGTTTATCTTAAATTACAAGCAACAAAAGATCAAGATGGGAAAAATATTTTCAAAGAACTTGATTTTAATCCTAAAGATTTTCATGGAGTACAAATAGGACTTGGTTATGGAGATGAACCTCTTCCACAAGAATTATGTGATCTAGTGGAAAGAGATAGTAATTTGGCTGAAATGTATTCAGCAATGGGTATGTATCAACAACAAGCTTTACTCTTGGCAGTTCAACGACAAACAATGAATAATCCGGTCAGTTTTAAAGCAGGAGTTTTATTTTGTAATGGTGATTATAGAGAAAGATCAGCTGATACGCCTGATGCAACTGATGAAAGTGCTGTTTTTAAAGATTTAATAGAATATCACCATTCTCGTGTTGCTCAAATGTATCTTCTTGATGCAATAGATACGCAACAAGGAAAGAAATAAAATGAACTTGAGAACAACAGTAACAAGTGCTAGACTAGGAACTCTTGTTTGGGGTACAGTTAAACTTGAATTAACTGCGCGAGTATATGATGCAGGAACTAGAGAACATACTGCTTCTAAGAAGGGTTTAGATTTAGTTTATGACGAGCTTGATAGGCGTGAAAAAGATTATACTAGCCAAGAGTATGATATAGGACTAGGTCCGTTGCTTCGTGGGGCAAATACAGATTTGTTTGAAAATCCAAATAAAGGTGATCCTAAAACTATGGCTGAATTAATAGCACTTAATCCTAAAGAACGAGCTTTAATCCTTGAACTTGATGGTAGAGAAAGAGATTATACTGGCGGGGCTTCGGTAGATAACCCGCTTGGAATAACCCTTAAAAGAATGCATGGAGCTATTTGCATGGCAGTTCGCAATCCATGTTTCAAACAACTTATGGGAGAAATGGTTGGTTATTACATTCGAGAACTCAATCAGATAGAAGAATTATATCGTATTAAAGCGACAGCTCTAGAGCAGTAATTAGTATCAGATTAAAATTATCCCCCTTTTAAAAAAATATAAACTCTAAAAACAGAATAAATCTTTTCGTTTCGTACGCCCGTTCCCAATAAATTTCTTTTTCAACAGAAACAGACAATATGCTCACCGCACTAAACAATAACCCTAACATCAACAGCAAACGCGCCATCATGATTAATAATCAATGGGTTAATATCAATCTCTTGAATCTCTTTATGAGTCATCATTAGATGAGAAACACCAGAAATAACTTTCAAAACACTTCTCTTATCCAAATTTATATTACGAAAACCATCAAAAACTTTACTAATTTTTAACCCATCAACCATACTAACTGCATCTGCATTACTAACTGGACATGCACGAATAGAAGAATCATCAATAAGCTCAGTAAATATACCCCCAGCACCAACAAGCACTACCGGGCCAAAAGAAGGATCACGTTTGCCGCCAACAATCAAAGAAACATCACCATGAACAAATCTCTGGACAAGCACCCCATCAATATCAGAAGTAATCTTCTTTGCATGCTTAATAATCAGATCATAATTCATAAAAAGTTCTCTACTGTCTCTAACATCAATAGCTACAACCTTTGCATCAGTTTTATGGACAATATCCTTAGAAATTACCTTCAATACCAATGGATAGCCTATTTTTTCAGCAAACAGTAATGCATCAACAGAATCTTTGACCAACATTGCATCAGGAACTTTAATACCAAATAATTTAATCAACCTTTCAGATTCAATACTAGAAAGCACAATATTTTTCGGCATACTAGAAAATAATGCAAAACACATATAAAAGCTTATCCACTTACGCCATTAATGAAAAAGATGGTGGTTATATTCTTACTGCTTATGTTACCAACAGTCATAGCATCTCCACAAAATTATGACAATTTTAAAACCCTTGATCTTAGTGTGCACATAAACGGAAATGTAAGCATAATAAAAGAAAGCAGAGATTCAAGATTAGAAGACCTTGATATATTTTTGGTTTACTATCCTAAAAACGATAAACGACAAGATGTTACAAATAAGGAGATTATAGCAAGCCAACCATCAAAAATTAATAACGGTGACAAAATACAATACCACTGGGATGATGACCAATTAGAATTTGCAGAGTATGGAATAAAAAGTACAATAAGAACAACAAATGAACCGCGACAAATATCTCACAAAATAAATTACCCATTAAGATACATACCAAACAATCTACAAATATACCTAGAAGCAAGCGAGTTCATAGACATTACACCCAAAATAATCTCACAAGCACAGGCTATCACAGAAGGAGAAGATGATTATTATGTCATAATAAACAAACTTGCTGAATGGACAAGAACAAATGTAAACTATACATTGCTCACACTTACTTCAGAGGCAGTACAAAAAAGCTCATGGGTTCTAGATAATAAAATCGGAGTATGTGATGAACTAACAAACCTTTTCATAAGCATGGCAAGAGCTGTAGGCATCCCAGCCAGATTTATCTCAGGGACAGCATACACCAACATAGGAGACCGCTTCGGAAATCATGGATGGGCAGAGGTGTGGTTTCCCAATAATGGTTGGCTGCCAGTTGACGTAACCTACGGCCAATACGGATGGATTGATCCAACTCATGTAAAACTGCAAGAATCACAAGATTCTGGCGACCCCGCAGTAAACTTTGTATGGCGGTCATACAAAACAAAAATAGACGTTGGAGAATTAGCTGTAGATGTTACAATAGATAATTCTGAAAAAAAAGTAGACCAAATGATTAACTTAACTCTTACACCATTAAAGGAAGAAGTAAAATTTGGTAGTTTTCTGCCAGTAGAAGCAAGATTAATTAACCGTCAAGACTATTATTTACCAGTAAAATTAAAACTTACAACAGCACCAGGCGTATACAATGGAGTAAACGAAAAACATTTAGTGCTGAAACCAAGAGAAGAAAGAACAGCATATTTTATAGTAACAGTACCAGATGATATAAACAAGAACCTAACATATACAAGCCAGATAGCAGCTGAAACAACATTTTTAGGAGAATCAAAAATAGATATCATAATAAATAACCATGCAGAATTCTATAGTTTAGATGATGCAATCAAGATAGTAAAACAATCCGAAGAAAGAGCAATAAAGAATGCTCTAACTCAGGTAACAGTAATTTGCACACCGGAAAAAGAAACCTATTATACTTTAGACACTGCAAAAGTAAACTGTAACTTAAAAAACAATAAAAAAACAGACATTAAAAATCTTAACTTATGTGTTTACAATAATTGCATACAAAAAAATATTCCAGGAGCCGGGCAGCAAGATGTTTCATTCAATATTTCAATTGAAGATATAAGGACACCAGTAATGATAATTGAAACCAACGAGAGCATATTACATTACCCAATAGAATTTAAGATAATTAAAAAGCCAAATGTTATCATCAAAAAAATAAACCTTGAAGAAATAAACTATAAAGAAGAGAAGGTATTAGAATTCATATTAAGCTCAGATACAACAATAAGCGATATAAAAGTTGAAGTTAATGGCATCGGAGCGACAGACATACAAGAACTTGTTGGAGATGTACATGTTACTCTTACAATAAAAGGGGCTAAGATAAAAGATGATAAGCTCAAAATCATTGCAAAATACAAAGACCAAGTAGGAAAAGAGTATACAATAGAACAATCAAAGATCGTTAAAGTAATGAATATTCCAATGTACAGGAAGATCATAAATTTTTTTTACCGCTAATATGACCTTGCAATATACACAAAATGCTTAGCTGATTTACCACAAATTATACATGGTAACTTTGGTTTTTCTTCTTCACCTACTTTAATGCCCCGGACAGCAGCGCCCACTTCTTTCTCTACAACTTCAGCACATGCTTTACCATCAGTATCAATAGAACAAAAAGCAGCACGTACAATTTTTTCATTCTTAATCAATTCTTTAGACTCATCAACAGTCTTAGAATTTATGATACTACCATCAAAATAAGATTTAGCTTTACGGATAAGAGTTTGAGTGAACTCATCTTTGATAATCTCAACTTCTTTTAACAAGTCAGACATTTTGATATTTTTTTTAATGTTTTTATCACGGCGAAAAATGACTAGAGTATTCTTTTTTATATCATTAGGTCCAACTTCAATACGAATAGGCACACCCTTCAGTTCCCAATGATTAAATTTCCATCCTGGAGACTTACTTTCATTAGAATCTATAAACACCCTATAATTCTTAAGCTTCTTTCTTAAAGATACACAACGCTTCAAAACATTATCTCTTGAACTATCAAACAGTATAGGCACAATAACAATATGTTTTGGAGCAATATCAAAAGGCAAAACAAGCCCCCTATCATCCCCATGAATTCCAATCATCCCACCATATATTCTAGATATTGCAGGACCGTAACATGTGATGTGAGCATACTGCTCTTTACCACTATTATCCACAAATTTTACATCAAATGGTTTAGAAAACTTCTGACCAAGCAAATGAGTTGAAGGAAGCTGCAAAACTCTGCCAGAAGGCATTAATGCATCAGCTGCATAAGTATGCACTGCTCCAGGAAACTTATCCCATTCAGGTCTCTGAAAAAATATGAATGGAATACCAAAGTAGTCAAGCATAACCTCCTTAGTTGTCTGCATATCCTCCAAAACTTGATTCATAGCCTCTTCTTCAGTTGCAAATGCATCATGAGCTTCAATCCAAATAATCTCTCTTGATCTAATAAACGGACGTGTTGCTTTTGTTTCATAACGATATACTGAACCTGACTGATAAGTTTTTAACGGAAGATCTTGGTAGGAACGAATCCAGTGGGAAAACATTTGATAAAACGCAGTCTCAGATGTTGGTCTTAATGCTAATCTCTCTTCAAATTTTTCTCCATCACCATGCTCTGTAACCCAAAAAACTTCCGGGGCAAACCCCTCAACGTGTTCAGCTTCTATATTAAAGTTTTTTTCGGGAATCAAAACAGGCATAATAACAGGATCATGCCCCTTCTTTTCAAGAGCATGCTCGTAAATATTAAACATACGCTTCATTGCGTAAACACACCATGGGCGATAGACTACAAAACCTTTAATATTATAACGCATATCACATAACTCAGCCTTTTGGGTAACTTGAGTGAACCACTCAGAAAAATCTTCAGACTTCTTAACAGTAATGCCATCTTGATTTTCTTCTTTACTTGACATAATTAAAAAGAAGTATTAACACTTTTAAATCTTATGGCAAAAAGTTAACATGCAGTTAACATGTTCCATCAATTAACGAAAAGTTTTTATATTAACCAAGATAACCTCACACCATGACTGATGCAATTCTTATCAACCCTAAAGGATTTAAGTTAATTAATGATCAAACAATTCCATTTGGCCTGTTATACACTGCATCATTTGCTATTCAAGAATACAAAATTGCTATTATAGACCAAAGAGTGCAAAAAGACTGGAAGAAACTACTTATACAGGAGCTAAAAAAAACTCCATTAGTAGCAGCTGTAACCTGCATGACCGGACCAATGATAATTGATGCATTAGAGCTTACTAAACTTGTTAAAGAACATTCACCAACCACAAAAACCGTGTGGGGCGGAATTCATCCAAGCCTTCTACCAGAACAAACAATAAAAAATGATAATATTGACATGGTAATAGTAGGAGAGGGCGAATATACCTTTCATGAATTATTAAACGCTCTTAGCGGTAAAAAAGATATAAACACAATTGAAGGCTTATGGTGGAAAGACAAGGAAGGAAATATAAAACAAAATAATGCACGCAGAGAAATAAAAAAGTTAGACGAAATACCATTATTACCATACCATCTTATTGACATAGAAAAACACTACATACAGATTAAAGAAGGAAGAGGAAATACCAGATCTCTTAATGTTTTTACAAGCAGGGGATGCCCACATAAATGTACTTATTGTTATAACCTTGATTTCAATAAAGCATACTGGAGGCAGATGGGCACAGAAAGAGCATGGGAAGAAATAAAACACCTTGTAGACAAACACAAGCTAAAAAATATCTTCATACTTGATGATAATTTCTTTGTAAACACTAAGAGGGCTAAAGAAATAGCAGAGCATATTCACAATGAGAAATGGGACGGATTTACATGGGATGTTTTAGGAGCACAAGTATCAACATTACAAGGTACTGATGATGATTATCTTACATACCTAAAAAAAACAGGATGCAATAGCATGATGATAGGCATAGAAACAGGAAGCCCAAGAATTATGAAGCTAATAAAGAAAGCTATAACAGTAGAACAAGTACTTGATGTTAATAAAAAATTAAACAAAGCAAATATCAAACCATATTACAGCTTTATGTGCGGTTTCCCAAGTGAGACACCAGAAGATGTAGCAATGACTTTAGATCTGTTGTTTAGAGTTAAGAAAGAAAATCCACAAGCAAATGTTGGAACACTAAAGCCAGTAATGATTTACCCTGGAACGGAAATATACAGACAAGCACTAGAACAGGGATGGAATGCTCCTAAAAAATTAGAAGAATGGGCTGATATCACATGGGGAAATTTTAAAGATATAGAATATCCATGGCTTACAAGAGAAACTAGAAAGAGGATGGTACATCTGTATTATTATACCCTGTTGCTTAATTCAGACCATTTGTACATTAATAGCAAATTATTCTATGCAGGAGTATCATTATTATCTCCAATAGCTAAGTGGAGACTACAGAAACAAAACTTTTCATTACCTATAGAGTCAATGGCTATTAATTTTGTGCAAAAGAATTTTATGTAATTTCTTTTTCAAATGCTTTAATACAAGAAATAATCTTATCAAACTGTTCTTTAGTCATGTCCGGGAATAGTGGTAGTGTTACAATATTCTTATACATTTTATCTGTTACCGGACATGAAGCACTTACATCAGAATAAACAGGATGCAAATACAATGGCAGGTAATGAACACCGGAAGATACACCATTTTTTTGTAAGTGTTCAATAAATAAATCACGGTTAACACGCTCATGTAATTTAATAACATAATTATGAAGCGAAGATCTGGCATATCCTTTTTCAACTGGTGTTGTAAGCCATTTAACTTCTGCCAACGCCCGGTTATAAGCGTGCACGATCCCCCTTCTACGATTATTAAGCTCTTCAAGCCTTGATAATTGTACCAGGCCAATACTTGCATTTATATCACTCATCTGAAATTTATGACTAACATGCTCAGAATGATAGTACCAACTATACTTGCCAGACGCAGATCTTTGTGCTGTGGTTTTATCTATCCCAAGCCAGCGTAATTTTATAAGATGTTTTTGCAACTCTTGGTTATTAGTTAAGATCATACCACCATCACCTGCTGCAACATTTTTTACTGCTTGAAATGAGAATACAGATGCGTCGCCTATACTTCCTAATCTTCTCCCTTTATACGCACCACCCGTAGCGTGAGCGCAGTCTTCTATTATTGTGATATTATTTTCTTTTCCTAGTTCTATAATTTCATCCATTAAACATGAATGCCCGCCGTAATGCACTGGGATTATTACTTTAGTATTTTTGTTTATTTTTTTCTTAATATCTTCAGGATTAATGTTTAACGTGTCAGGTTCTATGTCCGCAAATACTACCTTAACATTGTTTAATGTTGCAGCATATGCTGTTGAGATAAAAGTTAGCGGTGTTGTTATCACTTCATCAGTTGGATTAAGGTTTAATGCTTTAACTGCTAAGTATAATGCTGATGTACAAGAACTTGTTGCTATTCCATAATTCTTTCCGATGTATTTTGCAAACTTATTTTCAAATTCTTTAACTTGCGGCCCCTCGCCCCACCATCCACTTTTAAGTACGTTATTTACTGCTTGTATTTCCTTATCCGATACAGACGGTCTAAATATTGGTATAGTGTCCACTTTTTTTACCAGCCTTTATTTTTTCTTCTAGCTCTTTTTCTGTGAATTCTATTTGTTCATTTTTTTGCTCTGGATCATAAGGTGGTTCTGGAAAGTTTACTATCCACACTTCTTCATCTCTTATGTTCTTAAGTCCAGTAGCAACTTTTGGAGGGATATGGAGTCTCTCCGGTTTATCAGCATTGAGTATGTATTCCTCTTTTTTAGTATCAGTATAAAGTATTATTTTAACAACACCACGAATGCAAACATAATTAGAACTTCTGATGCGATGCAGGTGGTAACCTTTGAACCCGCCTTTTTTTATGGTAGTAAGATACACCTTTGTCTTTCTATCCTCTTTGAATAATTCTATTATATACCCATTTTCATTACCGTTTAGATCATGAGTAATCACCTTTTTAGCGGGAGCGAGATTTTCCATTTTTGTTTAATTGTTTTTTATATTAATTTTGCAGATACGATATAAACCTGATAAGTTAACAGATTATACACTGAATATAATCATTTATTTATATTAACATACACAATGTGTAATATGATATTAAGTACGTAGTTATCATTAGAAGTATATTATGCACTAAATACATTTGATATGATACAATAATTGTAATATATGTGTTATTTATGAAGTTTATATTACTAAATATAAATGCTTATATCACAGCGGTTTATAAAAACGCAATGGATAATACAGTAAACCCAAAAGTAGCTGTAATAATGCCAGCTTATAACGCAGAAAAAACCGTTAAGAAAACATACGACAAAATACCTAAGGACTGCGTCCATGACATAATATTAGTTGATGATTGTTCTAAGGACAAAACATTAGAAGTGGCAAGAACATTACCAATCCATGTTATAGCCCATGAAAAAAATAAAGGGTATGGTGGTAACCAGAAAACATGTTACACCCATGCCATACAACGAGGAGCTGATTTTGTAATAATGCTACACCCAGACTATCAATACGACCCTGAACAAATACCCTCATTCATCAAATGCTGGAAAGACGGTGCTGATGTGGTATATGGCTCAAGAGTTCATGACAAAAAAAGCGCCATAAGCGGAGGAATGCCATCATGGAAAATCTTTGGAAATAGAATACTCACAAAAACAATGAATAAAGTACTTGGCACAACACTTTCTGATGCTGCAACAGGATATATAGGCTACAGCACTAAAGTATTAAAATCTATAAATTTTTTAGAAAACTCAGATGGTTACACATTTGATGAAGAAGCACTGATACAGGCAGTAAATCACAACTTTAAGTTAAAAGAAGTCCCAATACCCACCAATTATGACCAAGACTCTCATACAATAAGCTCAACAAGAAGCATTGCTTATGGTATAAGCCTTTACAAAACAATGCTTATATACCTGCTCCACAAATACAAGATTAAACATAATGTTTTGTTTGAAAAAAATCCAAACTTCCAAGATAATAATAATCAACTGTCAGATAATTCAGCAGATCTGTAAAGCTTTTTAGCAAATCTTTTATCAACCCAAAAATATTTTGCTTTGCAATAACCATAAAGCCTTTTATGAATATCCTTTTCATCAAATGGAGTGATAGTACAAGTATTATAACCATACTGCTCCCTTTTCCCGTAAATAAGGCAACCACTTTTGTCATCTTGGTATTTACAACCATTCCATGAACAACACTGCCCCATATTAGAACACCCAGCACAAGATCCACGTCTTGCTAATAAACCAGCTTTAACATACTCTTTTCTAAATTTTAAATAGAACTGTCTACGCATAGCAATATACACATCATTAAGTGTAATATTAGTAAAATTAGGTATCCTAAACTTGTAAACTTTCATTTTATCACCATAAGACATAAGTCTTTTGTTCTTTCCTTTATTGTAAACCCACAATCAACCAGAAACTTACAAGGCTCATCATAAGTTATAATTTCATCAGCTTCTAGAGCATGGATATCCTCGGTAAATAACTCACAATCTCTATTTCTGAGATCATCACGGGATTTTTGTAATGCTTCGAGGTATTTATACTTAATGTTGTTAATCATTACAACATTTTGAGACGGTGTATCCGTATCATGCCCGGAGCTTACTGTTTTATTATACATCGATGCTGCAAAGGCATTAAGCTTATCATGATATGCATCCTGCGTTTCATTATCAATCCACACCCGCCCATTGCTGTTAGGAATTAGCTCTATGAACTGTTTATCAAGATCAGTATACGACAATTCTGGAGTGATGAAGTAAAAACTATACAATGAACTTGATATTATCCCAAGTAATAAAATAATTGGTATAATTGTTTTATATTTCTTCTGTGAAACCTTAATAAAATAAAAAACAGTTAAGATCAAGAAAAAAATATTATAAGAGTTTACTGGCAATTGATTAAAAACTGGAATCATTGCAATATTTCTACTTAATAACAAAAATGCAGTCAGTATAAATGGCGCAGAAAAGTATTTCTCTTTGTTATCAGAAAATGTTCTAAGATACAAAAACATTGCAACACAAAAACCAATAATTATAATCGTATTTGAAGAAATTACTGTCCTAGGATCAATCAATTCTTGCCCTGCCCCATATAAATGCCCATTTTGTTGATTTAACAGAAAAAATAACCCTTTCCACCAAAAGAATGTAATAAAGAATGGCACTAAAAAACTTATTATTATGATAACATACTCTTTAATCTCTTCCCGAGTTAGCAACAATGATAAATAAAGAAGGCATGACACTACAACAGGATATGAATGAGTTAACAGCATTAATGAAAATACGGGTATTGACCAAAAAAAACCCCAAGTAACTTTTCTATCTTTGTAGTACCATACTATACCAAATAAAAAAATAAACAACATCCATGACAATAACTCAGGATATCTACCTAAACCAAGAACAAAATTAATAAGATGATAACTTGAAAAAATTAATAAATACAATGACAAAGTCTTAATCCAAGATAAACCAGCAATTCTACCCAAAAATAATACTCCAAAAAAACCTACAATGAACGCCATTATAAGACCAAGATACGTTGCCAAAAGCAAGTTGTTAGTCATCCAGTATAATGGTATTGTAAAATAACTCCAACCAGGCGGGTAAAAACGAAATGTTGTTATGCCATGATACCATAATGGATTATACTTATGAAACCCAAAAGTATCAAGAAAGTACAACTTAGCGATATGATTACCAAGATCTCCTACAGTAGGATGTAACGGGAAATAATCAATAGTGCTGCTAAGCAAAAATAATTCTACAAAAAGAGCAAGACCCCCTATTACACAGATTAAAACCCATAAATACTTATTATGCATAAACGTGGTATAAACCAATCATTTTTAAGTATTTGGGATAACGTGAGCTGTAAAGTTAGCGACACCTGTTATATGGCTAATGTGCTTAAAGCATGTTCCTTTAAGAATTAAATAACTTAGTTTTTAGGACTAAAGTTTTTCCCTTCCACCCAAGAGCAGAGATGAGAATGTTCGTGTCTAGGAAGACCTTC
>JBBSWJ010000030.1:0-13449 GCA_038046345.1 Nanobdellota archaeon | reverse complement strand
AAAGATTTTGGTTCATCAAAACCGTGGATGATGACTAGCACTTGTTTAGTCTATCAGGCTGGTAGTGTTGATAGGGTGTTGCATGAAGTTGGAAGCCCAAATGAGTATTCGATGGATGGAGTATTACGCGGTGAGGGTGGGTATTTGAGTGAAGCTACTGACAAGGAGGAAGTGGCACGATTATCATTCAATGCAGGGGCTAGTGTTGTGGAGGAAGTTTTTTATGAATTGTTTGAAGAGTATTCGTACTTGTATCGGTTTGGTGTACCGGCAAGAGAGCAACGACGGGCTTTGCTGTTGGGTTTGGTCCTCAACTTCATCATCGATGCCAGCAACGATGTCGATAGGCCTGCTCGTGGGTGGGCGCGGGTGATTTCATAGGAGATAAAGGTTTAAAAAATGAAACTTTATAGAATAGCAAAAGCTTTAACTAATTTCTCATAAACAACAGGTTGACTCCGATGCCTATCATGCAATTAAATTGCATCTGGCTGAGAGAGTTGCCCACACGTCTTGTTATCAAGGCAGTAATGTCATAAAATACAGCTCCGATAATTATGTAACATCACATGTGAACATTAAAGGAGCAGTGAACGGAAGGATGACAAGGCTACTGAGCTTTGCTGTTGGGTTCGAACGACAACAACTTCAACATCAATGCCAACAACAATGACAATAGGCCTGCTCGTGAATGGACACTCTCTTCGGAGCTTACCATGAAAACATACAACCATCTTTGGCAACAATTATGTACCTATGAACACCTAAAAGCTTCATATGACAAAGCAAAAGAAGGAAAGACCTATCGCGCAAGCGTTCAAAAGTTTGAAGAGCATTACGAGGAAGAACTTTCTAAATTGCTTATAGAATTACAAAATAAGACTTACACTCCGCAGCTATTAAAGCAGTTTATTTTGAGAGATCCAAAGACAAGAAAGATTTGTGTTAGTGATTTCCGTGATCGTGTTGTGCATCATGCGTTGATTAATATTATTCATCCTATTTTTGATCCTAAGTTAGTTTATGATAGTTATGCAAGTAGAGTTGGAAAAGGAACATCTTTAGCATTGAGGAGGTTTGATCAATTTAAACGGAAAGTAACAAAGAACAACACAAAGAGTTGTTATATTTTCAAAGCGGATATCAAACATTATTTTCAAACAGTAGATCAAGAAATTCTTCTTGACATGATTAAAAAGTATATTAAAGATGAGAACGTTCTTTGGCTCATCAGAAAAATATTAAACAATTATCATGGAGAGGAAGAAGGAAAGGGCATGCCACTTGGAAACTGGACGAGCCAGTTCTTTGCAAACATTTACTTAAATGAACTTGATCAGTTTGTTAAGCATAAATTGAAAGCTAAATATTACATACGCTATGTTGATGATTTTATTATTCTCCATCAATCAAAAGAAACATTAATTATTTATGAAACCAAAATTAACAAATTCTTGAAGGCTCTTCACTTAGAATTACATCCAGATAAATGTAAAATTGTTCTTCTACAAACTGGAATCCGTTTTCTAGGATTTAAGAATTTTTATCATCATCGGATAATTTTACGAAGGAATAAACAAAAGATCTATGCAAGAATCAATAGCTTACTTGACGGGTGTAGTTTCAATGTGAATTCAAAACGGTCAGTGTTGAAAACATTTTATGGCTGGTCTGGATATGCCCGTCTAGGAAATAGTTTCAATTTTAGAAGAAAACTCATCTTTCATATCATCGAAAATTTGTAACTTTTCTTTAGGAATTCTTTTTGATCTTGTTCTTTGTGTTGCTTCAACTGTTCTGGATTTAAGTTGTTTAAAAAATATCAATTATAAGGCTGGTCTTCAGGTAACTCTCCATCAGTTAGGTTGAAGTATTGCATTTTTCATAGGCTGCACCAACCGCTACCATAATCCTTAAATAAATACATATGGTCTTATTACCATGCAGCAAAAATATAGTGACTCTTTGATAAAAGAAAGAGAAAGAAAATTAAGCGATCTAAGAAAAAAAGGAATTAATCCTTATGCTTATTCGTTTGATCAAAAAGATCACTCAAAAGATTTGCTTGAAAAATATAAACATTTAGACAAAGAAACAAAAACAAAGGATTTAGTGAGTGTTGCAGGAAGAATAGTTCAATTAAGAGGCATGGGGAAAGCAACATTTATGCATTTACAAGACCAGTTTGCAAGGATACAGATATACTTCAGAGAAGATGACGTAGGAAAACAAGCGTATAGTTTAATAAAACTATTAGATATTGGTGATATAATCGGAGCGAAAGGCACTATTTTTACAACAAAGACCGGCGAGATAAGTGTTTATGTTAAAGATTTTAGCATATTAACAAAGGGATTAAGACAGCTACCTGAGAAATGGCATGGGATTCAAGACGTAGAAGAAAGATATAGAAAAAGATATTTAGATATGATAATGAATCCGTCAGTCAAACAAAGATTGTTGTTGAGAACTAAGATAATCACAGAGTTAAGGGCATTTTTTAATGAAAGAGGATTTGTAGAAGTAGAAACTCCAACTCTCCAGGCAATTTATGGCGGCGGATTTGCTAAACCGTTTGTTACTCATCATAATGAACTAAAAAATGATTTTTATCTGCGAATATCAGATGAGATGTATCTTAAAAGAATTTTAGTTGGTGGTATAGAAAAAGTATATGAGATCACTAAAGTATTTAGAAATGAAGGGATAGACTTTGATCATAACCCGGAGTTTACAATGTTTGAAGCACAAATTGCATACAAAGATTATAAGTATGGGATGGACTTAATTGAAGAATTATTTGAGGCTATTGCCAAAAAATTATTTGGTACGACTAAGATAAAATTTAAAGACCATACCCTTGATGTTAAGCGGCCATGGAAAAGGTATAAATTAGTTGAAGCAGTAGAAAAATTCAGTGGTATAGATCCATTAAAGTGGAAAACAAAAGAAGAAGCAAAATCTGCAATTAAAAAAATGAATATACCAAAAGAAAAACTTGCAGAGCTAGATAAGATGAGTACTGTTGGTGAAATGATAGCTTTTGTTTTTGAGGAGATAGTAGAAGATAAATTGATCCAGCCGGTAATAATATATGATTATCCGGTAGAAGTTTCACCTTTAGCAAAAAGATGCATTGATGAAAGGTTCACTCAGCGTTTTGAAGTATTCGCGTTTGGATCAGAAATCGGGAATAATTACTCTGAGCTAAATGACCCTCAAGAATTAAGTAAAAGATTTATTGAAGAAAAGAAAAAAGAAGAGGCTGGGTTTGAAGAGGCTCAACAAACAGATTACGAATACTTAGAAGCAATAGAATATGGGTTTCCACCCGCATGTGGTCTTGGGATAGGGGTTGATAGGATGATAATGCTTTTTACAGATGCAGTTAACATAAAAGAGGTTATGTTCTTTCCAACATTGAAGCTTAAGAAGTTTTAGCCTTTGTTTTTAATAACAGCTGAAATAAATTTATTAAATAAAGGACTTGGGCGTAAAAATCTTGATTGAAATTCTGGGTGGGCTTGTGTTCCCACAAAGAAAGGATGCTTATTTTGAGGTAATTCAATAAATTCAACTAAATTTTTTTGTTCATAAACTCCTGAAACAACTAAACCAGCAGCTTCTAAATCAGCTCTGTATTTATTATTAACTTCCCATCTATGTCTATGGCGTTCAGTGGTAGTTAATGATGCGTAAGCTCCTGATACAATTGTTCCAGCTTTTAATCGGGCAGTATAACTGCCAAGCCTCATAGTACCGCCAATATGGTGTTGGCTTACATTATTAAGCTGTTCCTCTAACAAAGATATAACCGGGTTTGTAGTGCTGGGATGAAATTCAGTGGAGTTAGCATCCTTAAGGTTTAAAACATTTCTTGCGAATTCAATCACAGAAAGTTGCATGCCTAAACACAATCCTAAGAATGGAATTTTATTTTCTCTGCAGAATTTAATTGCTTCAATTTTGCCGCTAATACCAGAGTCACCGAACCCACCCGGTATAATGATACCATCAAACTCTTTTAAGTAATCAATATCTTTTATTTTATCTTCAAAATCTTTAGCGTTAATAGCACAAATTTTTACATTATTATCATTGTGCCATGAAGCATGTTTTACAGCTTCAATAACACTTATGTAGCTATCACTTAAACTAAAATTTCCGTTGCTAAAATATTTGCCAACAATCCCGATCTTAATTATTTTATCTCCACTTTGTAACTTTTCAATATGTGCCACCATTTCACGCCATTCTTTCAAACAGTTATTCATATCAAATGGTAGTCCAAATAAGTGCAGTAAATTAGTATGTAAATTTTGGTTGGCAAGGTTTAATGGAATACGATAAATCAAGTCATCATCAAAAGCGCTGATAATATGGCTTAAAGGAAGACCGGAGCTCATTGATATTTTTTGTTTTCTAACATTATCTAATGCATCGTGGCTTCTTGCTACAACAAAATCAGGATTTCCGCATTGTTCTCTAAGTTTTTTAATTGATTCTTGTATAGGTTTAGTTTTCTGTTCTCCAACCATTGTAGGTGTTGGAATATAACCAACATGTATCTGAGCAGTATCCATCCCCAAGCCCTTCATCATGCGTGATGCTTCAAGAAATGGAAATGCTTGATATTCTCCCACGCTGCCGCCTACTTCAACAAGGACAAAATCAGCGTTTTTTTCTGATTGAACTTTACAAATTCTTTTTATTACTTCTTGTGGTATGTGTGGAACAACTTCAACACATTTTCCATTGAATTTACCGCTTCTTTCATCGTTAATCACTTTGAGGTATATTTGTCCAGTAGTCAAGCTTTGGTTTTGGGTGGTTATCATTGAAGAAAATCGTTCATAACTGCCAAGATCTTGGTCGGTTTCAAAGCCGTCAGCTGTTACAAATACCTCTCCATGTTCAGTTGGGCGCATAGTACCAGCGTCAACGTTTATGTATGGATCAATCTTAATAGCTTCAACCTTATACCCCTGAGATTCAATAAGACATGCAAGAGAGGCAGTGAATATTCCTTTTCCAACGCTGCTAATCACCCCTCCTGATATAAAAATAAATTTTGGTTTGCTCAGTTTCTCTCTCATTACTTAACTTTTAAAATATGGAGTAATAAACATATTTATCATACAATATCGATATTTTTGCTATGCAGTAATATTTATATAGTACTGACCATGCTTTAAACAGAAATTTTTAAGAAAATTAATAACAAAAATGGCGCAGACACAACCAATATTTATTTTACCTGAAGGATATCAGAGAACTATAGGCAAAGATGCTCAAAGAAATAATATCGCCGCAGCAAAACAGGTTGCGGAAACAGTTCGTACAACTCTAGGCCCCAAGGGCATGGATAAGATGATAGTTGATTCGCTTGGGGATATTACTATTACAAATGATGGTGTAACAATTCTAGAAGAGATGGGTATAGAACATCCAGCTGCGAAGATGCTTGTAGAAGTAGCAAAGACTCAGGAAGATCAGATAGGGGATGGTACAACAACTGCGGTGGTTATAGCTGGAGAATTATTAAAAAATGCTGAGACATTACTTGATAAAGATGTCCATCCAACTGTGATTGCTAGGGGGTATAGGCTCGCAGCAGATAAAGCGCTAAAAATATTTGAAGAAATAGCAGAGGATATTAAAAATGAAGACCAGATCTTACAAAAAATAGCAGTAACAGCAATGACCGGTAAAGGCGGGGAAAGTGCAAAAGAGCATTTAGCTAGGCTAGCTGTTCAGGCAGTCCAGCAGATTAGAGATGAAGATAAAACAATAAATATAGCTTATATAAAACTTGAAGCAAAAACCGGATCAAGCATAGAAAAATCCGAGCTGATAAAAGGGATATTGTTAGATAAAGAAAAAGTGCATAGTGCTATGCCTAAGCGGGTAGTAAATGCAAAGATAGCATTGCTAGATGCGGCTTTAGAAATAAAATCAACTGAAACTGATGCTAAGATTCAGATTAGTGACCCATCACAATTACAGGCTTTCCTTGAGCAGGAAGAGTCCATGATAAAAAAAATGACGGATGTTGTAATTAAAACTGGTGCTAATGTGGTTTTATGCCAAAAAGGAATAGATGACTTGGCGCAGCATTATCTGGCAAAAGCGGGGGTATATGCAGCAAGGCGAATTAAAAGTTCTGATATGGAAAAGTTAGCAAGAGCAACTGGTGCTAATGTTATATCCAGCGTCAAGGAGCTGCAAAAGGAAGATCTTGGATATGCTGGTGTTGTTGAATCAGTGATGATAAATGATGAAGAAATGACAATTGTAAAAGAATGTAAAAATCCAAAAGCGGTAACACTTTTAGTGCGCGGTGGAACACAGCATGTTGTTGCAGAAGTAGAACGAGCAGTAAAAGATGCATTGGGTGATTTGTGTGCAGCAATAAAGAGCGGTAAGGTTGTGGCTGGTGCTGGAGCGTCAGAGGTTGAAGTAGCAAGACAGTTACGTCTTTATGCTAATAGCTTAAGTGGCAGGGAACAATTAGCAGTTTTAGCTTTTGCTGAGTCACTTGAAGTTATTCCGCGGACTCTTGCAGAAAATGCAGGTCTTGACCCAATTGATGTGCTTACTGACTTAAAATCACATCATGATAAAAAAATGAAGTGGGCTGGTATTGATGTGTTTAAAGGTAAAGTGGTAGATGCATGGAAATTGGGGGTTATAGAACCATTAAGTATTAAGACTCAGGCGGTTTCAAGTGCTTCTGAAGTTGCTGAATTAATATTAAGAATTGATGATGTTATAGCTGGTGCAAATAAAGGTGGAGGATCATCTGGAATGCCTCATGGTATGGATGGTATGCCTCCAGGGATGATGTAGTTAATCTTGGATTCAACAGTTAATGTAGCAAAGTGAATAAAAATATTGAACAAGCTGACGTTAGCTTTACAGTAATTTTAACCACAACTTTTTTATAGTCAAATTGTTTAAGCTATTTAGGAATGGAGGCAGATAAAAGTGGTAAAATCTTCTCAGGACGTTATTGAAAAACTTGTAGATAATTCTTTAGCCCTTCAACATAAAACGACAGAGCTTATCAAATCAATCAACAGTTTAACTAGCAGGATAGATGCAATGGTATCATTATTTGAAGAAGCAGCAAAACATATAGAATCTGGATCTGATGAACCATTACGAAGAAAATTAGACAGTTTATTAGAACAAAATAAGAATATTGCAAGAGGGTTGATCTTATTGGAGAGATATGTAAGAGAAAGAGTTAATGTGGAAGATAACTTCCCTCCAAAACCATTGCCTAGATCAGACTTTTGATATGGAAGACATTAAGTTCTTAAGAGACGAATTTGAGAAAGAGAGATTAGAGCACTTAAGAGAGATATTGCATATTCTAGAAGAAAAACCAATCAGTAATGGTGGTAAGTTTGCAAAGAGATTTCTTTATGGATTGATAAAAGCATCAGAGCGATCTAAACCAACACCGAAACAGGTAAGCAAACAAATAGAACAAAATGTATTGGATAAAAGAGTATTATCTCCCAGTATTATGGACAAACAAATAAAACCATTATTTCAAAGAAAAATTGTAAGCCCGTTAATGCAGGGTGCTGTTAGTGATATAACTCCTGCATTAAAGATAGTAAAACCGAATATCCATCTGCCAGAACCTATAAAACCATTATTTCAAAGAAGAGTTGTAAGCCCGTTAATGCATGAGCCAGCTAAAGATTTAATACCGCCGCTTAAAATGATAAAACCATTGCCTCAAAAAAACATAAAACCAAACATACCACCAAAAGGTCCAATAAAACCATTGTATACTAAAGAATTAAAAAAACCAGCTATTAGGTTAAAGCCAGAAATACCAGAGGCTCCAAGTCCGAATGACTCCGGGTTAGAATCCGTGCTTGATTATCCAACACAGGAGAAAAATACTTCTTACCCTATAATCTTGGTGGGTAATAAACCGCTAGCTAGTGTAGAAATAAGTGGCGGTAAATACAACTTGGCGGAACCTTTGGTTGAACAGGGTGTTATAGCGGAGTTATATAAAAGTATAAGAAAAGATGTAGAAAAAAATGTGAACATAGTCAAAGATGATTCATTTTTAAAACCGTTAGTAGAAAAAATCTTTTTAAAAAAAGGTATAGTATTTGATACTGAGAAATATAATTCAATAAAATACTATGCATGGAGGGATATATTATTTTATGGTAAGATTGATCCTTTATTAAAAGATAAAAACGTAAAAAAAATAATTTGTGATGGTCCTGGAAAGCCTGTTGTTGTAGAAATTAATGGAAAAGAGATGACAACCAACATTTTGTACAATACGTCTGATGAATTAAATGGATTCTTGCAGCATTTGGGTGATATAACTGGAAAGAGACTTGATCAGCTTAATCCAGAGATTGAAGTAGTGCATGATAACATTAAAATAGAAGCAACATTCGGTGTTGGGATTAGTCCTAGCAGGTACCTCATTACAAAAACTTTTTAAATAATAATTAGTGAGTCTGAACAATGCGCTGGTAGTATAGTGGTTAGCATAGGGCGTTGCCAACGCTCTGACCCGGGTTCGAACCCCGGCCAGCGCATATAATTTAAAACTTAGCCCTTTATGCTTGTTTAACTTAACAGAAAGTTTATCTTTTTTAGATTGAATAAGATTATTCTTTGTAGCATTTCAAATAGGCTTTTATCAAATCTTTCATTAGATCCTTTAGTGTGCTCCAAATACTCATCCAATAATCCAAGCGGAATATCTAGAATTGGCACTCCATGAGATTGTAACAAGTGAAAAGTTAGCAGTCTTGTAGTCCTGCTATTGCCATCTAAAAAAGGATGGATATGTTGGAATTCATTATGAAAATATGCAGAAAAATTGATTATATCTTTGATAGGAGGATCCTTCTTATCCATAAATTTATTGTATTCTTTTAATAGCTTATCTAATTCTTTATCGATTTCTGATACTTTAGTGATCTTAAAGTTTGGATTGTTCTTGATATAAACAGATTCTTTTCTTATTGCCCCAGCAATTTTATGCTTATGCTCCATAGCAAGTCTATGATACTCTAAAATAGACTCTTTTGTTAACGGTTTTTTGCCTGTTGCATCTTTCAACATTTTATGAATAGCTTTTTGATAATTTTGAACCTCATCAATGTCTTCTTTCCTTAGATCCTTTGGAATAATTTCGTCTTTTAAGATTTTTATTGTATCAGGAAGTGTTATGGGGTTACCTTCTAATGATAAGCTATGTTGAATAAAAAATATTTCAAATTCGCTAACAATCTTCCTATATCCAGATTCATTATTTTTCTTTAATCTTTTAAATAAAATAAGCTCTTTTTCTATGTGGTCTAAATAGTCAACATTAAACAGTTTTATGGATGTTTGTTTGTACCCAAAATAAACAAGTAAGTTGTTAATTAGAGTATTATAAAATAACCTCGCCTTGAGAGGTTTTCTGGATATTATGAGAAGCAATCCAAACTTGTTTAGGATGGCTATATACTTACTAAAAGTTTTCGAGTCTATACTAAAGTCTTTTTGTTGAAACTCTTTTTTGTTAATAGCTGAATTTAAGAAACTAACTAATCTTTCATCTAGAAGATAATTATAGTTAATCCCATTATGCAAACAATAGGCAATTAAGTCAAAAAGCATTTTAGATTTTTCTGAATTCTTTGATTCAAACCCATGATTTTTCTTAACTAAGAATCCTTCTTTTTTTAATTGATTAATAATCCTATAGATATTCTTGTAAAAAGATTTATCTTTCTTTAATCTTTTGACTATCTCGGCTGGTTTAATAGGTGCATGATTTTGGTGGATTATCTCGAATATGTCGTATTTAGTAACCATACAAATCTTAGTACTTAATATCTTATAAATATTTCTATTTAGGATGATTTATAGAAAATTTCTCTATTTTTGATCCTATTTAGGATAAAAATAGTATGGTTATAAAATAATCAAGAGTGTAAATTATCATCGCTGGGCTTCCAGTCTACAGCAGGCTGATATATTCCTTCGACCGCAAAAATTTGATCATTGTTTACTTTACAGCTCAGGATTCCGAAACCTTTAAATATAAGGTTACCTATTAGGTAACCATGTACAATGAGATTCCAGGCTATGGATTAAGAGCATACGCTTTGTTCTTTTCGAAACATGGCGCACATGAGGAATTTTCTCAGTCAGAATTAGATTGGATTGTTAGACAGAGTATGAAGAAGAAAATTTTTGCTTTGTTGGTCAATAACGGTTGGATCAAGAAAGTTTCTTCAAATTCGTATAAGTGCATACGCCCTGAAGAGATCTTAATGGGATTATTAGAGTTTAAAGTCCCTCAAATCATCAAACAAGCAAAGAGACCATATGCCTTTACAGGATTATCGGCAATAGAAATTTGGTCGGATTATTCCTACGTTCAACGAGGAAGAGAGAAATCTCCGTATTATATCAAAGTTTTAAGGAAAGATTTGAATTTCTGGAGGGCATTTTTTAATCGTTATAGGGTGCCGAATTATGTGAATACTGGTACAACCATTGGAGAGTTTGTCATTTTCATCACGGTAAAGACCTTAAAGTCAACAAAAAAAGATGACTTATGTGTAGAAACATTAAGCGCAACAGAAAAGATTGCAAAATCAAATAGTTTCTATGCGTATCCTTATCATTATATGAAGGAGAAGTATGGAACAGCTAACACTTAGAGAGAAAGAAATCTTTGCGACATTGAAAAAACTTAGGAATCATGAATTTGTCGTGGTTGGAGGGTATGCAGTCAATGCCTATACGCTGCCCCGATTCTCTGTGGACTGTGATGTTGTGATTAAGGATAAAAGTGTGCTCCAAGGGATCTCTCGGGCTCTTTTTGAAGTAGGATATGATAAGATAAAAAACCATCATGGAATTCCTTATGATGGAGGTTTTGAGCGATACGAGAAAAACCTAGGAAAAAACTTCAAAGTAAGTATGGACATTCTGATCGGCGAAATTTTGGATCGACAGACTAATGCGAAATTCTCTGCTGACTGGGTTTTCGAGCATTCTGCTGTTCGACAACTACAAGGGAAAACATTTAGCGAACGGCTAAAGCTGAGAATTATTGATGCTGATGCATTGTTTGTGATGAAATTCATTGCGTGTCGACAAACTGATATCAGAGATCTTTTTTTCTTGATTACTCTTGTGAAAGAGAAACTCTGGGTAAAAAAAGAAATCTCTGAACGATACGACTTAAAAGAAAGACTTTCTAAGATATTACATCAAATTAACTCCAAGCAATTTAAAGATGAGCTACAAGGGGTTTTTGGTATGGTTGATGGCAAAATTTTCGAAAGAAACAAGAAACTACTATCTGATTTAGAAAAAATAAAGTGATAGCTTTGACTTTAGCACGGCCAGTGCATACCACATGTTTTCCAAGCTGCTAGTGCCTAAATAATATAAACAACGCTGTGCAAGGGAGAAACAAGCATGGCAGAAAACGATATCTACAACAACAAAAGATACGAAAAATACATGACTAACATCAACAGACTCTGCGTTATACCAGAAAAAGCAAAAAAAGGAGCAACAAGAAAATACTTTATCAAAAATCTGCCTATCTCAATATTGCTATCTAAAGAGTTACGAGTTAATTGTCTAATCTTCTTTGAAATGCTTCTTGAACACCAACAGATTTAGATTGTTGAACGGTTACCATGTTATATACTGTCTAAAACTAAGGATGTAAATTATCATCACCTGGCTTCCAGTCTACAGCACACAACCCGCCTGTTTGGAAAGCCTTCAGAACTCTTAAAGTTTCTTCAATACTCCTGCCAACATTAAGATTAGATATAACTTTATACTGTAATATACCATCTGGGTCTATAATAAATGTCCCTCTCAAAGCTATTCCTTTCTCTTCAATAAGAACATCGTAATCTCTGCTTAAAGTGTGGGCAGTATCAGCTAATACAGGAAATTTAACTTCTGGCATGTCTCTTTCAAACCATGCTTTATGTGAATGTTCTGAATCTGTACTTGCTCCAATAACAATAGCGTTTGCTTCTTTAAATTTATTTAATTTTGATTGAAATCCTTTAATTTCAGTTGGGCATACAAAAGTAAAGTCTAATGGGTAGAAAAACAGCACGACCCATTTACCTTTAAAATCATGTAATGAAACTTTTGTTAAACTTCCAGCCTGATAAGCTTGTAATGTGAATTCCGGTGCTTTCTCTCCAATCGTTGCCATACAGACTTTCTGGAATAAGTAGTATATAAGTATTTTGGGAGTAAATATACTGGAGTCTGATATAATAAAACACAAACCAATAATGCTTAAATATAAGCTAGATCTTTAAAGTTAATTAATGAAAAAAAAAGTTGTGATACTATTCTTATTCTTGTTAAGTTCTGCATTAATTGTTTTTGCGGCAACATCACAAAATTCTCCAACAGCTTGTAATGGTCAATGGGGTTCATGTACTAATGCTTTTGTAAATGATGCTAATCGTGCTACATTCACAGCAACAAATTCGTTAAATGGTTCTGGAAGATGGAACAATTATGGGTTTTCAATTACAAATAGCTCGAAAATAGATAGTGTGAAAGTAAGAGCTGATTTCTTTGCTAGTAATGTTAGGGGTTTTATTAACGTACGAGTAAGTGGGGATGGTGGCGTTACTTATGGTCCAAGCCATGTAGTTGGGGGTAACACAGCAGAGCAAACTTTTAATATAGATGTAACAAATGATTTGTCATGGACACCTCAAAAACTAAATAACACTAATTTTTTAGTAAATGTAACTTGCTTTAAGAAGCCTACATCGGGCTCAAATCCAGTCTGTAGATTAGACTGGGTGCCTGTTAACGTGACTTACACACCATTTGATTTTTCTTTGTCTGTATCTCCTAATAGCGCAACTATTGCTCAAGCAAGAAGCACGCTTACTGCTGTTAATGTAAACTTGTTGGGGGGCACATCACAAAGTGTGGCTCTATCAGCTACTAACTGTCCTAGTGGAGCGTTATGTTATTTTACTCCATCTAGCGGTAGCCCAGTTTATACATCTAATTTTACAGTTTTGACGTATTCCACAACACCGGTAGGAGAATATGTGATTAATATTACAGGAAGCGGAGATGGAAAAGTAAGAAGCACTTTATTTTCATTGAATGTGACCGATAGTCAGCCAGTTGCATCAGCATCTGCTAATCCAAGTTCCGGAGTTGGGCCATTAACTGTGAATTTTACTGGAACAGTAATTGGAGGGGATACTCCACTAACATATGCATGGAATTTCACTGATGGAGGAAACACATCACAACAAAATCCACAACACACATTTAATTCAGGTACATATAATGTTTCTTTTACAACAAAGGATTTTGATGGTGATAACTCTACAACCTATGTGCTGGTAACTGTAGAATAATATCAACTAAATAAGCAGGTTT
>JBBSWJ010000029.1:0-55350 GCA_038046345.1 Nanobdellota archaeon | reverse complement strand
AATTTTTTTAAACATTATAATGACTATAGAGGTAATCCCGATTGGTGGCTTTACAGAAGTTGGAAAAAATATGACTGCCATACGATATAATGATGAAATTATCCTATTAGACATGGGTTTTTTTTTGCCGGCGGTGATAGACTATGAGGAAGGAAATAAAAGCAGAAGACTTTTATCAAGGGAAGAATTCATAGGATTGGGCGCCCTGCCAGATGATACTATCTTATTAAGTTTTAGAGAGCAGGTAAAAGCAATAGTATTAAGCCATTGCCATTTAGACCATATCGGAGCTGTTCCATGGCTTGCAAAAAGTTATCCACATGCTGCAATAATCGGTACACCATACACAATAGCAGTGCTTAATAATGCCATTAAAGAAGATAGAATCCCGCTAAAAAATATAAGAAAATCTATCAGTCCAAACTCACAAATAGAGATCACTAAAAAATTATCTATAGAGCTTATACACATTACTCATTCAACACTTCAGTGCGCAATAGTTGCTATCCATACACCTGAGGGAACCGTGTTGTACGCAAATGATTATAAGTTTGATTCAACACCTGTAGTTGGCAAGAAACCAAATGTAAAAAGGTTAAAAGAGCTTGGTAGTAATAATGTAAGGTGTTTAATATCAAACTCACTTTATTCAAACACAGAAGGAAAAACTCCCAGTGAGGTCGTAGCAAAAGAGCTGCTCAAAGAGGTAATGCTTGGGACAGATAATAGTTCAAGTGCATTGTTTGCAACTACATTTGCAAGTCATATAGCAAGACTAAAATCAATATATGATTTTGGGCGTAAACTTGACAGACAAGTAGTATTTTTAGGACGAAGTATGCTTAAGTATATATCAGCAGCTGAAAGACTTAAATTAGTTGAATTCCCGCATGCAAGGCTATATGCTGGAAAGCAAATCAAAAAAGTATTAAAAGAAGTTGAGAAAAAAAGAAGCAAATATCTGGTTATCTGCACCGGCGGTCAAGGTGAATCAAATGCAGTATTAAGCAGGATTGCAAAACAAGAGCTCGATTTTAAATTTTTGCAAGAAGATCATGTAATATTTTCAAATAGAACTATTCCAGTGCCTATAAACATAGAAAATCGTAAAATATTAGAAGAAACATTAAAGCAGCGTGGTGTAAGATTATTTAAAGATGCCCATGTATCAGGACATTGCTCAATAGAAGACATAAGAGATCTGATTAAATTAACAAAACCAGAATTCATAGTTCCAACGCACGGATATCACAAGATGTATGATGGTATAAAAAACCTTGCTAGTAATATGGGCTATGAAACTGGGAAAACGCTGCATGTTATGAAGAACGCGCAGAAGATATCCATTTGAATTGCTAAATCATTATAAGTAATTTTTATTCTAAAACATCTATGGAATTTGCTCATTTATCAGACGTTCATTTAGGTGGTTGGAAAGATAAAAAACTAACAACCTTAGGTTTGCAAGCATTTGAAACTGCAATTAAGCTGTGCATTGAGAATAAGCTAGACTTTATACTAATAGCCGGCGATTTGTTTAACACAGCAATACCACCAATAGACATTGTAAAGGATACTGCGAGGATTTTAAAAAAAGTTAATGATCATGGTATTCCTGTTTACGCAATACCTGGAAGCCACGATTTTTCTGCTGCAGGGAAAACAATGCTTGATGTGTTTGAGGAAGCTGGGTTGCTGATCAATGTTATGAAATACAAAAACAAGAATGAACTTGATTTTGTTATAGACAAAAAAACCGGGGTTAAATTAGCTGGATTTTATGGTAAAAAGGGTGGTTTAGAAAAATTTGAATTAAAAGATATCAATAAGATTAACCTTGAGAAAGAAGACGGCTTTAAGATATTTCTATTTCATACAGGAATTTATGAATTCATGCCTTTAGATCTCAAAGAAAAAATGGAATCATCTCCAAGGAGCATGTTGCCTAAGAATTTTAGTTATTATGGTGGTGGGCATATTCATTACATATTCAACCATAAAGAACAAAAATCTTTAATAGCCTTCCCAGGAGCACTATTCCCAAATTCTTTTAAGGAACTTGAAGAGTTTAAGACAGGCGGTATGTACATTGCAGATGATAAGTTTAATTTAAAGTATATACCAATAACCACGAAGATTGTACACTGTATTAATATTGAGGCAAATAACAAAACTCCTGAAGAAGTTACTCATGAGATAGTTAGCAATGCTGACGGCATTGAAGATAAAATAGTATTAATACGAATTCATGGTGAGCTGGCAAGCGGGAAGATTAGTGATATAAATTTTGTGCATATCTATGAATTATTATCTAAAGCTTATGTCATATTAAGAAACACAACAAAACTACAATCAAGAGATTATGATCAAATTAAAGTATCTGAAAAGAGCATAGAAGAATTAGAAACAGAATTATTAGCCGCTGCAGACCTTACGTCTCTTGAAAATGAACACTTTGAAAGATTTGCCCAAACTCTTATGCACACCCTCAACTTAGAAAAGCTGGATGGAGAAAAAAATGCAAGTTTTGAAGACCGAGTGATTAAAGAAGCTAACTCATTATTTGAAATTGAACTATGAAAATTAATAAAATAGTTTTTGAAAATATAAGAACTTACACTAAAGAAGAGATTGTTTTTCCTGAAGGAGCTATATTACTATCAGGTGAAGTTGGTGCTGGGAAAAGCACTATTTTGTTAGGGATAGATTTTGCACTTTTTGGTTTACAAAAAGGAAGTCTCACTGGTGATAGTTTATTAAGAAATGGCACAAACAACGGTAGTGTTGAGCTTCATTTAACTATTGAAGAAAAGAATATCATAATCAAAAGAACATTAACAAGTACCGGGCAAGACAATGGAGCGCTCACAGTTGACGGCAATAAACAGAGGCTAACACCGATTGAATTAAAACAAAGGATACTAGAACTTCTAAGCTACCCTCTGGAGCTACTAACCAAGTCTAAGGCATTATTTTATCGTTATACTGTTTATACTCCGCAGGAAGAAATGAAGTATATATTATACGGAGATAAGGATATACGGTTAGATATTTTAAGGAAAGTTTTTGGTGTTGATAAGTACAAAAAGGTAATAGAAAATGCTAAAATTTATGTTTCTTTTCTTAAGGTTCAAAAAAAACAGTTTGAATTAATGTTATCGGATTTTATTTCAAAACAAAACCATCAAAAAAATTTATTCTCGCAGCTTGAGAACTTAAATATAAAACATAAAGTAATGTTACCAGAAAAAGAATCTCTTGAGATACAACAGTTAGAATTAAAGAAATCATTAGACGCAACAGAAAGAGAGTTTCATCAAAAAACACAGGAAAAGCAGGAGCTTGTCCATCTGAATAACCGGCTTGACGAGAAGGTTACATTAAAAAACATGCTTAAAATCGAGCTGAGCAAACTAAACATTAATCAAATTATTTTAAAACCAGAAGACTTCGATGAAAAAAAACTCTTAGATACTTTAGCCAAAAAAGAAGACCTAGCAGACCAACTACAGGGATATAAGCAAAAACTGTTAGAGTTAAGGTTAGGAATGAAAAACTCTGACAAGATAATACAACAGATTCAATCATTAAACGAATGCCCATTATGCAAACAACAAGTTCAAATAAATCATAAAAACAGTATAATCAACAAAGAGCAGGATAAGATATCATCGCATAAAATTGAAGAAACAGCGGTAGAGATTAATTTATCAGAATTTCAGGAGCAACACAGCTTATGTATTAATGAGTTACAGAATATTCAAGAGTTTAAAAGTGACCATGCATTAAAGAAATTACAATTTCAACAATATGTAAACAATACCAAAAGAAAAGAAGACATTGAAGCTCAGACAAACCAACTAAATGAAGAGATGGGCAAGATAAACATTAGGATAATTGACCTCCAGAACAAACAAGATTTAAGTAACATTGAAAACGAATTGTCAAGAAAAAAAGATAAGTTAATGCAAGTTGAAGCAAAACTAAAACTAATTGAGATGGATATTGTAAGAATAGTAACCCAAAAAGAATCAATAGAGTACCTGTTAAAACAAGTATCTGAAGAGCTTGAGCAACGACAAAAACAGAAAGATATTTTAGAGCGGTTACAATCAATACACCATTGGATTGAATCATCATTTATTAAATCTATAGAAATGATAGAACATCAGATATTACTAAAGATTCATTCTGAGTTTGCTAGCTTATACAAAAAATGGTTTGCAACATTGATGGGCAGTGAAGAGTTATTAACAACATTAGATGAGGATTTTACACCGGTAGTTGAACAAAATGGATTTGTGGTTGAGTATCCTAATCTATCCGGCGGGGAAAAAACTGCAGTTGCTTTGTCTTATAGGCTGGCTTTAAATCAAGTCATCAATTTATTGGTTGTTGGTTTAAAAACAAAAGATTTAATCATTTTAGATGAGCCTACCGATGGGTTTTCTAATGAACAGATTGATAGACTCAAATTAGTTCTTGATGAATTACATGTTAAGCAAATTATTTTAGTGTCGCACGAACCAAAGATCGGAAGTTTTGTTGATAACGTATTATACATAAATAAGAAAGATAATATCTCGACCGTGACTAGTGATTATAAACCCTAGGCATGAACCCGAAGGTTCCTGCCTGGGGAAAAGAGGTGATACTTGGCTTGACTATTTTAGAATATATAAAGTTTTCGCTGAAGTTTTCATTTTAAAGTGGTACTACTTTTAGGATAATATTTTAATGTTTACTCAACAATGATCCACATGGAGATAATCAATCACAAAGAAATAAGTGTTAAAAGCCTTAAAAAACATCTAAAAAACGGGGAAATAATCATATACCCAACTGATACTATCTACGGGCTGGGCTGTGATGCAAACAACGAAGAAGCAATAATCCATCTAAGAGAAGTAAAACAAAACTTCCATAGCCCTCTAAGCATAATCCCCCCCTCAAAAAAATGGGTTTTAGACAATACAACCATAAAACAAGTTTACATTGACAGCTTACCTGGCCCATTTACTTTTATAGTAAAACTTAAAAAAAAGAATGCTATTAACAAAGAAATAAGCGACTCAGGCACAATAGGAATTAGAATACCAGACCATCAATTTACTAAAAAAATTCAGGCAACAAAAATTCCAGTAGTAACAACATCAGTTAATCTTCATGGTATGGATCCAATTACAAATCTAAAACAAATCCCGCAAAACTTTAAGAAAGAGATAAGCATAGCTATTGATGCCGGTTCACTACAAAATAATCCATCAATAATACTGGACTTAACCGGCACATTTGCAAAAATAATTAGACTGTAGCACAGATTAAACTGCTAAATATCAATTTAGGTAAAGTTTAATTTACAGCTCAAGAATAACATAAAACTTATAAGCCCCACCACTGCTGGTTAAAAATACCAAAACAATATGATTCTATGAAAAAATCAATTAAAAATAAATTATTCAAACACGTAGCAAGAGCAACTGTTATTTTAAGCTTATTACCTAGACCAGCAAACGCAGATACATCATTAAATGAAACACTAAAAAAAGATGGTTATCAATCTTATGATGTACAAGCAACTGAAGATAACACAACAAGTCCAAAACCACCAAGTCTATACCAGCTATTAGCAGAAGGTGATGGATACTTATTGAGCAACATAAGAGTAGACCAAAAAGATACTAGCTCATTGATTCATCCATCAATAAGAAATAACAGTCTTGTTTATGGTATAGGAAAAAACTTATATTATGACATCTTTCACAACGACTTTGTTATAGCCGGAATACCATACGAACAGTACGGAGAGATAAGCAGTGAAACACTAAAGTTTGCAGGCACACCAATAAACGACCTTACTGGAGAAGACATATTAAGAGGGATAAACCAGACATTACATGGACAAAACCCACTAGGTCTTTTTGAGCTTATTGACGGATTTACTTTAGAAGACGTGCTTAGCGGGGTAATAGGCTTAGCAGACGATCTACAAGGTGGTATAGCCACAATAGAAAAAACTGGAAGCCACTTAGAAGCAACAATAAACAATTTCCATATTCCTTTCAAGTACACAGCTGACTTAATCGGATATATTACCTACAAAGAAGGCAACACAACCATAAGCATGGCCAGTAGATACGGTTTAGGTTACGGAATGAATGTTGGATTATCAGCAATGGTTTTATCTGATACACCAACTCATGAAGGGATAGTAGCTATAACAGAAGATCATATCGCAGCTGACATTGATTTAAGATTAACAACTGAAAACGTTAAAGAGTTTACTTCAAATGAATGGCGAATACAAAAAGATAGAACACGGTATGGTGGATATGCATTATTTGGTATAGACACAGAAAAAAAAAAGATAACAACAGAGAGATACAGAATTAATTTTAATACAGACGGAGCAATAGGCATTTCTCCAGTCACAACATTAACTGAACAAGAAACTAGTTTAAGCATGGACACAGAAAAAAATAAAAGAATTCATGATGATGTGTTTATTTACATCGGAGGGCAGATTGAATTATCACGTGGATTCTCTCTAGACATTGGAGGATACATAGGCACACTTTTAAGAAGCACTAGAGAAAAAGATACAGTTAGCAGCACAGACTTAAGAATCAGCTTGCCTAGAAGAACTATAACTGAGTATTTAACGCTCATAGATGACGCAATAGAAATAGAAGAAAGCGAAGAAAAAACAGAAATAAGATCAGAACACCAGGAAGTAGGCTTAGCATTTTCTGCATATCTTTTAAATGATACAAAAGTATTTGGTATAGCCAGAAGAACAATACTTGGTATTGCGAGAGATACTGACAAATCATCATATCACTTAGGTAATCGCACTCAAATCCCACAATGGGGTTTTATACCAAGATCATTATTACAAACTCACTTAACTTATAATGAAGGTGACAGAATATTCTCATTGGAAACAGTACAAGATGCAGAGTTATTTATACCAATTACCTCGGATAATGAATCAGAATTATTAGAACAGTTTAGTGATTATTTTGATCATAGAGATATAGAGCTATTCCAAAGGCAGCAAGTAAGAAGCAGAATAGAATTTGCTAAATTACTTAACTGTCAAGATTTCAGTGGTGTAAGCCTTAGATACGATAGCAGATATAACTTGGGCATGTATTTATCTGAGGGACCATTTGGAATACATCCAGTTGTAGGCATAGATGAAAATTTAAGTATTTTAGATCTCTCAGCAAACTTAAACCTATCAGGCGTACTCCTAGATTATAGTCAATCATTCTTTCTTAAGGAAGGAAATCAAGATCAGACATTCTCTGTAGGATTGGGGGTTGCAACTACCTGGAGGCCATATGTAGTATTGCAAAAAGACGGCGATGAAGAAACAGTTTATGTTTCTGTAGCCCCCTTAGATGGTATATCATTTATAGAACATGGAATAGAATGGATGCTTGATAAATTATTCTAAAAACAAAAGCAACGCCATCACGCCCACCCCAATAACAAATAAGACAATATGTAAAAAAGATTTAACGGTTACATCTCCTTTATGTAACTCTGGGATTAAATCAGCAGCGGCAATATAAATAAAACTTCCAGCAGTAAATGGAATCAAAAAATTTGTTAATCCGCTTATCCATTTAACAAAGTATAATAGTAAAGCACCAATAATCGCAAACGAAGCAGAGAAAAAGTTAAACAAAAGCGCCTTCTTTTTTGATAACCCGCCGTGCATCAGTATTGCAAAATCTCCAATTTCTTGCGGGATCTCATGGAGTATTACTGCAATCGTTGTTGCAATACCAACTTGAACATTTATCATAAAACTTGCCATTATTATAATACCATCAATAAAATTATGAACACTATCCCCTATTAGATTAGTCCATACAAATCTTGGAGTACCATGCCCGCATCCATGAGTATGGCAATGATGCCAGTGGATTATATTTTCAATAATAAAAAACAACAAAATACCTGAAAGGATATACAACGCTGTTTCTGTTGTGAATCCGTCCCCAGCTATTTGAGGGATTAAATGAAGAAATGCATCACCAATTAAAGCACCTGCTGCAAAACTTACAAATAGCAATAACACCTTGCTGATCACTTTAGGTCTGATATACAAACTAAAAACCCCTACTAATGAAATTAAGCTGACTGCTATCACCGCGACAAGAGCATAAAACAGTTCATGGTACATATCAGTATCTTTTAGTTTGTTATATAAAAAAGTTTTCATATGTTAAAGGATACAAAATAGGGTTATAGGCTAATAATTACAACCGAATGTGTTGCTCTTTTTTAGTAGATCAGCATTTTATTCAGACATTTCAGTTGATCCTATTTTAGACTGTTCATATAATCCTTTTTGCTGTTAAAACCACGTTTTTTGGCAATCTTCTCAAATTCTTTATCAAAATAACTTCCATACTGCATAGCCTTCTTTTTTCTCATGGCAAACTCTTTAGGTATTCCTGCAGCAACAGCCATGTCGCATAATATAATCTTCTTTTGGTCTAGGCTTAATTTTAGTTCTGGTACAATACGCATGGCATATGCAATTACTGGCTTGTCTAGAAATGGAGCAAAAAGCTTCATACTGACATTAGCAGCTAGCGCTCCATCACGAGATAAATCTTGCTCAAACAGATTATACAATCCAGCCCAACATTCTTCATGTAACCTTCCCTGTTTCATAGCGTTTTCATGTCTGTTATATCCTGCAAAAATTTCTTCAGCGCCAAGACCGACCATTAAAGCGGTATGCCCATCATTTTTAGCAAGTCTTAAGACTTCTAGAACCACAGCCCCAATACCCATTTTTATAACATCTGGATTTGGTATAATATTATACGCCTCTTTTAATAATGATTCCACATAATCCTGGTTAAGAACTTTGATAGTAATTGGCCAACCAAAATAATTTGCAACTTTCTGAGCAGACTCTAAATCTGGAGCCCCTTCAGTACCTATAGAGTACAAGTGGAATTTCTTTTTTAGTTTATCACATAAAAAAGCTAATATCAATGAATCAAGCCCGCCGGAAAACGCAATGGCTATTGGTGCGTTGCCTGCACGTATATTGATAGCATTCTCTAGTAATCGTTTAATCTCTGGAATAATCTCATTTTTATCAAACAAATCTGGCGCAGGCTTATCAAAACTCTCTACAAATTTACCAAAGTCCTTGCTTAAATGTTCAGGAAACATGAAAAATAAAAAGTATCACCCCGTTTACTTTTTAGAGAATAAAAACTTTAATAGCAGCACTACAACTACTACTAGGATTATATCTGCAATAACCCATACTAATACGTTGCTGTTAGTGGTAAAATCTCTAATACCACCTAAAAGCCCATCATTATCTGGGTCATCTACAACCGTAACTTTATCTTCGTTAAGCTCAACTGAAAAGGTATCACTTACAAGTATACTTCCTGCTGTGTCCTTAACATTTAAAGTTGCTGTTTGTAAACCAGTAGAATCATCGTCTACGGTTATATAAAAGTACAGTGTAGTCATTTGACCTGGTTTTAATGTTACAACTTTTTCAGAACTTGCATCAGTAGTCCAATCATCAACATTTGCAAGGCTTACATGAAGTGTTTTTTGCACATTAAGGTTATTATTAATATTTGTAGGTATGCTCAAGCTTTTGCCAGTAGCATCAAATTCTGGGTCTAATACTTGTATAGTTATATCTTCCTCATCTTGTACCGGTGGTTCAACAGGTGTTTCGCCGCATCCAAGAACGTTTAATGAAACAAACTCTGAATTCTTCTCGTTTCCATCATCAAATACTACTACTCCTTCAATGCTATAAGTTTTCTCTTCAGCATCATTAGGAATTGTAAAAGTAAATCTTTTCTTGGCGTCATTATCGGGGTCACTACCTTTGTCTATGTCAAATTCTTCTGATTGCTCTTTAATTCCAAGTTCTGAATTGATCAATTCCACATGCACATCACGTTGATCGTTGCTTCCAACGTTTATAACATCAACAACAAATTCAGCAACTTCTCCGCATGCTGCTGTGCTTGGTGTAACAAGAACATTTTCAACACGGACATCATCCTTTTGGCGATCAATTCCGATGTCTATTTGATCCTGAGCACAGTTTTTATCTTCATCCCCGTTTTCGTATGCTTTTACATATAAGATGTACTCATCATCTTCATTAATATCACTGTCAAATGGTATGTCTAGATCTAGGTTAAAGTCTTCATTTTCTCCCTCTCTAACTTCAAGGGAATCGCTAGTAACTCTTTCGATTACAGAGTTTTCATCTACATTGTATAAGAATGCTTCAACTTCAACGTCTAAGTCACTATCATCTTCATTGTCCACTTTTACTTCTATGCTTACAGTCTCTCCTAGTGAAAAGTCATCTCCATTGTCCGGCTTTTGAAGGTCAATTTCTAAATTACCAACAATCCCTTTTTCACATACTTCCGGTTGAACATTTAGTTCAAGGTTGAATTTATCTACTGCTCCTTCTTTGCTTGTTATGGTAACTTCGCCTGAATAAGTATCAACATCTATGCCTGTTTCAAAATCTGCTTTTATTTTGAATGTTTTCTGTTCTCCAGGAACAATACTGGTTGGTATAGCTGCAACAAATAATGTGATCTCATCCTCATCATTGTCTGTAAGGGTGATATCATGAATAATACTGGAGGTATCAAAAGTAAGGTCTACATTTCCTGTGTTTTTCATAGTAACAACGCCTTCAACAGCCTCCCCGTCTTCTCCTGTTATTGTGACTACATCTTCAACTACATTTAAAGATTTTAATGTTTTAACAGTAATAGAAAGATCTGTAACTGCGCTATTTGTTGCTGTAACATCTTTTGCTTCGAAATTACCAGCATATAAGCCGGGTATTTGATTTACAGGTACTTTTAAGGTAAATGTTATAGTTTTTGATAGGCCTGCATCAAGTGTAGCTACACTGTTTGGAGTTATAACCACTTTAGAAGATGGTATTTTATTAGTACCAAATACAAGATCTGTAGCAGTTATGCCTATATTTGTGATTGAAGATATCCCGCCATTTTTAATATCAAAACTTCCTGTGATCTCTGCTTCAGGGTTTACAGATTGCCCAGTTGTGCCGACTGCGTTAGTAATTGTAAGGTCTCCCACAGCAGCTACTGGTAGCACTGCGAAAAGCATAATTGCTAAAATACTTATTAATAGTTTTCTAAACATATTGTGTTACCTCCAAAGGTTATTTGTTGTCATTCTCGAGTTGTCACTATTTAAAAAGGTTTTGGTGGGCAAAAGAGGCTTTGGTTATATTACCAATAGTCAACTTTCCGCTGGTCTAAGAAATTCTGCTATATCTTTAGCCCTACTGGAATTTGAAGCCGGTAAACCTTGGAATGGATCTCTATCCCATCTTCTAGCAACTCGGTCTACCATGCCAGGGAATAGTTGACCGAATCTTGTTTCTCTCAAAAATTTAGCACGTTGTTCATCTGTTGCTTCATCCCTATAAAGAAGTACAAACGCCAACCTATATCCACTTATTATTGGGCTTACTCTTACTTTATCTTCTCCGACAATTTTTACCATAGACCGATACAACCATTCACTTTGGTTAAAAACTGGTCGATGAGATGTGGCAGATAAAGCATCAATAACGATATCATTAAATAATGTTCTAGCATTTCCATTAATATATCCTTCTCCAGGGTATAATTTACCAATTCCGCCCCCCTGCACATAAGACATACGATAAGAAGAACCTTTAAGTTGCATTACTAAACTAAGTCCTCCACCGGAAATAGTTGGAAACCAGCGTTCTTCACAAACAGTTTCTCTATCCTTATCAAATCTCCTACCTAAGTCTACAGGAGATTCAGCATAAATAATCTCTTCTCTTGCTTTCTGGTCTAATGAGCCACTGAGTCTCAATAATATTGCAAATCCCATATACCATGTGAATTTAATGGTTATATTTAAAATTAACGGTTATATCTAAAATAGCAATTCAGAACGTATAATCCAAATCAATATCCCAATAAATCAGTTTATGATAATTCTAAAAACCTTCATCTCATGCAGATAACAAACAACACAATCTAATAGTGATAACCAAATATTAAATATTACAATAAAAAGATAACATTATGCGGGGTGATTTTTGAATCGTAAACAATGTAACACATGTATGGCATACCATGATGATGGAGAAAAATGCCCATACTGTGGAGGTTTACGCCAAGAGCCATTAAATAAATTCTGTCATACTACTTAATTCTAATCTCTTTAGAGCATATCTCAAATATCCTTTTAGAAATATTTGTGGTAGACACACCTTTAACAGGACGTATCAAAACAACACGTCCGCCCCCTTTCTCAACAACATCTTTCTCAATACCAAGAAAACCAGACTTAGATTTAACATGAAAATCTGGCTTAATAGCTTCAAGCATCTTGCACGGGTTAGGCTCATCAAAAATAACAACATAATCAACACATTCTAAAGCAGAAAGCATTTTAGCACGATCATTCTGACTTATTATTGGGCGATCTTTAGATTTATACTGCTTAATAGAAGAATCAGAATTCAAACCGACAATTAATACATCACCGCATTTCTTAGCTTCCTCTAAACTCTTCAAATGCCCAACATGCAGCAAATCAAAAGCACCATTAGTGGTTACTATCTTAATATTCGGGTTATTTCGTCTTAACTCATGCATTTTTTTCTTGATTTCATCAATTAATTTTAGTTTAGAATTCATACCATCATTAAAGAACTCAATAACTTAAATACTTTATCTAAGAACAGCTTCAATATTCCTAATAAACTCGCCACCGCTTCCAACACCAACAACCCTTCCGGTTAGTGTACCATCTTTAAAAAATAAAGTTGTTGGAACTGCCACAACCCCATAATTATCAGTTATAGCTTCAGCATTCTTAAAATCATAATTAAGATCCACCTCTCCGTATCTAAGCCCGGGTTTGCTATACATTTCTAAAATACTCATTAGATTTGGATCTAGTTCAGCACAAGCTGCGCACCATACCTTTCCCTCACTCTCTCCTCGAAAAGTAACAATCCATCTGCCATGTGATATCTTTGATTTAAATTCTGTAATGCCATCACTAAATTTGTAAGTTTCAGTTGGAATATACAAAACAGACTGTTCTAAATTAGTATTATCAACACATCCAAGATTAGTGCAACTTAAAGCAACAGCTGCAGTTATCGAAATAATCTTATTTTTCATAAGCTTAGTTCCGTATTTTAAGAAAAAATTTTGTTGATTCATGTTTCTTTTAAGATTTTAATACTTTTATATTTTCCGAATTATTTTTATAGTAGTTTTAATTCATATAAATAAGAAAAATGAAAATACCTTTTTATCATCAGGAAACATGTTGGACTTGCGGTGCAGCAACAATGAGAATGGCTCTTGAATACTTTGGTATCAAAAGATCAGAAAAACAAGTTGTCAAACTTCTAAAAACAAATAAAGCTCATGGTAGTCCTCACAAAAACTTTTCATTAGTAGCTGAACATTTTCGAATAAACCATACTACAATGAGAAACGCAAAAATCAGAGATATCAAGGATTTAATCTCTAATAACTGGGTAGTCATCATTGGCCAGTTTGATACTATAAATAACTTTGGTCATTATGTTGTTGTAAATAAAGTTTATGGAAAGTTCTTATACCTCAACGATCCTTCCTTATACAAAGAAGACAAGCGCAACAAAATAACCTGCAAAAAATTTAATTCTATTTGGTATGATACTGAAAAAGAAAAAGGTTGGCTTTTCGCTCTCAAAAAATAAAAATAAAATTTTCAAAAAAAGAAAGTAATATAAATAAGAAAAACAGACTAACACCATGGTAAAAAAAAGTGGTGTACCAAAAGAAAAGCTAGCAGAGTGGATTTTACGGTTGGGTATTTTTGGAACATTCTTGGGCCATGGAATATTTGCACTGCAAACAAAGGAAGGATGGATCCATTATTTTACAGCAGTAGGCATAACAGAAACAACAGCTAGAACCTTATTACCATTAATTGGTGTTATGGATGTAACAACTGCATTATTTGCACTGTTTTTCCCGATGAGGATAATACTAGCACACGCAGCATTATGGGGATTCATAACAGCTTTAATAAGGCCAATAAGCGGTGAGCCAGTATGGGACTTTGTTGAAAGAGCCTCAAACTTTATGGCACCATTAGCATTGCTAGCATTATACGGTCTACCAGCTAAAATTAAAGAATGGTTCAATTTTAAATGAACAGAAAAACACTATTAAGAGTAGTTAAGATTTTATCAGTCATAGGCATCCTGCTCTCATTATATTTAGTAAAGAATCATTACACCGGTATAACTGAAGGAAGCTTTTGCGATTTTGGAGAAGAAATCAGCTGTTCGTTAGTTAACTCAAGTATTTATTCTGAGTTGTTTAATGTGCCAGTTGCACTATTTGGAGCTTTATGGTTTGTAATCCTCTACTTACTAGCTCACTATGGTATGAACAAGATAGTACATAACAAAGGTTTGGTTGCGTGGAGTTTAATTGGAACTACATTTATTGTATACATGATAATGGCTGAGATAATATTAAGGTCAATATGCCCACTATGCACAATACTACATATAATAATACTCACGGTGTTGTTCATATCAATTTACATAAATAAAAATACAAAGAAAAGCATTAAGAAAAAAGAATTGATTAAGACATACATACCATGGGTAATAACCATTGGAATAATTTTTACAATACCATTAATAGCTTTTAATATAGGTGGGCAAAACAGGGATTACAACGAATTTGCAATATGCTTAGATGAAGCTGGGGTAAAAATGTACGGATCATTTAAGTGCGGCGCATGCGCAAAACAAAGAACATTATTTGGATACGCTTTCAAAAATATAGAAGAAATTGAATGCCATCCTCAGGGAAAAAATGCACAAACAGAGTTATGCTTAATCAAAAAAATAGAAAAAACACCAACATGGGTCTTAGAAAAAAATGGGGAAGAAATAACACGAACATCCGGCTTCACCAGCCCAGAAAAATTAGCTGAAATGAGCGGATGTAGTCTTGAATTAATTAAATGATAGAAAATCTAACCTTGGGAGTATTAATAATAGCGGCATTAGCTGATAGCATAAACCCTTGTGTATTTGGAGTATTAATATTTTTGATAGCTTTCATGTTTAAAGTATACAACAAACCGCACAAAATGCTAATCGGCGGATTATTTTATACATTAGTAGTATATGTAACTTATCTCTTGATTGGATTAGGATTAATTAAATTTACAGTATCTTTTGGTTTTACAAAAGGATTCTATTGGTTTGCAGCAATAATTGCCATACTTGCAGGGTTATCTGAAATAAAGGATTATTTCTGGTATGGAAGATGGTTCTCATTACAAATGTTACCGGGCGGAGCTAGGAAAGTAAAGGAGTATACAAATAAGATAGCAAAAATACAAAAACACCACCCTACGTTTAGTATATTTTTAACTGCAGCATTAGGAATATTTGTAGTGCTAGTTGAACTGCCATGCACTGGAGCGCCTTATTTAGCGGTAATAGCATTAATAAGCCAAGGGGCATACGCAAAAGCAGTTCCATTATTAGTGTTGTATAACATCATATTTATACTACCATTGCTTGTTATAATTGGTTTGGCATACTACTCTAAAACATCTAAAATGCTTGAAGAATGGAGGAAGGAACATAAAGGTTTAATGAGGTTGTTTATAGGATTATTTTTAATCACTTTAGGTATATACATGCTCTATTACATAGCAACAATTTAAGGCTATTGTTGTTTTTTGATTCTTAAGATGCAATAAATATCCAAAACACCACAAGAAGTCTGGGATGAGCTCAAAACGGAAGCAGTTTCGGGATAACACAATACTCAAAATTCACCAAAAGTATTATAAACATTATAGATCGCTACTCATAAACCCGTTACAACTACTCAAGTGTAGGAGGGATATTTTATGGACAATAAACTATTAACAACAGCAATAAAAAAACTAAGATCATCAAAGAAACGTAATTTTGATCAGTCTGTTGATATCATCATTAACATATTACAGATAGACCTCAAAAATCCAGAACATAGAGTTGATACATCTGCATTGCTTCCGCATGGTATTGGTAGACCTGTCAAAATATGTGGGCTTGTAGACAAAGAGCTTAGTGATGCATCAAAAAAAATCTTAGATCATACCATTCTTAAAAGTGACTTCAGTAATCTAGACAAAAAAAATATTAAAAAGTTAACAGAAGATTATGATTACTTTATAGCTCAATCTACTTTAATGGTTGACATCGCAAAAGTATTTGGTAAAATACTTGGTTCGCGCGGCAAGATGCCAAATCCTAAACTTGGTTGTGTTGTCCCACCAACTGCTAAGCTAGATATTGTTAAAGATCGACTTAAAAAAACAGTGAGATTACAAATTAAAAAAGAACTAATTATCAAATCAGTTATTGGTAAAGAGTCCATGAGCGATGATATGCTTGCTCAGAATGCTATTTCTATAATTGAAGCAATAACCCAGGCACTTCCACACAATAAAGAAGATATCGGCAGTATATTTTTAAAATTTACTATGTCTAACCCGGTATTGGTTGGTGAAGAAAATGAGTGAGAAAACTTGCTGTAAAGCTCAAAACAAACAGGATGTTACTATCAGGATAAAAGAGTTAGTAAAAAAGTATAACACTATTAGCATTGTCAATATGAACGGGCTTCCTTCCCTACAACTGCAGAGAATGATTCAACAACTTAAAGGTAAAGCTAGTTTTTTCATGGCTAAAAAGCGTCTTATTGTAATTGCATTTAAGGATATCAAAAAAGATAACATAAGCAGCTTACTAGCTTATATGGACGGCATGCCGGCATTAATACTTAGCAACGAAGACCCATTCCGGTTATATAACGAAATTAAAAAAAGCAAGTCTTCTGCTGCAGCAAAACCAGGTCAAACAGCTCCAAAAGATCTAATTATCACTGCTGGTCCAACACCATTCCAGCCTGGTCCAATCATCGGAGAACTTGGACAGTTAGGTATTAAAACTTCAGTAGAAAACGGAAAAATTGCTGTTAAAGAAGATAAAGTACTTGTTAAGGAAGGAGCAGTAATATCAGAAAAAGCAGCAAATCTTCTGACTAAATTAGGAATAGAACCTATGGAAATTGGGCTCAATGTTCTTGCTATATATGATCATGGAATAATCTATGGTAAAGACACACTTAATATTGATGAAGCACAGATTATAAAAAACATTAAACTTATTGTCTCAGAAGCTATTAGTGTTGCAATTAACTTAAATTACATCACTGATGACACAGTTGTACCATTATTAACCAAGGCTATTCAAGAATATAACGCTTTAGATTCTGTGACAGATCAAAAAAATTTTGAAAACAATGGAGCTAATAACTAATCGGGAGGTAACAATGGAACTACTATACGCAGTACTACTTTTGCACAAAGCTGGCAAAAAAGTTGACGAAGCAAACTTAAAAAAAATTGCTGAAGCCGCAGGAATTGCTGTTGATGAAACAAAGATTAAAGCACTCATTGCAGCATTAAGCGGGGTCAATCTTGATGAAGTTATCAAAGTAGCCGTAGCACCAGTAGCAGCAATACCATCTGCTAGCGGAGTAAAAGCTGAGAAGAAAATTGAAAAGAAAGAAGAAGCAAAAGTTGAAGACGCATCAGTTGGATTGAGCGCTCTCTTTGGTTAGCCATTCTTTTTTATGTTAAGATGGATCAGAGGTAGCAGTTGCTTTTAGAAGAAGAAAAACAAAAGCTTAAGAAGAATATTAACGATTTAACTAGGCAGATTGCTTCTGATAAAAAGATTCTTTCCGACCTTCATATTGCTAAAGAAAAAGCATTCAAAGAGAAGGATCGTTTAAATGCTGTTTTAAAAGATCATATCGACCAAGTAAAAAAATTACGCCCTGTTGATGAACTGAAATCAGCCGGTTCATTAAGGAAAGAGCGTGACAAATATAACTCACAAGTTCAAAGTATTATATCGCAGATTAAACTATTACGCACTCAAGCTTCTGCTTCAGACAAGCAACCATCTCTTGGTAGTTTAAAGTCAGATATCGCTCGTCTTGAGGAAAGCATAGAGATTGAAGCATTTTCTTATGAACAGGAACAGCGGGTTCTTGAACGCATTAAAAAACTTAAAAGAAAATACGCTGAGAACGAAAAATTTAATGAAGTATTCTCTAAAATAAATATTCTTTCTTCTCTACTACACGATATCAAGGAAAAAGCGGACAATGCGCATAAACAGCTTTTAGATAGTTTAAGTTCAAACAAAGAAAAACAAAAAGAATACTGGGGGCTGTCTAATAAAATAATTGATATAAAAAAACTGCAAGAAACAGCTTGGAAGGAGTTTATTCATAAAAAAAATGAGTATATTAAATTCAAAAATACACTTAAGATTAAGATAGATCAGCTTTCTGCCATTGAAAATAAGATAAACACTTATGCAAAAACAGCTAAAGAGATCAGAGAAAAGAAGGAAAAAGAGCTTATCAAGAAAAAAGCTAAGTCAGTTGAAGAAAAATTTAAAAAATCTGGTAAGTTGACTACAGAGGATATTTTAATAATTCAAGGTACTGATTGATGCTGATGCATTTCCTACTATATGTGACACAATAACCACTATACATGTTAATATCACATGCTCAAGCATCATCTTCCATGGTTTATTATTTTTTTGGACTTGAATGTAGTAAGTTAATACACAAACAAGTGTTATTCCGTATATTATACTAATTAAAATTGCTATATTTAATGGAAACAGCATTACTGGTATCATAAAGCTTAACGCAAAAATAAACTTTGAACAAAATGTTGATATAGTTGTCTGCCATACCGCTTTGTTAGATTTTTTATCTGTTTCTTCTGATAGATGTATACCAATTGCGTCTGATAAACCATCTGCAACAGCTATGACTAAGATTCCGCTAACAACTACCAGTCTTGAATGCGTTCCAGAGTTTAATCCAATTATTAGCCCAAGGGTAGTTATAACACCTGAAGTTAGCCCAAAACTCAATCCTTTTCTTATTGCAACAGTCATGTAATTCATAAAAAGTGTTTATTTATTTAAAGTTTTTTATATTTATTGCTCCATCACCACGAACCATGCCGCACAAAACAAAGGCTTATAAACCACGACAGATCAGTTGATCGCACAATGAGCAGATCAGCAATTCTTTACGGAGTGTTTACAGGTGTTAGTATTGCTTGTTCAGCACAGAGCTACCTAAATTACGCAATTGAGAAAACTGCTGTATTACAGACACATCTATTAAAAGCACCAGAACTGACAGATAAAGTGATTGATGCTGCAAATAAAGCTGCATAACGCGTAGCTGAAGGAGAAATGTTGCTTGGTTTCGCTTTTAGTGGAATCGCTGGAGCATTTGCATTTCTTGCTTGGCGTGAGGTAGCTAAAACCAGAATAGTATAAGCTTTATTTTTGATTCTTCTCATGACATTTACTTTACAGCTCACCAATTATTAAAAACGTTTTAATCATCAAAATGCTTTAATACCTAAAATATTATTCAGTTTCATGTTATGGAAAGTATTTATTTTATCATTGCTGCCTATCAGTGAGTTGCGCGGGGCAATACCTTATGGATTTACAGCAGGTGACCCATTTTTTTTAGTGATTATCATCGCAATACTGGGTAATATCTTAGTTATTCCTTTAGTGTATTTTTTTATGAATAAATTCCATCATTTATTTATGAATAACGTATCATACAACAAATTATTTAATAAGTATATTGATAGAACAAGGAAAAAGATTGAACACAAAATAGGTACTAAAGCTGAGTTTACTGCGATCTTATTATTCACAGCGGTCCCATTTCCATTAACCGGCGCTTATACTGCTTCAGTTATTTCTTGGTTTTTTGGTTTGAACAGAGCCAAGGCTTTTTGTGCTATTAGTTTAGGCGTATTAATAGCTGCTATTATTGTTTCCTTGATAACTTTAGGTGTCGTATCAGTTTCTTAATATCACTGTATATTGGGATTTCTTTTATGCTAAAATAATACACTAAGAATATCCACACTAAAACCACAAATACACTCGAGAGTCCATCCCAGATAAATAAATGCACTTTATTGAATGTGTTATACCCTTTTTCTATTAATAATACCGCTAGCCCTGCTACACGTATAATATTAGCAATAAATATGATAGTGCCACCAACAAAGTATACTTTCAATCCTTTTATTAATGTCATATCTCTTGTTGTAAGCACCAATCCTGCAAGTAGCAAGTACGCTAATGTGGCTGTACATGCTGGAACAAAATTAAGGCTATGTTCCCCTATAACTATCTTTGTTCCTATAACGATAGGATTATATTTTAGAAGAATTTTTTCAGTTATGAATAGTGTTGGTTTTAACAGAATCTTATAAAATATATCAGCTGGCAAAACAAACAGCCCGGCTAATATTCCAATTCTTAATATTAGATGATTTTCATATCTCATATTCCTGCTATATACTCTTCGTAAGAATTATTAATATTAGCTATTTTGTATTTTACTTTTAGATTTTTCTTTACTATCTCTGCTTGTTTTTTTATTTTTTCCGTGTCAAATTTATAGTATGATAATTCTGTAAGTTTTTTAGGGACTAGAGGATTAATTGAAACGTAGCATTTTTGTTGATTTAACCACCGGCATAATTCCTCTACATCTAGATCAGACATTCCAGGTGTGCCTATCAGAGCATACAATTTTACTTTTAGACCATGATTTTTTGCTAAGTTTATAATATTCTCATAAACTTTATTTGATACAGCTTTCCCTAAATCTTTTCTTAATCTTTCAGTGCTTTCTGGTGCTATTGTTATGCTTTTTTCTCCGCCTTGTTGTATTAATTCAAGTAATTCTTCGTCTATTACTTCTGCTCTTATTGATGGCAGTGAAAATCTTAAGCCTTTTTCAAGTAAGTATTTTAGTATTTCTTTTCTTTTTGGATGTGTAAACGCTGGGCTATATATTGTTACATGTTCTCTTTTATTTATCTTAATTCCTGCATCTATTATTTTCTTTATGCTTTCAAGGCTTCTTATTTTATTTTTTTTATTGACGGCCGGAATAACACAAAATGAACAGCTGTATGGGCAGGATCTTTCAATTTCAAGCATGAATGTTTCTCCAAAAACAAATTTGTTATTCATATTTTCTGGCAGCGGTTGGTACAATGGATATGCGACTAAATCTAAATCTTCAATTTCCTTTACTGTTTTTTTTCCGCCTGGTATGTAAACCCCTTCTATGTCTTTTATTTCTTTAAGAAATTGTTCCTTTCCTTGTTCTTTGTATTTTTTTAAAACTTCAGGCATTATTGCTTCTATATCTCCAAGAACTATAAAGTCTGCTATTGGTTCTATAGATTTTGTGTTTAACATTACTGCAGTTCCGCCGCAAAATATTATTTGTTCTCTATCTTTTGTGATCTTGATATTATTTTCCTTTAGTAATTTTGGTATTCTTTTAAAATCTCTTTCATATGATATGCTTATCCCTATTAGTTTGCTTGTTAGTCTCCCAGAGTCACTATACACTTTTTTTGCTGTAAACCTTACGTCCCTCATAATAAGGTCATACAAAATATGAATTCCTAAGTGATAAATCCCGCCAAATTGTTTATTTGGGAATAGTATATCTATTGGGATTAGACCTTTGTACCAACGTTTTTGGTAATACCCTTTATCATCCATACATCTTATGATTTAGATAGATTTTTTAGGGTTATGCATGATAATCAAATACGCTGTTTTCATCATAAAATCAACAACCCTGCCTTATTGGCTTTTTCAAATAAAGTGCAAATCAAACTTATTTGGCACATTATCCGAACGTTTATAGAGAATTCGGCTAAAACACCCCACAAAAACTTTAAATATTCATAACCGCCAACAGATTCATGGTCAACTCAAAACTATTTCTATTGCTAACAATTATATTACTCCTTGTTACTCCAGTTTTTGGAAGTGTACTAAGCACAGAAATTTTAAGGAGTAAAACAGAAATAACTCCGGGAGGAGTAGCAGCCTACACATTAGAACTAAGAAACAAAGGTGACACAGAAACAACATTTTCTATAAACTCAAACCAATTAGATGTCCATCCATTCTCAGAGTCAATACAAGATATAATAATTAAACCACATACTATCAAAATACCACCAAGAGAAACAAGGGATGTAGACGTTAAGATTAAAACATTCGAATCAGTGCCACCTAATCAGAGAATACAAACAATGCTAACAATAACAGCAGTTACAAATCCTGAATTAAAAGTCAGAATACCATTAGAGTTTAGATTGATAAACCCTCCGCAATTAACCATAATTAATACTGATCTGCCAGATGACATAACAATTTCAAAAGAAAAAGAGTTTACAGTAACTGTAGAACCTTCAGTAAACATTCTGATAAAGAATGCTACAGTAAAGATAATATCAGAATTATTTGAAGATGAATTCACTACTCCACTTATCTACGATGTAAAAATAAGTAAAAAAATTCTGCTTGATATCCCAACATCAACAACACCGGGCCAGTATACACTGCAAATAAAAGTAGTAACAGAAAAAGAAGAGCTTGGTAATTACAAAAAAACATTTCAGATAATTAAAAACCCGGACATAACAGAACAAGTTCAGAAGAAAAACTCATTTTTTAAAAAAGAGATTACCATGGTAAAAACTAATGATGGAAATTTAGCAGTAGAAGAAAAAGTTAGAATACCATTAAACAGATTTGAACAAACATTTGCAGTAGCAACACCGGCTCCAACAGCAGCTACTAAAAACTATTTCGAGTGGGCATTTGAGCTAAAGCCTGGTGAATACCAAGAGATAGTTGTAAAAGTTGATTTTAGATCATTTGTAGTTGGTGTAGTATTAGTAATAGCATTAATAATATTTATAGTATATTTTTTCACTAGAAAAATAACAATTAAAAAGGAGCTTTACTCAGTAACAAGAGAAAAAGATGGTATAACAGAGATAAAAATAAAATTAATAATCAGGAATAAGCTTGGTAATATCCCTAATGTAAAAATAGTAGATTTTCTGCCGCACTTAATGAGCCCAACACCTGAGTTTGGAACTTTAAAACCAGAAAAAATTCAAAAAGCAGCTCAGGGAATAAGATTAACATGGGGATTTGGAAACTTAGCTCCCGGAGAAGAAAGAGTTTTAACATATAAAGTGCACAGTAAAGTTCATATTGTTGGAACAATAAAATTGCCACCAGCAGCTGTATTATACAGCAATAAAAATAAAAGATTACAAACTAAGTCCAATAGATTATATTTGACTGCTAAAAAAAATGAGTAAAATCCCGCTGGCTGGATTCGAACCAGCGACTTTCCGGGTTCTGCTGAATATTTATCATCCCTGGCAAGTGCTAAGGTCAAAACAGCGCTACTAGCTACAGCCGAATGTTCTACCACTAAACTACAGCGGGTTATACAACTTTGTTCAATACAGACTTTTAAATGTTTCTACAAATCTCTCTGTCGCAATAACGGGTGATGATTCTTAAGTTGAATGCTGGTGATTATACTAAATTTAACAAATTCCTGATTTTTAGAAGATTATTCTAAATAATTCGAAAACTTTTAGGTTTTTTCTCAGCAACACATATAAATTCTAAATCTCGATTACAACATGTGATATTAAAAATGGGTCATGATTAGAAAGTAATCATGGAGAAAAATGGAAAATCATCGATATGGACAATGAAAAATTTACAATAAGAAAGTACTATAAAAAACAGCTGCTAGAACGATCACAGGAACAACGTTAGAAGAGATGAATAAGTATTTTAAAAAAAATAAAAATTCCTTAATGCAGAAAGCGTTTAAAGTGAAATTAGTCTGAAGTGAAACAATGGACAAAGAACATGCAATAAAACTATTTGAGAACAAAAAGGTAAGAGTAGAATGGAGTCAAGAAGAGGAAAAATGGTATTTTTCAATTGTTGATGTTATAGCTGTGCTTACAGGGAGCGAAAACCCGCAAACATATTGGAGGGTCCTGAAAATGAGACTGAAAGATGAAGGAAGCGAAACCGTTACAAATTGTAACACTTTGAAAATGCTTTCACCAGATGGCAAGATGAGGCTCACAGATGTAGGCGACACCGAGCAAATCCTAAGGCTTGCCCAATCAATTCCTTCAAAAAAAGCAGAGCCTTTCAAAGTATGGCTTGCTAAAGTAGGTAACGAGAGAATAAATGAAACATATGACCCTGAACTTGCATTCGATAGGGCTATGAAAACCTATCTGCAAAAAGGGCATTCCAAAGAATGGATTAATCAAAGGCTAAAAACCATAGAAGTCAGAAAAGAATTAACTGATGAATGGAACAGGTCTGGACTAGAAAAAGAATCTGACTTTGCTATTCTTACAAATGAGATTACAAAAGCATGGTCTGGTAAGACAGTAGCTGAATATAAACAGCTAAAAAACTTAAAAAAGGAGAATTTGAGAGACAATATGACCAATCTTGAGCTTGTATTGAATATGCTAGCGGAAGCAACTACGACAGAATTATCAAAAAAAGAAAATCCAGCTAAGTTTGAAGACAGCAAAAACATAGCAATAAGAGGAGGTACTATTGCAGGAAACACAAGAATAGATATTGAAAAGCAGCTTGGAGATAGCATAATCACCCAAAAAAACGCAAAAGATAATTTATTAAATCTGTCAAAGAATAATTTTAAAATAAAAGATAAGCGATCAAAAAAGAACAGGGGCGCTAAATAATCTTTATAATATACCGACTACCCAGCTCAACACATAATCCATTTAAGCATCAAAGAGAATATCCCAGCAACACATTTTTGTTAAGAAAAGACTTTTATATTAATCACTACAAAAATAAATAAGTGCTTTTGAAAAAACTTTTTTCTAAAAGAATTATAGCTCTTGCTTTAGGGATGAGCATTGGTTGCGGATCAGGAAGTTCATCTTATAATCCAGAAGCAACACCCTTTAAGACTCAAGAATATATTCATACCTATCAACCACCACAATACTACACCCCCTATAATTTAGACGTCATAAATACCAGTTTTTTATCACCCGAAGAACAAGTATTAATCGCAAGTCTTCAAGGTTTATCGGCAAGAAAAGAACCTTCGATGATATGGATCACACCTTTTGGTCCAGAAGGCTGGTTAAACTACTTAAGTGATAATCATGGTATCACTATCTCTTACAATGATGATATAGACTGGCATCTTAAAAAACACTTGAGTAGCATAAGCGGTTATATAATTTACGATAAGCACAGAAAAGAATCATTATACGCAGCAGTTTCATTAGCCGGAATAAAAAATGCGATAGTAGTAGAAAGATCATTAGAAGAAAAGCTGTCTGAAACAATAAAAAAACTTGAACGATTTGATGCTAGTGAGCTAGACAATAAATGGGTATTAGAAAATGTTGATTGTAATGATAGATACTTGATAGAGATAGAACCATCACTTCTTCATTTTATAACAGACTTTGCAGTTTATGAAAATATCTGTGTATTCCATTCAGGTGAAGGCAGCCCTCAATTCTCAAGAGAAGTTTTTTCTAGCTCAAGACCTGGAAGATTAGTGTTGGGGTGGCGTGGAAATAATAGTGAGTACGAATGGGTGCGGGATGCTTCAATTAATTCTTTATTGGCAATACCTTCAAATACTATCTCAAATCTGTCAGTTCTTAATCAGATAAATACTAATGATTTAGTTCAGCCAAATCATCATTTTGTTACTATACCAAGAGATTCAAAAGCAGTAGCAATATATCTAAGTGACGGAGATAATCTTGGTTTATTTTCTAGAAACTTTCTTACTGAAGAATTTTTCTTACATAAAACTGATTTTCCAATCAATTGGGAAGTACCACCAATAATTGCTTTACTCGCTCCAACATTAATAGAATACTATTACAAAAATGCAGGGCCAAATGATTTCTTTATAGGCGCATCAACATGCCAGGCATATACTTTTCAAAGTATGTTCAGTTACAAAACCGAATACGCAGAAGATTGCAGTAGATTATTAAGAAGTTTGGATTTAGAAGTTGTTTCTGTTATTGATGAACCAGATATTAAAATTGCAGATCATTTAGCTAATATAACAAGTGGTGTTTTGTTTAAAGGCGGTGAGTATTATTCAGAGCTAGCAGGTGCAGTAAGGTATATTGGCAGCACACCAATCATTGGAGCAAGCTCGATATGGTCCGGGCACAAAACAGCAGAAGAACTAGCGGCTGAAATTAACCGATCACCAGTAGGCTCGCATACCAATGTTGTAGTACATGCTGTTGATGAAGAAGACGTTATGGAAAAGATTCAGAAATTCGTGTCAATGTTAGATCAAGATGTTGTTATCATGAGCGGAAGAGAATTATTTGATGATATAAGCAGAAAGACACAATCTTTATAAGTTATTATGTGAACTCACCCTAATGCCCAAGTAGTGTAACGGCTATCACGTAGCCCTGTCGAAAAATTCATTTATGGTTTTGTAGAACGGCTGCGATCCGGGTTCGATTCCCGGCTTGGGCGTTTTTATTATGGGTATATTACCCCTACATTTTAGCTTTTTTTCTTTTGTGTGGTCACCTGTTTCAGAGTTTTCTGATATTGTTTTATTAAAAAATCAACTATCGGCTTTACTTTATGTCTTCTCTCAAAATCTTGTAAAACTTTGTAATATGTAGCTCTATCTTCAAGAAGAATGTTAATTGGAGGATATTTATGCCGTAAGAGAATATAATTTAACAACAGCCTTCCGACTCTCCCATTACCGTCAGCAAAAGGATGAATATTCTCAAATTGGTTATGAATAATACCAGCAAGAACTATTGGGGTAAACTTTTGTTTATTCTCTTTATACCACTCAACCAGCTCTTCAAGAGCTTCATTCATTTCTTTCACAGGAATGCCACTATGAATAACATTCCCTTCACGGTCTACAACAGCAACTTCAACATCTCGAAACTTCCCAGCAAAATCTTTTGAACCAGCAAAACATAATAAATGGAGTTTCTTCATGAAGGAGAGAGAAAACTCTTGCTTTATTGTTCTAATAAAACCTATAGCTTTTGCAACGCCTTTTGTTTCAATCTCTTCAGGATCTGTCACCCTTTTCTTTTCTAAAATCTTAGGAATTTCATCACGCAGGACAGTAGACCCTTCAATGGCATTGGTGTTATACACAAAATCTTCAGTAAATAGTTTCCATGCCTCTTTATCCAAATGAACTATTTTAATCTCCTTGCTTAACTTGTTTAGTTTCTCGATCTCTTTCTCAGAAAGAGAAAACTCAAATACCTCAACTCTTGATTCTTTAATACGCTCAAGAATCAACACTTCAGCTCTTTGTTGTAACTTTTCAAGCTGAGTTTTTGAAAGATTAGATCCAAGAAATTTTCTAATCTTCTTAACTTTATTTTGCTTGTCCCTATAAGAATGCACTAAATAATACTTAGTATTTTTTCCAGAACGTCTTTTTTCAATGAACATAAACCTATAAAGGTGACCACATATATAAAACTTCCTCAAACCGTGGTCACCCTAACAGGGTTTAAATATAACTTTAAAAAATGTATATAAGTTTTCTTACCATGAATACCTCGTGTTATGGCTAAATCTTTCTTAATCCGTATATTTTAGGCCTACCATGTTCCTTCTCAGTTTCAAATTTCTTTTTTAACTCTTCAAATAGACTATGGAAAGAAACTTCAGTTCTTGCTTCCCACATATCATCATCTAGCTCAACCTGATAAGATCTTAGAAACACAAAGTCACCTTGTTGGTCAGGCAAAATGTGTTGATCCATTTCATGGTTAGCTAGAATAATCTCATAGATACCCTGCCATTCATTTCGTGAATACAATCCAAAATAAATTTCTGGTTTTTCTTCTAATCCTTCTACTGCTTCCTCTAAACTACAAAATTCTCGATATGTATGAATAACTACTTCACCTTCGGAAGCTGCTGGGGTATTATCAAATTGCGAACTTCTTGTTGTAAGTTTTCTATGCCTCTCTAAAATAATATGTGTTGGTCTGCCTGGCCACAATGTCCTTCGGATAGTTTCATTTAATTTCTGCGCAGCGTCATCTAAATCAAGATTTTCAATTTTACTCTTTTCTTGATGGTGATTAATTATATACCGCAATAATCCTGGTGTTGGATAATGATCTGTTGATCCAATTCGTCCCTGCCATTGAGGAAGATTAATTTGAGATCCAGCAAATTCTAAAACAAATGGTTTGCTGCCTCCTGTTATGCGAGCCCTAAAGTTAGGATTTATTTTATCATTATAAAAGAATCTATATTCATCAACATCTGATGAGCTTGCCTGACTTAACGAAGAATAATAAGCATCCAAAACCTGTTGGCTAGTTCCATAATAGAATATAAGAGAGTCATCTTGTTTATCAATTTCTTTCAAAGGACGAAACGGATAAGATTCTGGCTCTCTAAACGTAAAATGCTCCCAAGCAGCCGTGGTATAAATGTAGAACTTTAGAGCTTTTAAATCACAACCTTTCAAATTAATTTGTTCTGAGAATGCATCAACAACTTCTAAAAATGATTTTTCTAAAGAATTAAGATTATTTTTAGTGTCGGGCCATACCAAAGTCCATGGGGTTATATGCTCACTTCTATCATCAATGACCAAGCTTCCTAGCAGGGTGTCTTCAACAGCTAAATTATATTCTCCTGTTTGATTAGCTACATTCCTTTTACCTTTAATCGTTAATTTTTTCAGTTCTTCATGCATAAAGAAAATAATACCCATACCGTATATATCCTTATCTGTAAAATTATCTGTAAAAAATAGTAACAACTAAACAAAGTATCAGTTCAACCCACCACTACTGCTGTATAATTACTTAAAAAATTAAAATAAGCAAACAAAATCCTTAAAAAGCAAAATAAAAGTTCTTTCTTATGAACTGGAAGCACATTTCAACAACCTTACGCGTAATGTATTGTGTACTCTTAGTTGTTTTAACCTTAAAACATTATTGGAATGCTTTGTTATTTTCTGTACCAGCTTTTTTTTTAACAGCTCCATTATTTTTTCAGGGTAAAAAAAATAATTCATACTACAAGCTTGATGCAGCAATCATGATGATTTTTATCTTAGAAATGATTTTATTCTTCTCTAATTATTGGAAACAAGACCCTAAATATTTTGGGCTGGATAAATTATTTCATCTTGCTTCTGGCGCATGGACGGCTGGTCTTACAGTTGTTATACTGCATAATTATTTTAATAACAAAAAAGTGTTAGCTCTAATTGCTGTAGCTTTCTCTCTTGCTTTAGCCGGTGTTTGGGAGATATTTGAATGGGTTTTGTCAATTCTACCACCACCCTTTTTAATTTTGACAAAGGGTTATACTGATACCATTCTTGATTTAATTGCTGTTGCAATAGGTGGATGCATAACCGCATTAGTATTCATATTTAAAAAATAATACTTCACTTAAATGTTTTACAATGCTTAAAATTTTTGTTAACAAATAGATCCCAAACAGGACGTTAAAATTAATACTTAGCAGCTCAGGATTGAAGTGCTTCCATAACCACATCGATAAGTTCGTTTGTTCTAACCCTACGTTCCATTTTTTTTGTTTCTTCTCTTTTTGCTCTTATTTGTCTTTGTTGTATTTGGTATTTATCTTCTTTTATTCTAAAGTAATCATTTAGTCGATCATCAGTAATTTCAAGATCACTGACCAGACCTCCCACTCGATAAAAATAAAGAACACCGGTAAAAGCATCGCCCACACTAAATTGTAGTCGGCACCCCCCAAGCTCAGCGACATAATAGATGCCTGACGATCTTCCATCAGTATGCATTGCTTCGCTAGTTTCGCGGACCCAACAAATATTATTATTAAGCAGTTTAGTGACAAGCTTGCTCTATCGCTAAGATTTATTTCTTCTTCCTGAGATTTACTAGACATGCGCATAAGCAAAATATCTAGTTAATAAAACTATTGGAATACTGGCCTTAGTCGGATTCTCCTGATATCATGTTTCTTTTGGTAGGCTATACAAAGCTACAAACAATAATAGTACCATAACTGGTAAAACCACCAAGTACTGTGTTGTAATAATCCAACTAACCTGGAGCCATTTTATTAGATATAGATTAGTATATATTGTTTTTATGCCTTCTAATAATATCAATAATAAAAATGATAACCCGCTCATTAACAATAAACTCAACCCCTGTTTATGCTTCATGTCTTCAAATGGTTTCACTTTTATTAGGAATATTAAAGAAAGAACTATTAAGCCCACTGATCCAATTATCATTATTAACAGTTCATACATCATCTTGATGAATCTCCTTTGTTTTTAACTTTTCTAGTTTCCTTCGCTCACTGATAAGTTTATCTTGTTGATCTTCAATTCTTTCTTGTTCTTCTTCTAAACTTTTTTTAAGGGATAACAATTCTTTTTCAGTAGTTTTTAGGTATTTTTCTTTTTCTTTTAGGTTGATAAATTCTTTATTTTGGTTTTTTATTGATTTTATCTCTTTGTGTTTTTCTCTAAGTTTAATTTTAAGATCTTTTATTTCATCTAGTTCTTCCTTTATTTCTTCTTCGTCGTAGTTCAGCTTTTTTTCTAATTTATCTAAGGTCATTTCTTTATTCTTCATGTTCTTTTCACGTTCAGTAAAAGCAGCATTTTTTGATTCAACTTTTAATTCTAACTCACTCAACCGTGTTCTTGTATTATCAATATCTTGTTCTAAACCTATTTTTTGTTCTTCATATTTTATGATCTTAGCTTTAAGCTCTCTTAACTGTACTACTTGAGGTATAATGAATTTTTTCTTGAAAAAAGCTTCTTCATAATTTTGGTTGCTTGCTAAGATACTGTCAAATTCCTGCTTTCTACCTTTTTTAAGACCATCCAAAATAGCAAATGCAGTTATACAAACTATTGCAGCCACAACTAACGTTATCACCCATTGAGCTATGATTAATGCAGAATTGTTAAAAAACAGGTTGATAACCTGCGCTGCCACTACAAAGATTATTAGGAATAACACGGTTATTAGTGTTTTTTGGTATAATACCACCTTATCTTTTATGGTTAGCCAATAAAACCAGCATATTATTAGCATAATTCCACTAAACACTGCTTGGACTTTGATTATTTCTATAATTGCCACTTTTCTCCCGAATTTTTTTAAAAAAAAGTTCTAATAAAATATAAAAGGGTATTGTTATATCAGTTTGGTGAAAAGAAACATATTCTTCAGTTAAACAACAATAATCTAGCTGTGTAATAAGTAGATTATGCATTATGTATTTTGATTATGTTTAAAAAAAGCTTAAATAGCTACTCACTATTCAATAATAGTGGCTTTAACTAATTTTTTGAGTAAAGGTTTAAGTTCAGCGCTTGCAGCAATAGTTTTGTACACCGGTATTTCTCACGCACAAAATGTCCCTAATCCCAAACAGAACCAAGATCCTAACTTTATCAGCGAAACAACTAAAAACCAAGAAATAGTAAATGATCTAATAAACGGACAATACCGGCTTCATGTCTTACAAGACATAAAAGATAAATTTGGGCTTGAGTATTACAGGTATGAATACATCAAACTACTTGAAAAAGAAGCAGAAGCACTAAGAGCTAAATTATCAGAAATTATACCCGACATTGAAACAACGTACAGGCTTGAGTTAAATCTTCCCGGCGTAGCATCTGAAATATCACCATTTGAAGAAGGAACAACAAACAGCCTCTTTGATAATAACATCTCAACAATAAGAATAATTGACAATACTGGCAATACAAGACCGCTATTCAGAGCTGAGCTTATAGGATACTCTTCCATCGCTGGCGGCAACCGTAGATCATATTCGATAGCTAATTGGCAGCGTGGCATGTCCATCTTACCAGAGTTTACATTTAACTCTGCCAGGAGGCAAGCTAATACTTCAGGCAGTAATATATCCCATACTAACCAATTTTTTAATGACTCAAACTTGCAGCTAGGTGTTGAATCACAAAGATTAGAAGATCATATACAACACGAAAGAGGTTTAACTAAACATAGTATATCAAGTAAGCTAGGTATAGATTTTGATAGCACAGTCCATAAAGATACAGAACTAACAACAGATTCTCATAGTGTATGGACAATCTCAAGACCATTAATTGCTTATCATCTTGACAGAGATACAGTAATAGAAAGCAGCACAGAGCATAATCAGAGATTATTAGTTTATGGTCTTAAAGAATTTAGATTACCAAGATTCATACTAGGTCTTAGTGGCGGATGGAAATACTTAACCAGTAATAGCGGGGATACTTTATCAGTTAGCCTGGCAGAGAGTGAGCTGCCGCCTAGAAAGTTTCTTGATCATCTAAGTATAAGCAATCCATTTGAAAGGACAACCGTTAGTACAAAAACTTCCAGCGAGTCTACTCACAGTCTATGGGGCGGGGAGTTAGGCGCATACATAACACCAGATAGCATTAATCTCTTTGAAAATGTTAGTTTAGACTTGATTGTTGGAGCAATTGGAGATTTTGTAGAATTTGATTATGCTAATTTTGTTTCTATGACCGGTAGAGCTAGGCTAAGCATACACCCAGATACATTAGGTGGTTATGGTATTATTACTCAAACAGGATGGACTGGTGATTTTAGTTCATTTGATATTTCAGATTTAGATTTAGAATTATTTGTCCTGCTTCAAGCTGAAGATCCAACAAGACTATTTAACGGTTGGGCAAAATGCTCCAATGAAAGTTTTATGGGGAGTTTTAATAGACAATTGGGCACTAAAGAAAGATTATGCCTGCCAGATGTCTTGTTTGAACAAGAAACATTAGGAATAGCCAGCAGATACACTAGTGGTTCATCTTATTTTGATGTATACCTAACTAGAAGATTATATGATGAATTAATTGGCTTCCATCCATCAGCAAAACTAGACCAGCACGGGCAAGTGGACGGAGGCATTTCTATAGAAGTGCCTTCACTTGGTTTAAGACTTAGATATTTATATGAATCAGAAAAACAAGATACACTTAGTGAAAGTCTAAGCTTTAATCAGCCAGCAGTATTTCCTCTATTCTGGGGGGACATTCCAAACCTCAACAATGGAGCCACTGTTTCTTTGTCATTTAGCAGCGAAGGAAACTATGTAAATGATCTGCTGTTTTGGTTTCGTGATGCCGTTAAAGAGTTTATCAGATAAATTTAAAAGCTAAAAGATAGTGTGTTTTAGTAGTAGGTAGGTAGGTGACTTACGGTCTATGACTGAGGAAAGTCCGCCCACCAGCTCGTTAAGAGCTCTTATGGGTTGCTTTCTGAAAAGGAAGTTTTCGAAAGAAAAGGCAACCACACAGAAACGATACAGCCTTTATTTAGGATGATGCTGTTAAACAGCTGACAATGATACTGGCATGATGAAACGGTGAGCCCCAATCGGTGCAAGCCCAAAAAGGGTGCTAAGTTGAATGTCACCTCAGTTCGACCATCACGGGAACTGACAGAAGGCGGCTTATGCCTACCCTACTCTCTTTAAGTATATTGTTATAACCTTATCACCTATCTATTTTAGTGTAACAAAAGTATTAAATTATAAGATCTAACAACAGCTATGGACTATCTCAAAGAAAAAATACGCACAATCCCGCATTGGCCTAGACAAGGAGTGATGTTTCGAGATATAACCACTCTGCTTAAAGATCCTAAGGGCCTTTCACAAGCAATAAGCCATCTTTATGATCGTTATAAAGAAATGAACATCAATGTTGTTGCAGGGATAGAATCTCGCGGCTTCATTCATGGAGCAATATTAGCAGAAAAGTTAGGTGTTGGGTTTGTTCCTATAAGAAAGAAAGGTAAGCTGCCCGGTGAAACACTTCAAGAAGAATATAATCTAGAATACGGAAGTGACGCACTTGAGATACATACTGATGCTATAAACCAGGGCGATAACGTGCTTATAGTAGATGACTTAATCGCCACCGCAGGTACAAGTCTTGCAGCAGTTAATTTGATTAACAGATTAGGTGGTAATGTTATTGAGTGTTCATTTATTATTGAGCTACCAGACCTAAAAGGCAGAGAAAAGCTTGAGCAAAATGGGATAAAAGTATTTTCTCTTATTAAGTTTGAAGGCGACTAACTATGGTATTCTTTTTCAAAAAAACCAATTAAAGTAGTAAACAATGCCAATACCAGTGGACCAATTATTAATCCTATAAAACCAAACAATAAAAGCCCGCCTAATACTCCAAGTAATATTACTGTTGGATGAATCTCAGATTTCTTGCTGATTATAAATGGTCTTACTACATTGTCTACAAAGCTTACTACAACTATTCCAAATATCATCAAACCAAAACCATTAAACAAATCTCCTATTGCAATTAAGTACAATGCTATTGGGAACCATACTATTGATGCACCAAGATATGGTATTGTAGATGCAACAGTTAGCAACAACCCAAATAGTATTGGTGATGGTACTTGAAACACAAGCAAGCCTATTGTACCAACAATTCCCTGTATCAATGCGGCTAACAAAACCCCGTATACTGTTGCCTTGAAAACTATTCTAAATCTATTAAGCAATGATTCTTTTTCCTTTTGATCTAACGGAAGTAATCTTTTTATATGCGCCGTTACAGTATCCCCTTCTTTAAGAAGATAATAAAGTACAAACACAAACACAACAAAACCTATAATCCTTTGAGGTATACCCAAAATAAATGATGTCGCTCCCTTAAGGATAAAGCTTAGAGAATCATTTATAATTTTTTTAATATAAATGTCCACATCAATATTTTTACCTAAAAAATTATTAATCTCGCTGGTGTACACGCTTATTTTAAAATCTTTCACATTTTGGTACAATTCAAAAGATTCATTGATAACTGCATTAGCAATAAGCCCTCCAAATGTTAATATTAATGCAGTTAATAGTATCAATAATATCAACGCTGCTATTGCTGGCCTTTTTATATGCTTATTTATCATTCTTTGAAGTGGCCATAGGAAATATGCAACAACGCCAGCTACAATAATTACTACTAGATAAGGTTTTAATAGCAAGTATGATAAGTATGATAAGATGGCAAACATCAAGAAGAGTACCACTTTTTTTAAATTTGATCCTTGCACCTTATTCTCACCTCATTATGATATACGCTGTGCTGAGTTTATATAAAACTTTCCTTGAGTGGATTATTCTGGCTAAAAATTAGTTTTTCCTTGGTTTATTCCATCAAGCAGTTTTACATGTTTGAGCACAGCAAAAAAGTAGAAAGAAAAACCGATTAAAATACGAAGCATCAATAAGAAAAGAAATTAAGGGGCGGAATCTTTATCTTGTTCGTACCATTGTTTTGGAACTGCATAAATTTCACCATCACTCATTATTTCATCAGGCATATTTTCCTTAAAATAAAAGTTTATCCATCCAGTATAACCATGTGCAACTTCCCAAACAAACGAATCTCTTGGAACTACAAATCTTGAATCACCTTTTACAGCAATAAATTCTTCACCAGATTTAATTGGTACCCACTGGCCATCTCTAGATATATATGTTGGAAGATAGACTGGAACTTTAACCCAGCCATCAAACACTTCTAAAACCAATTCTAACCCATTTGTTTCAAGCATATTTGGACAGAAAATGAGAACAGTATATAAAACTTTCCGACAATTTTATATACGAACTATCACGAAAATTATGTATGGAAATCATTGGTTTGACTGAAAGGGTATCCATCAGACATGGAGACAAAAGTTTCAAAGTACGCGCAAAAATTGATACCGGTTCAAAATATAACAGCATTAATGATAAACTAGCTAAAAAGCTTGGATTAGAATTACATAAAAAGAGTATTAATATAAGAGCAGCTACAGGTTATCAAAAGAGGGAAACAGCATTTGCAGTATTAACAATCAAAAGGAGAAAGATCAGGACCTTGTTTACTATCACAAACCGTGAGCATATGAAATATCAAGTTCTAATAGGAACAAGAACTTTAAAAAGAAGATTTTTGATAGATCCATCTAAAAAGAAATGAAGCTTGGAGTAATAAGTCTCGGTGGAAAGAGTAGTCGCCTTATAATGGAAGAGTCAAAGAAATACTTCTCTGAAGTTGTTGATATCAATATCAAAAAAATTGACGTACATGCTTCAAGCAAGGGTATTATAGCTATGTATGATGGAACAAAACTTCAAGATTTTGACTGTGTCTATATCCGTGGTTCCCACAAGTATAGTATGTTACAACGTGCAATTACTGAGTCTTTGCAGCATAAATGTTATCTACCAATAATCCCGTCAGGGTTTACAAATGGTCATAACAAGTATTTTACACTTATTGAGCTTCAAAAGAAAAACATCCCGATACCTCAAAGTTACGTCGCTGCTAATATAGAGGCTGCCAAAAAAATTCTTAAAAAAGCACATTATCCATTAGTCATAAAAATCCCAGAAGGAACACATGGAAAGGGAGTTTTATTTGCTGATTCAATTGGTAGCGCAAAATCCATAGCTGATTCTCTTGAAATTTTTAAACAACCGTATATTATACAAGAATATATAGAAACCAATGCAACAGATATTAGAGCCATAGTAATTGGGAATAAAGTCATGGCTGCTATGATCAGAAAAGCTGAAAAATTTGAGAACCGTGCTAATATCCATCAGGGCGGTGTAGGTATTGCACATGAGTTAGATGACCAAGCAGAAGACATCGCTGTACGTTCTGCAATGGCTATTGGTGCAGATATCTGTGCAGTTGATATGCTTGAGTCTGATAAGGTTTACGTAATTGAAGTTAATTTAAGCCCTGGGCTTGAAGGTATAACAAATGCAACCAATAAGAACATTGGAGGCATGATCGCTGAGTACCTGTTTAAGAAAGCTAAAGAGTACAAAAACTCAGTTAATAACTCTGAAATATCTAAGATTTTAAGTGATAATCAAGACAGCCAAGAGATTATTACAAATTTAAAGATACAATCCGGTGTTATCAAGCTTCCAAGTATTGTTTCAAAAGTTAGCGGTTTTAAAAACGAGGAAGAAGTAAGTATCATATCCAAAAAGGGTAGAATTTTAATTAAAAGATAGCCAAAACCCTTTTATATTTTTTGATAGTACACCAACTCATGAAAGTTTACTTAATGCTTATCTTAATGGTACTTCTTAGTGTTATCTTTGTCGAAGCTAAAACTGATTATGCCACTCTTGAAGTAAATGATAGTTTTCTTTTTAGGGGTAAAAATATTACTTTACTTTCAATAAATTCTTTTGACAATAAAGTGGTTATATGCATCAATAACGAAAAGGCAATTATAAGCGAGGATAGAAATGTAAACACAATTGGAGTTCACCTAAGAGATGTCGATTCTGATAAAGTGAAGTTTAGGTTTGATAATCCATGTAAAGACAAAGAATGTGAGTGTGATGATTCATGTTCTAATCATTTATGTACTAATCCAGAAAAAAATGTAGAATTGGCTGTGAATATCACTCCCGCACAAGAATATAACTCAACTGGCGAAAATTTGGAAATAAAAAAAGAGTTTGAAGAAACAATTTCGGATAAAAAATCATTTCATTTTTCTGAGGTAATTTTTGGTTTACTTGTTTTCATGATACTAATCCTTATCAGCCTGTCAATTACAAAAAAATATAAGCACAAGTAAGCTTATTCTTCTGTAGGTTCGGTATGTTTCCTCTTAAATGCTTCAGCATGTTGTTCATTACAAAAACGGTATATTTGATCGTCTATCTCTTCTTCAACGAATACTGAACCAAGTAACTTTTTACATAGTGAGCATTTAGCTGCTCTTTCTCCCTCAACGTAGCCTTGCATAAAGCCTTCTTCAACTTCATCTAGTTCTTCTCCATCATAATCATCAGTAGATTCTTCCTGTGTAGACTCAGAGGAACCATAGTCTTCTTCAAAACCTTCTTCATCAATTTCTTCTTCGCCTTCGTACATATTATTCTGTCAGTTTATAACTAATATATAAAAATTATTATAAACTAAACAGTAAGTAACAGTAAGAAAAGATTATTAAACCTCCTACGCAATGCCAAACAAAACTCCAAAAATTAAACAGAAGCTAACTAATCAACGCACAGAGCTATAACTCCATCAGTTTGTAATGCTGAGAAACATCCAAACTGGTACTTATACTTTTGACAATACCCCTTACCATCATCACTAAGCATGCATAACCCTTCACACTCATCTGATTTATTGCATATATTCCCGCCATCACTTGTTGGAGGGTTACAATATAAGTTTTGAGCAATTCCATGCCTCCCGTAATCGCCGCCAATTTTTCTGCATTCTTCTTCGGTTAAATCAAAATTATCATTAACCTCGCCTTGTATTGGTCCTTTAATTGTTTCAAATAGTATGTTTACGTTAAAGATCAAAAATAATATTAGCAATATAATTATTATTATCAAACCAGTGTTTATAATTAAATTAGACACCTTAAACAATAAAAAAACTAACACAGAAATAATCGCTAATGTAAACAGAATTTCTATTAATACCATCCAAAATATTCTTTATCGTAGCTTATTTAAAATTTTTGGTAGATAAGCTAAAGATTTTATTATATATGCTGGTTTATTTAGTGAGAGCTCTTTTCTTGTATAGTTTCCTGTTAAAACTCCAATACCAGGTATGTGTGCATTTCTCGCAGCCATAATATCATATATACTGTCCCCTATCATTGCTATTGGTTTTTGTTTAAGGATTTTTTCTGCTTTTACTAATCCATCGGGATATGGTTTTGCCCTTTTAACTTCATCAGCACCGATTATAACTGAAAACCATGATAGTGGGATCCCTGTTTTTTTTAGTGATTTCTCAATGCTTGCATGGGATGAATTTGAAACTATTCCCATAAGATAATCCTTTTTTAATTTTTTTAAAATAACAAAAACATGGGGTATTAACATTATACTTTTATATGATTCCTTTATTAAAAAATGTTCATGTGCTGATACAATGCTATTAACTATTTTTTTAGGTGTATCTTTATGCACAAACTGGCTTACAACTTCTTCATGTGGTCTTCCATAAAGGCTGATCAATTTTTTTTGGTTTGGTAATGGTAGGCTATACAGCTTAAATGCATGCAGATATGCTTTTGTATTAGCCAAGTCTGAAGATACAATAGTCCCATCAAGATCAAAGCATATAAACTGCTTCATAAAAAAAAGATGAAGAGCAAAACAAATCGCCCTTCATCAAACACCTCTTATTTTCCCAGACAGTGATATAATTAATTTTAGAGAAACAATATCATCACAAACTTTTTTCATAATATTCATAAACATAAAAGAGTTATAAATGTATCGATTAATTATATTTTTCTGTTCTGATATTTTCTTCTCGTACTCCCAGCATGATAAGTGATGTCTCAATTGCTTTTACTAAAACTGGTGGTCCGCAAATAAAAAATAATCCATCAACATCATCAACTTCTTTTTTAATTACTTCTTGGTCCAGTCTCCCTACATGCCCATTCCATACCACCCCATTTGGACTAGTGATGGTAAAATAACAGCTTATGTTCTTATGTTCTTCTGCCCATTGTTCAAATTCTTCTTTGAATATGATATCTTTAGGTGTATGGTTAGAGCATATTAATTTAACTGGCACTTGAATATTCTTATCAATTATGTATTTCATTATCGCTCTTAATGGTGCAACACCGCTGCCGCCGCCTAAAAGATAAACCGGTTTTAATTCATCATGATAAACAAATTTACCGTATGGTCCTGTAAAGTTTACTTCATCCCCTTTTTTGAAACGCTCAAAGCTATGTGTTGAAAACTTACCGCCGTTCATAATCTTTATTGTTATTGCTATAATCCCCTTTTCAGTTGGACTTGACGCAATTGAGTATGCTCGCTTTACTTCAATACCGTTTATCACGGCAGACACCATATAAAATTGGCCTGGTAAAAAAATTTCATTTAGCCCTTTAGTATCAAACTTGTATGTTTTTGTATCATGTGTTTCCTGTTTGATCTCTTTAATTCTCAGTAATTTATTTTTTAACATATAACAATTCAATAAGAAATATATATAAAGTTACCTTATCACACCACTTCATGAAAGGCGGGTTTAGAAGTTTATTGTTAGTTGTGATTGTTATATCCATATCAGAGCTGTTATTAAAACAACAAGCTGAAACTATTGAGTTTATACCTGGGAATATAATCCAGTCTGGTATCGCAATAATATCAAACGGTTGGATATGGCTTGCTGCGGGCTTGCTCATTGCTAGCTCAATACTATGGATTACAACTCTATCAAAAGTTGAGTTGAGTCTTGCATATCCTTTATTAGCGCTTGGAATGGCTATTATCTCAGTATTATCAGTTGTTATTTTAAAAGAACAAATAAGTTTAGTTAGGGGAACGGGAGTTGGAGTAATAATTATTGGAGTGATATTATTATCAAAAAGCTAACATGGCTGGTTTATCTTTAGCATTTATTAGTATTCTACTTGCTGTCTTTGGTCAATTATCCTTAAAGTACGGCATGATTCGTCATGGTGAAATTAATCTAAAAATAAACACTTTAGTAAAAGATTTCTTTCATGTTTTTACACGGCCATTTGTTATGCTTGGGGTTGTTCTGTATGGATTAAGCGGTATAATTTGGATTGTTGTGCTATCAAAGTTAGATTTGAGTATGGCATATCCTTTAGTGAGTGTTAGTTATGTTCTGGTTGCTTTACTCTCTAAATTTTTATTCAAAGAAAATATTAGCAAGCTAAGATGGGTAAGTATTATTGTTATAATGATTGGTGTTTCAATAGTCTCATTAAGTTAGTTCACTAACGAAACATTAATATAGTGAGATTCGACAATAACCTTGTAATGGTTCTTGAGTCATTAACTGCTGGCAAAGAGAGTGATAGATCAATGAAGGAGCTCTTTTTATATGGAGTTCTTTATGCTAGTATTGCTGTGATTCTTGGATTATGGATATTTCATGATCAAGCAAGTTTGATAATGGTGTTCTTGACTGTTTTTGCCGCAATTCCTTTAATGTATACGTCCATAAAAAGCGAAGAACGTAAAAGCGAGGTTATTTTAGAAGAAAAAAGATTGTTAAAATTTCATAGTAAAGCAATAACTTTCTTTATGGCATTATTTCTTGGCATCTTAATAGCTTTTGTGATTTGGTATTCTTTGTTGCCATCCGACCAGGTTGAATCATTATTCTCAGCGCAGATTAGCACTATTAAAAACATAAATAGCAACGCAGTTACAAACCAATTTAGTACTGGTGATCTTATAGGTAGCAAAATTTTTATAAAAATATTCAATAATAACGTTAAAGTATTAATATTCTGCTTATTTTTCTCATTTTTTTACGGTGCTGGGGCTATTTTTATACTTACATGGAACGCCAGTGTTATTGCCGGTGCTGCTGGTGCTTACATACGTAATGGGCTTTCCACTGCTGCGGCAGCAGTAGGTCTCGAAAGGGTGTCATTGTATTTTGGTTTGTTTACTATTGGAGTTCTACGTTACCTTACCCATGGTATTTTTGAGATATTTGCTTATTTTGCAGGTGGATTAGCTGGTGGAATTATTTCTGTAGCGGTAATTCACCATGAGTTCTATACTGGAAAGTTTCAACGTATAATTCGCGATGTTTCTGCGCTTATGGTCCTTGCCTTAATCCTGTTAATAATTGGGGCTATCGTTGAAGTATACATAACTCCTGCTATTTTTTAAAAGAAAATTATAAAAACCACTACTTCTAGCCTTATTCATGGATCGCAAGAAAATTAGTGTTATAATTATTGGATTATTTTTTATTAGCATAATGATAGGCAGTGCTTTGAATATAAGCAATTCAAATAACAACGAAGAAGATATTCGCGAGTTCAATGGATTTGAGTTTAAACCTATTGATAATGCTTGGGTTACTAAAGTAAATAATCAAGATGTCATATTTTCTTTTCTGCCTTCAGAAGTGCTAGACATTGAATTAGTGGATTTTTCTCAGTTTTCTAAAGTGTCTAAGATATATTTTAGTACGAGCCCTGGATCAAGCTTGGGTAATTTTGCTAGAGTTAAATTTAATAGTTTTTCTTCTGTTTATGGTATTAACTCTAAGGTATTTCCTGCATGTCCTGCGGACTCAGAGCTATGTAAGCTTAATAATTACCCAGTTCGTAACTGTGACAATGCTGACGAATCTACTGGAGTTTTAGTTATACTGGATGGAAATAATACTTCAAATATCTCTCTTAAAGATAACTGTTTATACTTTGAGGGGTCAATAGAAAACATTGTCAAGATTTTAGAAAGATCAGCTTATAACTTGCTTGGTATTATCCCATGAATAATGAACATAAAATAAAAAAAATATTTCTTGTTGTAGTAGTTTTATTCTTGCTCTTTTTAGGTACGGTGTTAGTAAAACAGAATCTAGCAATTGAAGGGGCTTACTTGTATAATGATTTTAAAGTTCAACCAGTGTCCAATGGTAAGATCACAACATACAGGGTAGAGTTTATACACAATGGTAATCCATATTATCTAAACTCTCGTAATCCACCAAACTTAGTAGACAATATTTCTGTTATAGGTAATGTAAAAGATTATGTCTTAAGCAAGGAGAAAATATTTGTTGGCATCAATCCATTTGATCCTGAATTAAGGGGGCTTACAGCTCTAGCAGGATTGAGTATAGATGGGTTTATTGAGTCATTTTTTGGTATCCCTGTATTTAGCTCGTTTACTGAGTTTGATAGCAAACATCCAGATATTCCGGTTTTAACCTGTGATAAAACAAAAGATGGTTTGATAATTCTTGAATTAGCTAATGATACTTCAGTAAGCCTGAAAAATAACTGCATTTTAGTTCATGGGGGCAACGAAATTGACATTATCAGGGCTGTTGATCGTTTGAATTTTGAATTGATTGGTATTATTAGACCACCAAAATGATTAAAAACAAGTTTAAATAAGCATAGATATGAGGTGGTACTTTTTATTATTGTTAGTTCTAATTTTTCTTCCTGCAGTCAATGCATTAAGGTTTTATGACATTGAATGTTTCGATGATGGCCATGCCGAGATTACTTTTGCTGCTGACCTTGATGATCAAAAGATTTATACTGATTCTATAAGTATAAACATGGACGGAACAAAACTATCAGGATTTTGGGAAGGTAAACACATTAAAGCTAGTGATACTGCTAAGAGTCGATATGACACATTCACTACTCCATCTGCTTCTATAAATAAAGAAGGAATGCATACATTTATTGCAACTTTTACTGAAAGCGGAGTTAACAGATCTATTTCAGATGCAGCCTCATGTCCAGGATTATTTTTTACTTGCGACTTATTAGGTGTTGACATTGTTAAATGTGGCATGGATAATGATTCTTTAATTGCTGATCTAAACATAAGCGGGCTAAATCAAGGGGTAGTTCTTCATCCAAGTGATGTTGTTGATATCACTATTAACGCTGTGTCTAACTTCAAATCAGTTGAAGGTGCATTTTCTAAGTCCGGTTCAATAACACAAGGGAGTATTTTCACCACTTATCCTAATGGTATTACCAAACTGACTGTGCCCTTGCCTGATAATTCTGTTGAGTCAATGATCATCTTATTAAAAGACAATCTGCCAAAATCCTGCCATCCAAGTGTTTATCCTAATGTAAAATTTGATGATTTTGCTTATTGTGATAAATCATATTTTATAACCAAGATTACTGCAGGCTCAGAGCCAGTTGAACCCACTAAAGTAGATGCTGTTATTGATAATTTCAAGCAACTTGAGCGGGAAGCAACACCGCTTAAGAGCCAACAAAAAAGTGTTCTTCTAGGTGGTGAAATCCATGGTAAGTCAATTTTTATTACTACAATAGTTATTATAATTGTTGTAATACTATTCATTATAATTGGTATTCTTTTAAAAAGGAAATACCGCTCAAATTTCGAGTAGAAATGGTAAAAAATAATATGCTTGTAGGCTGTCCAACTAGTTTTCATAAAGAATATTGTATTCTCGAGTACATGAACGGGCTGCGCAGTCTAACTTACCGCAAATTTGATGTTGCTCTAGTGGAGAATAGTAAAGATCTTAAATATTTTAAGCAGCTTGCTAGCCTTGGTTTTGAAGTATCCCGTGGTCCATGGATTGAAGGAGCACGTGAGCGTATTGTTGCGTCTCGTAATCTCCTTAGAAAAAAAGTTCTTGACGGGGGATATGAATGGTTTTTAAGCTTAGAACAGGATGTTATCCCGCCACCAAATCTCATTCAAAAATTATTATCTCACAATAAAAAGCTTATCTCTGGCATCTATTTTGCAAGAAATATTTGGAATGATAATAATGTGCTCATTCCTTTAGCTTATAAGTCGCTTCCTTCAGATGATCCAGTACCATCTATGAGGCCATTAACCCATAATGAAATTTTTTACGGAGAACCATTGCAGCCTATTGTATCAGCAGGTCTTGGTTGCTTGCTGATACACCGCGAAGTTCTTGAACAAATTGAATTTCGTGTTGAAGGAGATATAACTTTTGATGACCGCTGGTTTTTTTTAGACGCCTTTAACAAAAAAATTCCTGCCTTTGTTGACGTTACACAACGTTGCAAGCATATGATTCTAAACAGACCTCATCAGTGGCAATTTATTAAGAAATAAGAAAGTTTAAAAGTTCTTTTCATACCGTAATCTCATTGCCGAGGTCGCATAATCTGGTAGTGCGCTGGTCTTGAAAACCAGTTTCCGAAAGGATATGTAGGTTCAAATCCTGCCCTCGGCGTTTTTTCTTGAATAGCTACCTTTATGAGTTTAGTGCTGGAAGAGAATATTTATTGATTAACAAGCAGTGATTGATAACCTTGCTATGTTTAACCTTCCACCTAAGAAAATTAAAGTACATTTTAATGTGAATGAGTATCTTTCATCCATTATTGACACCCCTAGAAGTAAAACAAATGTTTATAGAGATGTTCACAAGGCTAACAAATCATAGATTTTAGTTCAACCTTAAATTAATTTTAATACCTTTCTTCTAATATTTTCTGGGTATACTTTCAAGTATGTAATTACTCTTTTCTTATCAACTTTTTTACGAAAAATTTTTAAAAGTTCTTTAGAAATAGGTTGTTTAAATAAAACAAGGTCAATAAACGTTTTCTCAATATCAGAGTACGGCAAATAAAACATACCATCTTGGTAATAATCAAAACCAAAACAGTATTTTTTTTGAATATTTCTAAACATGACATTCCCTCCAGCAACAGTACGTATCCCTTGTCGTATTTTTTGTGGTGTTAGAATTACTGGTATTGTTTCCTGATCCCAAAGTTGATGATAACTCAACGCAGTTTGTAATCCTAAGTACGCAGGGTTATAGCAAAGAACAGCAAGGGAGTTATCATTATACTTGGTGTAGTATCCCTTTGCAATTTTTTGTATTTTATTTTTCTTAAGCAAATTATGTATAACAAGTTTAGCATATGCAGTATTTTTTGAGTGTAGTTTTATAATTCTTTTTATAGACCTAATATCTACTACTGGGCTTTTCTCAAATAGTTGTTCTATCCTGTCTAGATGTATTCGTTTTCCCATTTTTGTGTGATGTACCTAAACATTTCCTGTGATGATGGTACAATTCCTTCAAAAATAATTATTTTAAGGTCTGCTTCATCAATTGGATTTTTATAATTTTTAATAAGGTGCTCAAGCTCTTTCTTTACAATATGATTATTTTTTATTAGGTGTAAAAGAAAAAATATATCCCATAAATCCCTAATTTTGAATCTTTTGAGGTATGCATGAGCCTTTTCAATAACAAACATTTCAGGTGTTAAACTATAAACAGCGATGATACGCCCATTTAATGTTTCATAATCAGTGATGATAGCTTCTTTTTTTAGGAATGTTGCTTCTAACCTTACAGATGTTCTTTCAAAAAGCAATTCTGAATAAACACTCGTTTCAGATATCTTCTTCTTAAGAACTTGAAAACCTTTATTTGTTAAAGATTGAAAAATAGAATCTATCTTTTCTTTGTTCTTAGGAAAGTAAAAATCAATATCTTCTGAGAATCGCTTTCCAGCATAGCATCTCCAAATTGCTGTTCCACCATGTAATATTGCTTTCTCAAAGATGGCATAAACTTCTTCTACTATGATATCTTGTGCTTGCGCTATTTTTCGCTGTGTTTCTTTCTTAATCCAAAGTGATAATGGTAGTCTTTCCATGAGATAAACATAGGTTATACATATATATATCTTTCGTTTGTTATACGAAAAATACTTTTTCAAGACAGCAGCTCAGAAACCACAATCTTAAGGATATCACAAAAACAATATATTATAGCTCACCAACCCAATTAATTTTAAGCAGATAATTGCCTCCCCTTAAGTCTTCTATCACCAAGATACCTCTCTCTCCTTATTTTTTCTTGAAGTACTAATAGCCCCTCAATTAAAGCCTCAGGTCTTGGTGGACAACCAGGAACATACACATCCACTGGAATTAGTTTATCAATTCCATTTAGGCATGAATAACCTAAATCAAATAAACCACCACAATTTGCGCAGCTGCCCATAGAAATAACATATTTTGGTTCAGCCATTTGGTTATAAAGTAATTTAACCCTCTCAGCCATTTTTAATGTGATTGTACCTGAAACAATTAAAAGATCTGACTGTCTTGGTGTTGCACGGAATACAGAACCAAACCTATCAAGATCTGCTCTTGGCCCTCCAGTTTGCATCATCTCTATAGCACAACATGCAAGCCCGAACAGTAGGTACCACACTGAATTACTTCTCCCCCAATTTAAAATATAATCAACACTAGTAAAAAGGACATTATTTGTTTCAGATGCATTTTGTAAATTTCGTTCTAAGCTCATATGTATTAACTTTTACTATAAGTTATACACTAAATAAATGTATCCATACCATCAGCAACCATCCCAAATCTTGCATTAACGCTCACATACTCTCCTTCAAAAATTTCAGAATATTACACTTTAGTACACAGTAACAATTACTGCGCCGTCACTTCCAACGTCATCAAGTGTCAATTGTTTTCCATTTACAGTAGCTGATTCTTCAACATTAAGAACATATTCATCTCCAATATTAAATGTAGCATCACGTTCTGTATATTCTACTAAAGTTATGAAAAGACCATTAACTAACTCTGTAATTTTAGGTGAGATTACTTCTGTTACACTATCAACAATAACAACTACTGCACCGTCACTTCCGATATCATCAAGCTTAACTTCTTTTCCTCTAACGATAACATATTTTGTTACTTTCAGATTATATTCATTACCTATGTTTAATGTTGCAGAACTGTTTAATGTTGCAGAACTGTTTTCATTGGGATCACCAGCATATACAAAACCAACATTAGTAACATACAAATCTTTTACAAACTCAGTATCTTGATGTGCAATAGCTTCAGTAACTGGAGTATCTGGAATATCACACTGTTGAGCTGTAAGAAGAAGTACCAATAATGTTGCTACAAAAATAACATAAGTAAATTTCTTTTGCATAAGATAAAGGTATACATTACATATATATATAGTGTAACCCAAAAATAACAACATACCTTTTTGTCCATACAAATTTGCCTTATAATACTAAGACAAAGCAACAATTCCTTTAAAAATCGCCCCCAAAAACTTTATGAACTATCAATCTTCATGATCATATGGCTTACAAGCAAAGATGTGTATTATGCAAAAAGAATTATGTTCTTATTAACAATCGCCGGCAGAGACCATTATGTATCAATTGCGAGATGAATGATTTATTTGAACCAATTGAAGACCTAAAATTTCAAAAGCTATTTGATATTGATAAATCATTATACCAAGAATCAAGATTTCTAAGAGATATCAGGTATCGTTATAATAAACTTGGATTTCTGTCAGTTAACCAAATAAATGCCTTCAAAAAGACTGTTAATGACTTAAAAGATCCTAAAAAACGTGAGGAATATGAACACAAAAAAAGAATAAAAAAGAAAAAGAAAGAATCTTTAAGGCTGACTTCTAAAGAAAAAAAGATGCTTGGGCTTGAGTAAAATTCTTGCAGAGATCGCATAATCCGGTAGTGCACTAGTCTCGAAAACTAGCTTCCGAAAGGATTTGGGGGTTCAAATCCCTCTCTCTGCGATAATAAGCTATAATCGTCTTCTAAGTAATCTTCTTATCCTTCTTTGATTCCATGCAAGGATTATCAGAACTAAAACTGCTATAATAGTAATCTTCCAATGGCCTGCTAATACTCTCACCTGCCATGGGCTTTCCGGTGATGTGTCCAATATCAAAAGACCAATAATTTCACTTGTTTTATCCGGAATATTGGATATGCTCAATTTTGTTTTATCCCAGAACGATAACGATGATTCACCACCACCAGTTATCTTAGGTACTGATTTTCCACCCTTAAACTCCTGGGGGTTTGGAGTGGCATTGCTTGTATCGATTGGTACAAATCTAAAGAACACTCCTTGTTCTGGATCAACTTTAATAATTTCTATTCTAAGATCATCCACTAAATCCTTTTCAAAATCAACATTAATTACATCGTCAGCTGCTGCTGCAACATATTGTGGGGTTGGTGCCCCTTCAATAAATAGTGTTAGATCAGTAACTTTTATCTCTTTTTTCGTAATTCTTATATCCCTTACCATTATTGCTTCTTGTTGTTCTTCTATTTCATATTCTATCTGTTCTTTTCCATCGACTATTTGTGGTTCTTTATACACTCTCACAGGATAATTAAACACTGCTATGTCTCTTTTTAGAAGAGTGTATTCTATTGTTTTTGTTGGTATATCTTCAAAATCTAGTTCGTATCTTTCTCCAGCGCTTGCTAATGGTATTAAAAAAAGCAAGATGATCAATAATTTTAAAATATTCATAAGAACTATGTCTTCATATTTAGCTTTATAATGATTATGCAATTAAAAAATAGAAAAAGAAAAGGTTAATTACTTCCTTTTCATGACTCTGAATACTACAAAGCCAACTAGTACCAGCACAGCTAATAATACTACCCATGTCCATAAGCTTATACCTGTTTCTGTTACGCCTGATCCTACAGGTATTTCTTCTTTTTCTTCCATGCTTGGTTCTTGTTCTGTTTCTTCTTCAGGTACTACATTTGATAGTTTTACAAAGCTGAGCTTTGCAACACCATTAGTAATACTTTCTAATGTTACTTGGACATTAGGTGTTCCATCCCCGTCCATGTCAACTTCTTTAGTCTCACCAACATTTAATGTTACTTCAGCTTTATAGCTCTCGATTGTTATAGTTACAGAATCTTCAGTAACTTCAACAAATGTTACAGTATGAGCATCACCGCCACTCAAACTAAAGACTTTTGTTTCACCAGCTTTACCAGTAAAGCTTGCATCAGAGGTACTCAAATCAGCATCTAAAGTTAGTTCCTCTCCAGATCTGCTAGTACCAGTTCCACCACTACTGCCACCGCCACTGTCACCGCTAGTTCCAGCTGAGGTACTAGCATCAAATGCACCAGTTGTTTTAGCAGATGTGTATCCAACACTATCCGTAACTGTACATTCAACAGTGTATGCTCCTGGTAGATTTGTATCAGTATTAGTGAATGTCTGATCAACACAATTACTGCTAGTCTTACTAATAACAGTTCCATCAGGTTTTGATACACTCACCTTACATTCTGCTATACCGCTAACACTATCAGTTCCTGAACAACCATACTTTATGCTGTTCAACACATTAATATTCGTATCAGCAGGGCTTGTTATTTTAGCTGTTGGATCTCCTCCGTCCACAACAAATACTCCAAAGAAGTGTTGTGTGTAGTCACGCGAGTCATTTATTAATAGCAGGAAATTTGTAAAATTACCTGTTGATGTTCCAGATGTTCCATCAGTATCGTTTATAAGTCCTTTAGGTATTGTTCCATTAAATTGTGATGTTAAACTACCACTGCCGTCTATATCCCTAGATATGTTTAACAATCCTATTTGTTGTCCTTCTGAAAACCAATCTTCAAAGCGAGTATTTGATTCGGTGGTTGTGTTTGTTATGTAAAAGAATGACTGGTTTGATCCATCAGAATCTGATGCAAATCCTCTTCCACTCATATCTACATTTATGTCCATTCTAGAGTTAGATGATAAATAATCATTTCCTCCGCGTAACCCCTTATCGTTTAGTTTAAGTGTCCTGCTTTGATCTGTTATATTTACCTCAATTATTACTGGGAGACTGCTATTTCCTATTACCCCAAATCCAAATGGTACACTAACATCTGCTGCACCTACGCTATCATTAACAGAAGTATGCCTATTTGCATCATCTGTTATTGAAAATAAGAATGTTGTTGCGTTATTCTCTGTGTTTACACAGTTAGCATGATCAATTGTGCCTGTAAATAAGTATGGTGATACAGAATCACTAGTACTCATACTTACATTGCTGTAGAATGCAGCAAATGTTACATTTGCTTCACCAACACTACTATTACATAAGTAGTACATATTTAATTGATCAACATTTATTTCTGTTAAGGTAGTATATACTGTAGCACTTTTATTTGAAAAGTGGTCCATTACTTGTACATTATCATCATCAAAATCTGCCTCAAACCCATATGCAGTACCATTAACTAATGTTGCATTCCCATCAGTTACATTAACTTCAGATAATCTTGGTACAAGCATATCTACCCATGTGTATACTACTGTTGAGTTCTCACTTGCAGCTGAGTTCGGGTCTTCATGCCCACCATCTGCAAAGGTGATACTTATATTCCAATCAATTCTTGCATCATCTACATTTCCGGTTAGATTATTAGCAGTAAAATTAATGCTAAATATCACTGCACCGCCGGTTCCATTAGGATCAGTACTATTCCAGTGTATATACTTTATATCATCACCTGCATCTGTTGAGTTCGAAAATACCCATGGATTACCACCTTCGCCCGTATCATTTGTTGCATTAGCTAGACCTGCAAAATCCTCATCCACAGCAAGCACATCATCAGTATCATTTACTGTAAAATCTCCAGTAAATGTAATATTATGAGGAACTGTTATGTTAATTATAGTAAAATTAATTGTACCATTAACAGCAATAGTAAAGTTAAATCTTACATTTGTATTATTTTGCTGTATTTGATCTCCGAATACTGTTGCTCCAACACCCACCGCTGGAGATAATGTCACATTAATCAGCTCAGAATTTAATTGCGTATTTATATCTGCAACAATAAGATTAGAGTTAAAAGAAAAAATTGAGATTGTTATAACTAAAAGTAATAATAATTTGGTATTCACAGAAAATCCCCCCTTACACCAATTTTTTTTGTAATAACTATCACCTTAGGAAATTAAAAGAGTAACTTATATTTAAATGTTTCTAAAAAAAATCATTTGTGTAAAAAATTAGGTGATATAAAAAAATAAAAGAAATGTTTATTGCTCTAATTCAGTGAGTTGTTTTCTGTAATGTCTAATCATCATATTTGCATCTCTTATAGAATCTATTGCATCACTAACCAACCAGCAGTAGTCTTTTACTGCACCACTAGTGCTTAATATCCAACCAGCAGTACCAACAGTCACAATTGTAATCAATTCAGCTAAACCACTGTTATCAAATAAATAATCATTACACTTAGCTATACCACCACTAACAGCAACAAAACCTACAACTGGTAAAATTGTTCTTGCTGCTGCTCTGATATAAACTGCTAATTGCCTTTTTCTAGCATTTCCTAATCTACTTTGCAATAGCTCTAGCCTTACTGTATTTTCCAAACCATTTTCGTATACATGATTCATGGTTGTTTGATCTTCTTGTCCTTGTTTAGTCATTTTCCACCAGGTTTTAATAAACTTAACCGCCTATTTTGGTTTGATTATTAAAGTAGTATGCTTCTTAATAAAATTACTGTATAACCTAAAACAGTCATTCCGTTAGTACTTTCTTTATCTCAGCTATTATGACATTAACACAAAAGGTTACTTTCTTCTTTTAACAAACAAATATCCTACAACAATTAATAACACAATAATTATTGTAATTACCCACACTAGACCATTTCCATTTTGGTTATTATTAACCTCTTCTTCTATTTTTCCTTCTTCTTTTTCTTCAGTGCTTGGTTCTTGTTCTGTTTCTTCTTCAGGGACTACATCTGACAGTTTTACAAAGCTGATCTTTGCAACACCATTAGTAATACTTTCTAATGTTACTTGAATATTAGGTGTTCCATCACCGTCCATATCTACATCTTTAGTCTCACCAACATTCAATGTTACTTCAGCTTTATAACTCTCAATTGTTATAGTTACAGAATCTTCAGTAACTTCAACAAATGTCACGGTATGAGCATCACCGCCACTCAAACTAAAGACTTTTGTTTCACCAGCTTTACCAGTAAAGCTTGCATCAGAGGTACTCAAATCAGCATCTAAAGTTAGTTCCTCTCCAGATCTGCTAGTACCAGTTCCACCACTACTGCCACCGCCACTGTCACCGCTAGTTCCAGCTGAGGTACTAGCATCAAATGCACCAGTTGTTTTAGCAGATGTGTATCCAACACTATCCGTAACTGTACATTCAACAGTGTATGCTCCTGGTAGATTTGTATCAGTATTAGTGAATGTCTGATCAACACAATTACTGCTAGTCTTACTAATAACAGTTCCATCAGGTTTTGATACACTCACCTTACATTCTGCTATACCGCTAACACTATCAGTTCCTGAACAACCATACTTTATGCTGTTCAACACATTAATATTCGTATCAGCAGGGCTTGTTATTTTAGCTGTTGGATCTCCTCCGTCCACAACAAATACTCCAAAGAAGTGTTGTGTGTAGTCACGCGAGTCATTTATTAATAGCAGGAAATTTGTAAAATTACCTGTTGATGTTCCAGATGTTCCATCAGTATCGTTTATAAGTCCTTTAGGTATTGTTCCATTAAATTGTGATGTTAAACTACCACTGCCGTCTATATCCCTAGATATGTTTAACAATCCTATTTGTTGTCCTTCTGAAAACCAATCTTCAAAGCGAGTATTTGATTCGGTGGTTGTGTTTGTTATGTAAAAGAATGACTGGTTTGATCCATCAGAATCTGATGCAAATCCTCTTCCACTCATATCTACATTTATGTCCATTCTAGAGTTAGATGATAAATAATCATTTCCTCCGCGTAACCCCTTATCGTTTAGTTTAAGTGTCCTGCTTTGATCTGTTATATTTACCTCAATTATTACTGGGAGACTGCTATTTCCTATTACCCCAAATCCAAATGGTACACTAACATCTGCTGCACCTACGCTATCATTAACAGAAGTATGCCTATTTGCATCATCTGTTATTGAAAATAAGAATGTTGTTGCGTTATTCTCTGTGTTTACACAGTTAGCATGATCAATTGTGCCTGTAAATAAGTATGGTGATACAGAATCACTAGTACTCATACTTACATTGCTGTAGAATGCAGCAAATGTTACATTTGCTTCACCAACACTACTATTACATAAGTAGTACATATTTAATTGATCAACATTTATTTCTGTTAAGGTAGTATATACTGTAGCACTTTTATTTGAAAAGTGGTCCATTACTTGTACATTATCATCATCAAAATCTGCCTCAAACCCATATGCAGTACCATTAACTAATGTTGCATTCCCATCAGTTACATTAACTTCAGATAATCTTGGTACAAGCATATCTACCCATGTGTATACTACTGTTGAGTTCTCACTTGCAGCTGAGTTCGGGTCTTCATGCCCACCATCTGCAAAGGTGATACTTATATTCCAATCAATTCTTGCATCATCTACATTTCCGGTTAGATTATTAGCAGTAAAATTAATGCTAAATATCACTGCACCGCCGGTTCCATTAGGATCAGTACTATTCCAGTGTATATACTTTATATCATCACCTGCATCTGTTGAGTTCGAAAATACCCATGGATTACCACCTTCGCCCGTATCATTTGTTGCATTAGCTAGACCTGCAAAATCCTCATCCACAGCAAGCACATCATCAGTATCATTTACTGTAAAATCTCCAGTAAATGTAATATTATGAGGAACTGTTATGTTAATTATAGTAAAATTAATTGTACCATTAACAGCAATAGTAAAGTTAAATCTTACATTTGTATTATTTTGCTGTATTTGATCTCCGAATACTGTTGCTCCAACACCCACCGCTGGAGATAATGTCACATTAATCAGCTCAGAATTTAATTGCGTATTTATATCTGCAACAATAAGATTAGAGTTAAAAGAAAAAATTGAGATTGTTATAACTAAAAGTAATAATAATTTGGTATTCACAGAAAATCCCCCCTTACACCAATTTTTTTTGTAATAACTATCACCTTAGGAAATTAAAAGAGTAACTTATATTTAAATGTTTCTAAAAAAAATCATTTGTGTAAAAAATTAGGTGATATAAAAAAATAAAAGAAATGTTTATTGCTCTAATTCAGTGAGTTGTTTTCTGTAATGTCTAATCATCATATTTGCATCTCTTATAGAATCTATTGCATCACTAACCAACCAGCAGTAGTCTTTTACTGCACCACTAGTGCTTAATATCCAACCAGCAGTACCAACAGTCACAATTGTAATCAATTCAGCTAAACCACTGTTATCAAATAAATAATCATTACACTTAGCTATACCACCACTAACAGCAACAAAACCTACAACTGGTAAAATTGTTCTTGCTGCTGCTCTGATATAAACTGCTAATTGCCTTTTTCTAGCATTTCCTAATCTACTTTGCAATAGCTCTAGCCTTACTGTATTTTCCAAACCATTTTCGTATACATGATTCATGGTTGTTTGATCTTCTTGTCCTTGTTTAGTCATTTTCCACCAGGTTTTAATAAACTTAACCGCCTATTTTGGTTTGATTATTAAAGTAGTATGCTTCTTAATAAAATTACTGTATAACCTAAAACAGTCATTCCGTTAGTACTTTCTTTATCTCAGCTATTATGACATTAACACAAAAGGTTACTTTCTTCTTTTAACAAACAAATATCCTACAACAATTAATAACACAATAATTATTGTAATTACCCACACTAGACCATTCCCATTTTCTTTCTTGATCTATACAGTTTATACTATCTTAAAACATCCAT
>JBBSWJ010000028.1:0-19024 GCA_038046345.1 Nanobdellota archaeon | reverse complement strand
TTTTCCCTTCCACCCAAGAGCAGAGATGAGAATGTTCGTGTCTAGGAAGACCTTCGTCTTGCCCATTTCACAGCTTCATTAACATCTTCCGGAGTAACTTTCTGCTTTTTGAATTGTTTCTTAATCTCCTGAGACAATTTCTGAAATTCTGCTTTTACATTTGGTATTTCGACTTTCTTAAACAGAATCCCGCCTTTTACCGGAAATGGCACAAATCTATCTCCCGTAGCAAAGCCTTCTTCCATCCGTATACTCTGAGGAACAACCAACTGCCCTTTTGGACTCATTTTTACAAGATCGGTTTCCATCTTACTTACCTCCCGAATTATGTTAAACAATTAAACTGTTGAACTATTTAAATGTTTCTACAAAATGTAAAAACTTATTTACTTATTAATGGTTTAAATCTCTCTATTTGTTTTCTAAACTCTAAGTCAGCTTCCTGAAATACTTGAGGGTATTGTTCCAAATGTTCATCTCTGTATAACCTCAGATGAAACTCCAATATTCCAAAAGGCGTACACCCAGAATTATCATGACAGACCATATCAACATTTTCATCTCCATTACTATCTTCGTAATGTCTATATGGGCAATCAATCCTGGTTACTTCAACTGCTCCATCCGGGTGGATAATCAGCTCAGTATGATCAAAAGGTCCATCTATTTTTTTAAAAACTTTCGCACCATCCCACATTTGATAGCCTACATTGTGATGTTTAAAAAAATTAGAAGCAGCAGTTAATGAAACTAATGACCCTGAAAGCAAGGATAACCATAATGCGAAAGGAATACCCCGTGATATTATTTTTTTGGCAGTTGAGCCAATCATTATAAAAGTAAATAATCAGCTACGATTAAAAAACTTTCTAAAACCCAAGAAAAAAGTGATGCTAAATTAACAGTTCAATATTCAGTAATCTTTATATGGCATCACTAACAGCCAAATCAAATGAATAACGACTACACCACAAAAGTAACCAACTGCACGTGCGGTGGATCACTAAAAGAAAAGACAAAATACAAATTTAAACATAACAACATACAATTCTTATTCCAACAATGCAATAACTGCAAAAGACTAGTGCTAAACCCAACACTAAAGGAGGAACATACAAGCATGGCGTTCCAACAAGAATATTATGGCGCTGGTGAAACAAAATTTATAGGCCCTGGAGAAAAAATAATCTCCTGGTTTCGCAATAGAAGAGCAGTTAAAGCAAAGAAATTAATTCCTAACAATTCAAAAATACTTGACTTTGGATGCGGTAACGGAAACTTCTTATCATTCTTTATTAATCATGGTTGTGAGTGTTATGGCAATGAATTCTCAGAACTATCCGCAGCAAGAGCAAAAAAACAAAAAGGATTACATATCAAAACTGGAGAAATATCATCAGAAGACTATCCAAAAAGCTTCTTTAACATGATAAGCTTATGGCATGTAGCTGAACATCTGAAAGACCCGGATACTACAATAAATTATTTATATCAATGGATGGCTCCAGGCGGGGTATTACTATTTGCTGTACCAAACATTGGTTCATGGCAAGCAAGAATTTTCAAGGGAAAATGGTTTGGAATGGAACCACCCAGAACATTTTTTCAGTATAATATCAGTGCTATCAACTATTTATTCAAAGATAAATTTAAGATCGAGGAAACTAACTATCTCTCATGGGAACAAAACCTTTACTGGATATTACAAAGCGTTCTTAATGTTATGGGTTTTGAAAGAGATGACTTTTACAGTTTGATAAAGGGTAATAGAAAAGTCCATTACAGAGACATACTACAAGTAACTATCATTGGAGTCATAATTATCCCTTCAATAATCATGACCTACCTTGAAGCACTATCCGGTAATGGAGGAAGCGTAGAAATAGTAGCAGAAAAAATATAATAATCTTTGTTGAAAGATTACGTTTAGATTAAGCTTATAAACTACAACAAAAATGGAAGACACATGGTAAATGAAGTAGAAGAACAAAGAGTTCATGTGTTCAACGCGGTGATAGAAGGTCATCCTCCAAGATCATGTGGTGAATGCTACTACATGCTAACACATTTGGATGTACATGCTGGAGTAACAGGCTTATATGATCAACACGAGAAGTTGGTATTGTATGGAATGTATGATCCTAAAGTAGCTAACTCAGGCATAATAAGAGCCACATGGGATAAAGAACAGATACACAATGTAGGCCAATTAGGCCACCTAAAAGGGGTTGTAGTTAAAGATGGTAAGATTATTAGACAAGCTGCTATAACTACACATAACTTAATGGCTCTACGCGATGGTAGATTATTTATAAGAGACGAAATAACTGATGAACGCTACAAATCTACTTTTGGAAGATATTTAGGAGCATTACCATACATATTACGTTACGCAAAATTCTTGTTTGAAGATGAACGTTTGGAAGAACTAGTAAGAAAAGCTTTAGAACAATCAAAATAAGCTTACAAACCACAACCAAAATGGAAGACATAAATGGCAAGTGAAGCAGCACAAGAACCCCAAATTGATCATGCATTCAATGTTTTAATAGAATGCAAAGCATCAGATTCACAGTCATACATAAGCTATATCCCAGCAAACAGATACGTGTCGGATAACGCAACAAAAATATCTGATTATCACAACGTATTTCGCTTATGTCGCGCGGGTGATCCCATGCTGAGTGACCCATGTCCATGTTGGATATCACCATTAGTCTATACCGATACGTCTGTTTTAACAAACGAAGGTACAATTGTTAAACACTGCTCAACAAGCGACCACAGAGTACTCGTTCTAAGAGACGGAAGAGTATTTGTAAACAACAAAACGATCAACAACCGCTATAATGATGCAGGGTTATTCAACATGGTACATGTTATAACAGATCATGCAATGCGCTTATTTGATGATGAAGAGCTAGAAAAACGCGTAAGACACGATTTGAATAGTAGACATAAATAATTATAATGAGCCCGCGAGGATTTGAACCCCGATCAACCGGTCCGAAGCCGGTCGCACTTTCCAGGTTATGCTACGAGCCCTTAGAATTGGACAATGTCTATACTTAAAATGTTTTGTGTTAAAAATAATAAACATAATATTTTTATATGCTTAAAAGAGTTATAACAATAACAAAAGTGGTGATCAAATGAAAAGATATGAACTTCTAATCAACGGGAGAAATGTAAAACCATCGTCAAAAAAGTACTTTATAGATTTTAATCCAGCAACCCTAAAACCAATAGCTAGATTCCCGTTAGGCAATGAAAAAGATTTAGAAAAAGCAATAATCACAGCAAAAAAAGCACTACCTAAATGGAAAAATACACCAGCACCAAGAAGAGGCCAAATATTACTAAAAATTGCAGAAATAATGAAAGAAAGAAAACAAAAACTTGCAAGAGGTATAACAGAAGAAATGGGAAAAGTACTAAAGGAAACATTAGGAGACGTTCAAGAAGGTATAGACATATTTGAGTATATGGCGGGAGAGGGCAGAAGACTATTTGGAAATACTACACCATCAGAAATGAGGAATAAATCATGCTACACAATAAGACAACCAATCGGGGTAGTTGGATTAATAACACCATGGAATTTTCCAATAGCAATACCATCATGGAAACTAGCCCCAGCATTAATATGCGGAAATACATGCGTAATAAAACCAAGTTCTGATACACCTAGAGCAGTGTACTCAATGCTTGAAATATTCAAAGAAGCGGGTATACCAGACGGAGTAGTGAACATAGTAACTGGACAGGGAGAGAGCGTTGGCGCAGCACTAATAAAACACCAAGAAGTAAATGCAATATCATTTACAGGAAGCAGAGACACAGGATTGTACATAACAAAAAACGCGGGAATAAAAAAAGTTGGATTGGAATTAGGCGGAAAGAATGCAATCTTAGTCATGGAAGACGCAGACCTAAATAATGCAGTTGAAGGAATATTATGGGGAGCATTCGGAACAAGCGGCCAGAGATGCACTGCTACATCAAGATTATTAGTCCACAAAAAAATTAAGAAAAAATTACTAAACAAGTTATTAACAAAAACAAAAAAACTACGATTAGGCAACGGATTAAATAAAAAAACAGACGTTGGCCCACTAATAAACAAGAAAGCAGTAGAAAAAGTACAAAAATATGTTGACATTGGAAAAAAAGAAGGAAAATTACTATGCGGAGGATTCATTCCTAAAATCAATGGAAATTTTTATTCACCAACAATATTTGAAGTAAAGAATACAAATAAACGCATAGCACAAGAAGAAATATTCGGGCCATTTTTAACTGTAATAACTATAAAAAATATACAAGAAGCAATAAAAAAAATCAACAACACAAACTATGGATTAAGCTCAAGCATCTACACCAAAAGTATTGTATACGCAATGAAAGCAATTGAAGAAATAGAAACAGGAATTGTTTATGTAAACAGCCCAACAATAGGAGCAGAAGTACACTTACCATTCGGAGGAATAAAACAAACCGGAAACGGAACAAGGGAAGCAGGTATTATGGGCATTGAAGAATTTTCTGAAATAAAAACAGTATACATTGATTACTCAGGAAAATTACAAAAAGCACAAATTGACAAGGTTGAATAACATGGGAGAATACACAAATTTAGACAGAAGGAAATCAAAAAAAGAAAAAAAACTTAAAAGAAGATACAGAGTATACAAGAGGGGAGGAAGCAAAAGAACAAATGAGCATACTAATTAAAACAAAAATACCTGGACCTAATTCAAGAGTTGTACTAAAAAAACTAGAACGATTAAACGGAGCATGGGTCACAAAATATCCATTCGTGTACAGCAAAAACGGAAAAGGCTGCTACTTCAAAGACTTAGATGGCAACACATTTTTAGATTTCGCATCACAAATCGCATCAAACCCGCTTGGATACAACCACCCAGAACATTTAAAGGTTATAAAAAAATACAAGAAAAGAACACCAATAAAATATGCAGGCGCAGATTTTGCTGTAGAAGAACAAGTAAGTCTGTTAGAGGAGCTACTAAGCATAACCCCAAAAAAATTAAACGCAGCATTCTTAATAAGTTCAGGAGCTGAAGCAGTAGAAAACTGTATGAAAATAGCAATGAGGTTACGACCTCACGCAAAAACATGCATATCATTTCAAGGCGCATTTCATGGCAGAACACTCGGCGCTTTATCATTAACAAACTCTAATAGCATACACAAAAAAGGATTCTTTACAATACCAACAGAGCGGCTACCATTTAGCGAAGAAGCATCTGAAAAATTAGAAAGAATACTCAAACAAGAAGTAACACCTGAAGACATTGCTTTTGTGATATTAGAACATGTACAGGGCGAAGGGGGATACAGAGTGCCTGACAAAAACATGGTAATAAAAGTGCGTAATATATGCCAAAGAAAAAAGATACCTTACATAGCAGATGAAGTACAAGCAGGAATGGGAAGAACAGGAAGATGGTGGGCATTCCAACACTTTGGAATTGAACCAGACATAATGAGCAGCGCAAAGGCATTAGGTGTAGGAGCAGCTATAACAAACAAGAAAAACTTTCCAGAACCAGGCGCAATATCAAGCACATGGGGAGGAGGGCAGATAATTGATATGGCAATGGGTGTTGCAACAATAAGAACAATAAAAAAAGATGGTTTATTATCAAAGAATCTAAAACACGGAGAATACTTAAGAAAAAGATTAAGAGAAATAAGTGAACAAAATAAAATGTATGATGTACGCGGGCTTGGCCTAATGGTCGGATTTGATGTAAGCGATGGTAATGTAAGAAAAAACTTTGTACAACAATGCCTAAAAAATGGGCTTGTACTTATGGGCGCAGGTGAAAAAAGTATTAGGATAATCCCACCTTATGTCGTAACAACTAAAGAAATAGATGAAGCTTTAAGTGTTATAGAACACTCAATAAAAATATGTAACCGTATAAAAAGATAAGCAGTATGAAAAAAATAATTGTTATAGCACTAGGAGGAAATGCTCTTGTAAAAAAAGGAAAATATTCAATTAAAGACCAACAAAGAGTTATACAAAATACCACCAAAAAAATTGTTTCATTACACAAACAGTATAATATTATAATAACACATGGTAATGGCTTTCAAGTTGGGAACATCTTAATAAGAACAGAAGAAGCACTGGGAAAAGCTTATGCCTTACCATTAGAAGTGTGCGTTGCAGAATCTGAAGGTGAAATAGGCTATCTGATACAACAGAGTGTGCTAAACAATTCACCAAAAGCTCATGTAGTATCATTGCTAACACAAGTATTAGTTGATAAAAAAGATAATGCTTTCAAGAATCCAACAAAACCAATAGGCCCAGCATATAGCTCTCCAAATATTTTTAAAAAAAAGAAACTTCCATACCTATTCCAAAAAGGTAAAGGCTACAGAAGAATAGTTCCATCACCAAAACCAATTAAGATACTTGAAGCTAACAGTATTAAACATTTAATAAAAAAACAAGATATTGTAATAGCAGCAGGCGGAGGCGGAATACCTGTAATAAAAACAAATAATGGATACAAAGGAGTAGAAGCAGTAATTGACAAGGATCTAGCATCACAAGTTCTTGGTAATTCTATCAAAGCACATACTCTATTAGTTTTAACAGATGTACAACAAGCAGCACTAAACTACCGAAAGCAAAATCAAAAAGGAATTGATAAAATGACAATAAAGCAAGCAGAGGGTTACATACAAGAACAACAATTCGGTGTTGGCAGTATGCAACCAAAAATATTAGCTGGGATAAACTTTCTAAAAAATGGTGGTAAAAAATTTATTATAACAAATCCAAACACGATGAAGAAAGCTTTAAATGGAAAAGGAGGAACACATATACTAAAGGGGTGAAGATGGATAAAATAAGAGTGATCATTGCTGGAGCAGCCGGGAGAGATTTTCATGATTTTAATACATATTTTAGAAATAATCCAACATATAATGTAGTCTGCTTTACAGCAGCACAGATACCAAACATTTCAGGAAGAAAATACCCAAAAGAACTGGCAGGAAAATTATACCCCGCAGGGATAAAGATTTACGATGAAAAAAACATAGAGGAACTAATTAAAAAACTTAAGATAGATTTTGTATTCCTCGCCTATTCTGATTTATCACACCAAGAAGTTATGGATTTAGGATCAAGAGTACTAGCAGCAGGCGCACACTACGGAATGCTGGGCAGACACCACACAATGATTACTTCCAAAAAACCAGTTGTTGCAATATGCGCAGTAAGAACAGGATGCGGAAAATCATCAGTATCAAGAGCCGTTGCAAAATATTTTTATGACAAAGGACAGAAAGTTGTAGCCATACGCCACCCAATGCCATATGGAGACTTAAAAAAACAAATATGCCAAAGATTTGCACAGTACAGTGATTTAGACAAACAAAAGTGTACAATAGAAGAAAGAGAAGAATACGAACCATGGATAGAACAGGGTATTGTGATTTATGCCGGAGTAGACTATGAAAAAATAATAAGAATGGCAGAAAAAGAAGCTGATGTGATCATATGGGATGGAGGAAATAATGATTTGCCATTTTACCAACCAAGATTACACATTGTCTTAACAGATCCTCACAGACCCGGACACGAACTTATGTACTATCCTGGAGCTGTAAACCTAAGAATGGCAGATGTAGTGATAATAAGTAAGTATAATACTGCTGATAAGAAAAATGTAAAAATTGTTGAAGATAATACTAAGAAAGTTAATCCTAAAGCTAAAATTTTATACGGATCACTTGAATTAATTCCATCTAATCCAGGCATGATACGCAATAAAAACGTGCTCATAGTAGAAGATGGACCAACACTTACACATGGAGGCATGACCTACGGCGCTGGAACTCTAGCAGCAAAGAAATACCATGCCAAGCATATTATAGACCCGAGAGAAATAGCAGTTGGAGAAATAAAAAAAACTTTTACAAAATACCCCGGAATAGGTAAATTATTGCCTGCAATGGGATATAATAAAAAACAAATAAAAGATTTACAAAAAACAATCAATAGAGTTAAATGTGATATAGTTATAGATGGAACTCCAGTAAACTTACAAAAAATACTAAAAATAAACAAGCCATGGGTAACTGTTGAATATACGTATAAAGACGCAGGAAAAATAAAACTAAATAACCTGTTGAAGAGAATCTTATGAGACATTTATTAAACTTAAATGACTTAGAAGCTCAAGAAATATTTAATATAATAACTTTAGCACAGAAAATAAAGAAGAATCCAGACTTGTATAACAAAGTACTTCACAGAAAAACATTAATCATGTTATTTGAAAAACCTTCATTAAGAACAAGACTAAGCTTCGAGATAGGTATGACCCATTTAGGAGGACATGCTATTTACTATGATGTAACAAGCTCCCCATTACACAAAGGAAAAGAAAGCTTATCAGACACAGCAAAAGTAATGTCAAGAATGGCAGATATCATAATGGCAAGAACTTACTCACATGAAAAATTAGAAGAATTTGCCGGGCACTCTGAAGTACCTGTAATAAACGGTCTTACAGACTTGTACCATCCCTGCCAGATATTAGGTGATTTACTAACAATAAAAGAAAAGAAAAACACATTGAAGGCATCAATTGCATATTATGGAGATTGCAGAACAAATGTAGCAAACAGCTGGATGTTAGCATCAAAAAAGTTAAACTTTAAGCTAATACTTGCCGGGCCAAATAAACCGCTCAAAGAACTATTTGATAAAACAAAAAGTAATGTAACATGGGTTCGTAATCCAAAGAAAGTACAACCAACAGATGTAGTTTATACAGACAGCTGGATGTCGTATAATATTCCGGCATGGAAAAAAACCATTAGGCAAATAATGTTCAAAAAATACCAAGTTAATTCTAATGTTATGAAACGAGCCAAAAAAAATGCAATATTCATGCATGACATGCCAGCAATAAGAGGTATGGAAGTAACAACAGAAGTAATAGACGGAAAACAAAGTATTATACTCGATCAAGCTGAGAATAGATTACACATAGAAAAAGCAATATTAATATGGCTACTGAAACATAAAGCTTATTAAAACAAATGTGCTGTTAAACTTATGAAACAAGGTAACACTGGTAATACAAAGCTTTTATTTAAACTTATGAAAGAGTTAGGCCCTTCTGGAAATGAGATCAACGTTCGTAATATGATTAAAAAAGAAATGAAAAAATACGTTGATAAGCTATACGCAGACAAATTTGGAAATCTTATATGCCTAAAAAAAGGAAGCGGAACAAGAATAATGCTTGCAGCGCACATGGATGAAATAGGTTTGATGGTTAAAAAGATAGAAACAAATGGATTCTTAAGGATATCAACAGTCGGAAGTTTAGACACAATAAGCCTGATAGGACAACCAGTTGTAATACTCAACGACAAGAACAAGGAAATATGCAAGGGGATGATATCATTCCCGCAATTCCATGATGCACTAGACATAACTGAACTGCCAAAATTAGAAGATCTTTATGTTGATGCAGGAGTTGATGGTACAACACTCAAAAGGAAGGGGGTAAAAATAGGAAATTATATGATACCAATACAATCCGTACATCAACTTGGCAGCGAAAAAATAATCAGCGGAAAAGCAATAGATGATCGGGTTGGATGCTACGCGCTCATTGAACTTGCAAGGAGACTTAAACAAATAAAAACAAAAGAAAGTATTTATTTTGTGTTTACAGTACAAGAAGAGATAGGAATGTATGGAGCAAAAACAGCTGTATGGAATCTTAAACCTGATTGGGGGATAGCTGTAGATGCTACTACTGCAAAAGATTCAGAACTTAGAGGGAGATGTATTATCGGTACTGGTCCATATATCACAATAAAGGACGCAGATATGATTGGTAACAGGCAAATTAACGAGCTGTTACAAGAAATTGCAAAGGAAAAACGTATCCCGCTACAATTAGAAGTTGATGATTATGGAACAACCGACGCAACATCTATTATGTTATCCCGGGAAGGGATACCATCTACAACAATATCAGTGCCTGTAAGGAATATACATTCTTGCGCAGGAATTTGTAACCTTAACGATGTGGAATATCTAATACAAATACTGTACCATCTATTAATAAAACCACAGAAAAAATATGTTACTTAAATATTCTCTAAGAAATTAATTAATGTTCTAACACAAACTCCCGTAGCTTGAGGACCTACGTAATGGTATTCTGAGCTGATAAATGCTGGTCCAGCAATATCTAAATGAACCCATGGTTGATTATCCACAAAATTCTGCAAGAATAACGCAGCAGTAATCGTTCCAGGACCAAATTTCTCAGATGAAATATTACTTATATCGGCCAAATTATTTTTCATAAGCTCATTATAATCTTCAAACAAAGGCAACTCATGAAAATTTTCTCCTACCTTCTTACCAGAGGAGATTATATTATTGATCGCTTTTTCATTGTTACCAAGAATAGCACTTATCTTTGTACCAACCGCAACAACTGCCGCCCCAGTTAAAGTTGCCATGTCAACAGTTAATTTTGGCTTGTACTTTTTTATTGAATAAGACAAAGCATCAGCAAGTATTAAGCGGCCTTCAGCATCGGTATTCCCTATGTATACTGTTTTCCCGCTATAAGACCTAAAAATATCACCAGGTTTATACGCCCCATTTGAGATAGCATTCTCACATACTGCCATGACACCAACCAAATTAGCCTTAATCTTCAGCTGAGATGCAACTCTTAATAGCCCGAGAACAGTTGCTGCCCCGGTCATATCAGCACGCATATCCTCAATAGATCCAGTAGGCTTCAAATTTAAACCACCAGAATCAAAAATAATACCCTTACCAACAAAAGAATAAACATCCTTAGATGACGGATTACCATGATATTCTAAAACAATCAAACGAGGCGGAGTAACAGCCCCAGCACCAACTGCTAATAATAAGTTCATACCAAGTCTTTTAAGATCTTTTTCATCAAAGACAGTTATTTTTAACTTGTTCTCCTTCGCAGTTTTTCTCGCAATATCCTCCAAGATCAATGAAGTTTTATCCCTAGCATTCTCATTGGCTAAGTCTCTCACAAAGTTAGCCCCTTTAGCTACAATAACTGCATGATCTATCACATTTTTCAGCTTAGGATTATCATCTAAAACAGTTATCTGAGAAAATCTTGTGCCTTTGTCTTTATCATCAGATTTATACTTGTCAAACCTATAATTACTTAACAAAATTGAGGTAAGAATTGCATCAGTTACTTCTTCCAGTTTAAGTTTAGTTTTTGGCAAACTCAGCGAGAAAGATTTTATTTTAAGGGAGTTTAACTTTTTTTGAACTTGATGGTATGCTCGCCTTATCTTTTCTAGCGTAACACTTTCTTCCTTACCAAGGCTTACATAAATAACCCTTTTTGATTTGAAGCTTTCATGATAGGAAAGATAAACTTCATATTGTTCAGCCTTAAAATCTTTATTTAGCAAAGCTTTTTGTAGATCTTTAGATAAATCCTTACTTGGCTTGACCCCTTCGAAAATAGGGATTACTAAAGCTTCATCAACAACTGACTCAACAGCCTTACTAGAAGTTACTACCTTCATACGAGTGAATAAATCAACGGAATTATAAGGTTTTCTATCTATTGCAATAAGTAACAATCAAAGTAGACTGTTCATAATCTCTTTAACACTATCTGGCTTTGCTTGCCCCTTAGTTTTTTTTATAACCTGCCCAACCAAGAAATTAAGAGCCTCTCCTTTGCCATCACGAAAATCTTTAACAGCATTAGGAAATTCATTGATAGCTTCATTGCATAAATTACTAAGCATTGCAGATCCAGAAATAACTTTTAGTTCGTGCTCATTAATATGCTGTTTAACAGAAAAAGGCTTTTCAACTAACATTTCAAGAATCTTTTGAGCATTCTGATCAGTAATCTGTTTTTCTTCAAGAAATGATAACAACTCAATTAAATGAGTGGAAGTAATTTTAGTATCAGACAACTCTTTTTTAGCGTAATTAAGCACCCTGGATAATTCTCTACGAATCCACCTAGCAGCAAGAACAGGATCAACTTTTTTAGAAACTTCATTAAATATTTTAGCTAATTGAGGATTATTAGCAATGATCTTGGCATCAGAAGAATCAATATTCAGATCAGAAACCCACCGCTTAACCAAAGACTCTGGAAGCTCAGGAAGTTCTGATTCTGAAGATCTTATAAGCTCAGAAGAAATATCAATTGGAACAAGATCAGGATCAATAATATACCCATAATCATCTTCACCCTCTTTAACACGCTGAAAATAAGTAATACCCCTATCAGTATCCCACCCCCAAGTTTCTTTTCTCTTTGGTGGTGTTGATAATGACTCCTGGCGCTTAATCTCATAGACAATTGCACGCTCAATCTCCTTAAAGCCAGTTATGTTCTTCACTTCAATTCGTTCACCACCATCAATAGAAACATTAGCATCTGCTTTTATAACACCGGACGCTGGATCAAATACATCAAGATAATCTATGATAGTCTGAAGTTTTTTAAGAAATTCTCTAGCCTCATCAGGAGAAGATATTTCTGGTTTAGTAACTATCTCACATAAAGGAATACCAGAACGATTGTAATCTATAAGCACATAATTAGAGCTAGAAATACCAGCCGGATGAACCAAAGCTCCTGGATCCTCTTCAATATGCACTCTTTGAATACTAATTTTCTTGCCAGAATCAAGAGTGATGTATCCATCATTACCTAATGGCTGTTCGTACTGAGTTATCTGATAATTTTTTGGCAAGTCAGGATAAAAATAAGTTTTCCTTGAAAAGACAAGTTTGTTGTAAATTTTACATTTTAAAGCCAGAGCTAATTTTAATGATAAAAAGAATGCCCTTTTGTTTAATACTGGTTTACTGCCAGGATGACCAAGACATATCGGGCAAGTATGGGTATTAGGCGGGGAATCTTGTCTTGGAAGTGAACACGAACAAAAAAGTTTTGTGTTTAATTTGTTAATTGTAGCATGAACTTCTAAACCTATCAATACCATAACAGGACAGTAATGGTTGTACTTTTATAGTTTTCTAGATGTAAATTAATCATGATTTGTGTTATTGTATGGGGCATCTCTTGTAGAGCTAGTTTTTTGTACAAATTATTTATCACCGTAAGTGCAACATCTAACTTGTCCAGCTCCATGAATTACATTATTTCCTTTCGGCGCAAATTTTTGTTTGTAACCCATATTGTCTAGTGTTTGTATCCGAAAACTTTATCGTAATCCTTATGATCAAAAATATCCATCACAAAATTTATGACTTCTAGTTTATTTCCTGTAATTGTGTAAACCAATCTCCAACGATTAGCCAATTCAATTCTCCAAATATTCTCAGCATCATATTTTTTGGCATACTTATCAGGCAATTGCCTTCTAGGAACTTGATCACCTGCAAACGGATTCTTCTTTAGTAAATCTATCACCCTTTCAATTGATCTTAAAAGAGTTTGATGAAAAGAACTTTCAATTCCTTTCATTTTTTCTTCTCCAACTATTCTATTCAGTTCTTGAAAAACCTAGTCTGCCTCTTCGGAGAGAACAACTTTTATCTCTTTGTTTTCAAACATTATAACTCTCTCCCGTTCTCAATTGCTCTTTTTAGTTTTGGACTTGGGTTGTAAATCCAGAGTATTCCTTTATGACTGTCTATGATTAAACCTCTGCCCTCCATATATTCCAAGATTAGATTGAGAGTTTGATGCATTATTTTGTTTGGCAATCTTCTTTTTAGCTCTTCACGGCTAATCATAACATCTGCCGTTTTCAAGACCTTCTCTACCATTAACATTGTTTTCAAACTTGGATAGTGTATTATTTGACTCATTTTATATGTTTTTATATTATACTCTATATGGACTTATATATAAATCTTTTGGAATACAGGGCTGCGAGATAAAATTACTTAATTTTGTCCCAAGGCAAAGCCACAACTATAACAAATTTTTTAAACCTAACATTCTAAAAAAGATCAAATGGAAATGATCGGCGGACAAGCAGTAATTGAAGGTGTAATGATCAAGAATAAGAACAGAATAGCAACTGCTGTAAGAACACGTGATGGAATCTTAGTAAAAACCCAAAATTTTAAGTCAGTAACAGAGAAACATAAATTACTAAAACTACCAATAATAAGGGGCACAATTATCTTAATAGAAACAGTAGTTATTGGTACAAAGATATTAAGCTGGTCCGCAGATATAGCAATGAAAGGCACTGATAAAAAAAACAAGAATAATAGCACTTCGTTAATAATACCAACATTACTTGCAATAATAATAGCAGTTGGTATATTCATGTTTTTACCATTATGGGCAACAACAAATTTTTTTAATTTAGAAAAAAACGCAGGATCATTTAACTTACTAGCAGGAGCAATACGGATTGGCTTATTCATATTGTACATTTATGCAATATCATACTGGAAGGACGTAAAAATATTGTTTAGGTATCATGGAGCAGAACACAAAATAGTGAACTGTTATGAAAATGAATTAAGTCCATGCGTAGACTCAGCAAAAAAATATTCAAGAATCCATAACAGATGCGGAACAAGTTTTTTGTTAGTAGCCTTAATAATAGCGATAATCGGCTTTGCTATCATAGATACGAGCGTTGGATTACTGTTAGGATATACTAACTTATTGATCAGGTTAGCTACACATTTATTATTCCTACCATTAATCCTGGGAGTATCATATGAAGTTATAAGAAAGGCACAAAACCCAAATTGGTTCATAAAAATCTTGATAACACCAGGGTTATTATTACAAAAGATTACAACCGGAGAACCAGATGATAAACAATTAGAAGTCGCATTATACGCATTAAAGAATGTTACAACATAGATAATAATAAGCATTTTACCGGAAATTCTTAACACAAACATATACTTTCCAAAAAAGCAAATTTTATAAAAGAGCAAAAATCATAAAAGGCATGGAAAGTACAACAATAATCGGAGGTGCTATAGCTCTTCTGGTAATTATTATTATAATCTCAATATTTGCAAGAACATCAGAAAAAAAATATTACAAAAAAGCAGAGAGAGCACATAAGCAATCCGTAAAATATCATGAGCTTGGAGATTCAGAAATTGCGGGAGAATACGCAGAAGAAGCGATAACTTACAGGAAAAAAGCAGAGGCGATGAATAATGCAGTGGTTTGAACAACTAGACTTTGACGATAATCCATTTAAGGATACTGAAGAAACAAACCTTATTGGATATGAAAGCACAGTTAATGAGATTCTATATAACATTGACGCAGGTAATCTTATATTTGTTGAAGGAGAAAATGGCAGCGGAAAAACAGCCCTGTTAAAAAAAGCAATAAAACAATTCAGAGGCCACGGAAAAGTACTATACCTAGACTGCGAAAAGATAAAAGCACTAAACATTGAGAAAATTATTGAAAAACGCAAAGGCTTTATTGCAAAGCTTATTGGAGAAAAACCAAGGAGAATGATTCTTTTAATGGACAACACAAGTGAGCTTGATAAAAAAAATACAGAAAGACTAAAGTACTTCTATGATCAAGACTACATAAAGTCAGTGATATTCACAGGAGAGAACATGAACACTGTACACTTCTCTGACTCACTAGTGGACAGATTAAAGAAAGTAATTAAAATACCTGAAGTTAGCAAACAACAAGCATACATGATACTAAAAGATAGAATTAAAAGTGATAATATGTTTTCACAAGAGGTAGCACAAGAATTGTTTAAAAGATCACAAAATGTTAAAATGTTCTTGCAAAATGCAGAAGAACTAGCAAAAAGAGCTGTTGAAAACAAAGGCAAATCAGTAACAATCGAAATGGTGGACTCAATACTACCCCAATCAGGAGTAAAAATTGAAAATACAAAAGAAGTGTTTACTGAAAGCGACGTAATGCAATTAGGTGAAGAAATAATAGACGAGGACCCAGCAGAGAAGTATTACTAAAATGGCAACAAAACCTTGGTATAAAGAATTAGGATTTTTTACAAACCCTTTCAGCATAAAACCACTAGCATTTCATGAGGAGTTATATGGTTATAACCTTAGAGAGATATTCAGCAAAATAAATGCAGGACAGGTCTTCTTCATAGAAGGAGAATACGGAAAAGGGAAAACAACCATACTAAAAAGAATAATCCGCGAGTTCGGCGGTGGAAGAAAGTTGATTTATTATTCATGCAACCGAAGCGAAAAAGACATTAATTTTAATTCATTAATTGGAGGAAGATGGGGAGCCTTAGGAAAGGTACTTGGAATAAAAGGAACCAATCTTATATTATTATTGGATGAAGCACAAGACATAACTGAAAGCGATGCAAATGAACTAAAAAAACTTTACAAAAAACATATTAAAAGTATAGTCCTAGTTGGAAGCAGCTTAAACGGATCTGCAAAAAATGGTGTTGACGAACTTGTTGGAGAAAATTTAATCAGATTAGACGAATTAAGCGAAGAGGATGCTGTAAAGATTATACGAAAACGTATTGGAGGTATATCTTTGCTGTCAGATGACATAATAAAAAAAATATTTGAAAAATCTGAAAGAAACCCAAGAAGATTACTCAAAAACTGCGAGGATATATGCAGGCACGTAATAAATAAAGGTTATAAAAAAGTAGAAGAACAACATTTAAGTGTTATCTATCAAAATTAAACAACTTAGCCTCATTAAAATGATCAGCAATTGCTAATAAACCTACAGGAAGATTCTTAACAAAACCAGCCGGAATATTCAAATGAGGCAGCCCCGCAAGATTCGGGCCAACAGTTAGTTGATCAATCATATAATTCTGCAATGGTGTAAGACTCTCAACTTCAGAAAATTTTGGAGGTAATAACGGCATTGTAGGAGAAACAAGCACATCAAATTTTTTGAAAAGACGCTTATACTCGTCAATGATCAGCGTTCTTACCTTCATTGCTTTTAGATAATACTGATCACGATAACCTGCCATACGCACAAAAGTACCGATCAAAATACGTCTTTTAGCTTCTTTACCAAATCCATCATCCCTAACCCGAGAAAAATATGCATTAAAATTATCATCAAGTTCTTCCTGAAGTCCATACCGAATACCACAATACTTAGCAAGATTAGTAGATGCTTCCGCCATAGCGATGATATAATACACACCAATTCCATGCTTCATAGTCAATGGCATGGACACTTCTTTAACCTCATAACCTAATGATTCTAACTTTCTAAGAAACATCTCCTTAACAAGCGGGTCAACATTCAATGACTCTTTTATAAGACCAACTTTTTTGATTTCAGAAGATGACTCATCAAAAGATATTGAAGTACAATCTTTTGGATCATGCCCTTTCATAACATCAAAAACTTTCTTTAATGAAGCACAATCCTTGCCTATAAGCCCTATCTTATCAAGGCTATTAGCATAATCCATAAGACCGTAACGAGAAACAGCTCCATACGTAGGGCATAAACCATAAACACCACAAAAACTAGCAGGAGCAACAATACTACCACCAGTAGACTCAACAACAGCTATATGAGCATGAGTGGTCTTTTGAGCAAAACCTGCGCCGCCGCCAGAAGAACCACCAGTAACACGCTCTTCATCAAAAGGGTTTTTAGGAATAGGATTACCAAGCCCAACATTGATATTAAAAGAACCAAACCCAAATTCATCCTGATTAGTTTTACCTATAATAATAGCACCTTCATTAACTAACCGCTGAACAGATGTTGCGGTGAACAAAGGTTTATACGATTTAAGCACTCTTGACCCACTTGTAGACTCAACACCTTTAACACACAAACAATCCTTTACTGATATTGGCAAACCAGCTAATTTACCTTTAGCATTCTTAGCCTGATCTAATGCTAAATCTTCTGAAATGTTCAAAAAATAACTATAACGCTCATTTAGCATTTTAACTTCTTTTAAAATACTCCTAGTATGCTCCGGTATACTAATCTCCTTTTTGCTTATTTTTTCTGAAAAGTTTTGCAAATTCATAAACTCACCTTAGGCCCAACAAAAAATCCTTCTTTTTTATGCACTGAATTTTTTAAGGCATCATCTTGAGAAAGACATTTTTCTTCCGTATCTTCTCTTAAAACATTTTTTATAACAACTGGATGAAAACTAGGCTCAATGTTATCTGTATCTACAACTTCAAGCTTTTTGAATAATTCAAGAACTTCCTTAAACTGTGGAACAAATTCTTCTGCTTCATCTTCATTAATACCAAGCCTAGCATTTCTGGCAACATTTTTAATTAAATCTTTGTTAATTTCCATGAGCTTTGGGATGTTAACAAAATAATAAGGTTTTTGGTGAAATTTGTCCATTAAGATACTGTTCAGTTTTAACTTGAGGAAGTCCAGTTTATGTACTTATTTAATCTCTTCAAAAAACTTCTTTGCTGTAACTATTTTAATTCCTCTAAACTCCACTAATACAAGCAAGTCCGGGTCTCCTGTAACAATATAATCAACTTTCCCATCAAAAGCACATTCAATAATCTTATTATCTTGTTTATCTCTTACAACATCAAATTTGCTTGTTACATCAACAATGTGGCAATAAGTCATAAGTATGTCAATCAATTCTTGTATACTTTCTTCTGGAAATTCAAATTTATTTCTCAACTTATCAACAACCTCGCCCAGAATTTCAATAGATATTACCAGTTGATATTCTCCAAGAATACCTTTTTTAATAACTTCATAGGGATTTCCTCTCCAGAATACAGATGAAATGACGATATTGGTATCGGGTAATACCCTAATCATCTTTCAGCACGTCTGTTTCCTTTATGCCTTTTCTTGTAGAAAATGCTCTTCCAAATTTAGCCAATTTTTCAAAATCTTTCACAGTTGGCAATTCTACTCTTTTAAAAATTATAGTATCCCCTCTGCCATATACTGCAAATTTTGTCCCAGATTCTATACCCATCTGCTCTCTGATTTCCTGC
>JBBSWJ010000027.1:18427-34168 GCA_038046345.1 Nanobdellota archaeon | reverse complement strand
AGGGCTATTAAAGGTAAAGTTAAAACTCTTACTCTTATGAAAACTCCTGCTAATAAATGGTATGCTATATTCGGTTGTGAAGTTCATACTATTCCCCCTAAGCATACATCTGATAAGCATGTTGGCATAGATGTAGGATTAGCTACATTTGCTACATTGTCTGACGGACTTGAAATAGTTAACCCTAGATATTTAAGATCATCATTAGAGAAACTAAAATCTAAATCAAGATTATTATCAAAGAAGAAAAGAGGTTCTTCTAATAGGTTTAAATCAAGATTAAGATTAGCTAAACTGTATGAAAGGGTATCTAATCAAAGGCTGGATTTTCTGCATAAGGAGTCTAAAAGATTAGTTAGTTTATATTCATTAATTGCTATTGAGGATTTACAAGTGTCTAAAATGAAGAATAAGTATCTAAATCGTTCAATTAATGATGCTTCATGGAATAAGTTCAGGCAATTACTTACATATAAAGCGGAGGAAGCTGGATGTAAACTAATAGCTGTTGAACCAAGAGGCACTACGCAAGAATGTTCAGGATGTGGAAAAGCAGTTCCAAAGAATTTATCCAATAGGAAACATGATTGTCCTAACTGTGGACTTTCTGTTTCTCGTGATTTAAATTCAGCTTTTAACATTTTGAATCGTGCTCATAGTAAGCTTTCATTACCTGCCGAAGGACATTCGGTTGAAGCCTGTGGAGATAGAACAATAGTTCTGTCGTCGAAACAGGAAGCTCCACACTTCAGTGTGTAAGAGTATGTCACAAATGTTTGCCTGTCATTTAAGTTCCGCCAAAGTTTCCAAGCCCCCCGGCTAGCACTGCAAATATTATAATCCCAAAAAAACTTATTGCAGAGTATAACAACATCCCAAACACTAAACTTTTTCCTAATGCATGTTTCTCTGCAAGCCAATCTACTCCATTTTCTATAGTGCTGCTTAAATAGGTTAAAACAAATCCTACTTCAAGAACAAATACTCCAACAACTACCTGAAAGAAAAAACTTGGAATAACATTTTCTATATTAAAAGCGCTCAAACTTGTTTGTAACGATGTTAAATCTGCTTGACTCCCTTGTGCTTGGCTTATTTTTTCCCCAAGCTGGTTGAGTATGTTTACCAGCATGCTTGACACACCAACAACTATCCCAGCAATTAATGGAGTCATGAATGTTACTTGAGTTTTCATCCCTGTTGTAATTTCTGCTAACAAATCCCTCAGCCTTTGATTTACTTTATTAATTCTGTCAACATAAGCCGATATGCTTATCATACTTTTTGATGCAGCTTGCGGTCCTTTGCCAGCCCCTTCTGTTAATATTCTCATACTTGTCTGTACTAAGGATGATGGGAAAAAGTTCACTGCACCATATTTTTTATCAAACAATGCGTCTTCCAAGCTCATACCTAACTGTTTCATGTTATAATCTGCTATGGAAAAAAACTCCCCGCTCGGTGTTCCCTTCATATCCTTTAATACTTTTGAAAATGCAACTTCTACAGGGATACCATCTGCTATTCTATTACCAAGCTGAAATAAGCTGCCAATAAATTCTGTTTCAAGATCTTTTGTTTTGTTTCTTATCAGGATAAGCTCCTTTGTTTTAGCTTTGTAATACATACCTATTCCTAATCCGACACCTAATGGTATCAGCAGACTTAATATAAGCGAGAATAAGCCATATGGACCAACACAACTTTGAGCTCCAGTTTGTACATTGTAATCACATTTGTAGTCAAGTAATCTGCCTTCTATGAATGTGCTGCCCTCAAAAAGTATTGGATCATAACCTGGATACAGTAAGTGAAGTATTATAGGAAGAAATCCTGCCGCTAAAAAAATGGTTATCAGAAATCCAGTTATTAATTTTAGACCTGGTGGATTGTAAAACTTGAACTGATTGTTTATTGAAGTGTCACCATATCCTGTTGATCTTTTTGATAAGATGTTATATCCTAGAAAATAAACTCCCAATGGAATTAGAAGATTATACAATATTGCTAGATGATACCATTTTACAAGGCCGCTCAGTAATGCACTTATCAGGGGGAATATCACAAGTCCAAGTATTGGAAGAAGGATCCCCAAATAATAAAGAATTGTTAATGGTGATTTTAACTCATGTGCAAAATGCAACATTTTATCATATGTACCATCTAACATTACATCCAATGATTTTTCAAGTAACTGCACCCTCCTTGTTTCGTTTGGTTCTGAAAGACTTCCACTTATCAAATTGAATGATTCTACAAATTCAAGATTATATTTTTGCCATTTAGACAAGTAAGCATCTAAACTTTCTTTTATTGTAGAATACTTATCAGCAGCAACATCCCAAAAAACTTTTCTTAAATCCAATGATAATGGCTGACCTACATGTAATCCTGCAAATTTTATTGCATGCTCCAGGTTGCTTGTATGCCGCATATACATTACAATGTAAAGAATACAAAGAACCATTTGATTGCTCACTCTTAATCGCCATTTACTTGCTACATAATGAGGATATTTACTTAAAGGCCTGATTATAATCGCACCTAACAGCATCACAAATAAAGGCAGGAATAAATTGATTGATCCTAACAGGGCGGAGTCATTTTGACTCATATAAAATAGTACGGCTTGTAGCAGAATGGACGCTATGGCTAATACTATTATCATCAAACCAGTTAAAGCGGCTAAACTAGTTGCGTCACTCGGGCGCATGGTTAAATGAGCCCATTCAATTGATTCTTGTAATTTCTCTTCTTCTTCAGGTTTAGGATTTACTGTTATTATCCTTCCAGCTTTTCTTGCTATTCTTGCATAAAAAGTGTCAGTATTATCAAGTGCTTCTTCTCTAAATATCTCATACTCTCTTGAGAATGTTTCATTGTCTGATAAACCACCTGTATCTCCACCAAGCTTGTATTGATATTTTCTTAGAATTTCTTCTTCTCTGCTCAAACTGCTCCCTCTTTTTCTTCGCTTAATTGCTTAATTGCTCTCTTCATCCAATCTTCCCATAACAGGTAAACATGCTTATTGTCGATAGCACCCTCTACTGTTCTTACTTCTTCTATCAGTTTATGCAACTGATCGTTTGACTGGATTACGAATGATGCTTCTAACATTTCAGGTGAGTTATACCTTGCTGAATATTCTACAATTGTTTTTTGTATTGCAGCTCTTAACTGAATGTTCCCCCATATTGCATCCCAATTACCAGCCCATTCACTTACTCGCCCTGCAATAGATTTTATAACTTCACTATCTCCGTTTATCAATTCAGGGGTTGGTTCTAACTCATCAGTTATTGGATTATACTTCATCAAGTCTACGAATCCTCTTTCTGCCAGGGGGTCGTTTTCCCAATGCTTTCTTACTTCAGTTATCTGAACAACTCTTCTTTTCCTGCTTAAACCGTCAGGACTTCTTATTGGGTTTGAGATAATTATGATATCAGCAGCTTTAAAACTTGTTTTTGGAACGCCAAGGTCATTTACAAGACGATCATACACACCATATGGACTTTCTGCGTGTATTGTTCCAGCAACTACATTCGCTAGCGCTCCAATCCTCATTGCTTCAAATAGTGCAAGACTTTCAGTGGATCTTATCTCTCCTATAATAAGCGCTGAATCACCAAGTCTTAAGCTTGTTCTTACCCCCTCATCTGCTGCTACTTCCGTACCTCCCTTTGTTAGTGCTGACCTCACTTTCATGGCTTGAATATTAAAACCAAGTTTTCTGTAGGCTTCATGACTTAGTTCTAAAGTATCTTCCACTGTTATTATCCTAAAACGCCGCATAATCTCAAGTATACCACTGCCAAGCAACGAGCTTTTTCCACTGGATCTGCTGCCTCCAAATATTAGAGCTCTGCCATTATCAAGAAAGAAACTTAGAAGCCCTCCTGCGAGTGGATTTAACATTTTAGCGTTTATGAATAATGGCAAGGTCCAAGGTTTGTCCCTATGCCTTCTGAAAGCGTAAGATATTCCGAACGGGTTTAGCGGTGATTGAACTATTGCTACTCTTGCCCTAGCACCAGGTATGCTTAGTTCGGTATCAAGTATAGGATTTGCTTCATCAAGCGGTCTTCCCGACAGTATTCTAAATTTTGTGGCCCATGATTCGGTATCCTCTCGGGAAGGAATAATATTTGTTTCACAATCTCCAAATTCTTCGTGCACTATAAATATTGGGGATTGTCCCGGCGGGCTGTTTACTGTTATATCCTGTATTTTTTGATCTTCTAATAATACTTCTAACAATCCAAAACCTATTGTGTATCTTACTAATATTGTGGCAAGCTCATGCAATTCTAGCTGGGATAGTTCTAATCCTCTGTTATCTCCTAATTCCTGGAGTAAATCGCGCCCTATGTTATAGAATGTTTTTCTTAATCTTTCTGGCTCTAAGAACTCTTCTTCACGGGGCCTATGCTCTGATAATACATTTCTTGCTAAGTCTAATAGCTGATACTTGTCTTCTGTTAGCTTAAATTCTGGTGGTGTTAGATGATAGAGATGTTTTATGTTATGAAATTGGTCGTATACTACTATATCGCTGTTTCCTACGCTATAGACATCTTTCTCAATGCCATTGATTGGCGGTTGAGCCATTAATCTTGTGTAAATAAAATCAGGAGTAATTGCCGGTCTAAAAATTGTTTTGTAAATCTCTCTGTCTCCTACACTGTGCCCTGATAAATCTTGTTTAACTGTGCTGATTAATTGGGTGCTGTCCAGGAGATTGTACAAGTAGGCTAAGATATCTACATAACCTTGATATGAATCATGTAGCTCTGCTTGGCATTTAGCTAACTTTATTTTTTCTTGGCGTATCAACCGTTTTAGTAAGATATATGCTCCTATTGGATCCTGCCGCATATGGTTTAGCAATATCTCCTGTATTTGCGCCTGCCATGTTGGCAAATATGCGGAAGCTATTGTGCTTAGCCCTAAAGCCTGCAGGCTTAATATTTTTGTTTGTCTTACCAACATTTTGTAAATATTAGCAATTTCAATTAGCATTTGTGTTTGATGGTAATCATAATGGTACTGTTTTCTTTGAGAAAAGATTATACTTGCCACACCAGGTGATTCTATCAGATGATCAATTGTTGTAGACATTACTAGAGGATTATCTTCAAGTGAAGGACTGAATGCCCATGCTTCTGCGTTTATACGCATTATATCTTCAGGTCCTTGTTTTAATATTTCATATTCTCTTTTTTGTTCATTTGGCATGTTACCACCCTGCAGAGTTACACAACTTTTTATAACATCTCATCAGTAAGTTATAATAAGAAAATATATAGTTTTCGGAAAAAAATCATGGCATTAGAACAACCTACTTCAGATCCAGGATATATTTTAAACGAAGTAATTAGCAGAGTTAGAGGACTGGAAAGCAAGCAAACCCTTATGTCTGAAAGAGTATTGGTGATAAATAAGAATATGATCATAGAATACAAACAATTAACACAGCAATTACATATTATGAACTCAGAATTAAGAGACATTAAAATTGAGATGCTAAGGGTAAAGGAAGCAATGCAGGATATGATCAAAGAAACTAAACAATTTGCTAGGAAGGATAAACTGAAGCTACTTGAAAAGTATGTGGATTTATGGAACCCTATGAGGTTTGTTACCGAAGAAGACGTTAAGAATATTGTGAGGGACGAAGTTGGTAAACGCTCCGTTGATCAGTGAAGTTTCTAAAATGAAACAAACAGGCTGGTCTGATGATCAGATTGTTAGCAGTTTAGAAGAGGGTGGATACTCAGAAAAGGAAATATCTGATGCAATGAGCCAAGTTGGTATTAAGTATGGAGTGGGCAGTGAGCCTCGCAGATCTGAAAGTGATTTGCAGCCATCATTACTGGATGATGAAGTTCCAGTACCATCACCTGATTTTGAATATTCTGAGCCTCAAAGATTGCAGCAATCGAAACCAATCATGCAACAACCTCAGTTTCTACAACAAGCAGTTGTGGATATAAACTCAAATGTCAACGAAATTGTTGAATCAGTTGTGCAGGAACGATGGAATCGTATTTCTGATACTATGACTGATCTAGAGATTTGGAGATCCCGTGTTAATGACGATATTGTAGCAGTAAAACAAGAATTAATCCGCCTAGGCAGACGTTTTGATATGTTACAGGGAGCAATACTTGGAAAAGTTGATGAGTATTCTCAAGGTGTTCAGGATATGACAACAGAAATGAAAGCACTTGAGAAAGTCTTCCAAAACATTATGGAACCATTAACATCTAATATTAAAGAATTAAATAAAGTTACAGAAAAGATAAAGAAATTTTGATCAGCGTACTATTAATTTTACGGTTTGACTTGCTATAACTATAATCAATAAGAAGCCTAATAATTTTGGATTAAATATTATCTTAGCCACATCATATGTTAAACCCTGCTGAGCTGCTTGATCTGAAGATAGCGTTGATATTATTGGTCCATACACTTGGCTTAGTGCTGCAAAGAATATACCAATAACAATAAGGACAATAACCCATACCCATGTGCTTTCCTGGAATATATTTTTTGTTATGGTCTCACCTTTTACTCCAGCAAACATGAATATTAAGATTATGAACATTATTACCATTATTAATATCGCAACCCATGGCACTGCTATGCTTATTGCTTCAGTTAAACCTGGAAACAAGATAAAAAGTATTCCAAAAATAAAAGCTAATAAGGCGCTTAATCTTTCATCTCCATTGAATAATACTTTTGTAGCCCTTAGAGTTCCATAAATTATCAACCAAACCATTATGAATACAAATATTGGTTTAATAGACTCTGTGAAACTTATTGCGGATTCAAGCGGAATTGCCATTTTATTTATTATACCAACTACCCGGTTTTGACCAGTCAGGGGCGGTGAAACCTCCGCTATTGTCTCTTGAAAGCCACCAGACAAGTAAGAATATTACTGCAATTACTATAATAATCGTTTTAGTGTCCGGGCTTATATCAGTTGCCCATCTTGGAAGATTGAATGTGTTATTTTTGCCTAACGAATCAGAGCTTAAGCTCCAGATTATAAATACAACTGAGAGTATTGCGCCTATGAACAAAAATGCCCCGCCCAGTCCTTTGTACTCACTGCCATATACCAAGCCTATCAGTAATAAGAACATTAATATAACCACCATGAATAAGCTTACGTTTGGCAGGAATCTGTTTACTATGGTAACTAGGTTTTCATTTCTAACAAAGAAAAAGGCCATTACTAATGATATGACTACATTTAGATTCTTGATGGGGTGTTTATCTACGCTTTCGCCCAGTATTTTAGATTTTTGGAGTATTGCAAAGATTATTGTAAATACCAAAAGAAATGGTAAAGCCACTTCATAAATCCCAAATTCTTCTAAGTTTCTAATGAATCCGCCTAATTCAGTTGTTGCCATATTATTCTTTCTTACCTTCTCCCTTGCCTACTATATATAATATTGAGGTAACAATGATGATTAAAAATACCATACTAACAATGAATGTGTCCTGCCATTCATCAACTATATAGTCTAATATTGGGTCTAACCATCCAAAACTATTCAAGAATATTGCTGAGACGCTTAATAAGATAATAAGATACAAAAATCTTTTCCACCATTTGTAACTGTCTGCGGTTAAGTCTAATGGATTTGCTCCTGTAGCTAAGCTGCCAATGAGCATTAAAAATGTTACAATAACTATAAGCAAGAGTGCAATCTGTGGCAGTGATATTTTTATTGTTTGTACTAAGGACGGCACAGCAACAAAGAATAAAGCAATTACAAATGCAATCATTGCATTAACTCTTTGCAATGGTTTTTGTTCGTCGCCCTCTTTTACTGTTCCAAATATCTTTGTTTTTTCTAAAACTGCGAAAACTAAGGCAAAAATAAATAAGAATGGTAAAACCACATCAAAAAAACCAAAGTCCTTAAGGAATTGAACTGCATTTTCTAATGGTGAAGCCATTATCTATATGCGGATCTTATAGTATAAAAACTTTATTATTATTTTAACCTGAGCATAGTAAGAAAAAATTATCTAATCTTTTAATTCTTCTTCTTTTTCTTCGTAACTTGGTATTGCTGCTTTGTTGATGATCATAATATCCCCAATTGCTTTTACCATCTGATGCGGGACAATAACTCCCTTTGCACCACCAAGCACTTTGTTAAGGAATGACGCCTTTGTTGCCTTTACTCTCCACCCAAAAACTTTATTTTCTTGTAATATCCCTTCTTCAATATCACCAAAGTAGTCACCAACATCTGTGAAGACACTCATGCCATACATATCTGACACGTGTTTTAGTTTAAGAACCATAAGGCAGAAACTCTTTTAAAGTATTTAAAGATTTCTCTATGCTGATGCAACAATACAAAAAACTAATATTAATTGGAACGTCTCATATAGCTATTGAATCAGTAAAAGAAGTAAGAAGAGTTATATTAACCAGCAAGCCTAATGTTGTGGCAATTGAGCTTGATCCTATAAGGCTAAACTCTTTGTTAAGCAAGGAAAAGCGTAAATTACGCCTTCGGGACATAAGCCAACTTGGACTAAACGGGTTCTTATTCAATCTAATTGGAGCGTATCTTGAAAAAAAATTAGGCAAGATTGTTAATGTAACCCCTGGAGATGATATGAAAGCTGCAGTGGATTCGTCTAAACAAATCGGGGCAGAACTTGTGCTGATCGATCAAGATGTTAGAATTACAATGAAGAAGCTTTCCAGGCGTATTACATGGCATGAAAAGTTTAGGTTTGTTAAAGATATTATCATTGGATTAGTAAAGAGAGAAAAGATTAAGATCAATCTAAATAAAGTACCCGATAAAGCGCTTATTGAAAAACTTACCAATAAAATCAAAGAAAGATACCCCTCAGTTTACAGCGTGCTTATATCTGAAAGAAATGAATACATGGCAAAAAATTTATATAGAATTATGCAGGCTAATAATAGTATTGTTGCAGTAGTTGGTGCAGGCCATGAGGATGAAATAATAAGACTAATCGAAAAACAAGAACAATGGAATTTTCAAAAAAAGAATTAAACCACGTGATTTTAGCTGTTTTATTATTAACTTTTATCTTTGGTTTTAATGACGGAAATGAAACATTTCAAGCAGGAGAGTACTTTAAGAATATTTTAGTTGTATTCCTTTCTGTTTGTGTTATTTTTGGAACATACTTTATAACACAAAAGATTGTTGCTAAAAAATATTCTATTGTAATTACTTTTAGCCTATGGTGCATTCAAAGATTTTATATAAATCGAGGCAAAGCTATTGAAAAGTCTAAGCTAAAAAACTTGTACATTGGACCTATAATAAGCTTTTTTGTAACTTTTATTTCTAGGGGTACATTTTTTTTACCATTAGTAGCATCATTTCAAGAATCTGAAAAAAGGCATTACAGAGCTGGAAGACAATATGTTCATATGGAAGGGTTTGAAGAAGCTAAAATAGCATTATCTGGTATTCTTGCTATCGTATTATTGGTGATGTTTACTTCGTTATTAAACCAAAATGGAATGTTTGATCAATTTATCAAGATTTGCGTATACTTTGCTTCTTTCCAGCTATTACCATTACCTAGACTTGAAGGCGGGAGAATATTTTTTAATTCAATTCCGCTGTATATATTTGCGACTATTTTTATAGGGGTAACATTTGTTTTGGCTATTTATCTTAATGTGATTTATTCAATCCTTATTGCATTGTTACTTGCAATGATAATTGTTTTTATTTACTTTTACAAATATAAAAAGTATTAATTAACAAATTCTTTTTTATGTTTGTTTACATCTCTTAAAATGAATAATGGGATAATCAACCAGAGAAAAAATGGTACCTGAGTAATTAGGATAACAAATAAGAACGGTATAATATTTAATAAACTATCGTCTTCTGGTCCGAATGATCCTTTGTAAGCTCCTTGTAACAGGTCAGGCAAATGCCTATAAGGCTGTAATACTAAAAGCGTGAGGATAATTCCAAGTGCACAAAATATAAAAAGTAATTTAATTGTCCATCTCTTAAGCTTAAAAAATCCATAGGCTATGAATGATAATAATATAGGGAGGGTAATAAGAATAATAACATCTAAACAACCAAACTAACTATCCCTTTTTGTAAAACCCATATCACAGCTAACCATGTAATTATATTAAAAACTCCGAATATTACTAAAACAAAAATTATCAAAGCAATTATATCTATCCAACTTGCAGGGTTCGTAATAAATATGACAGATTTTATTGCAAATATAACTAAGAACAATGTTGCAAAGATATTTATATCAAACTTTACTAATACAACTGATATCCCAGTCATCAAATCTATGGCCCCTAAAAGTTTAAGTAACATTTCCAAATTCTCAAAAACAAACTATTTAAAGTTATGTAGCAATCCCCGATCATGTTTTCAATAAAAAATTTTAAGCCAAGAGCATACCAAGAAAATATCTCCAAGACTTGCATAAAAAAGAATACTTTAGTAGTTCTGCCCACGGGTGTTGGAAAAACAGCAATCTCTTTAATGGTAGCAATAGACCGGCTTAATAATATTCCAAACTCCAAAGTTTTAATTTGTAGTCCAACTAAACCATTATGCCAGCAACATGTTAACACTTTTATTGAACACACTACGATACCATCTTCAAGGATAATAATTTATACAGGAGCCATGCAGCCTAAAGTAAGAAAAAAATTTTGGGACGTTGGACTAATAATTATTGCAACACCACAAACCATCCAGTCAGATGTGGAAAATAGTCGTATTAGTTTGGATGATGTTTCATTATTAGTGATAGATGAAGCACATAGATCAAGAATGAAGTTTGCCAATACAGTAATTGCTAAAGCTTACATGGAGTCGCAATGTAAAACAAAGCATATACTTGCTTTAACTGCTTCTCCTGGTCATACAAAAGAGAAAATAAACGAAATATGCACTAATCTATTTATTGATGATGTTGAAGTCAGAACTGATCAGGATGATGATGTAAAAAATTATATTCAATCCAGAGAATATGATCTTATAGAAGTTGAGTTGCCCGATAACATTAAAAAAATTCATAAATTATTGCATGACGTATACGTTGAGAAAGTTAAAAAGTTATCAAGAGTTGGATTTAGAAAACCAGCTTCAGTTACAAGCAAAAAAGATTTATTAGCAGTTCAAATACGTCTACGCCAAGAAATAATTAAAAAAAATGCCTCAGCTTTTTATGGAATATCAGTGGTTGCGCAAGCGCTAAAAGTAGATTACGCGATGGAATTATTAGAAACACAGGGGATTGAACAAGCATTAAATTATCTAAATCAATTAAAAGATGAATCTTCTAAAGCTGCTAAGGCTGTTTGTGATGATAAAGCAATATTAGAAGCTATTAGCATCTTACAGTCTTTAACTAAAGCAGGGGTTGTTCATCCTAAGATGATAGTGTTTAAGAACTTGTTATCTGAACAATTTTTACAAAATCCAAACTCTAAAACAATTGTGTTTGCTAATTATCGTTCTACTGTTGACTCTCTTGTGAAAATTGCTGAGTCAGTCAATGGTGCCAGACCAGTAAAACTTATGGGACAAAAAGAAGGGATCACCCAAAAACAGCAGATAAATACAATTAAACAATTAGAATCAGGCAAGTATAATGTGATTGTTGCTACAAGCATAGGGGAAGAAGGCTTATCCATCGAAGGACTTGATCTTGCTATGTTCTATGACCATGTTGCATCCGCAGTTAGGCGTATTCAACGTGCGGGGCGAGTTGCACGCATTAAACCAGGAAGAATAGTGTATATTGTAACTAAGAACACTCGTGATTCTGCATTTTTTTGGAAATCACGCAAAGATGAAAAAACAATGTCTACTGTTCTTCAAGATATCAAGAAAAGTTTAAAAGACAACACTCTGGAAAAGTTCTGATGAAAGTAATTGTTGACTACCGTGAAAGACCATCTGGGATTATTATTCATTTAGCTAAACTTAATATAGAAGTTGAGGTTAAATCGTTACTTGTTGCAGATTTTATTATAAGCACAGAAAATAGTGATGGTAAAATCCAGCTAGTTGGCATTGAGAAAAAAACTCGTAATGACTTTTTAAATTCTGTGATTGATAAGCGATTAATTAAACAATTAATTGATCTTAAAGAACAGTTTGAACTACCATTACTGGTGATTGAAGGATCACAGAACTTTTATACTTTGAGAAAGTTTCATCCTAATGCAATTCGTGGAATGCTTGCAGCAATTGCTATAGACTTAAAGATTCCAATATTATATACCAGAAATGTGCGAGATACTGCTGCACTGATCGGTGTTATATCAAAAAGATTATCTGGACCGCATAGGGATATATCATTAATGCATAAGAAAAAACCTTTGACATTGAAAGAACAACAACAGTTTGTAATTGAATCCCTTCCTGGAGTTGGACCAACACTTGCATCCAACATGCTTAGCTATTTTGGTTCCGTTGAAAAGGTGTTTAATGCATCTAAGGATGATTTACAAAAAGTTGGAAAAATTGGTAAAAAGAGGGCTGAGGTTATCAGGCAGGTGATTGAGAGTCTATAATTTTTAAAAATGCTGATGCATCAACATAAACTACTTTATCATTAAACGGGGCATGTTGGTCTTGGAGGGCATACATTTCATGTTTATGTTCTTCAGGATTATCAGGAATTATTGGTGAGATTGATATTGTCCATAGCTTACCTGGATTTTTATCTGCTAGTTCTGCGAGAGCATCAACTCTGCCTTCTAATGTGAGCATAGCACGATCCCCTAAAGTAGTTAGTAATACATCACCGGCTCTTTTACTATCATCACAAGGACCAGATACAAGAATATATTTCACACCATGCTTAATAATCCCCCTTAGATAATCCCTAGCTGCTGTTAGCCATGGAAAGGCGAGGTAATATTCAAATAATTTACCAAAATTAATATTATACTCGCCGGTACGTCCTTCTATGCCAGTTCGTAACAATGTAATTGTTAGGCTTTTAGGTGTGCTGTGGTGCGCGAGTACACTATCAGCCATGTCTACAAGATCTTTCCATCTTCCGTTATGGATAATAATACTAGGCACGGTTTGGACTAATGTTCTGTCTTTCTCACGTTTAAAGAAAATGCTAAAGTAGTCTGGCATAAAAATGAAATGAGGTTGTTTAATATTATAAACTTAATTATCCTAGCTTATATCTTTCAATTAGCTTATATTTAGCACCATCAAGATTTAACTTGCTTTCAATCAAACAAAATTCGTCAACTTTAAACTTTATTTTTTTAATGTCTGTGGTTAATAGTTTATTAAATTTTTTTGGATCTTTAATCTTTTTGATTCGACCAATAGTTATATGACTATGGAACTGGTCGTTTAAACTACGTGGATTAACTGTTTTGTGAATATTATCAACTAATTGGAAACATTCATTGCTAGTCCCAGCCCATAATACTCTTGGATTATTCTTGGTGGGAAACACACCAAGATGCGTAAGGTTTAAATCAAAAGGATTAGCCTTAACCTTTCTTAATTTTTCTTTGATGTTTTCATTTGTACCTCCAAGGAACTTTAAAGTAATGTGCAGCTGATCTTTTTCTACAAATCTTATATCTTCATAGGAAAATTTAGTTTGTAATTCTATGATATACTTTTTTATTTCTTCTGGCAACAATATTGCTATAAACAATCTCATTTTTTAATAAAGTGGATTATTGCGAATGCTAATAAAGATGCCCCTGTGACCACAATAACTATTATCGTGTTACTTCTTATGAATTCTTGTAAAATATCTTTGAATAATAAATCCTTTGATGGCAGACCTAGTGAGTTACCTATTGAATTGAATACCATTGTTGGAATGCTAAGCATCAATGCTAAACCTATTGCTCCCGATAATGTTCCAGCCAGACTGAAGTAATAAAATGCATTCATGATATCTTTTAGGTTGCCTAATAGTATTGCTGCTAAGCCTGCTGTTATCAGCACTATTGCTGTTAAAAATACTGGTGACGCATCTTGGTTTATTTTTTCTGATGAAGGCAGACTGCTAAAAAACTTGTTTTCATCTTTTAGTAATCTTTCTCTTAATACCTCTTTTGATGGCGGTTTTTTAGCTAAGTTTCTATACTGTTCTGATAATTTTTTGTAATGGTTGTCGTCTAATAATGTATCAACAAACTTTATTTTAAATTCTTCATGGTCTTGAAATAAGTCTGCCACCTGTTCTGCGGCCATTGAGAAGAAGAACAAAGAAACACCTATAATTAAGAATAGCAAGCCAACTGTTTTTACAAAACTATTTTGTAGCATGCTTAATTAAATCATTATTAATTTAAATATCTTTTTACCCAAACATATTAACATGTTCATCTACAATCTCATTGTTTAATTTGTTTATTGCGTTAATAAAATCCTTAAAAATTATTTTTTTACGGTTGTCACGCAATGCATTGTAACCTGCTTCTGTGCATACTGCTTGTATATCTGCCCCGCTAAATTCTTCTGTTTTTTTTGCAAGTGAAGATAAGCTAATCTTTTCTGTGTTCATGTTTTCTGTGTGTATTTTAAATATCTCCTCTCGCTCTTCTTTGTTTGGCATTCCAACCTCTACTAGCCTATCAAATCTTCCAGGTCTTAATAGTGCTGGGTCTATTGTGTCTATCCTATTTGTTGCTGCTATTATCTTTACATTATCCAAAGATTTGAATCCGTCCATTTCTGCCAGAAATTGGATAAATGTTCTTTGTACTTCTCTTTCCCCGGATGTTGCGTTTTCTAATCTTTCACCAGCTAATGCATCTATCTCGTCTATGAAGATTATAGTTGGGGATTTTTCCCTTGCAACAGCAAATAAATCTTTTACAAGTTTTGCTCCCTCCCCTATAAATTTTTGGTTTAATTCGCTTGCTATTATCTCAATAAATGTTGCATTTGTACTTGCTGCTACAGCTTTTGCCAGCATTGTTTTTCCAGTACCGCTTGGTCCATGCAGTATAACTCCTTTTGGGGGTTTTATTCCTAATTCTCTGAATATTTCTGGATTTTTTAGAGGAAGCTCAACAACCTCTTTTAGTTCTCTTATCTGATCGTGTAAACCACCTAGCTCTTCCCACTTGGTGTCAGGTTTTTCTATGATCACAAATTTTTCAACATCATGTGATTTGTGTTCTTCTATAATATCAATTATTGTTAAACTTCTCTGTTCTGCTAAGACTGTATCTTGCACTTTAATTTTATCTTCAAATTTTTTCCCTATGCTAACTGCAAATTGATTTCCGTTATGGACTCTGATTATTGCTTTGTTTTTGTATATGCTTTTTACTTCTGCTACTACTGCAGGTCTGTCATTTATTCTTTGCAGCTCTGTTTGTAGTAAGCTGATTGTCCTTCTAAGATGCCTGTTTTCTCTTTCTAAATCTATCAATGGTTTAATTTCATAGAGTTTTGGATCAGAACTTTCTATTGACATGGATTAACACTAATTAAGCTATTTTTAAAGTTTTTTACATGATGTTGTTGGTGCGAAACTAAAAATTTTAAGCAGAAAATATATAGAAACAGTGTTCAGCCTTGTCATTAGCTTATGTGTTTTTGGTGAACTATGCGTTCTATTTTCGCATTAGTCTTTTTCCGATTCGTTTTGTTATAACTGCTAATGCTAGCGCTGTGACTAATCCACCACTACCATATACTGCAGTTGTTGAGTTTA
>JBBSWJ010000027.1:8799-18327 GCA_038046345.1 Nanobdellota archaeon | reverse complement strand
TGAGTTTAAGGTCTAATGGGTGAAGTCTACCATTAACGTATGCGTTTTCTAAGTCTGCATAGTTATCAAATTCAATGTTTCCTCCAAATTTGTTTCACCTCGCTTCGCAAACTTCGCATAATTCCGATGTTATACGAAATTCACAACTTTGCCTTTAAATGTACTTTAGAAACTCCTCTCTTGTTAACTGTAAATCGTGTTTAACAATCTTATTAAGAAGCCCTCTGTCAATATCTTCTCCTGGATGATTTGGTATGACTGTAGTTCTGCTATCAGGATGTTCAAAAAACATATGGCTTCCTTGTTGACGTTTGAAATCAAAACCAAGCTTTTTAAGAATTTTAGCCATATCTTTGGCAGAAATTAAAGGTAATTTAGTCATACCTATGCCTCAATTTCGATTTGTTGCAAACCAAGAAATTTTGGTCTTTCATCTTGAGGTTTTTTCATACTTAGATAAAGAGAAATAGCTTCTTTTGTCCTTTTCATTAGTTCATCCAAGTTTTTGGCCTGAGTGTGACATCCCGGAAGTTCTACTACATCAGAGATGAGATAACCTTCTTCTCCTTTCTCAATAATAACGTTGAATTTTTGTGTCATGGCTGTGTGTATGTCTAAATAGTTTATATAATTATCGGCAAAATTGTGAACTCTTCGCCAGCCCACTCGGGCAACGCCGTTATCCCCTTACCTGGTAATTGATTGACTATTCACGAAGTCTAACAATTTTTTGGCTTTGTTATTTTTTTTAAAATGTAACCTTATTGGATCGAGCAGCTTATTTATCGCTTTTGCAGCAGTGAGTTTAAGGTCTAATGGGTGAAGTCTACCATTAACGTATGCGTTTTCTAAGTCTGCATAGTTATCAAATTCAATGTCTCCTCCAAATTTTTTAGCTCTTTCAAACCTTATACTCTTATTTTTTTCAAATAAGATAAACTTGTAATATTCCAAAAGCGGATTAAACTCTACTTTTTTTTCTGGGCAGTATGCTTTTTTGATTTTGGCTTCTACTTCTTCTTCTGTGTCTGTCATGAATATGGCGCTTTCAGGCTGGGATTTGCTCATTTTCATTTCTATTTTTGCTTCAACACTGTTGTCTTTGATTCTTGGTTCTTTGAGCCCCATCAGCATGTGATGACTTACCACCACTGGTTTTTTGCAATTAATTTTTAATGCTACTTCTCTTGCCAAGATATTTACTTTTCTTTGATCCATACCCAACTGGGTGATATCTGCTTTTAGATGGAATATATCTGCACATTGCATGCATGGATAAAATATTTGTGCTGCGCTTAATATATCTTTTTCTGTTCTTCCCATTATTTGCGCACATCTTGTGATTCTTTGCACTGTGTTTTCTCTAGCTATCCTTATCACTTTTTTCCAATATTCTTTGTCTTCCATATTATTATTTGCCCATACGAATTCTATTTTACTTGTTTTCATACCACATGCTTTCCATACTTCTATCTGGTATTCCCCTACTTTCCTTATGGCTTCAAGGTCCCCGCCCATCTTATTGTTCATCCATCCAAAAATATCAGCAACTAACATTTTAAATTTTATACCGGCGCTTATCATTTTGTTAACATTAATTGCCCTCATTGTACCTTGTGCTATATGCAGCTTACCTGATGGCTCGAATCCGTCATAAGCAATTGGTTGGGAGTTAGTTTCTAGTAAAGTTTTAAGTTCATCAATTGTTAGTATTTCTTCTCCAACCTGTTGAATTTTCAATAGTTTTGTCTGAATATCCATGTTTTTTTAGTAAAGGCTAATTAAGTTAAAAAGGCTTTTGGTAAGCTATGGATGAAAAACGTCTTAAACATGTTAGTATTCTTGTAATTGTAATTGGGATGTCTGGCTTACTATATCTGAGCTATGTTTTGGAGCCTAAACTTGTGAACATTAATGATATTTCTGATGAGATTGTTGGGTCTAAAGTTAAAATAGCTGGTATTGTTGATTCTGTTCATGAAAGGGGTAAAGTTTACTTTGTTACTGTTAGTGATGCGTCTGGTAAGATCCTTGCTGTTTCTTTTGATGGTTTACCAGTAGAGGTATGGGATGGGTCTAATGTTGAGGTTATTGGAAATGTAAAAATATATAAAGGAGAGTTAGAGATTATTATTGAAGGGATTAAGACTTTTTAGTAGTTATAGTTGTCACTTTTTAGTGGTTAAAATAGATTATTTTATAAACTCCAATTGACTGTGAATAATATCATATTATGGAGGAATAAAAAAATGACAAGCTATGAAACAAACTCTAAAGTAGATCCTGCGGGAAGTAACGAAGGATATAAGATGTGTGTTTCAGGTTATCATATTAATGAGGGTCCAAATACAATATGTGCAACTCCTGGTTGCAAGAGTGATACATTTAGTACTAAAGGGATAAGCGAGCTAGAGAAGGGGTGGGAAATAGGACTGGATGGAGTAAGGCAGCATACTGGACTAGTTGACCGGTTGGTTGAGCAAAGATTAGCTGAAAAACCTTTAAGTTTTAATGATTTAATTTTACTACTAAGAATTTGCGGGGTGTTATATGGTCCTAAGATTTTGAGTCAAGAAAATTAGTAAACATCTTAGATAAGAATCACCTAACAAGATCAGAAAAAGTTATTCCTTTAATCTTGGCGTTTTTAAGTGAAATGCCAAAATTTCCATTTTTTGTTTTTTCAAGATCAGAAGATTTAATGAACAACCACTCTTCACGATCAAATCGTAATGCTATTAATGGAATAGCACCAAATGTATTTGCAAATGTTTCTAGTTGTGTTAGCTCAGCTTGATCAAAATATTTGTAAGGAACTTTTGTAGCTTTACATTCAATTGCATAATATTTTCCATTTCCGCCTACAACTAAATCCGGGCTAGGAAGCGGAGTTGAACCAGAACCAGCAGCACGCACAGCAATCATACCAGCGTTAAAAAACATATGAAACAATTCTCTTTCAGTGCGGTTGCCTTTACTCTTCATAAAATAAAAAGAAAACAATAGAATAAAAATATTTTGTTTTATGCGTCCCTATCTTTTAATGTCGAACGACCATTAGCTTTAGCACGCTCTTCAGCTCTTTTAATAGCTTTTCTAACATCTTCACTTAATGCTTGAACAAAGCTATCACTAACATTGAACTTTGTTGCTTCTTTTACTTTGCTTCTTACAACCAATAATTCAGTCATTATAATCACTCTCCTTAAGTTTTAATAGTGGTATATCTGCCCCTAGTATTTAAAGCTTTTTATCAAAAACGCCTAAAATGGCTGTTTTTGGGTGTAAAACGGTTATGTACCATTGAAGCTGCCCTGAACTAATCACTGCAGTCCTTTTTACTAAAAACCCACATTCTAATGCAATATCTTTTATTTTTCCAGGATGATTCATGATTAATGTTAAGCTCTCAACTTGTTTAACTTGGGTCATAATAAGAAATTCTTTAAGTTTACCAGCGGTTTTATCTGCTTTAACCTTTGAAGTAAACTCAAATGGTTTTGTAACAACCTGATCACAGGAAGGCATGTTTTTGTAATCTCCAATATTAAGATTGATATTTACCTCTGCTACCTCTGCGTTTATCTTTGCATTTCTAATGCTATTTTTTTTATCAATACCGGTAAGTTCTTTTCCACCTAAGATACCAGCTTCAATTAATATAACCCCATCACGACAAAAAGGATCGCATAGGCTTTTTTTTGGAGTGTATTCTGAGATAGCTAATGCAGCTGCGGCAATTAATGGCGGAACTGATCCGGAATGAATGTGCATGTGATAGCTTCTTGAAGATAACTTTTTTTTGTTAATCAACAATCCTATTGTGCAGAGATCATCAATAATATCAATAAAACATGTGTTGTTTGAGTCTGTAGACTTTTTCATAAAAGCATCACGCACATTTTGAGAAGTGAATGGATGTTCGCCCATACGTTTGCAAGTTACTTGGTTGAAAGGTAAATCTATGTTTTTGCTAATGATGTCGTTAAAGTTGTTAAACTTAAATTGTGCATGAATTTCAATTATGTAGATCCCTAACCTGCATGTGGTTGCAGCATGGCTGGTATTAACCCTTCCGTTGTAAATAATTTCTGCGTCTTGAAGTTCTTTAGCTAAGTATATTTCAAGACCTGGGAGTGTTGTGACTAAAAATTTTTTCATTTTTCTATCTTAAATCCATCAAATTTACCTAATTTTAGTTCATTGTCTTGTACATCATTTACTTGTGCACCAGGAGGGCCAGTCCTACAGAATTCAATCATTTTCTTAACTGATTCTTCATCGCCTTGAAATATTGCTTCTATGTCTTCATAAGTAAGATTTTTTACGAAACCAGCTATATGCAGCTCATCTGCAAGTTTTTTGATTGCAGCACGAAAACCTACACCCTGCACTTTACCAAAGATAAATACATGTACTTGTATCATTTTTTGATAAGTCTTAATAAGATTTAAAAGAGTTTTGGAAACATTGAGAGCATAAGCCTTAGAATCCCTGCCATGATAAACCAATAAAAAGTGTGGAGCAGGTCAATGTGTCCTAAAAAATTGTATTTATTCTTTGAATAGTCCCATAACCTTTTATTGAGAAGATTATAGCTGATAATACCGCTTATTAGTTCAATTAGTGTGACTAATATTCCGCCGAGAATTATGTGGTTTAGTAAACTTGTCTGTGCATACTCAAATAACAGGATAAGTGCTGCACCGCCAGTTCCGAAAGTTATTGCAAAGTAAGGAATTAATGTACCTGGAGAGTATTTATTTAATCTTATAGAACGATAAATAGTATCTATTCCCCATCCAAGAAATCCAAAAATTATGAAGAACAACAAATACTTTTGGACCATGGTTTTAATGATTTAGTTTCTAATATTAAAATATTGTCATTAAAAAATAAAAAAGTTTAGTTTTTAGCTAAACTTAATAGTTGTTTTACTGCTACAAGAACTGCTGCTGGTGCTATAAACACCACTAACATGTTTAGCATTGTTCCTAGCGTGTCCCCTACAAGTGGAAGTGCGTTAAGTGAAGATTCTACTACAAGAAGAGTAATTATTGCAACTAAAAAATGTGTTGCTTCACTATCTGTAACATTTAATAGCCCAACTACAAGGCCTAAAAGTATTAGGATAGTAACTGCTGTAGTATTACTTGGAAATAGCAATCCGGCTAGAATTGCAATCACTAAACCACCTATAAAAGATACTCTCCCCAATAAGGGTAATCCCGAACCTCTTTTTGATTTAGCCATACTATATTGTTAAAAATATTCTTATAAAAATGTTGCTTACCATTGTATAATAGTTAAATAGTGGTAGAAACATAGATATTATTCTTATTTTCAATGATTTTTACATTAATACGATCATTAATCTTTGCTCTACAATTATTTACTGAAACACATCTGTTTTTAGCAACTCCAATCATTTGACCATTGAACCAGCCAGGAGATTTAATCAGTAAGCTTACCCTCTCACCTTTTTTTAAGGTGCATGGAAGACGTTTAGTGTTGATAATACTAAAATCTTCTTTTTTTATCCTTAACCTTTTACTGTAATCCTTTTCCCAATCCTTAACCTTGTCGTAAAACTTCCAATAAGTTTGTTTATGAACTTTATTGATTTTTCTGCTAAACGGATAAACTTCGTACTTTTGAATGCCTATCTCACAGTCTAGTTTAATTGATAACTTTAATATGTCTTCAATGTCAGTATCATTAATGTTCGGAAGGAATACAGGGGTGATAATTAACTTTATCTTAGACTTTGAAATATAATCCAATAATGTTAATATTTTTTTAAGGTTGTAATTATTAGAACCAAACAAGGATTTACCAAGCTCTTCATTTAATGTATGCAAACTAACATTTATCTGGGATAGCCCAGCCTTTTCTAGTTGATTAATAAATTCTTTGGAGAGCAAAGTAGCGTTAGTGATCATAGATATTTCTGAAATCTGGCTTATTGAGCTTAAGCCTTCTACTAATGTGATAAAATCCTGATAAGTGGTAGGCTCACCAACAGAGTCAATAAAGACTTTAGTATTTTCTCCTTTATATTCTGCTACTTTTTTTGTTTCTTCTATCAAATAATCAACATCAACAACAAAGTTAGTTTTATGAAATTTAGAAAAAGGACCAGCATCTGTAGAACAAAATAAACAATTCATGTTACAGACTGAAGTTGCCCGTACTTGAATGAGATTAGTGCCTCTGTCTATTACTCCAAAAGCTATACAGCCTATTAGTGGAATGCCTGATGACTTTGTTACTCTTACTATTTCAACCATATCTTCTGCTATATACATAATTTAATAAAGTTATTCTGTCAATCCATCAAATCAATGACTCTAGGCAGAATAACAGGAAAGACAAGCACACTGTCATTTAAGTTTTTAGTTGAAGGCAATGCTAAAAAATTCCAGTATGTTCAAGTTTCTCATGAAGGTGGTTTAGTTTTGGCACAGATATTAGAACTTGAAAGAGACTCAAACGAAACCGTTGCATATTGCGGGGTTATAGGAAAAAGATATGTAAACATTCTACAACCATTGCAAACACCCCTATCACCCGGAGATGTTGTAGAACAAGCAAGCGACGAGTTTATTAAAGAAACTCTTGGACTTGAAAACCAAAATGGAGCGTATATAGGAGTTTTAAATGGCCGGGAAAAAATAAAAGTTTATTTAGATTTAAATAAAATACTCACAAGACATACTACAATACTTGCACGCACTGGCAGCGGTAAAAGTTATTGTACTGGGGTGTTGTTAGAAGAAATACTTGACAAAGGTATACCTATATTAATATTGGATCCTCATGGAGAATATCACACGCTTAAAATACCAAACAAAATAGCTGAAGAGGCATTGAGTAAATTTGGTGTAGCTCCTAAGGGTTATTATATCCAAGAATACGCTCCAAGCACAGAAGGCATACCAACTGCAAAAGAGTTAAAACTAAACAGTAAAAATATAACCACCCATGAATTAATGCATATATTACCCATGAAGTTATCAGCTGCGCAACAGTCAGTAGTGTACAGTGCTTTAAAGAATATGGCAGGATCAATAAGTTTTGATCAGCTAATAGCAGCATTAGAAACAGAAGAATCAATTGTTAAATTTAGTGTGATCAATATAATTGAGTACTTACAAAATTTGAAACTGTTTTCAGAAGCTCCAACTAAACTGTCAGAGTTAATACAACCCGGAATAGCAAGCATTGTAAACTTAAAAGGAGTTTCATCAGATGTGCAAGAGTTAATAGTATACAAATTAGCAAAAGATTTATTTGATGCAAGAAAAAAAGAAAAAATACCGCCATTCTTTTTTGTCTTGGAAGAAGCACAAAATTATTGCCCTGAAAGAACATTTGGTGAGTCAAAGTCATCTAAGATTATCCGTCAAATTGCAAGTGAAGGAAGAAAGTTTGGGATCAGTATGGTAATAATATCACAAAGACCAAGCAGAGTAGAAAAAAATGTAATATCTCAAGCCAGTATACAAATAATACTAAAAATGACTAATCCGCATGACCTAAAAGCAATATCCAATTCGGTTGAAGGATTAACATTAGAAACTGAAAAGGAGATCAGGAATATCCCAGTAGGAACAGCAATGGTAATAGGCGTAGCAGACTTGCCATTATTTGTGGATATACGACCAAGAAAGAGTAAACATGGCGGCGATAGCGTGAGTGCGTTGATAGATAATGAGCATACAGAAGAAATAATGGAAATAGAACAATATGAAGGTGAAATATTACCGGTAATAACCCCTAATGTATCATTACAAGATATGAAAATATTGCATGGAAGCCAGCCTAAAACAGTATTAATACCATGTTTATCAATATTAGCCAGCCAAGGAGGTGAAGATTTTCCGTTGTTGTTAAATCTAACCAATCACGAATTAGTAAATGATGTAGACAATGCAAGCGGACAGCAATTAGTAATACCTAAACTGCAACTCTCAAAAAATCATCAGAAGGTATTTGAGCTTGCGCTGAAATATGGAACATTTAATCCGGCTGAATTATTTTCACAATCAGAATTACAGTTTTCAGAAGTTTATGACGCAGTTAATAATCTTTCTGAGAAAGGTATTTTCATTAAAAATGGGGATAGGTATACAATAAGCAACAATCTCAAAAGATTTATGAACGTGAAAGAATTTGCGTGTTATAATAAAGTAGATTTTATGAAAGTAAGCTACGACCAGAAACTAACAGGACAAATTAGTGCGAGTGAGTTTATTAACTTTTTAACAAAATTTGTCACCGTAAAAAATGAAGTAGAATGCTGGTTAGTGCATCATGTTTGTGATTAAATGAGCTTTAATTGTGATAGCTAATTAATTCTTTAGAATGTTGGTTAGTTTTCTACTATTACTTCAAATCAACTAGAAGTGTTCGAAAGGTTTATTAGGATGGTATAAAATTATTATCCACATGAAACAAAAAATATTTTTAATTTTGGTTTTGATGTTAGTATTGTTAGTTGGCTGTCAAGTTAGTAAGGATGAACAATCAAAAGATGATACTGTTACATATGATACTGATAAATCTACTGAGCCTACAACTGGGGCGGATGAGCCACCAGAATTTCCTGAGTTTGATGCAGCAGAAATAGACGAACTTGGAGTGGTAATAGATGAGAGTTAGCTTTTTAATATTAGCTGTGTTACTGCTGATAACAGGAGTAGCTGCACTAACAAATCATGAGCAAATAATAGAAAAGCAGTTAGAAATAAGAAAAGCAAATGTTGAGCGAATTAACCTGCCAATTGTTGTATCAATGGATGCAGCTAGAGGTTATATCCAAACACTTGGTCAGTCTACTATAACATTAAATGAACTAGAGAATTCTTACAAAGAAAGTATAACGAATATTCGTGATGAGACTACAGATACACACCTTGAAATGGGTGAGTTAGTTGATGAATCAAAAGCATTGGTAAATGCGTTTAAATCTGAGCTAGTATCCAGGCTTAATAGTGGTGGTGGGAATCAAGCTAGATTAACTTCAATTGTAGCAGTAAGAATACTTGAGAATGGACCGGAAATAAACAGATTAAATGAAGAATTCTGGGATATAAGAGAAACAAATTCAATGGAAGTTTTTGATTTACAGTTAATAATTGGAGAAAATTTTATTGATTGGTTTGAAGAGAACGGATATAATACAAACGAACTCAATGCTAAAAAGAAAGAAATATATTATATGCGGGTGGTGTTGTTGCAAGCAATACAAAGCAGGGATGAAGCAGCAATACAAAATGCTAATGATAAAATAACTTTATTAGCAAAAGAATGGTTTGAAATAGGCAAGAGATTATTAATAGAAGGACCATTATTTTGTACTCAGGATGTTTTTACTTGTCCTGATGGCAGCACTGTTGGCAGAGATCCTCGTAATGACTGTAAGTTTTTTGCTTGTCCCATACCTGAAGTAATATTGCCCCCTGTGAGAGTTTGTACTCAGGATGTTTTTACTTGTCCTGATGGCAGCACTGTTGGCAGAGATCC
>JBBSWJ010000027.1:0-8699 GCA_038046345.1 Nanobdellota archaeon | reverse complement strand
TGATGGCAGCACTGTTGGCAGAGATCCTCGTAATGACTGTAAGTTTTTTGCTTGTACAAAGAAATGCCAAGATGATGTGAGACTATGCCCTAATTTGAAATATGTGAGAAGAAATCCAATATTAAGCTGTCAGTTTGACCCGTGCCCAACAATTAGATATCAGGGTTAATTGAATTTTATTTATGCATTACCAGGATAAATTCCAATATTCATAAATACTTTTGTTGTTTTAACTGCAACACCTTTTTTGTTGTTTTTTATTTCAGAAGATGTTAGCATGGATATACCTAAACATACAAGTTCATTCTTTAAAGACATAACAGCAACAAGTAAACCTGTTTCAACACAAGCTTCAACTTTTGAAACACCACCAACATAGAGCGGAGAACCGTGGCATAGGTTGCAGATAGCTGAATCAAGAACATAAACTTTTGGCAAATGCCTTACCCCAGCTTCAATTGGTAATAATAATTTTTTAAGATGTGTAGAATCACCATTTTGATAAAAAGTAAATGCATCTTTTAGATCATGTAATGAGCACCATTCTTTGCTGGAAAAAAAACCAACTTTTGTTCGTACAAGTTCTTTCATATGTGCGTCAGTGTTTAATATTTTTCCAAAATCATGAATATACTTTCTAACATAAGTGCCACCTTGACAGCCAATCTTAAACAAAACATGGCGGCCTTTTATTTCTAAAACATCAATGTAATAAACATTTCTCTGGCGTAATTGACGTTTAACAGCAGATCTAACAGGCGGAAGCTGGTTAATGGTTCCAGTGTACTTTTGAAGTTCATTTTTTATTTTTTCTTCAGGAATGTCCGAGTGAAGATACATTAAAGCCACGTATTCTTTTTCAGCAGGAAGCAAAGCCTGTGTGATCTTTGTAGCATTGTTTAAAGCGATTGGCAACACCCCAGATACGTGAGGGTCTAAAGTTCCGGTATGCCCAGCTTTAGGAATGTTTAATATCTTTTTAATGTAATCTATTACCTGATGTGAAGTTGGACCTTGAGGTTTATTTAGGCAGATCATTCCACAATTTAATAATTCTTCAATCTTACGATCTTCAGGAAAAAAACCAAATTCTTTTGATACTGCTACCTTTTGTTTTATCTTAATAGTTCTGTCTAGCTCTTCAAAAGGAAGGTTCATTTACCACTTTGTGGAATAATTTTTGTTGCTTTTGGTGAATCACGAGCTGACTTTTTAGGTTGACTACCAATTTTTACTTTTTTTTCAGGTTGTTTTGAATGCTCTAAGATTTTTCTCTTTTCTTCAACAGCTGGTTTTGCTTCTTCAGACTTTATTCCAACAGTTGATTTAACCTTATCTGCAATAGACTGTTTTTCAATAATCTTCTTTTTTATTTCGAGTGGAGCATTTGGCAAATTTACAAAAGCAATATTGCTGTCTTTTTCAACTACTTTCCTGACAATTACTTCTATTTTATGTGGTGGATTTTTTCTACCACGTGAATGCATTTTTTCATTTAATTCTTTAAGAATTTTAACATTATCAACTTTCATATGCTTCTTTACAAATATTCTTAATGCACTAACAGCTTTAGATGTTCTCTTGTACTTTTTACCTTTCATAAACTCCCTACGCAATGGGATGATATATTTTCTTTCAATATTTTCTGCCATACTAAACTCTTGTCTTTTTTCTTTTCCAGTTTCTCTTTATTGCTGTATGCCGCCCCGGATGGACTTTCCTGCCCCTTCCATAAATCTTTGGGACAGTCCAAAATGGTGCCCACTTTGTTTGAGAACGGCGTTTGGCCATACGTTTCTTTTTACCAAAGTATTTAATTGCCATTAAATTCTCCTAATCTTTGTGTCTCTTTTTTCAGGTTGCATTTGAATTAATATTTCACGCATAGTCTTGTCATCCACTTTTTCTTTTATCTGATTATTTTGAACCATCTTTGCAATTATAAGAGCAAATTGAAATGCGGTCTGTTCATGTGCCTGCTTTAAATTACCAAATCGTTCCAATGCTTCTTTTGTTAACCAGCTTTTTGAAAGATTCTCAATGCTTTGAATCTGTTGCTGTAATTCTTGTTGTTCCGATATTTGTTGCTGAATGTCTTCCATTTTTTTTTTACGAATATCCTCTATTCCAATCATTTGATCTTGTCAAGGAATGACTTACCCTTAGTGGTGATGATCCTACCTTTATGAACTCCTTTTTCCGCTTTTGTGATGAAATTAGCTTTTTCAAGCTGTTGAAGAATAGTACGGATAATCTTACCACCAGCTTGTTTAAATTGTTCTGGTTTAGTACCACGATTTTTTCTAGTACCGAACTTATTGCGCAATTTAGATACACCAATTGGGCCATCAATGTAAATTTTTCTTAAAACTGCAGCACTGCGGATATGATACCAGTCCGTTCTAGCCGGAACACGATCTTTTCCAGTTCCTGTTTTAGTAAACAAAGTCCATTCAGGTGCTTTAATAACTGATTGTAGCTCTTTTGAAGCTTTTTCAATGAGTTCGTTTGGGTTCTTATCTTTGATTTTCATTTTTTAGTAGATATGCCAAGTATTAGGAGAATGCTTACAATTTAATGGTTAAAAAGGTTTCTGTTTGTTTAGTTTATGACCTAAGCAAACCACAGAGAAAAAGTTTAAAAAATATAATTTCTGTTGAGTTGGATGTCACTAGAACAATACATAGGAAGAACGTTTGATCTTAGAAGTTTAATACTAATAACTGAAGATGAACTGAAAGGAAAAAAATCTCTTGGAACTGCAAGAGGTCAAGATCTTGTGCATTGTTTTTATCTGGTGGCAAGATATTACGAAGGAGATTTCTTAAGCATGGTTAAATATTATTCCATAGAAAAACCCTCTGAACCTATCAAAGAAGAAGGTGAAGAAGCACAATCAACCAAATTCCCGGTTAGTATTAACTTTTATGGAGATAAATAGTTAAAACCGGTTAGTTATTATTTTATCTTAACTTTAGCATCCCCTGGAGGTAAAGCTTGCATAATTTCATTGATATCCGTGTCTAATAGTTTTTTAAGTTTTTTAGCTATGTCTGATTTTTTATCGTCACCAAGTGTTATGATATAATAATTCTCTGAATGTGTTTTGATAGCATTTTCAGGACCAATCATAACAGTATCGTTAAACTTACAAGCGGCCAGTTCTAGTTTAGGTGTAAAATAAGTGCGTTTACCATAAATCATAAAAGTGCCCTTAGGCAATCCAAGCTCTTTTTTTATTTGATCTGAATTAACAGAATAAACATTAGCAGTAGCCCTATTTTCAGACCAAGCACGGGAATGCGAAGCACAAAAAAGGGCAGCTTCTTCTTTAGATGAATTACCAATTGTTTTTTTATCGGCTTTAATAACAACAAATGGGCTTCCTGGTAGTTCAGTATGGAAGACAAGATCATCTGTCTCAGTGTATTTTTTTATAATAATATCATTTGTTGTAGCATCACGCCCGCCAATAACCAATAAGCCTTCTGAAGATATAAACCATTTAAATTTTTCAAACCATTTTTTGCTCCTTGTTTTTTTTTCAACCCTCGGTTTTGGTTTTAGTGTAAGCAATTTTTTATTTAAATTCTGCAATGCGTTTTCAACGCCAGGGATTTTTCTTTTAGATCGTTTAGCTTTTTCGTAATATACTTCTGCATTAGCTTCTATGGTTTTAGTCAGATCAATAGTTATTTTTGTCATAGTTTCTTCCAACGAATTCCTTCTTTTGTATCTTCAAGGATAATACCAAGACCCTTTAATTTTTCTCTTATTTTATCAGCTAGAGCAAAATCTTTGTTGTTCCTTGCAGTTTCACGTTGTTTTATGAGGGTTCTTACATTTTTTGATAAAGTATCTTCTTTTAGCCTGAATATACCAAGAACAGTATTGATTTCTTTTATAAAACTGATAACATCCTGTGCATTCTTTTTACTTAGCTTACTCTCATCAACTAATTTATTGATGTCATGGATAAGACCAAACAAGCTGCTTAGCGCTCCGGAAGTATCAAAGTCATTTTCCATTGAACTAGTAAATGCTTTTTCAGTTTTTTGAATCAGTGGTTTAACATTAGAGATTTTACCATTGGCAGAGCGAACTCTTGAAACAAAATCATCAAGGCGTTTAATCGTATTCTCTGAATGTTGTAATGATTCTTTAGAGTAATTAATAGGCGCATGATAATGAACACTCAAACAATAATGTCTTACAGCACGAGGTGAGAATTCTTTTAAAACATCTCTTATTGTCCAGAAGTTTCCAAGAGATTTGCTCATTTTTACGTTATCAACTAATACAAAACCATTATGTAACCAATATTTAACTAAAGGCGCCCTGCCTGATATGCTTTCCATCTGAGCAATTTCTGATTCATGATGCGGGAAAATTAAATCTAAACCCCCACCATGAAGATCGTATTGTGGTCCAAATTCCTGTTCTGTGATAGCAGTGTCTTCAATATGCCATCCTGGACGGCCAGATCCAAACTTTGCAGGCCAGAAAGGTTCATTCTGTTTTCTGAACTTCCATAAGACAAAATCCCCATGATGTTTTTTTTGTTTATTAATCTCAACACGTACTCCAGATTTCATGTCTTTTTGGTATTGATGAGATAGTTTTCCGTAATCTGGAAATTTATTGATTTCAAAATAAATACCATCATCCAGCTTGTAGGCTACACCAATATCTAATAACCTTTGTACTTGACTTTTAATATTTTTTATGTATTTAGTAGCAAGAACATATTTGTCAACTGAATCAACACCAAGAGTTTTCATGTCATCAAGATAAGCTTTGGCAAACTCCTTTGAGATGCTATCCCAAGGTTGTTTAGATTTATCTGCACGCTCAATTATTTTATCATCAATATCAGTGATGTTCTGTAAATAGAACACATCTTTACCAAGATATCTTAGAAATTTGATAATAACATCAAAACAAATATAGCTTCTTGCATGACCAATGTGAGCATAATCATAACATGTAATCCCGCAAACAAAAGCTTTTAACTTTTTTTCTTTAATTTCTTCCTTTTTCCTTGTAAGTGTGTTATAGACCTTCATAATTCTAATTCCACCTCTTGTTTCTTTGCATTAATTTTTTTAATTTGATGAAACTGCTCTAACTTGTTTCTAGGCGTGGACAAAATATTTGTTATTAGTTCATAATTTTGATATATAATATTTCCTTTTTCACGTTCAATTTCAATATCTTCTTTGAGCTGTTCTAAGTATTTTTCTTGTTTCTTAATTACCTTTAAAAGTTTTTTTTGATCATTTTCTATGGATGGATCATAAGAATACAATGCATCTAAAGCACCACTAAAGGAATCAATCGGTATACAATCCTTAGACAGTAAAACAAATGGGAAAGTATCTTGACCTGATTTAACAGGGGATAAGTCTTGGGACCTAATATCTTTTATTGCTGAGAAAATCGCAGTTGAATGTTTATCATTAACTTCTTTTGAATTTTTATTTAATTTGGCACGAAAGCAAATCTCTTCTGCGTAAACACCTCCAAGACCTAGATCAATTGCAAGAGATTTTACAATAGAATCTTTGTCTGAATGTTTGAGAAGTGATTTTAGTTTAGGGAGGGTTATTGTTATAACATCAGAATGTTGTAGTGGCGGGTAGCTATACTTTGACTTTGCTTTTATACTTCGATCTTTCCATTGTTGTTTCAAGAATGGTGCAATAATATTATAATCTTTATCACAAAGAATGATGTTTCCCTTGCTAAATAACTCGACGATTAAGATTTTTGAATCTTTTCCAGAAAAGTGAAGTTCTAAGATCCTCTCAAAGTTATTCTGTGCAATATCAATTAGTTTGGAGTTTTTTAATTGTTTTCTTAAAAATTTTGCAAAAGTTAATTGCTCTCCAGCAGATTTCTCAGACGATAAAAAAATTGCCTGCCCGATAAGTATCTTAAGAATATGCTTACCATCTTTATGGAGCTGGAGGATAAGCTCTTTGTTAGAAGGTTGGTAAACTTTATCAAGGCGACTACCAATTAAGTGGATAAACTCCTTTCTTAAAAAGTACAAGTCCAAAGCAGTTAATGAACGCATTAGATGGTACAAACAATATACTATAAAAACTTAACCAAACAAACCGCCAAACACCCCGCTGCTTGGGACTACAGCAATTTGAAAAGCGCCGCTTTCATAACTTTCTGATTGGCCTAAGACTTTAACATCAATGCTATATGAAGGATAACTTCCATCAACCGCAAGAAGAGCATCTTTTGTTGCAATAACCTGCACTGGAAAATTAATCTGCTGACCAGACTTAATTGATTTTTGAGTATCGTCAATAATCTTAGCTTTTACCTGGGCTTCAGTAGCAGTACCAGCTTCTCCTTGTGTACGTTTTAGCGAAACAACAAATGTTGAAGGGCTGGGGACAAGACCATCGTGCCCAACAATTATCTTAAATATTTTTGATTCACCTTGTTCAACTTCAATATTTGATGGTGCAGAAAAACTGCCTTCAATACCTAACTGTTCAACAAAAGTGTCAAGCTGATCAAAAGATTTTTCAGCAGTGGTATCAATTTTACTAAAAACATTCTGAACAAAGCTGACGCCTAAGATTAGTAATACAATCCCTATGAATACAACAACTATTGTTGTGATAGAAAGTTCAATAGTCCCTTTTTTTTGTTTGGATTTATTTCTTCCCAAAAACTTTACACCTCGTAACAATAAAGAATTCTATTATTATTTAAATGTTCCTAAAAGATAAGTGGGGCGGGGGGGAATGTCATAACACTTCAATCAAGAAAATGTTAATTTGAACCCCCAACATCACGAGCTTCAGTCGTGTGTTCTCCCAGATTGAACTACCGCCCCATACAATCCTTCATCTAAGATTGCTATATAAAGTTTGCCACTAATGTTATAACATGGTAGGATTATTCTGTGATTTACAGCCCGCAATGTTTTTAAATATTTAATAAACTATCAGAAGCAATGGAAAATAATTATAACTTTAAAGAATCGGAAAAGAAGCTTAGAGAGTTTTGGGAAAAAAATAAGATTTATAAATTTGATATAAACAGCAAAAAACCAATTTATTCTTGTGATACACCACCACCAACAGTTTCAGGAACAATGCATATGGGGCATGCATTAGCATATTCACAGGCAGATTTTATAATGCGATATAGAAGGATGAGGGGATTCAATGTATTTTATCCATGGGGATTTGATGATAATGGATTAGCAACAGAAAGATTCGTTGAAAAAAAGTTAAGGATAAACGGAGAAAAAATGTTAAGACCAGAGTTTATCAGCTTGTGCCTTAAAGAAACAAAAGAATCTGAAGAGGAACTACAAAAGGACTGGGCAGCATTAGGTATATCTCCTGACTGGGATACTGCGTATAGAACAATAGCGCCAGATGTAATAAAAATATCTCAAAAATCATTCATTGATCTTTATGTAAAAGGCAGAGAATACAGAAAAGAAGCGCCAACAATCTGGTGTACTCAATGCCAAACCGCAATAGCTCAAGTAGAAATGGAAGACAAACAAGATAAGTCTACTTTTAATTACATCAAAGCTAAACTTGAAGATGGTTCTTACATTATTTTTGCAACAACACGACCCGAATTGTTTCCAGCAAATGTAGGTTACAGCGTTAAAAAAGAGGGGGCATACATCTTTGCTAAAAAAGACAGAGAAATATGGGTGTTATCTGAAGAGGCATTTGATAAATTTAAAGATGAATGGAATCTGATAAAATTTGGACAACCTTTCTTAGGCAAGAAGTTAATAGGAAAAAAAGTAACACTCCCTTTATTGAATAACACAGTAGAAATAACACATGATGTTTCAGTAAAAACAGAGTTTGGAACTGGCACTGCTTATTTTTGTACTTATGGTGGACTAGATGATATTGAATGGGTTGCCAGGCATAATACAGCGCCTATAAGTATAATCAATAGAAATGGAACACTAAATGAGCGTTGCGGAAAGTATAATGGTATGACATTAAAAGAAGCAAGGAAGTTAATAATTGAAGATTTAAAAAAAGAAGGTATGCTAATTAAGGTAGAGTCAATAGACCATGTACTAAATGTTCATGAGAGATGCGGAACAGAAGTTGAATACATTGCCACAACACAATGGTTTATCAGATATCTTGATTTGAAAGATTATTTTTTGGACGCAGGAAATAAACTTAATTGGCATCCAAAATTCATGCAAGTACGTTATGAAAATTGGGTAAAAGGATTACAATGGGATTGGTGTATATCCAGGCAGAGATTTTTTGGAGTACCTTTTCCGGTGTGGTATTGTAAAAAATGCGGTAAGGTGATGCTTGCAGATGAAAAAGATTTGCCAGTTGATCCTACAACTGATAAACCTAAAAAAACTTGTTCATGCGGTAGTAATGGGTTTGAACCTGAAAAAGATGTGCTGGATACATGGGCAACATCATCATTAACCCCGATGATAGCAACAAAATGGGGTAGTAATAAGTCTATGTATAACAAGATCTCTCCGATGTCGCTGCGTAATAATGGGCATGACATTATAACATTCTGGTTGTTTAATACAGTGGTAAAATCATTATTACATGAAGATAAGCTACCATGGAAGGACGTAATGATAAATGGATTTGTACTTGATCCTCATGGCAAACAAATGCACAAATCAAAGTGGAATGCTATATCTCCGTTAG
>JBBSWJ010000026.1:0-2101 GCA_038046345.1 Nanobdellota archaeon | reverse complement strand
AGTGAGCTTGCTGATAAAGATGAGGTGGCACGATTATTATCTGATGCAAATGCTAATGTTGTGGATGAAGTTTTTAAGGGATTATCTGGCGGAAAGCGTTCGTACTTGTATCGGCGGGGTGTGCAGGTAAAAGAGCGACGACGGGTTTTGCTGTTGGGTTCGAGCGGCGACGGCTTCGACGTCTATGCCGACGTCAGGGACTGTGGCGATGGGCCTGCTCGTGGGTGGGCGCGGGTGGTTCAAAAATAAAGGTTCAAAAATGAGACTTAATGAAATAGAACAAAAGTTACGATTGCAAAAACAGAGAACTGGATTAGTTAGTGGTAGAGTAACTGTTCAAGCATATGATAACCAAGAACACCCTGTCACGGCGCATATTACTCCAACAAGCTGGGACATTGAGGTAACAGTACGAAAAGACTGGAATCCAATTCATGATCGTAGGCAAAAAGCATATGCAAGAAAAAAGAGTATTAAAGATGGATTAGAAACAGTGGTAATGCATATTGGAGGTCTTCATGAGGTAGCACACTGGGAACTGCCATATAATTCTGGCAGGGGGTGTCCGTTTGATGAGTATCATCATGATAAAATCTTGGAAGCAGTAAAGGCTGCCATTTCGGATGATAAACAAGTTCATGCAGGTTATGTAACAAATAGTTTTGAGGATATGATTATCAATCCACGATGCAAAGAGTTTAATGGTGATTTTTCTGGTCAAGTATTATTTTGGGATTGGGAAGGAATACTCACAGAAAGTCAAGGTTTTAGTCCGTTTTATGAAGCTTTTGTTAAACTAAACATGTACTTGTGGGGTGATTCAATAGACCATGCATTGCTTAAGAGGCATTACAAAAATTCAGAAAAAGTAGATCATGCTGTAAGCCAAGTCATTAAAGAGTTGCAATTAACCGAAAACATTCAAGATACACGTGCATTATTTGAGAAAAGTCAATGGCCACTCATGGCGCAAACATTTACGAACATTCTTGCTTCATTGCTAGAAGAATTACCAACAGAACGATTATCCGCGTTTACTAGCAATACGAGTGCTGGTAATGGTGTTGAGGAAAAAGCAAGTACAAAAAGCGGGAAAGAAGCTATTGCGTCTGGGCGATTTGAGTCAGGAGATAAACTTTCTCCGAACATTACAGAATTTGAGCAGTTAGATGCATTATATCAGCGTCTTGCTCGAAGTATCCCTATACAAGTTGAAGCGATGACCAGAGAGCAAACATTACCAATTGGTACTTTAACATACAGGCCATTTGATGGGGGAGTGGATGATCCATTAAAGATTAAACTTTCTAAGTTAATATTACATGATGAGGGTATCACATTTGGTGTTCCACGGCGCCCGTTAGTAATTAAAGCCAGACATAAAATTCAACGTAGAAGTTTTCCTAATTTTAATTTGATTCAATTAGATAATTCTGGAAGTATGAGATACAACACAAAAAATGAGCATGATACATCTGGAAATCCAGTGAATGTGGGAAGTACTAGTTTTATTCCTTGGGGCTCAAAAAGTAAGTATCATTTTGGCCTTCTTGGCTCATATGGAATAATTAATTTTTTAGTTGAGCAAGGAATTGCACAATATATTCGTCATGGAGTTGCCTTGTTTTCCTCTCAAACTCGTTATGAAGAAGGAAGTTTTAGTGAGCTTGATCGTGTTCGAAGATTTCAGTTGCATCCTGAGTGGGGATCTACCAATATAGATGCCACAATATTGAAGGAAATATTACAAGAAAAAGAAAGTTTTGTGCTTTCTATTTCAGATGGGGAAGTAGCGAATTGGGGCTCAGAAAGATTAGCTATCAAAGAATTATTGGACAGAGTATACTTTGCCCATTTACAATTAGGCAATAAAACTAATATGACTGACGATTTAATTTCATGGGGGAAACAAGTATTTTTTGTGAGAACTGGCGATGATCTTTCTCAGATGATGGTGAATGCTACAATGAAATTGTATAAGGAGTTATCATGACTCGTTTTAGGATTCCGGATTGTTTTTTAGGGGTGAATGATGGGAATTTGGAGCAAGAGTTACAAAGGGTAGTAATTCCTATTGCTAAAACTGAACTTTCTGGAAGTG
>JBBSWJ010000025.1:0-1204 GCA_038046345.1 Nanobdellota archaeon | reverse complement strand
TTACAAGGTTGTTGTGCATAAGAATTTGAGTCTCATGAACTGTTTGTAATATTAGTTTATGCCCGAAGGGTAATGGTGTGTTTAATAATTCTTTACCAATACCAGTAGTCCATAAGAATAATAATCCAAACATTGCTTGTGACAGATAGTTTAAAGCTGCTGGCCAAAATAGTGTCAGTTTTAAATTTTTTATAGAAGAAATAATAGCTTTCTTGATCATACATAAAAATAGAATTTTATTTTTTAAAAAATGTTCTATTTGAGTAAGCTACATGCTAGATTATTCTTTTCTTTTAATTTCGTCTTTTAAGTCTAATTTTTTTAGTAATTCTTTGTATCTGTTCCTGATTGTTACTTCTGTTACACCCGCTATATCTGCAACTTCTCTTTGAGTTTTTTTCTCACTGTTTATTAATGCTGCTACATATAATGATGCTGCAGCTATACCTGTAGGGCCTCTTCCAGATGTTAGCTCAGAGTTTTGTGCTCTTTCTAATATTTCTACTGCCCTGCTTTGGGTGTCTGGAGTTAACTTTAGTGCGCTTGCAAATCTTGGAATGTAATCTACTGGATTGCTTGGCAAGATTCTTATTCCTAATTCTCTTGTTACAAATCTGTATGTTCTTCCAATTTCTTTCTTGTCAATCCCGCTTGCTTCTGATAGTTCATCTAGTGTTCTTGGTACTTCATGCCTTCTACATGCTGCGTATAATGCGCCTGCTACTACTGATTCCATTGATCTACCGCGTACAAGCCCTCTTTGTACTGACATGGTATAAACTCTTGCTGCTTCTTCTTCTACTGATTTAGGCAGTTTTAAGTATGAAGATACTCTCCTTAATTCTGCTAATGCTAGCTTTAGGTTTCTTTCAATTGCTGTGCTTACTCTGTATTGCCATTTTCTTAGTCTGAAGAATTTGTTTCTTTCTTTGCTGTCTAACTTGTAGATGTCTCCTTTTTGACCGATGTCTGTTCCTAATCCTTTGTCGAATTTGGTGAAGCTCATGGGTGCGCCTGTTCTACGCATCCTGTCTGCTTGTTCATGGTCAAATTCTCTCCATTCTTGACCAAAATCAATCATTTTTTCTTCAATAACTAATCCGCAATCTCTACAAATAACCTCTCCTTTACTTTTGTTGATTATTAAATTTATTCCGCCGCATTCGTGGCATTTCTTTATGTAATTTGTCATATCCTTGCTCCG
>JBBSWJ010000024.1:0-14926 GCA_038046345.1 Nanobdellota archaeon | reverse complement strand
CTTATTATGGGAATAGAATGGATTATGAAACTGCAAAACAAGCAATAGAAAAATGTAAAAAAATTATCAAAGAACTGTCTCCCGCAATTTCTCAATAGTCATAACCCCTGCTAAAGTATCCAACCCGCAGTATTTCAATAAGTTTTCTCTGATTTTATTTTTCTCCGCCATTCGACTTAAGAATCATCACCTTTTATTGCGGCAGAGAGAGAAAAGAAAAGTTTTAGATTATGTGGTTCATCAAACTGTTGTACAAAGATTTATATATGATTTATTATTAATAATATAAAGAGGCAATCTTTAATGGAAAAAAATGCTATAAGCAAGGGTGGTGTTTCTCCTTTAATTGCTACTGTTTTGATTATTGGTTTTACTGTTATTCTTGCTGTTTTGATTATTAATTGGGGTACTGATTTTTTTCAGACTGTTCAAGAGGATACTAGCAAGACTACTGAGACTCAGTTTGTTTGTACTAATGATGTGAAGTTTGAGGTTTCTGGTGCGAAATGTGTTGGTGGTGATCTCCTAGTTACAGTTAAGAACAATGCTGATTATAGTATACAAGGTTTTGTTGTTAGGTTTATTAATTTTGATTATGGAGACAGTGAGCGAAATGGAGTTAAGCAGGTTATGGGTGAGACTCTTGAGGCATATGGTACAACTACTTTGGTTATTGATTCAACAGATCTTGGGGATATTGATACTGGTAAGGTTGATGTTTTTCCAATTGTGCTAATTAACAATGTAGAGTATACCTGTAGCGAGAATGTTGAGTCATTTGGTGATCTTGATTCTGGTAGGAGATTAGAGGGATGTTGATATGGTAAAAGAGGGTAGTCTGTCTAAGAGTGGTGTTTCTCCTTTAATTGCGACTGTTTTGATTATTGGTTTTACTGTTATTCTTGCTGTTTTGATTATTAATTGGGGTACTGATTTTTTTAAAACTGTTCAAGAGGATACTAGCGAAACTACTGAGATACAGTTTGTTTGTGTAAATGATTTACGTTTTGATATATCTAGCGCTAAGTGTTTGACAGATCCGGTTACGGGTGTTAAAGGGCTGGAGGTTAATGTTAATAATAATGGGGGCATTAGGATAGAAGATATATTTATGCGTTATGAAAGTAAGAGCGGGGAGTCAAGTGACACGTTTGTAAGGCAGGAGCAAAAAGTTGAACCATTTAAATCATACTTAATGGTAGTTGATAATATTGGTACTGATATTGGTGGTATTAAACCGGATGAACCTGCGTTCATAGAAATGTTTGTTTCAGTTAATGTTGGTGGTGTGATCCATGGTTGTGATGCTGTGGTTCAGACATTTGGTAATCGTAATGGTGAGCCATTTGAAGGTTGCTAAATTTTATTTTAGTTAAGTTTATTAATATATTTTTATGATTAATACCATGGGTAAAAAAGGTGATATCTGGATTTCTGCTGTTTTATATTTAGCATTAGGTCTTATTATCCTTTCAATACTGCTTGCTATTGCAATGCCTGTGGTGAATAAGTATATTGATCAGAACATTTTTCGTAGTTCAAAAGGTGTAATGCAGACTCTTGATGAAAACATTGTTGATGTTTCTAATGATGGTCCTGGATCTGCTCGTTTTATTTCACCATTCTCTGTTGAGAAAGGTAAGATAATTATTGATGAAGTAACTAATACTATAGTCTGGAATTTTGAAACTAATGCTGAGCTTGTTAGTCCTGGTATAGAATTTAAAGAGGGTAATTTAGTGATATTGCTTTCTGAAAGCCCAACTGGTGATGATTATGTTATGACAATCACAAGAAAGTTTAGTGATGATGAATCAAAAGTTGCTGATCTTATTATTACAGAAAATTCCTTGGCAAGTCCATTTCAAGGTGTCTTTTCTTTAAAGATTGAGAATACTGGGTTTTCTACAGAGGTTATTCCAAAGATTGAGATTACAGTTTCTTAAGTTTAATAGAAACTTATATTAACCATTGTTCTTAGTATCTATTAAATGCAAAGAAAAGGTGTTACCCCGCTTGTTGCAACAGTTATGATAATTGGGTTTTCTGTTGTTGTTGCTGCACTTTTGATCAATTGGAGTGATATTTTTGTTGAAGATATTCGTGATGATACTGGTGCTTCGTTGAGCTTGCAGGTTGTTTGCAATCAGGATATTGATTTCAAATTATCAGAGGTATGCATTATGAACAATAGACTGCATTTTATACTTGCAAATGATGGTTCTGTTGAACTCTCTGAGATTTCTGTTAAAGTTACAGGCACTAATGGTGAGATTAAAAACATTAAATTTGACAACATTCCACCGTATACAATGAAAAGATTTATTTCTAAAACATTTAGTGAGATTTTTAGTAGTCAGTCTGCAGCTGTTACTGTTAGCCTTATTGAGGTCACGCCGTCTGTTTTTATTGGTGATGAAAGTCGTGTTTGTACTGATGTTTCTCAATCTTTTGGTAAAGATGAGCGTATTTCTTTGCCTGGCTGTTAGTCTTTTAATGATGTTTTACCGAAAGTTATATTAATAAACATACTAGCTTTTATCATAATGGGGGTGAATATGATTTGGTATCAAAAAATATAGATGCTCAGTTTAAACCAATCTTTTCAGTTGACTTAAGGCAGGACATTGTAGAGCTGCCGGATCTTTCAAGTAATCTTGATGTTCGTTATTCAGTAATTAAGCCATACGCAAATATTCATATCCATCATGAGGCAGACAGTAAAGACCTAGTCTATGAGGTGGAGGAGCCAAATCTTACAGATCAAGAAAAAAAAGTTTTTTCCCTTGTTGAGGATGGTATTCGTGAATTGATTAATATTAGTTTTTTGAATGTACAAAGTCCAAACGTAGTTATGGAATACCTTGAGAGAAATGTTAATATTATCATGCGGGAATTTCAGGTTTCTGTTTCTGAGGAGTCTTTTTTGAAGATAATGTACTTTATTTGGAGGAATTTTGTTGGGTTGAATGATATTGAAGCAATGATTAATGATTACTATGTGGAAGATATAGAATGTAACGGGATTAATACGCCAATATACATTGTTCATAGAAAATACAGAAATCTAAGAACTAACATAATATTCACTGAGATGGGTAAGCTAACTAACTTTGTTGAGAAACTTGCTCAAAAAGCAGGTAAGTATATTTCTTATGCCACGCCATTACTTGATGGCAGATTACCAGATGGATCAAGATTAAACTGTACTTATTCTTCAGATATCAGTACTCGTGGTCCTACTTTTACTATTCGTCGTTTTACTCAAACTCCTTGGACGCCAATTAAGCTTATGGAATTCCGTACTGTATCGCCCGAGGTGCTGGCTTATTTGTGGATACTTGTAGAGTATGGTGCAAATATTATTATTATTGGTGCTACTGCTTCTGGTAAGACAAGCTTTTTGAATGCGTTGGCTTTTTTCATACCGCCGGCTGCGCGTATTGTAACAATTGAGGATACTAAAGAGCTTAATCTAATGCATGAAAACTGGCTTCCTTCTGTTTCTCGTGCAGGTTTTGGTTCTGAAAATCTTCTTGGAGAGAAGAGTGGTGCTGTTAGTATGTTTGAATTATTGAAGGAGAGTTTTCGTCAGCGTCCGGATTATGTTGTTGTTGGAGAAATTCGTGGTAGTGAAGCATTTGTTATGTTTCAGGGTGCTGCTTCAGGTCATCCGGTTATAAGCACTATGCATGCTGAGTCTGTTGAAACTCTTATTCGTCGTTTGGAAACTGAACCTATCAATCTCTCTCCAACACTTGTGCAGTCACTTGATGCTGTTTGTGTGCTTGTTCAGGCAAGGGTTGGTGGTAAAGTTGTTCGTCGTCTTCAGGAAGTTGTGGAGGTTGTTAGCGTTCAGGCAGATGGCAATGCTGTTACTAATACTCCGCTTGTTCGTGATCCGGCTAGTGATAAATTCTTTTTTAAGACAAAGAGTGTTATGTTTGATAAGATTGTTATGCGTCATGGCGTTAAAAAGTCGGTTCTTGATTATGAGTTTAATGTTCGTTCAAAGTTATTATACCACCTTCTTAAGAGTAAGATTTTTGGTTTTAAAGAGGTGCAGGTTATTATCAATGATTATTATAAAAATCCTAAAAATGTGCTTGATCGTTTTAAGATTTGAGGGCTTATGGTTGATCTGAAAAGAATTGATGATCTGAAAAAAGAAATTGGAGAGTATGAACAGGCGAGGGTTCAGGCTTCTGACTTTTTAGTTAGTTTGCGTGGCGCGCTGGTCTCAAAACAAATATCTAAAAAGGAATATGATCAAAGGCTTTACGAGACTACAAACGGAAAATCTGAAGATGAGTTTATTAATAGTTATGATCGTTATATCAAGCACTTACGGTCTAAGTTACCAGATCAGAAGAATGTTGTTCTTCCAGTAAAACCGGAGAAAGTTTCTCAGATAGTTAAACCGGCTGAAGTAAAGCATCTACCGCAGCTAGACATTGACAATGAAGCGTTTCGCAGGTTTATTAGGTCCAAGAAAAAAAAGAAGGAAACTAATATTGCTTTGGTTAATTATGTTCTTTACCATCCATCAGGTGTTGGTAGGTTTGCTAATACTTTTTTTGGTGATATAAGCTTGAGTGTAAGCAAAAAATATGGTGAATCTCTTAGATATCTTTTTGATTCTGTTAGGGCAGCTGATTTGGGTATTTTAAATAAAACATACCTTAGTATGATGTTTTTATTTTCTATTGCCGGGTTTATCCTATTTTTATTCACTGGTCTTTTTTTGTTTGATGGGATATTGTTGCGTATTCTTAATTCTTTTCTTTTAGGTGTCAGTGGTTTAATCATTATATTTTTTTCTATGTATTACTATCCTGCTTATGTGAAGAATCAGAAGCGTAAATCTATGAAGGCTGATTTCCCTTTTGTGGTTGTTCATATGGCTGCTGTAGCCGGGTCAGGTGCTCAACCGATTAGTATGTTTAATCTTGTTCTTAGTGCTGAAGAATACAAAGCATTGGAGCCTGAAATCAAAAAGGTAATTAATTATGTTAACCTCTTTGGTTATAATCTCACTACAAGTTTAAGGTTGGTTGCTGCTAGAACACCTTTAAGGCCTTTCCAGGAATTATTGTCTGGGATTGTTACAACTATTGAGACTGGTGGTGACCTAAAGAATTATTTATCTGTCAAGGCAGATGAAGCATTAAGTGCGTATGAAACTGAAAGGAAGAAATTCTTACAGACATTGTCAACATTTTCAGATGTTTATATTGGTGTTACTCTTGCTGCACCGATGATGTTGTTTGTGCTGTTGGCAATAATTAATACTCCTATGCTTGGTGGAAATATTGTGGGTTTAACTGCGGGGACAATAGCGGTTGGTGGTACTTTTGTTGTTATCCCATTGTTGCATATACTTTTCATAGTTATAGTGGGGGTATTGCAGCCAGCATGAGAATTCGTTTTAAGCCAATCTATCTAGTTTCAATTGTTTTAGGTATTATTACTGCGGTTATTGATTTTTTTCTTTTATTGAACACTCGTTGGTTTGTTGCTGTTTTGATTCTTTCTATTAATATCTGCTGGGGTCATTTTTGGTATGATTTTTATTTGGAGTTACAGCGTCAGAAAGAAATTGAGTTAAAGTTTTTGGAGTTTATTCGTTCTCTTGTTGGTTCTGTTCGTTCTGGGATACCGTTATCCAAGTCAGTGGGGCATATTGCTGATGAGGATTATGGTCCATTTTCTCCGTATGTTAAGAAGCTTGCTAATCAGATTGAGTGGGGTATTCCTCTGCATCGTGCTCTTATAATCATGAGTAATGACACTGGTAACAGTATGATTAAGCGTTCTATTTCTATTATTATTGAGGCTGATAAATCGGGCGGGGATATTCGTAGTGTTCTTGAATCTGTTAGTGAAAGTGTTTACACAATCAAGCGGCTGAGAGAGGAGCGCCGTTCTGAAACTCATGGTCAGATTATCCAAGGGTATATTGTCTTTTATATTTTTATAGCAATAATGTTAGTTATCCAGCTATGGCTTACACCGCAACTTTCAATACTTAGCAGTGATGTTGCTTTTGAGGGTAAGTCAGTTATTGGTTCTGGTCCTTTTAGTGGTGTGCTTAAAAGTGCAGGCAGCGGAACTTCTGATGTTGATCTTGATAGTATTTTTTTCTTCTTGATTATTATTCAGGGTTTTTTTGCTGGTTTAACCATTGGTAAGTTTTCTGAAGGTTCTATCAAACAGGGTTTAGTCCACAGTCTAATATTAATAACCAGCGCATTATTAGCTATAACCTTGGTTAAAGGTGGCATATGAGCTCAACTAGGGGTGCTGTTCATGTTGATTGGATATTGAGTATGGGGATTTTTCTGATTGTTGTTTTTGGGATACTTATTTTTTTTAAACCAGGTATTCTTCCTGCGTTTTCTTCTGGTTATTTAATTGGGCTTATTACTGATAATGTTGATGAGAGAATTCTTCATGGTGTTGGTAAGGTTCCAATAAGTTTTGTTACAGATGTTGATATCAGTACTGTTAAGCTAATCTTTCCTAGTGTATTTCCTTTTTGTAGTGATGCTGCTATACCGGGTGATCATTTTAAGTTGGGTATGACCAGTCCTTCTAGCAGGGATTCTGTTGATTTTAGTCTTGGATCTGTTCAGTCATGTAATACGCCTGTTGAGCTTGTTATTGATAGTGTTGTGCCAAGTTCTATTAATACGTTTAAGCTTTTTTATTCTGAAAGCAGCTATGGTGGTCATGGTGCCCCGTTGTGTGATCCATGTATGGTGATAAGCTCATTTGATGTTGGTGTTGCTGAGTGGAGTTTTGGTTGGAGTAGGGATAAGCTTGATGATCTTTTTAGCAGATTGGATAATGATTATTCTGCTGTCAAGGAAGAGTTTAAATTACCATTAACAAGAAACTTTCGTATTTGTGCTAATGATTTGAGTGATTGCCATCCGAATAATAATCCTCCAAATGATGTTGATATTGTTGCTAGTACTATTTCCGGGATTGATATGAATATTGACGGAGAGGTTGAAGGGCGTATAGACCTTATAATCCAGGCATGGTAAACAAGCAGGGATATATTAAGACTATAGAATCAGTTATTGCGGTAGTTATCATATTGCTGGTTGCTTATTCTGCGGTGGTTAGAACATCTGAGCGTTCTCCTGAAGTTCCTCGCGGTGTATCTGCAGCGCAGAATGTAATCAGGGGTGTATTTGAAATTGATGAAGTGCTGCGTGCGTGTGTTATTGATAGTACTCTATGTGGCGGGGATTCTGTTTCTGAGCTTGTTGGCCAGGTTATTGAGGATAATGTTAAAAATATTCCTTATGATTATGCTTTTCGTTTGTGTACTGATCCTGATTGCGTGTGTGATTTGGAGAATTTGTGTACTGATCCTTCTGCATCTTGTGATCCAGATACTGATTGTTATGTTCCTACTGGTGCGTATCCTTTAGAAAAAGAGATTTATGCGAGTGATGTTTTCATAAGCTCTAGTGTTAGCGGCAAACCGCATCGTATTATTCGTTTTTGGTTTTGGAAGACTTAAATATCAAGTACAACTCTTGCTTTCCATCCGTCTTTGGTTTGTTTTACTTCAAACATGTGCAGTGTTACTGCTTTTACGTCGGCTTTTAAGTCTTGTTTTTCTGAGTTAATAGTTGATCCGTATGCTGTTGCTTCTAGTTGGTATATCCCGTCTTCTTTTTTTATTTTAATATCAAAATCTGAGAAGAGTATGCAGTCTAAGTCTTTTATGTATATTAATTCTTCAAGGAATTCATACAGTAGTTTGTCAACTTTTTTGTTTTCTAGTATTATCTTTTTTTCTGTGTCTTGCCCCACTGTGGTTAGGTCCGCCATTACTTCGAATGTTGCTTCTGCGCATGATTTAAACAATTCATCTATATCTTCTCCTTCTGCGTCAAAGGCTACATCTGCTGTTGCTACGTCTTCTAAGAAGGTATATGCCATGTTTTTGTTTAAGCGTTTTTGTTTAAAAGATTATCCTTTTACATTTGTTAGTGGGGTTAATCCTGCTACTTTCTTGCTTATTCCAGCTCCTTCTAATGAGTCTACTACATCTGAAATTGGTTTATAGGCTATTCCAGCTTCTTCTGCAAGTCCTGCCATGCTTTTTGTTCTAACATATATTCCTCTTTTTTCCATGTTCTTTTGAAGTTCTTCGCCGTTAACTTCGTGTTTTGCTTTTGTTCTGCTCATTGTTCTGCCGCTGCCATGTGCGGTGCTTCCAAATGTTTCGTCCATTGCTGTTTGTGTTCCTGCTAGTAAGAATGATCCTGTTTCCATGCTTCCTCCGAGTATTATTGGTTGTCCAGCTTCTTGATATTCTGCTGGTAGTTCTTTTTCTCCCGGTCCAAATGCTCTTGTTGCGCCTTTTCTGTGTACTATTACTTCTTTCATGCTTCCGTCTATTTTATGTGTTTCAACTTTTGCAATGTTATGTGCTACATCGTATATTAGTTCTAATCCTAGATCGCTTTCGCTCATATCAAATATTTTCATAAATGCTTCTCTGATTCTATGCATGATTACTTGTCTGTTTGCGAATGCCATATTTGCTGCGCAGGCCATTGCTTTAAAATAATCTTGTCCTTCGCTGCTTGAGAATGGTGCGCATGACAGTTCTCTGTCGTTTACTGTAAGTTTATACTTGTTCATTACGTTATCAAACATTTTTAGGTAGTCTGTTGCAACTTGGTGGCCGGTGCCTCTTGATCCGCAGTGGCACATGATTACTATTTGTTCTGGTTTTGTTATGCCAAATGTTTTTGCTATTTTTTGATTGTATATTGCGTCTTTATGTGCGACTTGTACTTCTAAATAATGATTGCCTGAGCCAAGTGTTCCGAGTTGTGCTAATCCTCTTTTTATTACTTTATCAGAAATTTTTGATGGATCTGCTTGTTCTATTCTTCCATGTGATTCTGTTTTTTTAATGTCATTTTTATTACCGTAGCCATTTTCAACGCACCATTTAGATCCTTCATTGCATATTGTCTTAAACTGTGTTTTATTTAATTTTACTATACCTTTGCATCCGACTCCTGCTGGGACTGTTTTGAATAGCTCATCATTAAGCTCTTTTAATTTTGATTTTGCATCTGTTAAAGTTAGATTGGTTCTAACTAGTCGCATGCCGCAATTAATATCAAAACCAATACCCCCAGGGCTGATTACTCCGTCACTTGTGTCCATAGCTGCAACTCCGCCTATGGGGAATCCGTATCCCCAGTGTCCGTCTGGCATGCAAAATGCTTGTTTTTGAATTCCTTTAAGGCATGCTACATTGCTTACTTGGTCAAAAACTCCAAAGTCCATTTGTTTTAATAGTTTTTCACTTGCTATGATTCTTGCTGGTACATTCATTCCTTTTTTGTAGCTTGTTGGTAATTCCCAGGTAAAATCATTTATTTTTTTTATTTCTTTTGGTGGGCCAACAGGTCTTTCAGTGTCCATGCGGTTTGTTTATGCCTAAATATTATAAACTTTGCTGTTGCCTGTAAAGTAAGCGGTGGTTATTTTGTTCAAAAGGATGGTTGTCAAAAAATAGCCGAAAACAATATAAATCAGCCCGGCTTATACCCGCTATGACAACCGAAACCAAGCAGATAATGGACGAACTTAAAAGTATTAAAGAGGAATTACACTACATTAAAGTCCATATGGTAGACGCTGACATAATATTAACTGCAGAAGAAAAAAAACTTCTTGATGAAAGTATTGTAAACGAAAAAGCTGGAAAACTCACGTCTTTAGATAAACTTAAGAATGTTCGAAATAACGCTGGATAAACAGGCTGATAAGTTTCTCAGAAAATGCGAAAAGATTCTTTTTGATAGAATTATTAAGAAATTAGAGGAGCTCAAGATTAATCCTATCCCTCATGATTCAAAAAGAGTGCAGGGATATAACGAGCCAATATTCAGAGTAAGAGTTGGAGATTATCGTGCACTTTACAGAGTTAATCATGAAGAAAAGAGAATTGTTGTTGTGAAAGTTGATAAAAGAGAAAGAGTATACTAATGAAATTGTCTCCTGCTTCTTGTTTGGCTTTGCCAATAAATTTATAGACAATAGTAATCAAAAACTCCGAAGTCCATTTGTTTTAATAGTTTTTCACTTGCTATGATTCTTGCGGGTACATTCATTCCTTTTTTGTAGCTTGTTGGTAATTCCCATGTAAAATCATTTATTTTTTTTATTTCTTTTGGTGGGCCAACAGGTCTTTCTGTGTCCATGCGGTTTGTTTATGCCTAAATATTATATACTTTGCTGTTAGCTGTAAAGTTAGTTTTAGATAAGAAAAATTTTATTTCAGCTCTGCAATTTTAGCTTCTAAAGAATCTTTTTCTGCTTTCTGCAATTCTTCAAGTCTAACAAATTTTTCCCCATCAAATAAAAAGATATAATGTTCTCCACGACCATCGAATACTACTATATCTTTTGAATCATTTTGGTCAATACGTTCGTTATAAACCCTTGCTGGATGCACACTATACCCTGGATTAATTGAACCACATATATCACCTCCAATAAGTCCGAGGAAGAGTACAACCCCAAACAGATAATTATACCACCCCGATCTATTAAGTTGTTCTACCATATTTTAGTGGTCATGTGAGTATTTATATAGTTATGCGGGATATAGCAGTATAAATCGTTGTGTTTTAATTTAAAGAAATAGCGCTAATTTTCTATATAACCGGCTTATCTCGTTTAATCCCATGTTAGCACATAAAGTATTCTCTTTAAATCTTTATTAAACCACCGAAATGTTTATATTGCTTAGAGCTATTTTTAAGATATTAAGAAGTGGTGTTATGAATGATCAATAAAATAAGCGCATTTATTAGGAGAACTATCTCTAAAATTTTTCGTAATAAAAGACAGTTGCGTCTTGGCTTGTATGGACCTCCGAACGCAGGAAAGAGTACTCTTGCAAATCGTATTTCTAAAGATTGGCTTGGGGAAGAGATGAGTACTGTTTCTAAGATACCGCATGAGACAAGGGAGATTATTGTTAAAGAAAAAATAGATATTAAGCGTCGTGGTAAGACTTTATCTTTTAATCTTGTTGATACTCCTGGTATTGCTACTAAGATTGATTATGAGGATTTTCTTAAGTACAGGCTTAGCCGAAAGGAGGCCAAGTTAAGGGCTAAGGATGCTACTAAGGGTGTTATTGAGGCTATTAAGTGGCTTGATAACATGGATTGTGTTTTAGTTGTTCTTGATGCTACTGTTAATCCTTATTCCCAGGTTAATATCACTATAATTGGTAATCTTGCTGCTAGAAAGATTCCTGTTTTAATTATTGCTAATAAGACTGATCTTAAAAAAGCTAATGTTAAAAAAGTAGAGGATGCTTTTCCTCAGTATGATGTTGTTGGGATTTCTGCGGAAACTGGTAGGAATATGGAGGAGTTTTATGAGTCATTGTTTGGGGTGGTAAGATAATGTTAACTTTGCAATTCATTCAGTTTCATGAACTACAGCGGCTTAATTCACGTCAGCGTATAAAAAGGATTATTGATGAAGTAAAAGATAATAAGATTGTTCTTGTTGAGGGTAGGCTGCGCCCTGAAGAAGAAACTCAGTTAATAGAGAAAACTATGGAGGATATTTCTAAAGATTTTAAGGGTATTGAGCTTTGTACACTTGATCAGAGCAGAAGTAATGAGCGTTTGCTCACTAAACTTCGTTTGTTATTTGCAAGTCTTTTGATAGGTGACAGGCGTGGTATGACTGTTATTGGTCCTGCTACTATCATTAAGGAAATTAAGCGTGATCCTAATAAAGTTCAGTTATTAACCACGGGTTATAGAAGGCGGAGGCTGGGTTAATGCCGCATCAATGTGTTCGCTGCACTAAGTTGTATGATGATGGAGCTAATGAAATATTGGCTGGTTGTTCTTGTGGTGGTAGATTTTTCTTTTTTATGAAGAAGAAAGACATTGAGGATGCTAAAAACATTACTAGCAATCTTACTGATGAAGATAAAATTCAGATTGAAAGTGATGTTATTGATATTATTGGTTTAGAAGATATTGATAAGCCGGTTATACTTGATCTTGAGTCTATTCGTATTTTGACTCCTGGTAAGTATGAGCTGGATATAGTGGAGTTATTTCATGGTAAGCCGCTGGTTTATCGTGTGGAGGATGGCAAATACATAATTGATGTTGCTGGCAGTTTTAAACGTCCAAATTCTGGGTAAGGTTTATGTAGTAGAAAGAATAATAATCAGCATATTTCGGGAGGAGGTTTGTGCTATTTTTCTGGTACAAAATTATAGGAAATATAGGTATTACTATTAAATTGTAAATTAACCAAAATATTTATAAACCGGTCTTATGTTCTATTTGATAATGAGTGATGAAAATATAATCAGGGTGGCTAAACATATTATTATTGATAATCCCGAAGCCGAACTAGGCGATCCATTAGCTGAACATGGTTATGATCCATTGGTATCCAAGGCAAATTGGGCCCATCAATACTACAAGATGTTATACAAAGATATAAGCGCGATTTTAGCTATATAACAGTTTATGAAGAAGTTTTTGGAAAAGCTGCGCTAATAAGATTAGAGTTGTTTTAAGTATTGTAAAATATTTTTTTCCTTGGAAATTTTATGTCTCTACGGGAAAACTATTTACATGCCTTTAGGATTAGGATGGGCCGCGCTTGTGGAAAAGTTAATAAGCATAAATTGTTTATGAAAGTTATGGGGCTTGTGGAGTGGGGTTTTTTGTGGGGTGCATTTATTGGTCTTTTTGCTATTATTAATCCGTTTAGTACTGGTCTTATTTTTGTGGGTTTATCTGCTAAGCTTTCTTCTAAAGAGCGAATTAGAGTTGCAAAGAAGGCTTCTGTTATTTCTGCATTGATTTTATTGTTCTTTTTAATTTCTGGTTCTTTGATCTTTAAATTTTTTGATATTACTCTTGAATCATTTAGGATTGCTGGTGGATTGTTAGTATCTTTTATTGGGTTTAAGATGATTAATCCGCTGCCTTATAATAGGCAGGGTAAGTCTGAGGAAAAAGATACTAAACGGCGTGAAGATATTGCGGTTGTACCGCTTGCTCTTCCTATGCTTAGCGGTCCTGGAGCTATTGCTACCCTGCTAGTATTATTATCAGAATCCTCTGGATTAATTAATTGGTTTGGTTTAGCTGTTGTTATTGTTTTGATTAGTTTTATTTCTTACTTTGTTTTGATTAATGTTAACATATTAAAAAAGCTTGGCGAGACAGGTATTAATGTTATTGAGCGTTTGATGGGGCTTATTGTGATAGTAATAGGCATTCAGTTTATTATTGATACTTTGTCTGTTCTGCGATGATTTATTCAAAGTGAGTTAATAATGTTTTTAAATAGATATTTATTTTTAATCTCATGGATCATAAAAAAATAAAATCTATAATATTTGTAAGTAGCTTGCTTATTCTTTCTTTAATTCTCCTTTTTGTTATGCTTAAGCTTGAAGCATTTTCCTCTATTTTTGATATATTTATGATTAAGCCAGGCCTTGTTAGTTTAATTCCTAAAATATTAGTTCTGCTTTTGTTATTTGTGCTTTTTAAGGTATTTGAATGGATCATTAGTTCATTAGTTTCTTCTTGGTACAAAAAACAAGGGTATAGTGCTGGGCGTATTGCTAGTATTAATAATTTTATTCGGTATATCATTTTATTAATATGGGTAGTCATCTCAATTTTTATTTTAGTAAATAATTTCGCTACAATTATTGCTTCTGTTGGTTTAATTGGTTTAGGATTAACTTTTGCTTTGCAGAAACCTATACTTAATATGGTTGGATGGTTAACAATTATTCTAAATGATCTGTACAATGAGGGTGATCGTATTAAAATTGGAAATATACGTGGTGATGTAAAGGAAATTCAGTTAATGAATACTGTTTTGTATAGCCTTCTTGAGAATTCTGATGTGCAGGATCAGAAAATAGTTACAGTTCCTAATGAGATGGTATTGACCACTGATGTATCAAATTTTAACAAAGGATCTAATTATGTGTTAGATGAATTAACTATCTCCATTACTTATGAGAGTAACTATAAAAGTGCTATGCAAATATTAGAGGATGTAATTATAAAGCGCATTACTACAAACATTAATTCGTATATACAGTTTAAAAGGCAGTCAAGTAAGAAGTTGAATGAATTTCTTTCTTCAGGCATGACCGATCATAAAGAGGAAGAACGTTTGAAAAGAGAGCATTCTGAGATTAAGGAAGAGATCAAAGAGTTAAAGCATTTAAGCGAGGAATTTAATCCTAAAATACGTTTAGAAATGGCTGATTCTTCTCTGGTTCTTATTGCTCAGTTTTTAACGCCTTATAATGAGATTAAGAAGAATAGGACTGTTATTAATATTAAATTTTTGGAAGCTATAAAAACTTCTGGGGATATACATATTGCTTACCCGCATATGGAAGTGATATACCCTGCTGGTGAAAAAAAGAATAATTAGTGAGCTGTAAAGTAAACGTCACGTCTAAACCAAGTTATTAGCCACTATGAAGGCTATGCACTTCACGTTGTGAAGTCAAGAAGAATAAATCCAATTACATTGAGTGAACTAAAAGATGGATTTTACGGATTTGCTCCTCCGCAATCATATTGTAATTTTGATGCAAATAAATTTAAAAAACTAATTGGGAGGTTAGACCTTTATGAGGCACCGAATGAAGTTATTTAAAGAACCATTTTCCAGAATCAAAGAAAAAAGAAAAATTATTGAGGTTAGGTTATTTGATGATAAAAGACAAAAGGTATCAATCGGAGACGAAATTGAATTCTCATTAATTGATAATCCAAAAGAAAAGATTTTAGTAAAAGTTATAGACATGTCAAGATTTAAATTTTTTAAAGATTTATACTCAAGTTTT
>JBBSWJ010000023.1:0-1090 GCA_038046345.1 Nanobdellota archaeon | reverse complement strand
GAACCCATTTCATTATTAGAAACATTAAAATAAATATGATAGTTTCCAGTAGTTGAACTAACATTAACTATACTTACTTCAAAACATCTAATTGTCCTATTTGCTTCAGCTTGCACAAGTTGAGATTCCCCCCACGAAGAAGGAAACTCATTTGTTGTGCAAACAGTCGCATTCACAATCCAGCTAGAGTTAAGATTAGTTATTAATGGAATTCTACTGCTTAAAGCCTCATTTAAAAAAGTAAGGTTACCAGACGCAGGAACTTGAAGATTTAAAGCTTCTGCAACACTATTGACAAAAATTGAAACACTGGCAGTTTGCTGCACAGCCCTTGTATCAAAAATAGATTTCCCAATAATCCTAAACACACCAAAATTGTAGGCTAAAAGTAAAATAACTAAAATAAGAAAGAAAATTACAAAGATTTTACTCTTTTTTTCCATCTACCTTTTTATTACTTTTTCCTTAATAAAGGTATGCTAAGCAATGCAATAAGAGCGATGACAATTAATGCAAGGATAACCAAAGGTAAGAAAGATCTAGACTTATCTTCTTCCTGAGGTGCAACTATAGGTTGAGGTCCAAGCTCTTCTTCTGATTTTATTACTACTGGAATAGTTTGTATAACACTTCCAGATAAACCAACAGCTCCTCCTTGCTCTTCAGCTATTTGTTTAAACTGAACCTTTATATTATAATTTCCATATAGCTGAGCAGTTTCAGGAACTTCAACTTTTAAATTTACTTTAACATCTTTCCTTCCCAGAGGAACACTATACACAGTTTCCTTATCAGTTAACTTGGCAATATCTGCTCCTTCTACAACTGAGGCAGTGAACTTCATTTCTTCACTTCCCACCATGTTCTGCAGTTGTAATTGTAAATCATTAGTTTGTCCAGGATACATAGCCAATGGTTTTTCCTCCCAATATGGACTGCTAACTCCAAATGCATTTACAAACGGTGCTATAACTAACAGCACAATTGCAAAAACAAATATTTTTTTCATATTTTTATTTATCATTTTTTTCCACCTAACTTATTGTAACTGTCCATTCCTGTCCTGGTCCAGATCCATTAGTTGAATATT
>JBBSWJ010000022.1:17681-32114 GCA_038046345.1 Nanobdellota archaeon | reverse complement strand
GTAAGGGTGATAATCATTAGTTTCCAACGCAAGAAGTTTCTTAGCTGTTTCCAGTGAGAGATCAGCGTTTTCAATATACATGGCTTTGGCTGTTTCATTCGTTTGTTTCTTGAGCAGACCATCTTGTACATATTGTCTCACATTTGATTCTGCTTCTTTAATCCGTTTTTCGTCAAGCATTGTTTAATCGGTAATACGCTTCAATCCCATACAGTATAATATTACTTTCTATTGCTTCTTGGATTACATTCGATTTTTTAGAATCTTTCATCCTGATAAATTCTTCTTCTGTAAATATCAGAGCATGAGTTTTTAATGGAAGTAATGAGAGGATATCTGAAACTTTGCTTTCAAAATTACTCTCATTTGATATAAATAGAAGGTCAATATCTGAGGATTTTGTTTGTTTGTTTTTTGCATAAGAACCAAATATGAGTAAGATAAAAGAACTAGTCTTTACTTTGGACATGATTTCTTTGTAGAGTTGATTAATGTTCTTGTTTTTGAGAATTTCTTCTCGTCTTTCGTTTTCTGCCTCGTAGAGGTTGGTTCCGAAGCATTTTTCATTTAAAGAACATAAAGAGCTTTTCCCTACGGTTTGAACTTTGAGAATCTTCTTTTCGATAAGTCTCTTTACAGCAATATGAGTTATTCTGTAATCGGCTTTAATTTGTTGGGCGATCTCCCTAATAGTTTTTGGTTTTTTATTTTCGATAAAGCGCTTAATGATTTTAAGTTCAGTTTTCATTATGTACTTTAATACATTATATTATGCATATAAATCTTTCCGTTAAGTTAGCCTCTACTCGTCGTTTTTGGGTTTGTTTACACGGAAGCGTCAATCGTAAAGTTCTTTGAGCCGGAGCAACAAAATCGTGCAAGGGAACTCACGAGCTATTGAGAAGAACATACCCATTGAATATAATGATACAAGATGTTATAGGTAATAACAAGTATGAAAAGTTTTATATGGTTGATGGAAATAGAGCATATTTAGAAATAGATGGAAAACCTGTTGATTCTTATGTTCCACAAAAATTGCCTGAATATGGAATTAGATAATTTTTTTTAGTTTCATAAGCCCCTTTAACTTAACAATATAATGGTTACACAATCTTTATTAACTGCTTATATTTATGCTTTACATGGCAAGAGTAGTAGTTCACGAAAAGAGTGGTCCTCTTATGATCACTGCTGATATGGTAGGCAAGTCTTTTTGTCAGTGTGGGTTGTCTGATCAGAAACCTTTTTGTGATGGTTCTCATTGTAGTACTTTTGATGAAGAGGAAGGTAAGTTATATCAGTATTCTGAGTCTGAAAGAAAAGAAGTATCATTATAATTTTATTGAATACTGTTGTTCTGTAGAGATGATGCTTAGTTCTCTAGCAAAACCCATACCAAGTGAGTAAAACAATTTTGAGGATATTAATGATAGTATATCCAGTATTGTTTTTTCTTCTTTTAACTCTATTATAGCTGCTTCTTGTATACCTGCAAGTTCTTTTATTTTTGCTATGCCGCTTTCTTTATCTCCAAATCCATCGACTAGTCCAAGTTCTTTTGCTTCTGTTCCTAAGTAGAATATCCCGGTTGCTAATTCCCTTGTTTTTTCAAGTGGTATATTTCTGTTTCGTGCTACTTCTTGTATGAATGCATCATGGATTATGTTTATCTTTGATTGTAACTTTATTTTTTCATTTGCTTTCAACTCCCTGTAGGGTATGCCTATGTCTTTCTCTTCTCCGCCAACTAATTGCTGGTATGTTACTCCATATTCTTCAAATAATTTTGAGAATTCTAAGTAGCTTCCTATTACTCCGATACTGCCAGTTATGCTTAGTTCATCACTTATTATGTAGTCACTTGCGCTTGCTATCCAATAAGCTCCAGATGCTCCAACTTCTCTTATTACTGCGACTACTGGTTTTTCTAGTTTTCCTATTGCTTTTGCTATTTCCTTGCTTGCTACAGCAGTTCCGCCGGGACTGTTTATGTCCAATAGCACACCCTTTACGGAGTCGTCTTCCTTAGCTTTTTTAATGAATTCTAATATAGTTTCTGAGCTTGTAGTGCTTGGAATTATTCCAAATGATTCTGTGTCTTGTAAGCTTATCGGTCCGTTAATTGGGATTATTGCTATTTTATTTTTTGCATTTGCCCCGCTAAATAAGATTGATGATACACCCAGGCTAACTATGTAAAGCACTGCTATTATTAATATAACAGTTAGTATCTTTTTTGAGTCTATCACTTAGATGTTACCTCGGTTTTGCTAAGTATATCAGTAAATTTTTGTGTCTTTTTGAACAGCAGATAAACAAAATCAGCTAATAAAAAGAATGGTAAAAACAATGAAAATGCTTTTGTTAAGTTTCTTACAATTACTTGCCACCATTCCATTGTGCCCGTTTGGCTTGTTATTTTTATTTTAAGTATCATCTTCCCAATAGTTTGTTGTAACATTTTTTCCATGAACACAAAGTATGCTAATGTGATTAATCCAACCAGTGCGGTTAGTAGTGTTATTTCCGTGCCTATTGGCGCGATTTTAGCATTTAGCATGGCGCTTAATGATGTGGGTGGTTCTCCTAAAAACATTCTTTTCTCAATGATGTCATAAATTGGTGTAGCAATCACTCTCACAATTATTATATCTACAACAAAAGCAATCGTCCTCTTCCATATTGGTGCTGCTTCATTATTTGGTTGTGTTTTCATTTTTTTCTTAAAGGTATATTGTTATCAGTAAAAGCTAACGTATATAAATTTTTTCTTATAGCTTATGTCATGGAAGATTTTTATAAGGAGCTTCAGACCAGCTCTGTTGGTATTTTGTCTAAAAAAGATTTTATGGGATTAAGAGATCAGCTTGTCAAGAAATACAAACTTAAAAATGTTCCTTCCATCATTAAGGTTTTAACTAATTTACCGGAGTTAAGCCCTGTTTTGTTATCGAAACCGTCCCGTACTATCTCTGGTGTTGCTCCTGTTGCTATTATGACTCAGCCATTTTCTTGCCCCCCTCAGGCTAAGTGTACTTATTGCCCTGGTGGTCCTGATTCATTTTTTGGTAGTGTTCCTAAATCTTACACTGGTAATGAACCTGCTAGTATGCGAGCTGCTAGAAATAAGTTTTCTGCATATGCTCAGGTTATGAACCGTTTGGAGCAGTATTCTTTGTTAAACCATTCGTTTGGAAAAGTTGAATTAATAATCATGGGCGGTACTTTTTCAGCTTTGCCGAAGGTGTATCAACAGAATTTTATTACTGAAGCTCTTCAGGCTATGAATGATTTTTCTGATATGTTCTTTAAGAATAATGTTTTTGACTTCAATGCATTTAAGAATTTTTTTGAGCTTCCTGCTGATGTTCATGATCCAATCCGCACGTCTCGCATTCTGAATAAGCTTCTTCAAAAAAAAGTATCTTCTTTGAATTTTGAGCAATGTCGTAATGAAGTAAGTAATGTGCGTTGTGTTACAATGGTGATTGAAACTCGTCCTGATTGCTGTTATGAGGGTGAAATTAATTTTATGCTTTCTCTTGGGGCTACCCGTGTTGAATTAGGGGTTCAGTCTCTTTCAGATGAAATATTAAAAAAGGTGAAACGGGGGCATGATGTCAATTCTTCAATAGCTGCAACGAAACTTGTTAAGGATTCTTTTTTGAAAGCATGTCATCAAATCATGCCAGGGTTATATGAAGGTGTTGATGAAAGTACCTCAATGATTAAAGAGCTGTTTAGCAACCAGGATTTTCGTCCTGATGCGTTAAAGATTTATCCTTGCATGGTTTTGCCAGGCACTGAATTGCATAATGAATACTTATCCAATAAGTTTACTCCTTTAACAACTGAAGAGGCAGCAGAAGTTTTAGTTGAGGCAAAGAAGTTCGTCCCTAAGTATTGTAGGATTATGAGGATTCAGCGTGATATTCCCACGCATGTTACAATTGATGGTGTTGGTATGACTAATTTTAGACAGTATGTCCATGCTTTAATGAAGAAACGGGGTATTACTTGCAGTTGTATACGCTGTCGTGAGCCTCGATCGCGTCTTATTAGCTGGGATCATGTGAAACTTTACAGGTTGGATTATAAGTCCAGTGATGGAGACGAAGTTTTTTTATCATTTGAAGATGTTAAAAATGATATACTGCTTGGGTTTTTGCGTTTGAGGTGTCCTTCAAAACCATTTCGCAGTGAGATAAAGGCTAATACCCTCGGTGTTAGAGAGCTGCATGTCTATGGCCAGGCTACACAATTTGGAGAGGTAGGAAAAATCCAGCATCATGGGCTTGGTCGTAGGTTAATGGACGCGGCTGAAACTATAGCCTTAGATGAATTTGATGCTAAGAAACTTATTGTTATCAGTGGTATAGGTGTTAGACATTATTACTACAAGTTAGGGTACTCTCCAGATGGTGTTTATGTTTCAAAACTTTTAAAATGAAGTTGTAAGCTAGTTTTTGGTAGTTTAATTCTTGATTAAAGTTTATAATCACTACTGCTCAAAAATAGAAAACAATATTAATGATCAGTGTTTCTTGATATGCTAACATGATAGAGCTGGGTGGTAACATAAAACTTGATGGGTTTAATGATCTTGATCCTGCTAAGCTTGTTGTTGTTAAGAAATTAGTTGGAAATTATGTTCGTAAGATGCATGATGCTGTTGCTGAGTTCCAGGAACTTTCTTTAAGGCTTGATGAATCTGCTGATAAGACCAGCTTTAAGTTGAAGGCAGTAGTTCAATTTAATGGGCATGAGCCTATTGATCATGAGGTTGATAATCGTAATTTGTTTTTTGGTCTTGATGAAGCGTTAGGAACAATTTTTAAAAAGTTGAAGTAGGCTCTGCCTGAAACATACATCAAGGGGCACACTCATTTTACATCTATAGTTGGGGAAATAATTTACTGCCCTTCGCAGTGGTTCGGTGGAGAAGAATAGTAGAGTATCTTTTTAAGAAGGGAATAAAATGCAAAGCTTTATATAGTTAAATCCTATTTTTAGGATAAATTAAACCTAAAAAGAAAAATGTTAAAAAAATCATATAAAGTCCTGGACGTATTTGTAACAAATCCAACTATTACCTACCTATTTAAGGATGTCAAAAGATATATTGATAGTAAGTCAGAAAGTTATACGTATAATTCTCTTAAGTCTTTTGTGAAAGAAGGAATACTAACTAAAGACAAAAAGGGAGGAGTAGCAATCTACAAAATCGCAGATTCTCCTAAAGCGATTTCATTCTTATCAATGGCTGCTGAATATAAAGCATGGAATAGAAAAGGCATTCCTATTGATAACATAATTGAAGTAATCAAAAAAGCAAAAATTAACTTTTTAACTTTATTAATAACAGGAAGTTATGCAAAATGGAAGCAAACTCCAAAATCAGATCTTGATCTTGTTTTAATTGTTCCAATAGATGTTAAGAAGGTTACAGCAAGATTAAAACAATTTTGTGAGTTAAGTATACCAGAGATTCATTTGTATGTTTTTACAGACGATGAGTTTAAGCAAATGTTACTAGATGAAAAACACAATTATGGAAAGGAATTTGTTAAAAATAATCTTATCTTTTATGGAGCAGAGGCTTACTATAAAATAATGATTGAGGCAATGAAAAATGGGTTCACTTACTGAAATATATCTAGATAGGTCAAATAACGAGGTAATGATAGCAGAATCTCTAAAGCGATTAACTGAACAGGGAGAAGATAAAGAAAATTTTGATCTTCCAGAAGATATCAGTTTTTATAGCGCAGTTATTTCTCATTCTTATTATGCAATTTTTTACGCAGCAAAGGCTCTTCTTTTGACTAAGAAAATTGATACAAAAACACCGGAAGTTCATAAGAAGACATTTGAGGAATTTAAGAAAAATTTTGTTGATACTAATGAATTAGATATTAACTTTCTTAAGATATACAAGAAAATGATAGTCAGAGCAGACGAATTATTACAAATGTTCAAAGATGAGAAATGGAAGCGTGGACATTTTACTTATCAAACGATACCTTAGGCAAACAAAGAACCTGCAGAAGATTCATTAAAGAATGCAAAGTTCTTCGTTTCAAACATTATGAAGGTTGTAAAAGAATCAAAAAAGTAATTTTAAGGTAAGATCAAAATTATTTTGCTAGTTTCCATAACTGCCCGAAATATCTAACTTTTCAGGGACTTATCGAACAAAGCCGTTGAAGTAGAAATATTTAATAAGCCGCTTAAGATGTAAGGTATATGCCAGAGCAGGGGTGGAATGTCAATGATATTGTTCATGAAAATGATTTTGATAAACTTTTTAGGCGTGTAGAGTTAGATCTTCCTAAGTTTAAAAGATTTTTTAATAAGATGCATCCAAATATGAGCAAGCAGAAATTTAATGAAGCAGTTGATTTCAATGAAAAAATTTCAGAAAGGATTCATATGCTTTATTCAAGGTACGCGCTTTTAGAAGAAGTTAACCATAAAGATCAGGTTGCTAAAAAACAAGTTGCGCGTGTTCAAGAGCTTAGCATTCGTGCTGAAGATGCTTCACGAAAGATAACTTTATGGATTCGTGGTAAAAAAATTGATGGTAAAAATATTCTTGATGATGAAAACGCTAAGCGTCTATTTCTTTCTGTTCCCGGGCTGGAGTATGCCTTAAAACGTTCTCGTGACGCAGCAAAATATACTTTGTCTGAGTTTGAGGAAAGGATAATCACTAAAAAAGACTCAACTGGTTTGTCCCCTTTATTGGATCTTCGTGCTCTAATTGAAACAGATCTTGTTTTTCCAGTTAAGGTGGGAAATAAGCCTGCAAAAATTTACCGAACAGTTGATGAGGTTACTAGGCATTTTACATCTTCAAAACCTATGATTAGAAGAGCTGCTTATGTTTCATTGCTCTCGACTTATAAAAAGAATATTGAAAAATTTTTTTTAATTTACCAGGCAGTTGTTAAGAACTGGAATAATGAGGCTAATATTAGAGGTTATAAATCACCAATCTCAATAAGAAATTTTGCTAATAATATTCCGGATGAGGTAACCTCTAAACTAATTGATGTTTGTGTTAAGAACAAAAGTTTATTCCATCGCTATTTTGAGTTTAAGGCTAAAGAGCTCAGAGTTAAAAAATTAAAAAGATTTGATATTTATGCTCCTATTCCAAAACATGAAGAACGATCTTATTCATATAATCAATCAGTTAATATTGTCTTAAGTGTTTTAGGTGATTTTTGTAATACATTCAAGGTATATGCAGAGAGGATTATTAATGAAAACCATATTGATGTTTATCCAAGGCCTAACAAGACTAGCGGCGCATTTTGTTCAAGTGTTACTCCAAATATTACTCCTTATGTTTTGCTTAACTTTACCGGCAGGAAACGAGATGTCATGACTATGGCTCATGAGTTAGGTCATGGTATTCATGGGATTTATTCTAATAAAAATCGTTTAGGCGCATATCATGCAAATTTACCTCTAAGTGAGACTGCTTCTACATTTTCTGAAATGCTTGTCTTTGAGAGTCTAATAAACAATGCTAAGACTGTTCAAGAACGCAAGGCTCTGCTTTTTGAAAAAATGGCTGATTCTTATGCAACAATCCTTAGGCAATGTTATTTTGTTAAATTTGAGCTTATTGCTCATCGCTCTATAAAAGAGGGTATTACTCCTGAAGAGCTTTCAAATAGTTATTTTAGTCTTCTAAAGGAACAGTTTGGTAATGTTGTGGATATTGATCCATTGTTTAGATATGAATGGGCGTATATCCCCCATATAGTGGTTAATCCATTTTATTGTTATGCCTACAATTTTGGTGAGCTGCTCTCTCTTGCATTATTTGCTAGGTATAAGAAAGAGGGCAGTAATTTTGTTCATAAAATTGAGAAGATTCTTTCTTATGGTGGCTCAAAAGATCCGCAGGAAGTTCTTCGTGAAGTTGGCGTTGATATTACATCTAGGTCATTTTGGCAGTCTAGTTTTAACATTCTTGATTCATGGCAGACTCAGTTGGACGGTGGTTAAATCTGATTAAAATAAGTGATTGGTGGGTCCAACTTTTTTTAATCGTGATATTTATATGCAATATTTGCTTTTACAGCGCAGGTTAACAGAAGTTTTATATACCTGCCGTATTCATGTTTAAGCTATGAAACGTGTCGGTGGCTTTAGAAGGAAGACTCGCTCTAAGCTTAGAAAGAATGTGAGAGATGGTGGTAAGATAAGCATAAGACGGTTTTTACAAACTTTTAACGACGGGGATATTGTTAGCCTTAAGGCTGAACCTGCTATTCAAACAGGCATGTATTTTCCAAGGTTTCATGGGCTTGTTGGCAAGGTAATAGGAAAACAGGGTAAGTGTTATATGGTTTCTTTAAAGGACGGTCACAAAACAAAACATGTTATTATTCACCCAGTTCATTTGAGGAGGATTAATAATGCCAGTAATTGAGGTTATTAACAAAAACCCGCTTAATCTTTCAGAATTAAGTGCAGCTCTTGATTCATTAAGCAAGAGAGATGGAGAGCTAAACTTTCGTGGTAAAAGACTTAGAGAGTATCTTAATGCTTTTGAGATTCCTACATTAAAGGAAGCAGATGCTTTAAAGAAAAAGATTAATGATCTTCAAATTCCAAGACTTAAAGATCGACATATTGCAAAGCTTATTGACTTGCACCCAGCTGATATGGATAGTTTAAAACTATTATTCAGCACAGAAAACATCACGCTTAAACAGGAGGATTTTGAAAAGATCCTTTCAGCATTAACATAAATATGATAATAAAAGCACAATGGCAGAAGCAGAACATGAGGAACATGCAATTATTTTGGACTTCCTTCAGTATGGGTATCCATTTGATACTCGGCCAATGCACCGGAAGTCGTCTATAGCTCAAGCCATCGGAAAAAATTTATTTTTCTTATTGGAGTTAGTGCCTAAAAAAGGTGTAAACTTACAGCCCGGCGACGAAGTATATATCGGTACTGGTAAGCGTGATCAAGTTCATCATATCTCTGGTAAAATTAATTTGGACAAGCTTACTCAAACTGCGCGTAATGAACTGGATTTATTATTGCAGCAAATGGTAGCAGATAATGAATCACGGTTTGTTGAGTTTTTTAACACTGCACTGCCCATTAATACACGCAGGCATCAACTTGAGTTGCTTCCGGGCGTTGGCAAAAAGCATATGTGGGACATAATCAGTCAGCGTGAAGAAAAGCCATTTGAGAGTTTTAAAGATCTTCGTGAACGTGTGAAATTAATGCCTGATCCAAGGATGGCTATTGTTAAACGTATTCTTATTGAGCTTGCAGGCAGCGATAAGTATCATTTATTTGTTGGCAGCAATATAAAATAGAGTTCAGTTTAATTATGTTTTTTTTTGATTTTAACGAAGATAACAACATCAGAATTTTCGGTAGCGAAGCGTAGCGGAGTGAGAGCGCAACGTGGTCGAGCATTTAGATGGAGCGATGTGCAACTAAACGTAACCTCTTAATCGCTGTTATATTCTCCGAAGGACAAAAATTTAGTGCAACGCTCCGAAAGAAAATTTTTGAGTTTTGTGTTTGAGAACCATTATTAATTTCTACTGAAGGGAGTTTATTTTTTAGAAAGAGCCCCGTCTTCAATTTCTTTAAAACCAACTTTAATGTTCATCTTAATTTCATCACTGATTTGTAAATCATCAGTTTCTTCTGCCGAAATCCATTTGAAATCGTCATGTTCTTCACTTAATTTAATATTTTTAACATCATCATCTAATTGAACAAAATATACTAATTCAACTGTATGCCAATTTCCTTTATCCGAAATGTAAGTGAATACTCGATATGGATGTAATGCTATGACTTTGAGATTTACTTCTTCCATAAATTCTCTTTCAAGACTTTCTTTTGGGTGATCTCCAAAGTCAACTTTACCTCCGGGTAATTCATAATAACCGGTTAAATATGGTTCGGCAGAAGATCTTCTAACAACAAGAACTTTGTTATCTTTTGCTAGCAATCCCCCAACTGTGATTTTTTGATATTTTTCTGTCATATAAATAGATAAAATTAAGAAGGTTATAACTGTTTCTGACTGGCTCTTTCTCGGTTCTCAAATACAAAATGGATATAACAACTATTAAGCGAGATAAATATTCGTTTGATAGTAAGAAATAGGCTAAGAAACGAGATTTTGTATACTTCTATCCATATAACTGATTGTATGACCGATGGACGTTTACTTTACAGCCTAGAATTCCGATACCTTTTTAAAGCAACATCCTCTTTTTTGCCCGGTATGGTTGAAGAAACAGCTATGAAGCAGTTGGTAAGACTTGTAAACGCCGATTTACCCGGAAAGCAACCAATTGGTATTGCTATGACCCGTGTTAAAGGAGTGTCTCATTCATTATCAAATGCTATTTGTAGAATCACTAACATAAAGGGTAATATCCAGTCCGGTTTGTTGACTGATGATCAAGTTTCATTGCTTGAAAAAGTCATTCGTGATCCATCAAAACATAATATCCCTGCATGGATGTTAAATCGAAGGAAAGATTATGATACTGGTGAAGATAAGCATCTTGTCTCTAGTGATCTAAAACTAACAAGGGAGTTTGATATTAAGCGTATGCGTATGATCAGAACCTATAAAGGTTATCGTCATGGTAAACACTTGCCGGTTAGAGGGCAAAGAACTAGAGCTCACTTTAGAAAAGGTGCTTCTCTTGGAGTAACAAAAAAGAAAGGTAAGGCTGGAAGGGTATAAAATGGGTCATATTAAACGAATAAGAAGAAAATATGCAACGCCAAGGCATCCGTGGAACAGAAAACGTATTGAAGAAGATCGTGTTTTGGTTGATGGTTATGGGCTTATGAATAAGAAAGAGATTTTGAGGGTTGAGTCAGTGCTAAGAAGATTTAAGGTTCAGGCTAAAAACTTGCTTGCTCAGCCTGGTGAACAATCTGATATCGAATCTAAACAGTTACGTGATCGTTTGGTGCGTCTTGGACTTGCTGGTTCAAATATTAATCTTGCTGAAGTTCTTGATTTGTCGGTTAAGCATATTTTAGAAAGGCGCTTACAGACTCAAGTTGTTAGGAAAAATCTTGCTCGTACTATGTTTCAATCACGCCAGTTTATTACTCATGGCCATATCTTTGTTAATGGGCGTAAGATGAATGTTCCTGGTCATTTATTGACGGTTTTAGAAGAAGGAAGCATTGTGTTTAATCCAACATCATCTTTATCTAGTGATGATCATCCAGAAAGAATTCAACCAGAGGTTGTTAAAGCTGTTGATGATGTTAAGGAAGAAGTAAAATCAGAAGAAAAAGATAATCCTAATGTCGGGGGTATGGTATGATAAAAAATGATAAGTTCAAGTCTGCAAAGAACGTAAAATTAAGATGGGGTATTGCTCATATTTATGCTAGTTATAATAACACAATAATTCATATTACTGACATTACTGGATCTGAGACTATATCTGTAGCTAGCGGTGGTATGGTTGTTAAAGCACATCGTCTTGAATCTAGTCCTACTGCAGCTATGAATGCTGCTAAAAGGGTTGCAGAAAGTGCTATTGAGAAAGGAGTTAATGCTTTGCATATTAAGGTTCGTGCTCCTGGCGGGCATTCTGGTTTTAATACTCCAGGACCTGGTGCTCAAGCTGCAGTGCGTGCATTGTCTCGTGCTGGTTTGCGTATTGGTAATATTGAAGATGTTACAGCGTTGCCTTCTGATTGTTGCAGAAAAAAATCGTTTCGTAGGGGGAGGCGAGTTTGATGGAGCTTAAACTTCTTAATAAGCGAAAGAATATTGTGTCATTTGTTGTAAAAGGTACTAACCCTGCTTATATGAATACCATTCGTAGGCTAATAACCGGTGAGGTTCCTGCAATGGCTATTAAAACTGTTCATTTTACAAAAAACACATCTGCCTTATATGACGAGATTCTTGCGCATCGTCTTGGTTTGGTTGTTTTGAAAACTGATTTGTCTAGCTATGAATTAATAGAGTCTTGTAAATGTGAGGGTAAGGGTTGCGCTAGATGTTCTGTTGATTTTACTTTATCTGCTGAAGGTCCATGCACTGTTTATGCTGATATGCTTAAATGTGCTGATACTAAAATTGTTCCAGTTTTTCCTAAGACTGTTATAGCTAAGCTTGCAAAGAATCAACAAATTGAGTTTGAGGCTAAAGCAGTTCTAGGTTGCGGAAAGAATCATGCTAAGTTTTCACCAGGGCATGTTTATTATTATGGTGCTCCAAGTATTAAAGTTGATCCAAAGAAGGATACTGCAGAAGCTGTTCGAGTGTGTCCTAAGCATGTGTTTAAGCTAGACAATAATAAAGCTGTTGTTAATGATTTGATGGCTTGTGATTTGTGCATGGCCTGTGTTGAGGCTTGTCCAGATAATATTGAAGTTGTTGGTTCTGAAAAGGATTTTGTTATGTTTGTTGAAGCATGGGGCCAGTTGTCTCCTGATGAGATGGTGGTTTATGCACTAAAAGTTTTCGATGAAAAAACTGATAAATTTGTTAAGGAGTTAAAGAGCTTAAAATGAATCATATAACTATTGATGGGCGGTATTTAATATGAAACCAACAGGATCTTCTAATATTAAACTGAAAACATTAATTAATGATTTAAAACATTTATCCACTGAAAAGAAAGTAAGAATATGGGGGGCTGTTGCCAAAGATTTATCTAAACCTACAAGAATTAGGGCTCAAGTTAATTTAGACAAGATCGATGGTATTATCCGTAATGATGAAATTGCTATTGTTCCCGGTAAGGTTCTAGCTGTTGGTAGTCTTTCTAAGAAGATTACAATTGCTGCTTGGAATTTTTCTGACAGCGCTAAGGAGAAGATTAATGAATCCGGTAAGGCGGTTTCTATTTATGAATTAATGAAAGAAAATCCTAAGGGCAGTAAAGTGAGGATAATAGCATGATTATTGATGCAGACAGGTTGATTGTAGGAAGATTGGCAACTTTTGTTGCTAAACAGGCTTTGTTAGGTGAGACCATTGATATTATAAATTCTGAAAGAGCGGTTATTACTGGTAATAAACAGAGCATATTAGAGTTATACAAAGCACGCCGTAGCCGTGGTGATCCTCATTATGGTCCTTATTATCCGCGTACTCCTGAAAGAATATTAAAACGTGCTATTCGTGGTATGTTATCCCATAAGCGTGGTCGTGGAAAAATTGCTTTTAGCGGGATAAAATGTTACAAGGGTGTTCCTGCAGAATTTAAAGGTAAAGACACCATTCCTTTGGATCGTGCTAGACTTAAAGATGATCACATAAAGTTTATGACATTGCAGAGGATATCAGAATTACTATGACTAAAGGCGTTCATGTTTCAGGATCTAGAAAGAAGGCAATTGCTCGTGCTACTTTGATTGATGGCAAGGGTATTGTTAGAATTAATGGACAATTATTAGATCATTTTTGCAATGAGCATGCTCGTATGCGTATTCATGAGCCTTTGATGCTTGCAGGTGACTTTTCTAAGAAGGTTAATATTTCTGTTCGTGTTCATGGTGGTGGTTGGAGCGCTCAGACAGATGCAGTTCGCATGGCTATTGCTAGATCACTTGCTGAATCGAACCCAAGCTTAAAGAGTAGTTTTTTAGATTATGACAGGCATTTGCTTGTTCAAGATTCGCGTGCTAATGAGAGGTCTAAGCCTAATGATTCTAAACCCCGTGCCAAGAGAACTAAGAGTTACCGTTAAATTTTTTTTTTATAATATTTTATCACTAAAGAAATCCCACACGAATTGTGCTCCATCAAGATCATTGTTTAATGGACCAATAAGTTTTTCAGGAAGGTTAGCTTCTCCGCCGGGGATATGATGGCCATGATTTTCTATAACACAGAAGTTTACTTCTTCATCACAAGAATTATAAGATGAACATGTTGCATCTCCAATTGATAAGATAACTTCTTTTGTATCATCGCATCCATTACGTGTGGCTACAACATCAAGATATTCATCAAAAGATCTGCATTTCCATCCAGGGTCAACTCTACCACCGCATGTACCTGCAAGGTGAGTTACTTCAGGATCTGCAGTTCCTTGCATAAATAGAGAAGGTATTTTTCCAGTACAAGAATTAAGGCTGTCTCTTCCTGCGTTCATTGCAACAGCAGCAAAGATATCACTAGCTTCGCAGCCAAGTCTTTCAGTAAATGCGGCGCCATTGCTATGACCAATTGCATAAACCCTTTTTTGATCAATATTAACTTTCTTGCTTACTTCTTTTACTAGCTCACGAATGAAGCCTACATCGTCAACATTATTTTCTTTTCCAGTGCCGCAGCATCTTATTGCATTCCAGCTGCCCCTTGTTATACCTCGTACTGTTTTTTCACCGCTTGCTTGAGGGTATACAACAATGAATCCTTCTTTGTCGCTTAC
>JBBSWJ010000022.1:0-17671 GCA_038046345.1 Nanobdellota archaeon | reverse complement strand
TTACTGGACTCATTTGGGTTCCTTTTTTAGCATTGTCTATATTTCCAGCGCCACCATGAAAATTAAGGACTAATGGTGTGCTAACCTGATTATCATAACCTTGTGGGACATGTATCTCGTATTCTCTTATAAGGCTATCATAGTTTAGGGTTAGTCTATAATCTCCTGGAGTGAGCTGGTTATTGCCTGGTGTAGTAGTACAATCTGATGGGCATGTGCCTCTTCTTTCTTCTTTTGGGCTGCAAATATCATCTCCGCATTTTTGTGCGCAGCCGCTTGTAAATAAGATAATGATCAAGCTTATAATAATTAAACTGCTAATCCATTTCATGGCATGCTGTTATCAGGAATATTTTTAATACTTTCTGTATACTATATGGTCTTAGTATGAAATGTAGTATTTGTAAGAAAAAAATAGAAATTACATTTTTAGAAAAAATAGATGGAACTTTTGTACTGAAAAAGCCTGTATGCAAACTTTGCCAGAAAGAGTTTACTCTAAAAGAAATCAAAGAAAAAATTCATGCTCCCGTGGCTTAACTTGGTAGAGCGATTGCTTCGTAAGCAATAAGTTGTGGGTTCAAATCCCTCCGGGGGCTTTTTGTTGTGTGTTATGTGGAGGTTGTTATCTCCCAGAAACTATTTAAAATATCAATATTAACTGTATCAATCATGCGCGAATTAAAAAAGATCTACAGTGAAAAAAAAAATATTATTGAACAAAGATTAAAAGATTTTGATAAGAATTGGAGTGATGAGGAATTATTCTATGAGTTATGTTTTTGTATAATGGCTGTTCAAACAAAAGGTAGAAAAAGTGATTTGGTGGTTCAAGAGTTAAAGAAAAAAGATTTCTATAACAAGAAACTAAAGTTGGAGCCCATTCTCAAAAAGCATGTTAGGTTTCATAATACTAAGTCTAAAAATTTAGAATATGCAAAAACTATTTTGAATGAAGTGGTAAGCATAAGAAAAAAAGAAAAGTGTTTAGCGAGGGAAGAATTAATAAATTTCGTCAGAGGATTTGGGTATAAAGAGGCAAGTCATTTCTTAAGAAATACAGGTACAAACGGTTTAGCTATACTTGATAGGCACATATTAAAAAATTTAAAAAGATATAATGTGATAAATGAGCTGCCTAAAAGTCTTACTAAAAAACAATATCTAGCCATAGAAGAAAAGTTTAAAGATTTTGCAAACGAAATTAATATTCCGTTTGATCATTTAGATTTATTGTTTTGGAGTATAGAAACAGGAGAAGTCTTTAAGTAAAAATTTATAAACTGAAAAATTACTTAAATAACCGGAGGTGATGTGCATGTATGGATGCAAAAAATGTTCGACTGTGAGTGGTGTACTTCTCTTAGTTCTTGGCCTTGTCTTCCTTTTAGGGGACTTGGGTGTATGGAATTGGGGGGTAAGCTGGTATTCAGCATTGTTCATACTGTTAGGAGTTGTTGCTATAGCAAAGAATAGCTGTTCAGCCTGTCAAGAAATGTGCGCTGCAAGTAAAAAAAAGTAACTCCCATTTTTTATTTTTATTTTATTCTTAAGGCAAAAATTAGTAACAAAGTATTTAGATATTATTTTTGATCAATAAGTTCGCCTGTATGTTTATTGCGTATATGAATCACATTTACAGGGCATGCTTGTGCAGCTTCTTTGTTTTTTTCAAGTTCATTGTCATTGAACTCTTTTTTTACAAAAACGGCTTTACCTTCATCATCAAGGGACCATTGTTCTGGGTAGACTGCAACACAGGAGCCTGCTCCAATACAGCCGTCACGGTCGTATTCTAGTTCGTATTTAAACTGTTCCTTTTTTTCTTCAGCTGGCTTATTATTATTGTTTGTCATATGTGTAATAATTATTTATAAAAATTTTAATTGTAGCTATTTTTAAATATTGTTGTAAAAAAGAATTCATAATTTAACAAGACCTATTTTCTTTTTGATTAGCCTTCTAGGAAAATAATCATCTTTTATTTTGCTGATTACTTCTCTAGGGAGGGTCATCTGATGTGATGTAGCATTTTTATCGTCTATCCTTCTATGTGCTGATGGGCAATACTTTTTTGTAATTTCATTAGCAACTTCGTCAATTGGGCGTTCAATAGATGTTTCTCCAATGAAACTGCTGTTAGCTACCTGTTCTAGATCCTTAACTTCAACACCCGGTTTTAACTCGTAAACTCCAACTTCAAGGTTATTACGTGAATGATGGCTATTCAAGGTTAAAACAATCTTTTTTTTACCCATAAACAATTGAAGTAAACTAATTATTATAAACATTTTGGTGATAATTTTAACAGTTATGAACTAAAGCTGCTGCCGCATGCGCATGAGTGCTTTGCTTTAGGGTTATTAATCTTAAAACCAGTCTCGTTTAGTGATTCAACATATTCTATTATCGCTCCATCTAAGTGTGATTGTGATGTAGGATCTACGATAACTTTTATACCATGTGCTTCGATAATGGTATCATCATCTTTTTTAATATCAGTGAAATCAAGGCTTGATGTGTATCCAGCGCAGCCGCCTTTTTTCACAGAAGCACGAAGAAAGAAAATATTTTTTCCTTGTCTTTTTGCAAGTTCAACTACTTTTTTAGCAGCTACTTCTGATATGGCTAATAATTCCCCGTTCTTTGGAGCAGATATATTTCTGTTTGAAACAAAATCATTTACTTCAATAATTACCTTAGAAACTTGTTCATCATCCATTCCATGTCCTCTTAAACCTTGGCCAAGAGTTTCAAACTCAGAAACATGGCATCCAACACAATGAACTCCGTATTTCTCTACTACTTCAGCTACAGCTGGGAAATTCTTTACTAAATCCCCGATCATGATATCTTCAGTTATTGCATTGCTCATATTATTCCACCTTAAATTTTTTTAGGCGAGAGTTAACGTCTGCCCAGTCTATGTTTTTCATGAATACATCAATATACTTTGCCCTTGCTGTTGCAAAATCAATAAAGTACGCATGTTCATATACATCAAGTACTAGTAATGAAACGCAGTTCCATACACCACCTTGGTTATGCAGGTCACATACTACATTTCTAAGTTTCTTAGTATCAAGATCAAAAGCTAATACAACCCATCCTCTTGCAGCTAGACCGCATGCCATGAATTCTTTTTTCCATGAATCAATAGAACCAAAATCTCTTTTGATTAATTCAGTTATTTTACCTGATGGTAACCCATTCCCTCCGAGGTTATCAAAGTATGCTTCATGAAGTTTAACTCCGTTTACTGCAAATGTTTCTTCAATTTTTAATTCTCGCAGATCTGAAAATGTAGCATTTACACCTTCGAGGTTTACGCTCTTTAATGCTTTGTCAATTGCTGCTACTTTGTTAACGTATCCAACATACAAGACATCATGGTGTTCTGATAGTTGCTTTTCACTTATTCCATCAAGTTTTTTGTATTTTAATTTTTTTGATTCCATTTTCGTATTAGTGCTCTTCACAAGATTCACGGAAGCATACACTGCATCCTTGATCTGTTTTTGCAACGTCATTACAGACACGGCATGTTATCTTGTCATTGCCTGCAATCCTTAATAAGAATTGTGTTTCTTCTGTAAGTGTTATTGGATCTTGTATTTTTTTTGCAGAATCTTTAATATGTTCTTTTAGGTGATCATTAAAGTTAACATTAACAGCCCGCTTTGAATTAACATACTGACTCACTGCCGGTTCTGTAACACCCAATAAACGTGCGATCTTCTTTTGGGTATATCCCATTTCCTTCATTGCGATTGTTAGTTCACGGCGCAGTGCAGGAAGCACATAGAACACTTCAATTTCCTGTGGTTGAATTTGTTTTACCATTTTATCATCACTCCTTAAAAGTTTATAATACTTATGCAACCCCCAATAATTCCTTTACTTCTTCGCTTGGTTCCCATGGTGGGTCAATAACCACTTCGACATTGTGTTTTATAAAACCAAGGTTAATAAGACCTTGCGTTACTTGGGATACAATTTGTGGTCCGAAAGGACATAGCGGAGAGGTAAAAGTCATATCTATGCTTACTTCATCATGATTTTTCATTTCAATATTATAAATAAGTTCTAAACTCCAAATATCCACATTTAGTTCAGGGTCATTTATTTTCTTAAGCATATCAATAATTCCTTTAAGTTCATCAATCTTTTCAAGTTCTCTGACCGGTACTTTCTTAGATTTTTCTTGGTGTATACTATTTTCAGAGTGTTCATAATCATTTTGTTTCATAAACTAGCCTCCAAGAATTCAGCAAAACCGCTGTCTTCAATTTCATGAGCAAGTTCTTTACCGCCAGTCTTGACTATTTTGCCATCAATGATGATGCTAACTGTGTCCGGGGTTATAATATTTAGTATGCGGTAATAATGTGTGATTAATAAAAATCCTCTTTCTGAATTACGCATTTCATTAATTCCATTGGCTACTATCTTTAATGCATCTGCATCAAGTCCGGAATCTGTCTCATCAAGAATTGCATACTTTGGTTCTAGAACGCTTAGTTGAAGAATTTCAGCACGCTTTTTTTCTCCACCGGAAAAACCTTCATTAACATAGCGTTTGCTAAAGCTTGAATCTATATTCAGTCTTGCCATTTTTTCTTTTAGTAAATTGTAAAATTCAACTACTCCAATGTTGGTGCCTTTAACAGCGTTTAAAGCAGTTCTTAAAAAGTTGCTTATTGTTACACCAGTGATTTCTCGTGGGTATTGGAATGATAGAAATAATCCAAGTTTAGCTCTTTCGTTAGGTCTTAGTTTTGTTATGTCTTTGCCGTCAAGCATTATAGAGCCAGAATCAATTTTGTAATTTGGGTGACCCATAAGCACATTGCCTAAAGTGCTCTTTCCAGCGCCATTTGGGCCCATTAAGGCATGAATTTGATCTTTCTTAATTTCTAAGTTAATTCCTTTTAGTATCTCCACTCCATTTATGCTAACATGAAGATCTTTTATCAAGAGGCTCATTGTCTGACCTCCATGGTTTTAATACCATTTCTTAGAGTTTTCAAAACTAGTAAGCCGCATTTCATTCTTACTACACTTAGTTTTACACCTAAAAGTTCAATGATCTCACTTGATTGTATGCATTTCAATTCCCCTATTGATTTACCGATTATATAATCAGTGAGCATCGAAGCGCTTGCTACGCTTATAGCGCAGCCATGCCCATTAAATCTTGCCGCAGCAACAGTTTCTTTATCGTCTAGTTTTACAAATAATTTAACTTCATCACCACATAATTGGTTGACTTCGCAATGGTAAAAAGAGCATGGAGCCAACTCTCCGAAGTTATGTGGGTTTTTGAAATGGTCAAGTATGTTTTCTCTGTAAATTTCTTCTTTGATGTTGAGTTCATTAGGATTGGTCATTACAAAAAACCTCCTTTGCTTTATGAATTGCTGTAACAAGTTTGTCAATATCTTCTGTGGTGTTATAAAAGTATAGTGATATTCTGCAAACGCTGTTTAGTTTTAATACTGTTTTAATTAGTGGCATTGCGCACATGTGGCCACCGCGAATTGCTATTCCGTCCCGGTCTAGTATAGTGCCAACGTCATGCGGATGAATATCTTTAACATTAAAAGAGATTACACCGCCTCGTTTTTTTGATGAGCCGTATATAGTCACTCCTTCAATGCCTTTTAATTTTGTTAATGCATATTCAGTTAGAAATTCCTCATAGTCACGTATCTTATCCATTCCAATAGAGTCTAAATATTCTACTGCTGCTCCTAATCCAATTCCTCCCGCAATATTTGGTGTGCCAGCTTCAAACTTCCATGGGAGGTCATTCCAAGTAGCATGGTCAAAGTGAACTTCTGAGATCATGTCCCCGCCAAAATTAGCTGGTTCCATGTCATTAAGCAGTTCTTTTTTTCCGTACAATACTCCTATACCTGTTGGTCCGGCCATTTTATGTCCAGAAAAACAAAAAAAGTCGCAGTCAATATCTTTTACATCAATTGGTATATGTGGTACTGATTGTGCTCCGTCTACAATGCATAAAGCACCTTTTTCATGTGCTAGTTTAGCTATTTCTTTAACATTATTTATACTGCCAAGTACATTAGACATGTGTGTTACTGAAACAACACCAACATGTGAGTTAAGAAGCAAAGACTTAAGGTGATTCATGTCTAGTTCGCCGTTCTCAGTTATTTTAACGTATTTAATTATGTATCCTTCTTTTTTAGCTGCTTCTAACCATGGTACAATATTGCTATGATGTTCCATTTCAGTTAGGATTATTACATCACCAGGGTTTAATCTTATGGAACGAACAAGAATATTTAATGATGCAGTTGTTCCTGAAGTGAATATAATCTCTTTATTGTCAGCGTTAATAAATTTAGCAACTTTATCATGAGCAGACTCGTAAGCGATAGTAGCATCTTCACCCATGGTATGAACGCCTCGATGGATGTTTGCGTTGAAGTTGTGATAATAATTGTTTATTGCGTTAACAACTATATCTGGGGTTAAGCTGGTAGCTCCGTTATCTAGATATACTAAAGGTTTTCCATTTATTTTTCTTTTAAAAATACTAAAATCTTGCTTTATTTTGTTTGGATCAATTAGTTGTTTAGCTTCCATTTTACAATCTTCCGGCTATTGCCTCTTTAATTTCTTTTTTAAGGTTTTCATCGTCAACTTTTGAAATAAAAGTATCAAAGATACCTTCAATAATTAGTTTTTTAGCCATGTTTTCATGTATACCTCGGCTCATTAAATAGAATAAAGTTTCTTCATCGATTTGGCTTATTGTTGCTCCATGATTGCATTTAACATTATTATTACTAATCTCAAGATTAGGGACTATATCTACGCGGGCATTTTCGCTTAACAAGATGCTTTCTTCTTTTTGAGAGCCTTCGCAGCCTTCTGCTTTATTGTTTATCTTTACTAAACCTCTAAAAACAATGCGTGCTTTATCATTTAAAATTAGTTTAGCAAGTAAGCTGCTTAATGTGTTGGAAGCGATATGATTATTTTCTTCATTGAGGTCGTAGCATTGTTCTCTGTCACCAAATGCAACATTAAACGTTTTGCTTTCTGCACCTTCAGCTATTAAGTTAGTTTTAGTAGAGGACTGGTTAAACTTGCTTCCGATTGAACATGTCATCCATGTAATTTTTCCGTTCCTTCCAACATTTGCTTTTCTTGTCAAGAAGTTATAAGCATTAGTGTTTAAGCCTTGTGCAATATTATACTTGAGTTTTGCATTTTCTTTTACAATGACATTAACAAACTGGCTGCAGAATGTTTGGTTATTGGCTGCTGATATGGTGTGCTCGGTAATAATTGCTTCAGAGTTATCTTCAGCAATAATTAAGATATGGCGTATCAGACAATCATTAATTTTATTATTAATCTGTATTGGTTTTTCTATCTTAGTATTTTTTGGTATGTGTATTAACATAAAGTCATTGAAAAAAGTGTTATGTAATGCGTTGATCTTGTTATCATTTGGTTGTTTTGTTATAATCTCTCTTATTAGCTCTCCATGATTTTCTAAAGCATCATGCAGTCTTGATATTCTCACTGACTCATCAGCAACAATAACAGTTTCATTTTTTAGTAAGGGGTTGATATTCAAATTTAATTCTGAAGTATCAACTAGGATTCCAATACCGTATTTAAATTTAGGTAAACTTAATTCTTTAAATTTTTTCATGGAGCTTAAACGGTTGTCTATTAGCCATTGAGGTTCGTTTTCAGCTATTGTTCTTAAAGTGTTTTCGTTAAGCATTATCCCACTGCTCCTTCCATTTCCATTTCTATTAGTTTGTTCAATTCAACTGCATATTCTAAGGGCAGTGCTTTCACAACTGGTTCAATAAAACCTGAAACAACCATTTGAATTGCTTGTTCTTCAGTAAGTCCGCGGCTCATTAAATAAAATATTTCTTCTTCACCGATTTTACCAACAGAAGCTTCATGTACTATGTCTACTTTGTTAGTATCAATCTTCATAAAAGGGTAAGTGTTGGAGATAGATTTGTTGTCTATTAATAATGCGTCACATGTAACACTTGATTTTGTATCAGTTGCATTCTTTGTTACAACAACAGAACCACGGTAGGATGAAACACCTCCGCCTTTGCTGATGCTTTTTGCCCGGATTGTGGATGATGTTCTTGGTGCGGCATGTATAACTTTTGCTCCGGTATCTTGATTTTGTCCTGTATTTGCGAATGCTATTCCGAGGCTATCAGATCTTGCGCCTTCTCCTATTAAGATTGAACAAGGGTATAGCATTGTGCATTGTGAGCCATTATTCCCGTTAAGCCATTCAACAACTGCGTTTTTGTGTACTATTGCTCTTTTGGTGTTTAGGTTGTACACGTTTTTACTCCAGTTTTCTATTGAAGAGTATCTCATTCTTGCTCCTTCCAAAACATGAAGTTCAACGCAGCCCGCGTGTAAAGAATTATTACTATAAAGTGGTGAACTACAACCTTCCACGTAATGTAATTGTGCGCCTTTGTCTACTATTATTAATGTATGTTCAAATTGGCCACTCCTTTGTGCGTTCATTCTGAAATAGGCTTGTAATGGAAGATCTACTTTTACATTTTGTGGTACATAGATAAAAGACCCTCCGCTCCATATTGCTGCGTGTAACATTATAAATTTATGATCATTAACAGGTATACAGGATGTCATAAAATATTTTTTTACAAGTTCAGGATATTTTTGTACTGCGGTGTCCATGTTTTCAAAGATAACACCTTTATCTTCAAGATCTTTTTTTATTTTATGGTAAACAACTGAGCTGTCATATTGTGAGCCTACTCCCCCTAATGCTGTTTTTTCAGCTTCCGGTATTCCGAGTCTGTCAAAAGTTTTTTTAATTTCTTCTGGAACTTCATCCCATGAGTCTGTTTCTTTAGCATTTGGGTCAATGTAATACACAATATTGTTTAAATCAAGCTGGCTTAAATCTGGCCCCCATACTGGGATTTTTGTTTTTTGGAATAGCTCAAATCCCTGTAGACGTTTTTGTAGCATCCATTCTGGTTCATTTTTCTTTTTGGATATCTCTATAACAAGCTCTTTGGTTAAGCCTGGTTTTGCAACAAACGCGGGCGTATGTTCATCAGCTTGATCGTACTTTGATCGGTCCACAGAAAATTGTTTGATATCCATAAGATCACAGTAAATTAACTATAGTTAATAATTTAAAAGTATTGTGGTGTTAATATAATCAGTGTTAAACTTATTCTCTTAAGTATACTCAAAAAAATTGAGTTTAACTTAGACATTTTTAATCTGAATAAACTCCTTTAAATTGCTTATAGCAACAATCAACACAATTTGAGCCGTCATCATTTGGTTTACATCCTCTAAGCTGCCAATTCATCTTAGTATATGATGCCCCTAAGCTTAATTCTTCTTCTAATCTCCATCTTCCGATCCATGTGTTCCCCTTTAATCCATGTTGGTTAGCATGACAATTATGTGCTTCTCCTGAAGGTGTTATGTCTACAGCCCAAACTTTACAAGCAAGATCCGTGTTATTATGTTCAATTTCAGCCATGTTACTCTTGTATAGAGATGACTAATATTTAAGGTTTTTGGTTAAAAAGCCTTAATAGCAAAGTTAAATTTTTTTACTTTCATTCAAAGCTTAAACACAAAGCGGGCACACTGGGATTTGAACCCAGATCAATCGGGTTGGAGCCGATCACACTAGCCGGATTATGCTATGCGCCCATTAACGATTTTTTAAAATGCACTTATCAAGGTCTTTCTTTTTAACTTTTATCAAGCTCTTTTGAAACTTATTAACAAACTTGATAATCTCATCAGCAAACAATCCTTTAACTTCGCTGCTCAATAATTTTCCTGAACTGTAGTCACTGATAAGCTTATTGCTTTGTTTTTCATCGTAAAAGAGTTTGCTTAGATATATACATGCAATATCATTAGATGGGTTTCCACCTTTTTTTTTATGTTCACTAATTGTTTCTTGTCCGCCACTAAATGAACTCATGATTTTTTTTCGGATGGTTTTTTCATCGTCGCTTAAGAAGATTGCAGTCTCTGGTTTGCTGGCGCTCATCTTAGTTCCAGTAAGTCCGGGTAGGAATACAGAGTGAGTAATTGCTGGTTTGTTAAGTTTAAACTTTTGAGCAATCTCCCTGCTAATTCTGATATGGGTATCTTCATCTGGTCCTATTGGGACAAGAATATATTCAGCTTTAATTAACTCAGTAGGCAAGAGAATATGTGCAGTCTGAACTACTGGATAAAAAAACAGCCCGGGATTATTCTCAAGCTCATAACCAAATATTCGTTTGATAGTAGAAAGATTAGTGCCAATAGAATATTTAATAGCAAGGTTGTAAATATTTGTGTAAACCTGATCTATAATAAAATAAGTTTTCTTAGGATCAAACCCATATGCTAACAGCTCTTTGGCTAGCTTAAGTGCATTTTGTAAACCTTCACTTTGTGACTTAACTTTTCCGGTAACATAAGTTTCATCCTCAGATAATGGAATGAACACAGGTATACCATACTTCTTTTGAAAAAATAGATTGGTATCAAAAACAATTTTGTGCCCGATATGTAATGTTCCTGAAGGGTTTAAACCGGATACTATGGCACATTTTTTACCTTTTTTTAGTGCCTCAAAAAACTTATCAAAGTCTCTATGAGAATAAATAAGTCCTTTCTGAAAGGTATAACACTCAGGTATTTCTTTTAAGTCTTTAACTGGTTCAGCACCAAAACGTTCAATGAGCATTTGTGCATCACTTGTCATGTTCTCTTCTATATTCATGTTAAAACCTCGTTTAAACTATCTAAAAAGAGCTTAATTTGGCTGCCAAAGACAACCACCCATCTGTGGTTTAATTTTCATGTAAACAAGCAGTAGTTATCTTATATAAGTATTTCCTTTTTTTTAAGCTGTAAAGTAAGTGTCACTCTTTCAACTTGAATGTTTTTATCGTGACTAAACTTAATTTTTAGTATTGGTAGAAATTGTTAAAACCGCAAGGATTAGAGAAATGAGATATTATCGCTTTCATAGCCCCAGTTGGGGTATTGGCAGTTTTAGCTTCGATTTCATTAGTAGAAAGAGTTGTTGTAACTATCCTATATCCAATTGTTGGATTTATAGCTGATGTTTCTTTAAATTATGCACTAATATTTCTAGGGGTATTAGTATTGATATTTACATTTGTAACAAGAATTGAGTATGATTATTTACTATAATCATTATTCCAATAACTGCAATATTTTCCAAGTTCTCAGAATAGGAATTCCATTATATTCCTTTAGGGAAAGCAAATCTTCATCTCCACTTATAAGGTAATCTGCTTTTACACTTTCTGCACATTCAAGGAATTTATTGTCTTTTTCATCTCTGCAAACTTTTATGTTCAATTTTGGAGCAATAACCAAATGAGAAAGTGAAACAATCTTTTGCATAATCTGGTCTGGTGTTAAACCGACATTCTTCATAACTTTATCAAATTTTGGTCTTTTATCACTTCTTCAATCTCTTTAAGAATCTTAATCGTAATATACAACTTTGCCTTACCTTGCTCTATTTTTCTAAATAGCTCAGCTTCATTTCCTTCCCAAAAGAAAGCTGAAACAATCGTGTTAGTGTCAAGAACCAGGTTAAGCAACATTTCTAACATCTTTGATAGCTTTTTTTACATCTACTCTTGATAATCCTGCTTGTTTTGCGACCTGCTGCAATGGCTTAGCAATCTCGTCAAATGTCTTTTTGATTGCTGGAGTTTCTATTTTCTTCAATATCACTGTTCCAGCTTCACCAAAAACCATAAACTGGTCTGATTTCTTTATTCCCATCTCTTTTCTTAAAGAAGATGGTATAACTATTTGTCCTTTTTCAGATATTCTAGTTAGTTCAACTTGCATATTGCGTCACCAGTAGGATAAGTAAAACATATCTTACTTATATATTTTTCGATTTTAAGTAACTGTTTAGATCGGTCGTGAAAATTTATGAATCAGAGACCGTTTCAGACTTTACGATCCTTTTCAGATGTTCAAAACGCAACGTTTATATATTATATACAATTATTGAATAATTATTCACTTATATTGAAAATGATACCAAAAAACACCGCAAAACTGGTAATGTACCTTTTAAGAAATATAGAAGAATTTGGTTATAACATCAATCAGATTGCAAGGTTAAACAAAATTAGTGTTGGTAGTGCGTTTAAGATTCTTAAGAATTTAGAAAAAGATAAAATTGTCATTAAAAAAGAAATAAGCAATTCCTCTTTGTATAAGCTGAATTTTGATAATCTTGAAACTGTTAAATTATGTGAGCTATTACTTTTGGCAGAAAAGAGAAGTCTTAAAGGTTATGCAAAAATATATGCTGAAGATGTTATCAAGTTTATCGGCGCTGAGATGATTATCATGTTTGGTTCTGTCCTAAAAGGAAAAGCGTTTAATGATGTTGATATTCTATTTTTAACCAATCAAACAAAAAAGATTAATGAATTTTGTTTAGAAATGTCTAAGGTTAGAACCAAACCAGTTATTCCATTGATCATGAAGCAGGAAGATTTAATAAGAGCAATTAAGAACAAGAATGAAGCTATCTTAAGTATGATCAAAGAGGGTGTTGTATTGATGGGTGAATCAATATTTGTTGGAGTCATTAAAAATGTCAATTCATAAGCAAAAACTTGATTGGTGTTTGGCAAAAGAAACAAGAATGAAAAAGATTAAGCCAAATTATAGATTATCAGAAGAACATATCAACAAAGCAAAGCATAATTTACGTGCAGCTGACTATAATATCAAAGGGGGATTTAGTGATTGGGGTGTTTCACAATCTTACTACTCAGTGTATCATGCTTTGCTTGCTGTTCTATTCAAGCTTGGTTATTTATCAAAGAATCATGAGTGTACAATCAATACAGTTGAATATTTGATTGGAGAAGGAAAGATTAATCTTGATCTAAAAGATATTGTTTTTATTAGAACAACTGAGCAGATGACTTTCAAAGATGCAAAGGCTCTTAGAGAAGAGTTTCAATATGGAACAGAAACAACTGTCAATGAGAGGCTATTGAAAGAGTTGTTATGGAACGCAAAGAGAATTGTTGAGAAAATTGAAATTGCTTTGAGTTCATTATAGTTTTACTTTTTTTCCATGTTCATATTTTCGTTTAACACCACAACATTTGTCATGCCCCGTCTTTTCCTTTCTAAGATTCCATTCCCTTCCAGCCTGTCCAGTATGCGGGTTATCTTTGCTTTTCCATAACCAGTTTTTTCAATTAATTCTGCTTGAAAAATAGCTCTGTTTTCTTTTACAAGTTCTAAAACTATCCTCTCTTCCTGTCTTAATCCGTTAATATCTATCGTTTTTTTTGGTGGTGTGTTCTTTATTGTTTTAGTTTTGATAATTATTTTTTCTTGCGGTTTTGAAAGTATTAAGATGATTCCAACAATAACCAATAATACAACTATACCAAGAGCTAGATATGTTTGTTGGCTTATCGTGTCATACATTGGACAATATTCACCGTTATGGGCTATTGAGCAGCTAGAGTCTACAAAGTTTGTTAAATTACGTTTGAACATTAATATAATCATTACAATAAAACCAGAAACTCCAACTAATATGTACCCTACATTTTTATTTTCCATGCTATAATACCGGATTATTAGTTATATAAAGGTTTAGCCTGTTGAAACTAGTTTCACAATAACCTTTTTATAATTCTTAATTCTACAGTTTTTTATGTCATTCAAAGAATTTGCAAAGGCTGTAACAAATGGGGATATTGAAGGAGAATTAGTTAAAACAATCTTTGTTTCAATAGTAGCTTCGTTTGCAGTTTTAACAGTGCTCTATTTCTTTAAGCTAAGATTTATTGCTGATTTTGTATCAGATTATGGATTCTATTTATTCTTCGCGGTTTTAAGTTATGCTTTAATTTTACCATCAATAAGATATGTACGTGCATATAAGGAATTTCAGTGTATGAGCGGTATGATGATTGGAATGACAATGGGCATGATCGCAGGATTTTTGCCGGGATTCTATATTGGGGCTACTAATGGAATGTTTTGGGGCAGTGTTTTTGGTATGACTGTTGGAATAGGTTTCGGTGTATGGAATGGAAAATGCTGTGGTATCATGGGGGTAATGGAAGGATTAACTGCCGGATTTATGGGTGGATTAATGGGTGCAATGGCTGCAATAATGATGATTAATGATAATGTAAAAGCCGCAAGTGTTATAGTCTTTCTTATCTCAGCATTAATAATGGTTAATTTAAACTTTATGATATACAAAGAAACAAGGGGTGCAGAAAGAAAGCATAAAGATCAAGAATCATTTGTAATATTTTTAAGTTCTTTATTGACAATAATAACAGTTTGGATGATGATATCTGGACCAAGGAGTGTGTTGTTACAATGACTAAAAATTCAATGTTTTATATTGTTGGGATTATTCTTGTTGTATTTGTAGGTGGTTTTTTCTTGTTGAATAATGAAAAACCTCCAATAACTGGTAATGTTATTGGTCCTACAGTTCAAGGAGACGTACAAAACATAGTATTAGGTATGAAAAATTTTAATTACTTCCCTAACACTATTAAAGTAGCAGCTGGAAAACCTGTAAGATTAAGTTTAGACAAAAGTGTTTATGGATGTCTTAGGGATTTTACTATAAGAGATCTTGGGGTTCGTAAGTATATGAAGACAGAGCAGGATTCAGTAGAGTTTACTGTGCCTAACCCGGGCAAGTATGCTTTTTCATGTAGTATGGGCATGGCTGCAGGTACATTAATCGCAGAATGAGGTAAGAATGGTAAAAGAAACAAACTTAGATGGCAAAATTGTTTACACATGTGAAAAGTGTGGATGGATGTACAGAGACAACAAAATAGCAGTAAACTGTCAGAAATGGTGTGAAAAACATAAAACATGTAATCTTAATTATCAAAAACAGGCAATAAGAGTGTGGGAGATGAAAAATGAAAAAACTGAAACTAATAATTGAAGGAATGCATTGTGCGTCTTGTGCTTCAAATATAGAAAAGAGTTTAAAGAATACAAGAGGAATTAAAACAGCAAGTGTAAGCTTAATGCTAAAAAGAGGAACAGTTGAAGCAGAAGACTCAGTTAGAGAAGAAGAAATAAGAAAAGCAGTTGCAAGAGCTGGATACAAATTAACAAAGATAGAATGATAAACCGCAAACATAAACATGAAGAACCGGAAGATGCAGAAATAACTAGCTGGAAAAAGAAACTTATTTTATCTTGGATTCTAACAACCCCAATAGTAATAACAATGTTGTCTGAAAGATTATTCGATTTCCAACTAATAAAAATGCCTTATTCAAGCATAGTTATTCTTATCTTAGCTTTTCCGGTAGTCTTTATATTTGGTTGGGATACTATCAAAGGAGGAATTAGAGGGTTATTTACTTTTTATTTTAATATGGATTCTTTAATTTCATTAGGAACTATAGTTGCATATACAACGGGAGTATTTTATTTTACAGGTGTAGTTCAAGATTATTCTGGTGTTGCAGCAATGATAATGGCTTTCTTTACAACCGGAAAATATGTAGAATCTAAAGCAAGAGGAAAGGCAAGTCAGGAAATAAAAAAATTATTACAACTAGGTGCTAAGATGTCTAGAGTCTTGAGAAACAATAAAGAAATTGAGATCCCAATTGAAGAGGTAAAAGCAGGGGATGTTATGATCATTAAACCAGGAGAAAAAATATCTACAGATGGAGTAGTTGTCAAAGGAGAAAGCAGCGTTGATGAATCAATGGTTACTGGAGAAAGCTTGCCAGTTGATAAAGTAAAGGGGGACAATGTTATTGGAGCTACAATAAACCAAGATGGAATCTTATACGTAAAAGCAACAAAAATAGGAAGAGACACATTTTTAGCGCACATAATTGAATTAGTAGAAGAAGCGCAAGGAACAAAAGTACCCATACAAAAATTAGCGGACAAAATAACATCAGTCTTTGTTCCAATAATCTTAACTTTAAGCATTTTAACATTTCTAAGCTGGTGGTACTTCTCAGGAGATTTAAGCAAATCAATCGGAGTAAGCGTAGCAGTATTAGTCATTGCCTGCCCATGTGCATTAGGATTAGCTACACCAACTGCTTTAATGGTAAGTTCAGGAATGGGAGCAAAAAGAGGTATCTTGATCAGAAAGGGTGAAGCAATACAGACAATGAAAGAGGTTAAAATAGTTATGTTTGACAAAACTGGAACAATCACAAAAGGAAAACCAGAAGTTGTAGGCATATATTCCAAAATAAAACAACAAGAATTATTAAACATTGTTGGCAGTTTAGAAAAATTAAGTGAACATCCAATCGCTAAAGCTATTACTGCTAGGGCTTCACTTAAAAAATATAAAAAAGTAACAGGATTCAAAGTTTTAAGAGGACGCGGTGTAGAAGGAAAAATTTTAGGAGAAGAAATACTTGTTGGCAACAGAACATTAATGAATGAAAGAAAAATCAATATTAAAGACTTTGAAAAAAAGATAATTAATTACGAAGATAAGGGAAACACAACAATGATAGTTGTAAAAAATAAGAAGCTAATAGGTGTGATTGCTGTTGCTGACACAATAAAAGAAGATTCTATAATTGCACTAAACATCTTAAACAAAGAAAGATACAGAACAATTATGATTACAGGAGATAATGAAAGAACTGCCAATTCAATAGCCAAACAATGCGGAATAAAAGAAGTTATTGCAAATGTTCTTCCAGAAGATAAAGCTAAAAAAGTAGAAGAACTACAACGGTTTGGATTTGTAGCTTTTGTTGGTGATGGTATTAATGATGCACCGGCATTAAAACAAGCAAATGTTGGCATTGCTATAGGTTCAGGAACAGACATAGCAATTGAAGCAGGAGATTTAGTATTAGCTAAAAGTTCATTAATCGGAGTTGTTCAAGCAATAAGGTTAAGCAAAGCAACCTTTAAAAAAATAAAACAAAACTTATTCTGGGCGTTTGCTTACAACATAATTGCAATTCCACTTGCAGTTGCAGGAGTATTACATCCAGTTGTAGCAGAAATTGCAATGGCATTATCTTCTATTACTGTTGTTACAAATGCTAACCTGTTGCGCAGAACGAAGCTTAAATAGATTATTCTTTTAACAGTTTTTGAATGATTGCTGCGTAAGCTGGTCTGGTTATTACTACGCCTACAGTTATTCCAATCAAAGTTGTGAATGCAAAACCACGAATTAATCCGGCTCCTGCCCATAACAATGGAAGCATTGCTGCAAAAGTTGTGGCAAATGCTGTGATTATGATAGAGAATGCTTGTTTAATCTTTAATGTCCATCCAATACCTTGTGTTGCTCCGCTGAGTACTTCATCAATAATAACAATCTGATCATCAACTCCGGTTCCAACAGCAGCGATTATACCGGCAATAGCAACTAGATCAAGGTTCCATTTGAATAATGGAGCAAATCCTAATGTGATAACAACCTCACTGATAATTGTTATGGCCATTGGTATGACAATCTTAAGTTTTCTGTAGCGAATGTATATCACAGCAAGAACTGCTAGTATTGCAGCAACACTTACGATGATGGCGTTTTTTAAAAATTCCTGTCCAAGCAGCGGGGATATAG
>JBBSWJ010000021.1:0-43598 GCA_038046345.1 Nanobdellota archaeon | reverse complement strand
AAATATCAGGAATCTATAGTAATAAAAAATTCAAGGTTTCATTAACAGGTTGTATAGATCAGTGATCATATCTGCAGCAACAACAGGATGCCAATATAATAAAAAAGAGCTGCATTCAACTTGTAAGATTTTTTTGCCATTGAATGGAAATAATTTGTTTAATGGTCCGTGGGATAGCTCGCCTCTAAAAATGAATTCATGGGTAATTCTTGGAACAGGGATATGGTGCAAGGCATTTTCTATTAGTTGAAAAAGAGTATTCTCGTTAAATGATCTTCTTATATTATTAATTGCTATTTTATCTGCGTACTTATATGCTACAGCTAAGTCTTTTTCTAAAGCTTCACGATATGATGGACCTATTATTTTTGGATTAACATTGCCAAATAATTTCATTAATTGTAGAATACGGCGTTTACTTTCAAAAGCAATCATGCGGCGGTAATCGTATTGGGTTTTATCAAGGAATACAGAGTATTTTTTGTTGATGAATCTTGTTGCTTTGCTTATTTCTTGGTTTTTTATAGAACCAAAGCTAGTGAAATCAATCATGCTTGGAACATTTTTGAGGCAGGAGTGTTGTCGGTGTAATAGTATTATCTCATTGCCTAAGCATACTTCTTCCCAAAATTTCTGATAGCATCCTAAACGAGTTGCATAATCTTCTTCATTTGCTGCGGCCCATGCGTATTTCTTACGAAATTCATTAAGTTTACTGTTTATGTCTGGATTGTTAAAATAATCATTATAAATCTCTAAAGCTTGATCAGCCTTTGGTATTCCACGATTAAAATCAATCCCCCACATTCTAGATCGTGGTAGTGAAACAACAATTAAGCTGCCGCCTATATTCTTCCATAGAAAACCGCCTGCAACATCAGTATTCTCATCTCTGTTTACAATACTTTCAAAACTTGGTCCGGCATGTAAACAAGCAATAACTAGGGATGATGGTGCGTTTCTGTAGATTAAAAATCCCTTTTCTATAAAAGGTTTCATAAGTATGTTCAAGGTAAGTTATTTAAATGAATTTCTTTTTTTTATAGTATGATTTTAAAGAATTCATTTATTGAAAGGTATAAGGAGTTAACTAACTTTGATGAGTTTATGGAGATAAATAATATTCCATTAAGAAATTCGTTAAGAGTCAATACATTAAAGACTACAGTAAAAGATATGAAAGCTAGATTTATGATGAAACAGGTGCCATGGTGCGATGAGGGATTCTTCTTGGAGTCATTTGCATTAGGGAACACTCCTGAACATTTTATGGGATATATGTACATTCAAGAAGCAGCTAGCATGATCCCGCCAGTAGTTTTAGCTCCAAAAGAAGGAGACATTATATTAGATATTGCTGCAGCTCCTGGATCAAAAACAACTCAAATTGCGGCGTTAACAAAAAATACAGGATTAATAATAGCAAATGATGTAACAGTTGACAGATTGAAGCCATTATCAGTAAATCTTGAAAGGTGCGGTGTTAGTAATGCTGTTGTTACTTTCAATCGGGGTGAGAGAATTAGGGGGATGCAGTTTGATAGAATCTTAGTTGATGCTCCTTGTTCTGGTATTGGGGCTATAAGAAAAAGTCCAAAAACAATACAGATGTATAATGTGAACATAATAAAAAAATTAGCAATTCAGCAAAAGAAATTATTATACAATTCATGGAAACTTCTAAAAAAAGATGGTGTTTTGGTGTATTCTACATGCACACTTGAGCCTGAGGAAAATGAGGGTGTGGTTGATTACTTATTAGAAAACTTTGATGATGTCTCAGTTGAGAAGATAAACTTAAACATTAAAAGCTCTAAGACGGTGGAAGAATTTAATGGTGTTGAATATTCATCAGAAGTAAAGAAATGTTTAAGAATTTGGCCGCAGGATAATGACACTGAAGGATTTTTTGTGGCTAAACTAAAAAAGGTTTAAGGTAGTAGTTTTATATCACTGGCTTTTTTTAATGCTTCTTCTAATGATCTTGCATTTTCTCGTTGCTCTAATTTATAGATTGCTTTTAACTTTGCTATTTTTTTATCATTAAGCCGGTAGCTACCATCTATTCCTAAAACAACAATGTCTACTTCTCTGCTGATACAGCCTACAGTATCACTGCAATGTTGGTGTGCAGAAAATAAAGTATAAACCATTTTGTTTAAGCTATCTGAAGGATTAATCCTATTAGCTATATAGTGTGATGCAATATTACCTGCTCCAATACGAAGCCAACTGACGGAGTCAAATGAATCAAAAGGGCTAGCTGTAGCGGGGTTATCATCCTGCAAGCGTGTTAAATGCCCAACCCCGTTGCTATCAAAACCAGATAGTATAAACTCAGCTTCAAGGTTATATTTTGCTAACAGCTGTTGCAACTCCTCTTTCGAGTACGATCCGTCACCTCCAACAAAGTTTGCTATTAAAGCTGGTGGAAGTATGTTCAACAAATATTCCTCCATTTTTTTTTCTCTGAATCTATAATAATTACGTTTAACTAGTTCTGAAAACTCATCAAAACATCCAGGTTTATTTTTTCCAGCTTCTCTTGATATGGATTGTGTTAATTCCGGATAAGGTCTACCTGCGAAACTTAAACCAAATGAACCAACAATAACTATTTTAGGCTGCGGTAGCTTAAAAGTAAGCGCGTCAAGAGTAGTACTTACTCTTCTATCGCCAGTTAAAACTATGCGGTTACCATTGTCACATAATGCGCCTATGCATAGTGTCATATTAGCTGTAAGCATCAAATAGTATAAAAAGGTTATTCAAAGTTTTCGATATAGTTAAAAAGAAGTATATTTTACAATAAAACATAATGGGGTGATTATTGAAAAAATTCTTTGATGCAAAAAGCATAGCAATAGTTGGTGTATCAGATAATCCTAACAAAGTTGGGCATGTTATACTCAGGAATATCATAGACGGATCTTACAATGGTAAAGTATATTTAGTAAACAGAAATGGTGGATACATTCTTGGAAGAAAAGTAAATAAGAGCTTAAGAACAATAAAAGAAGTAATAGATTTAGTAGTGATATCAATACCAGCTAAACAAGTTCTAACTGTGTTACATGACTGCGCTAAAAAAAAGATAAGGAATGTTATCATAATCTCCGCAGGCTTTAAAGAAATAGGCAATACAAAACTAGAAGATAAAATACGGGATTTCATGAATACTCATAAAATAAAATGTATTGGTGTAAACTGTTTAGGTGTATTAAACTCATATAACGGATTAGATACTTTATTTCTGCCTAGGTATAGATTGAGAAGACCAAGGGCTGGTGGTATTAGTTTTATAAGTCAATCTGGAGCGGTAGGATCAGCTACTCTTGATTTGATTGGCTATGAGGGGTATGGTGTAGCGAAGTTTATTAGTTACGGAAATGCAACAAATATAGATGAAACTGATTTGTTGGATTATCTTGGTCATGATAAAAACACTAAAGTTATATGTGCATACATTGAAGGTGTACAAAACGGAAAAAAGTTTTTAACAACAGTAAAAAAAGTAGCTAAAAAGAAACCAGTAATAATTCTTAAAGCAGGTATAACAACAAAAGGGCGTGAAGCAACAATCTCTCATACTGGCTCAATAGCTGGATCAGAAAAAGTATATGGGGGCGTGTTTAAGCAAGCTGGTATAATCCAAGTATTTTCTTTAAGGGAAATGTTTAATGTAGCAAAAATATTTGATAAAGGGTTTAAAGTAAGGGGAAATAAACTGCAGGTAATAACTGATGGTGGTGGTTTTGGTATATTGGCAGCTGATGCAGCAGAGCAGGCTGGTTTGATTATGCCAGATTTAAGCAAAAAAGCTAAACAAATATTGCAAAAATGCTTACCTGAAATTGCGGTAATATCCAATCCTTTAGATCTTGTTGGTGATGCAGACACTCAAAGATATTCTTCAGCAATAATTAGTTGTTTAAAAGAAAAACAAATAGATATTATCTTGGTAATATTATTGTATCAAGTACCAAGATTAGGAACAGATGCAGTAGATATGATAATAGATTTCCAAAAGCAAAAAATAAAACCAATAATTGTTGTATCTCCTGGCGGGGAGTTTACACAAAGTCTAAAAAGAAGTCTAGAATCAGCTGATGTACCAGTATATGATTTTCCTGATGAGGCAGTGGACGCAATAAAAAGATTAGTAGAGTTCTGTAATAGGTAGTTTTTTTCTATATAAATTAATATAAACTGTTACAAAATATTAATACCATGAATGTTAGAGAGTGTTATGGGAAAGTTTTTGATATCCAAGAAGAAAATAAAGATCATGGTTTAGACATGCGTGTTACGAATCTGCAAAAAACAGAAGGTTTACCCTACTTTGGGATGATAACATCATTAAAACATGGCTTAACATTTACACCACCGAATGATAGACCATTAACATTTTACATGCATAAAGGTGCAGTTGATCTAATTCTAGAACGTTTTTCACCGGCGCATTCGACATGTGTTACTGGTGTTTTAAGGGAAGGACGTTCGATAACTGTTCCACCTGATATGGGTAAGTTTTCAATTTGTGGGCTAGAAGAAACCAATGATTTATTCATTTTTGGACCTGCTGCAAATGTACAATATACAAATAGCGGTTTATATCCGGTTAACGTAATTGACCCTGTTCATAAGATTAAAGCGTGGGGTGAGGAGATAGTGATAGTCAATAATGATCAAGTAACGCCAGCAGGTTACTGCGGAAAACTTTTATGTATGAACGGGCCAGAAGGATTACAAGACGAAGATGGTGATTTTACCTGGAAAGCATGGCATTCAAGCATACATAAACATATAATAAAAGCTGAAACACTTTTAGTTATTGAAGGTAAAGTTAGAATGGAATTCTTTTACTATCCAAAAAATACTAACTATCAAAATGAGTCGTTTGATCTAACAGCAGGCCAGTTAGTTCATATCCACCCCGGGCTTCATCATCGGTTTACTGGTCTTACTAAATGCGCTATATTTGAGGCCTCAACATTTCATGATGATAATGATTCTTATAGGATAATTCCAAGTGGCAATGTAGATATTGGCCCATCAATATTTCTAGGGAATAATTAAGCTCTTTCTCTTGATAATATAACAAGAAATATAATCATAATCAAAACAGTTTGAGTAATGCAAAAAATACACCAAGCATGTAAAACAAATGCTTCAATAAAAGTTAGATATACAGAAAACAAAGAACCGAGCCCGGAAATTACAAGCAGTGTTTTTTGTATGTATTTTCTAGTATTAATTTTTGAGATATACAAATAAAACAGTGACAGGACTATAATACTAAAGTAAGCAATCAAACCAAGAATGGCTACGGGTATATCAAATTTTAACAAAATTTCTAATTCTTGTAAGTGTACAGCTTTAAACAATTCAGAGTAGGTTGATTTGTTTACAACATCACAATTAATACTGTCAGATATATTACAAAACTTACTTCCAGCCGGAGCAAAATGTTGATATGTTAAATAAGCGGTGATAATTAAAGCTAGAAATGCAAGAACAATTACTAGTTTATAAGCAAATATTTTTTTCATTTGATTGTTTCCCCATTATAAAAATTTTCTTCTTCCAGCGTAAAATATGCTTAATAATATTACGGATATTACAACATTAGAAAGACTAAACACTGGAAATGGTTCTTCTGCTATGCAGGCTCTGCTAGTTAGTAAATTAAATCCGCCGCAATTATCAAAATCTTCTTCACTGCCCCCGAATTTACAAGCGCAATCTTTTTCAAGATTGAGATAATTACTGCAGCAATTACGAGTACTGCCCGTGCTGCATACATTTCTTGAAACAGTATTTGTAGAATAATCACAAGAACTCCACTTTACATTACTGCAATCCCACAATGCTACGCATGCTGATAATTCTTCAGAACACCCAGTTATTGGATTTACTTCTTCACCGCATTTATCTGAAACACAACTATCAGCGTTATCATAAACCCCATCGCAATCTTTGTCGTTATCAAAATCGCAATCACGAACTTCTATAAGCCCGCTTTCTTTGTAATCTGCGCTGCTTAGTTTAGCTCTAATGTAAAACTCTGGATTTCCAATACCTTCATCATTTTGCCACAATGCTTTCCAGTTTTCAGAAAATGTTTGTTCATCAGATGGAATAACAATATCATCAGGATCCCATGACTCTTCATGGTCATCTGTTGAGAATGGGCCTGCATCATTTTCATAAACATCAAAAGTAACCTTTTTTCCTGCGCATCCGTCACCTGATAGTGTTACAGAGAACTGTGTGGTCATACCAGCTCCTATTGTTTCTTTGGCTGAAGTGCAATCATCCCACTTTATTGATTCTATTCTGCATCCTAATACTGGTGAACCGCCGCACGTGATGGTTTGAGGATCTAAATGTTTTATCTGTCCCCATGGTGCTATAACATCAACAGTAATTACTGCACTTTGTGGTGTATCAACATCTCCTGGTAGGTCTCCTTCAAGAAATGTATAACTGAAAGAGTAATCTGCACCAAACTCAGTAATGGTTGTAACTAAATTTGAATCAACATAAATTTTTACGCTCTCTACAAAAAAAGTATCATCAAACACTTCAGTAGTTTTTGCAGTGCCAGTAACAGTAAGGCAGTTAGCAGTAAACTCTCCGTATAAACTGTTAGTATCTGAAGAGCAAATGCCTATTCCAGAGCTTACACTGCAATGTTCACCAGGCATGCATTGGCAGTTTAAGTTATTTAGCCCGCATCCATTGCTGATATCAACAGCGCAGTTTGGGTAAACTACTGGTGGTACATGTGTATTACAGTCAACTGCGCCATTGCAGTACAATGTTTCACCGCCACATGCTTCATTAGCTGGAATGATCTCGCATGTTGTTGAATCGCATGCCCTGCATTCATCGCTTATGCACATTCCGTTAGTACATTCCCCGCTGTCGCATGTACAAGTTATTGTCCCTCTGCAGCCATTATCAAATGTACCGCACATGCCTTGATAATCTGTTTCACAAGTTTTGAATACACACTCTTCACAATTAAGTGTTAATGATTCAAGTGTGTGGGAATCTGCATCAAATGGGAGTCCAGTAGGCGCGTAGAATCTAATTGTGTTTTGTGAGGTTAATTCAACAAAATCTAGATCAAATATTGAGGTTATTAGCCCCTCGCTTGCGCATTCATACTGGTTTCTGAATCCTGATGGGCAGTTATATGTTTTGACAGCCAAAGGGCATTCATATTCTGTGCTAGTCTGGCTATTCCATAACCATCCTAATTTATACTCTCCCCAATTATTGCATGCTCCGTCTATTGTATCTCCGATGTACTTGTTGTTTATGAAAACTCTTGTTTTTTCTTGATCTTGTGGTGCGTTATTAACTGATGATGGTACGGGCATTGATGATGTTGCAGCTAATCCGCAGAAGCTAGGCTGGGGTGTAGGGCCGTAACTTGGAGCGCCAGAACAAATACGCCCGCCTAAATCTCCGGTAGAAACTTCAAGGTCGCAAACAGCAGTTCCGGTTATTGGTGAATTAAATGGCAATAAAAGATTATCCCCATCAGCTGGAAATCTATGCGGTAGTAATGGTGATCCGCTAAAGTCTATAACAAAAGCATATACATTAAAGCTCAGTAAGACAGTAAATATAAAACAAATGATCATCACCTTTTTCATAAACTAAGTAGTGAGTTGCTTCTATTTAAATTTTATCAAATGTTTTTTAAAGACTGTTGGCTAACAAAATGTATGAGGTATTCAAGACTTGAAAAAGCATTAGGGAACACAGATGCCTTAAGGACTAAAATAGTTAGTATAGTGGGGCTTGGAGCATTGGGTACTCACGCAGCTTCATTACTTGCAAGAAATGGTATTCATTTAAAATTATTTGATCCTGATATTATAGAAGAATCAAATTTATCGTCGCAAGCATTGTACACAGAAAGCGATTTGAACAAACTTAAAGCTATACAGGCATCAGAGCATCTTATTAGTGCAAATAGCAACATAAGCATAAGCGCGTTTCCTTTGGAGGTTAATACTGATAATGTTGAATTAATAAACGCGGATGTCGTGCTGGATTGCACAGATAATTTCGCAACGAGATTTTTGTTAAATGATTTCTGTAAAAAAAATAATATCCCCCTGGTTCATGGTGCTGCCATAAAACAAAAAGGGTCGTTGTTTGTTGTGAAGGATGTTTGTTTAAGGTGTATATACCCGGAACTGGGAAAACTTGAAACATGCTCAACTGCTGGAATGACAAATATGACCTCAAGTGTAATAGCAAGTTTACAGGTTCAGCAAGCTATGAATATATTGCTGGATCTTCCGGTACAAAAAGATTTTTTAAGGGTTAATCTTGCTACCAATGAGTTTTTATTTTTGAAAGTAGGTAAGAACAATGAATGCCCGGTATGTACAGGAAAGCAAGTTGAAAACATGGAAATACTGATTAAGAGATGTAAAGAACGCGGTGGATGGTCTATTAAATCGGAAAAGAAAGTTGTCAATCTTGAAAGTATACGCCAAAAATTTTCTGTGACAATAGACACACCGTTAGTTGTAGTAATAAAAGTTAATGGACATGAGGTGATAGTGCATGGACATGGGGAGCTGATAGTAAAAGATGATCTGCCAATGCAACAGTTGGAGGATATAGGCAGGAAAGTGTTTTCATGAAAGCAGTATCTTTAATATCTGGTGGGTTTGATTCGGCTGTAGCTTCAGCAGTATTACTTGAAAAAAATGTTGAATTAATAGGTGTACATTTTTCTATAGAGCCTTTCACGGATAATGCGCCTGAAGAGAAGACTAAGCTAATATGCAAAAAACTTGGGATAAAAAGGTTATATGTTATTCAGTCTGGTGAGATGTTTGCAGAACTAACAAAAAAATGTGATCCGAGGTTATATTTTATTTTATCAAAGAGATTAATGTATAGGATAGCTTCTGAATTGGCTAAGAAATATGAATGTGATATCATTGTAACTGGAGAAAGTCTTGGGCAAGTCTCAAGTCAAACATTAAAAAATTTAAGTGTACTAAGTAACGCAACAAGCATGATGGTTATAAGACCGTTATTGGCGTGGGATAAAGATTTAATCATAAAGAAATCTCGTGAACTTGGATTATATAATCTTTGTTCAGGTCCAGAAGTGTGTGACCAATTAGGCCCAAAACATCCGGCTACTGGAACTTCAGATATAGCAGTAAAGAAAGAAGAGGGGAATATTAATATTGATTTGCTGATTAAAGATGGAGTTAAACATGCCCAGTGTTTCGGTATTTATTGAACGGAAAAACATAAAGAGTATGGTAGAAGCAGATAATTTAACTGAGCTTTTAAAAAAAACAGAGGTAAATCCTGAAACAGTATTAATAGCATTAAACGGGGTGTTAGTAACAAAAAATGCAATAATAAAAGATGGTGATGAAATTAAGTTATTAAGTGTTATAAGCGGTGGTTAAAATCCGTATATCAGCCTTGTAAGCACATCATGGTATGCAAGCCAGCCAATGAATAATACTGCGCTTATTAAGAACACGATGGACAGTATAATTAAAATCTTTAAGGCTAATGTAACATCGTTTAATTTTGCGTTGGTGCGATCAAGCCCAGTCTGAGAAAATCCATATAAAGTGTTACCTCTTTCATCTTTGTATTCTAGGTTTTTAGCCATGCTGTTATTCTCTGCGGAGAATATTTAAGCTTTATTGTAGCTTAATGGAACTAATAAATAATAAAGATTTTATGGCATGTAAAAATTGTGTTGAAGAACCGGTAATTGAGCTTTCTAATAGTGATAAATCTTTATGTAAAAACTGTTTTATCAGATATTTTGAAAAGAAGGTTTTAAAAACAATTAAGAAATACGGGCTTATTGAAGATAATGAAAGAATCGGAGTAGCTGTTTCTGGTGGTAAGGATAGCCTAAGTGTGTTAAGCATTCTAACAAAGCTGCAAAAAAAGTACAAAAATATCTGGTTGACAGCAATAGCAATAGATGAGGGTATAGCTGGGTATAGGATATTAGACGATCTGAAAGATTACTGCAAGATGGAAAACATAACACTTGAAATTGTTTCATTTAAAGATGAGTTTGGTATCAGCTTAGATGAGGCTCTTAAAAAAGTTGATATTAAAGCTTGTAGTATTTGCGGGGTGTTAAGAAGGAGTTTACTTAACAGAAAGGCAAGGGAATTAAAGTTAGACAAGCTGGCTACTGGGCATAACTTAGATGATGAAGCCCAAAGTGTTATGATGAATTACTTAAAAGGAAACAATGAAAAATCAATTAGGCTTGGTCCAAAAACTTCTTTAGTGGTAGACTCTAGGTTTATACCGCGTATAAAACCGTTGTATTTTATGAGCGAAAAAGAGGTAGCAACGTATGCGTTTCTTAAAAAATTTCCTGTAAAATTTAATGAATGCCCAAACACTGCTGGGGCGTATAGGGAAGTTGTTAGAAATATGTTAAATGATATTGAGATGAAATATCCTGGCACAAAATATGGTATTATAAGTTCTTTCTTAGAGTTATTACCATCTTTATTAAAAACTTACTCTGGAAAAAAAGCAAATTCATGCACTAAATGTGATGAGCCGTCAAGCAAAGATGTATGTAACACGTGTAAGATGTTAGATCTTATTTCAATCTGATAGTGTCTAATAAACGCGGGGCAGTAGTTTCTATACCAAACTGTTTGTGAATGCTGCTTGCTAAGTCCAAGGTCTTACTTTGTTCACCATGAATAATAATAATCTTTTTAGGGCGCGGATCAAGGTTTCTAACCCAGTTCATTAGTTGTTGTCTGCTGCTATGCCCGGAAAAACCAACCATTGTGTGAATTTTTAGTCTGATTGGTATCATTTCAACGCGGTCAGCTGTACCAACATTTATTTCAGTATTCCCTTCTTGTAATTTTCTTCCTAAAGTACCATTAGCTTGGTAGCATGAAAGTATCAAGCTATGTTTTGGATTGCTTGATAACTGTTTAAAGTATTCAGTTATAGCTCCTCCTTCCATCATTCCAGATGTTGCTATTATGATACATGGCTCACTGCTGTCAATAATTTCTTGCTGTTCTTTGCGGCCAGTAACTTTTTTGAAGATATCAGACATTAATGGGTTTTGATCTTTGTGAAAGATATTTCTTTTGATAGTTGGATTAAAAAAATCTGGGTACGCAGTGTGAATAGCCGTAATGTCCCACACCATACCTTGGACGTAAACTGGCATTTTGGGTAGTTTGCCGAGTCTTATAGATTTTTCAATAATAAGCATCATTTCCTGGCTTCTGCCCACGCCAAGCACTGGCATTAGAACTTTTCCACCTGATTCATATGTTTCCTTAATAATTTTAATTAATTTTTCTTCAGCGATTTCTCTTGGTTGACCAAGATCATCTTTAGAACCATAAGTACTCTCCATCATGACAGTTTCTAAGCGGGGAAATCTAGTTACAGCAGCCTGTAATAGGTTTGTATTTTCGTATAAAAAGTCCCCAGTGTATAAATAATTATGATAACCATTTCCAATATTAAAATGGACTAACGCGCTGCCCAGTGTATGGCCAGCATTAAAAAATGTTAAACGTACATCTGGGGTTATGTCAGTTACTTCTTCGTAATCTAAGCATATTGTGTGTTTAACAAAATCTTTTATGTCCGTGCTGGAATATAGTACTTTATCCCCATCTTTTTCTGCAATGCTTATAGTATCAAGCATTAACAATGCTCCAACATCTCTTACTGGTGCGGTGCAATAAACAGGACCAGTATAACCCATTTTGTATAGATATGGGACTAAAGCTATGTGATCAATATGTGAATGTGAGATTACTACCGCATCAAGATCTTGGATGTTAAACTCTGGAGCTTCAAGCATCGGGTAACGCTCTGTTTGGTTTTTTGAAGGGTCTATGCCGCAGTCTATCATTATTTTACTTTCTGGTGTTTGTAACAGGAAGCAAGAACGTCCTACAAATCTACTTGCTCCAAGAAAACTGACACGTACCCATCCGGTCTTTCTTTCACCGTGCTTCCAGTCATCGTAAATTCTTTTTCCAACTTTATGCAAAAATTTTCTTCTAAAGTCAGAGTTCTCATAAAGTACATAACGGATATTTTCCATGATCTTAGAACGTATTGATGGAGCACGTTGAACAAATGGAACCCAAAGAATATTTTCTCTTAAGCTGCGTAATAGTTCACCTTGCTTGCCAATTGCAAGCCCTGGTTTTTCAGCTTCAATAATTACTTGGGATCTTTGTTGGTCAAAAATAATATTTGATATGCCTGCTTCACTTGGGATTAATTCACGGATCATTTTCTCAGCTTTTTCTTGGCTCATGGTTATGCTTGGGTCTGGTCTAAGCTCTACTCTCTTCTTGATAGTATTAACTATATCCATGATTACATTATTACCCTTAAGGAAAAATTCCTTGTTTTTGGTGTAGATGATTATATTTGCTCCTTCAAAAACTATATCAGAGATATTTTCCTTGCTATCTTTTACTTGTTTTGTTATTTCATCTAATATATTCGTCATTGTGTTTTTATGCTAGAATTGAGTTATTCTGCTGTCATGCGTATTACTGCTTCGTATACTGTTTCCACACCATTCTTGGTTATAGTAGAAACATTTATACCATTTCCAGATGCAGTGTCACGCTCTATGGCTGCTTTAACAGCGGCTATACCTAGTTTTATTGCTTCTGGGATGCTAATACCATTTTTGTATCCTGCTTCAAGCACACCAGTTGCATACATCATGCCTGATCCTTCAGTTGTATAATCTTTATGTTCACTTAGTGATCCGTCCGGTCCGGTTTCAAATAGTTGCGGTCCCTTTTCTTGATCGTATCCGCCGATAATGAATACTGCTATTGCTGGTATCACAAATGATCTCCTTAGACTACCATATTGCATATTAGCCAGCAAGTTTACTGCTTCTTCCGTGGTGGCTGGTCTTCCTCGTCTTACGTGTAATAATTTTAGTTGAGCTTTAAGTAACTTAATGTTTAACTGTACATCTGATACGCTTCCAGCTACTGCTAGCAGTAAGTGATCAAGAATTTTTTCTTGTTTTACAAAATCCTTTTTTACTACAAATCTTCCACCGGCAGTAACCCTACGATCCGATGCGATCACAATACCATCTTTGGCTACTATTCCGACTATTGTTGTTCCTGTTTTCCTTTGTTCGTATCCTGACATTGAATTTTCACCAGAATTCAAAAATAGTTAGTTTTTACTAACTTATAAATGTTTCTGTTTTCCTGAATATCTTGTAGTATCGAAAGATTCAAAAATTTCTTAATTAAGCAGTTCGTATCGTCTTCATAAACTGCTTTAAAACTTTATCAGATCTTATTAAATGCGTGATTAATTCTTCAGGTAGTTGAAACTTTCTGGGTATTTCAACAAAAACTCTTTTACTATTTGAGCTTACATGATAATCCTTCCACTTTTTCTTAAATGCTTCAATAGCAGCTTTATTTTCCTTTGGAGGGCCTAAATGTTTTTTTAAGTAATGTAATGTCTTTGGGTTCATAACTAAGAATAGATCTGATGTTTTATCAAAGTTCCAATATGTTTTTTCAACTTCAAACTCTTGTTCTTTTAATTTAGCCTCTAAATATTCTACTCCCCTTCTCAATTTTGCTCCGGCAACATCTTTTTTAGCATCAAGCGGGATTATTTTGTATTGCAAAACTTTCTTATTATGATATTTCTTGTTAATGTATTCCAAGTTAATTTCTTGTTTAACGAATAAACTTTTTGATGGTTTTCTGACAAAACTTTTACAAGCAGAGCGTAATAGCTCATATTTTTCTTTGCTAATAGCTGCCGCCGCATTGCGGAAGTGGTCAACTGGATCCAGTAAAACTAAAGGGGACTGAACTTTTTCTGAATTTAATTCTTTAATCTTTGATTTATTTCCAATCTCTGTTCTAGCTTTCCATTTGCTGATATTCTTAATACTGTTTTTAAATGAGCCATAGTTGATAATTAGTATTTCACAAACATATCCGCTAAGTCCTTGGATGTAAGATTCAGCACCATAAACATTGTTAGCCTTGCAGAAAGCTTTGAACAAGCGTATATCATCGTATTTTTTATACTTGTTTACATAAGCTGTGTGTAATGGAGATATGTCAGTGATGTTATCTGCTTCTGTTGCTTTATTAATATTAAATAACGGGATAAACTCAATTGTGAAATCATTAATTGTTGCTTGATAATAATCACGAGATCCATGCAGTGTTGAGATTTTAAATTTTTTTTCTAAATGTTTTTTTAAGATCTTGCTGATATCTTTTCCAGCATACTTGTTTTTTGAAAAGCGAATGTAGATGTCAATATCATGGCTGTTTTTTAACCAAGTATTTTTTGCACCAGATCCGCCAAGAAAAGGTATTGCATATGGGATCTTAATTTTTTTAAGAATAAAATTACTAACATCATTCATTGAATTAATTTCTTTCTCTGTTGGTTTTATAACTTGTAATACCTCTTTTAGGATTTTATCCATATAATGTTTGTAGAAATGATATCTTAAATAGTTATGCCAAAGCCTTTTCTAATGCAGGTTTATCAAATCCAATTATGATCTCTCCGTTAATGTCTATAACTGGCACCCCCATCTGACCGCTCTTATCAATCATCTCTTTTGCTGCTTTTTCATCTTCGTCAACTCGGACGTCTTTAAATTTTATATTTTTTGATTTGAGAAAATCTTTTACTTTATGGCACCACGGGCAGTTTTCTGTTGAATAAACTATAACATTTTTTGGCATGTATTTTGATATTAACCAAGGCTATTTAAAATTTTTGTTTGATAATTTTAATATAATCATAAATAATGCTATTACCACTGAGGTTATTACACTGTTTTTTATGATTCTAATTGCTGCGTCTTCAAAAAATCTTTGCGGGAAAAGTGTGATTAACAAACTGTTTTGATCAAGAAGCCAAAAATCATTTGTGAAGAGAATTTCATGAAACTTTACAAAAGAAATTTCAAACCAGCTTATAATGATTATGATTAGGATTAGATAGAAAGCAATAGAGATTAATGATGAGTTAGTAATATAACCACATAAGCTTATGAATCTTTTTTTGATTATAAGTGAAAGTGATGCGGATGATATTATTATTCCGAGCGCAATGATTATCAGCTTATTTATTTTTAACAATTTTTTTACATCATCGAGATGAATATTTTCTTTTTCAGTGAAATAATCAGCTAAGTCTATTTCTCCTTTAAGATGGTTAATCAATAATTCTGAGCTTATGTTTACTTCTTGTATTTGTTTATATGTATAAAGTTTCAATGCTTCTTGCCTATAAAAAGATGCGTCAAATGCTGTTAGATGTAAAAATAACAATAATAAAAATATAGGTAAAACATAGATAGCAATTTTTTCTAAATTCATGTGTTTTAAATAATTTTATTTAGATAAAAACTTACTGTAAACATTTGCAGGCTTTGAAGCCATTCTTGAAAGCTGAAGCTTTTGTTTTAAATTCTATTTTGTTTTTAATGTTTTTTGCAAAAGGACAGCTTTTTGTATGAGCTTTTGATCCCTCTTTTGAGGCTATGATCACGTCTTTTTTTCTTTTAATAGTATTAATTTTTAATAATTCAGCACTATGAGAAGTTTTAATTGATTTTTGCAATTTGTTTGTGATGTGTTGGTACTCTCTTAGATTGCTAACTTCTTTATTGCTCTTTTTTAGCAAGATATTGAGTCTTCCAATTTCGTTTTGTAACACTAAAACATCCTTTTTAACGTTTTCAAAGGATACTACAATATTTTCTTCAACGTTTTGTGCTAACATCATTATACTGGCGTATTTTTATACTTTATAAACGTTTCGCTACTTACAAGTGATAATTTAATCTATTAAAAGTACTTATTATAAAAAAATAAAAAATTATTATTTAAAGGTTTTTTCAAGGCTGCATTTTCCGGCACCATATGCTAGTATCACTAAGAAGGCTGCTAAAAACAATAGTGCTAATTCACCGCCGTTCATAATAGGCACCCATCCGGCTAATCCTCCAGAAAACTTAAAGTGCGCTTTAAAAAAAGCTACCAACATTTCTGATGCAGCAATTCCTGCAGCTAATCTGGTAAATATCCCTGCTGCTATTGCAATTCCAGCAACCAATTCGATAATACCTGCAACGCCTATAAAACTTGCTAACCCTACTTTGCTCCCGCCTAATAAACCAAAAATCTTTTGAGCACCATGCTGAAAGAATAATGCCCCAACAATAAACCTAGCTACTGCGTATAGTTTATCGCCATGTTTTTTCCCAAAACTGTTCAACATTTAATTAACCTCCTTTTTTATGATTTTAAAGATTAAACACTGTTTTTAATGATTTTGTAAGTTTTATTCAATATATCTAAGTAAAAGAACAGTTAATTTATCTGTTATGCTTCAGGATTTTTCTTGCTCCAAAACCAATTAGGCCTGCGAATAAACCGCCCACCAATCCGTCAATAGCGACTCGATGCCACCTAAACTTGTGGGTGTCATGCCCACCTCTGAAATTAGATTCATAAGCTAAACGTGCTAAACTCATGATCTTATCATAAGACTTATCGGCTTCTTTACTTTCCGGGTCTAAATTGGTATACTTATCAATTTCAACTCTAAGTTCTGGTAATGTAGTTCTTGCAACATCAATTCCCCTCAAAACATTTTCAATAGATGTGGCTAAATCAGTACCATTTGCAAGAGTAGACTGGAATGTTTTATACTCTTCAGGGCCACTCCAGTTAATACAAGCGTGTGATCGGTTATGATGTATCTGAGTAGCCGTAGTGTTAGCTTTGCTTAGCTCTTCTAAGTGGTAAGGTATATTACTCCATGATATGATAACGCCATCTTTTTCTTGTTCATAAGTTGATCCTGTTTTCCAAATATTGACCGTGTGTAATAATTCATTTTGAGTCAATTTTTTACCGCCATCTTTAGTCGATTCAATTGCTGCTTGGTTTTCTGCTTGTACTACAGTTGCAGTTCTGATCTCTTCTGAAGGAACTATGTTTAAATTTTTATCAAGTAAGTCCTGAAGAGTTTCTTGTGCTCTTATTCCATGGTTTCTATCAAAATAAAAATAACTATCAACATAATCACATTCAGTTGTGGTGGTACAACTTATGTTACCATCTATATCAGTTGAGCACTCTAGGTCTGAGCTGGTAGTCTTATCATGTTTTGAGCTCCATGAAGCATTTAATTGTTGATTAACAATTTTAATTCTATTAACTGCAGTAACCCAAGGATTAAGCAACTCATGAACTTCATCAGCTAATGCCGGTATATCTTCAAGATGATCTGATAAATCATAATGGTATCCCTTATTTTTTTTCTCCCGCCCGCTCATACGCTTTCTTAGACCATCTTGGAATGCATGATGGAAGGACTTATAATCATCAGTGTGTGATGCAACATTAGAACTTTCAACAATTTTCATGTAAGCATCGTTTAACCTTCCAAGGAATTTTGTTATTGGTCCAACTTGATAAGCTGTTTCGATTTGATGTATTTCTGAAAAAGCTAAAGGGATACTTCTGCCTCTTTCTATTTCAGTATGCCATCTTAATGTAGCTCCGCCTATTGCTCCGCACATGGTTAATGCTGAGATTATTCTTACAAACTTTTTGCTATAATTATTTACCATGAAAATTTGCTATAACCTTAATTTATAACTCTTTGTATTTCTTGGCTTGTATATCAACTTTGCTATGGTAATTTTGTAAATTTTATTCAACATTTATTGCTAATTTTATTTGGTTTCATTAGAGAATTCACAATTGCTCATTTTAGCAAGGGTTTCTAAGGTCTGTTCACCAGAAACTACTGATCCGTCGCTGAATGTCCATGTTGGGTATCCTTTGACGTCTGCAGCGTCACATTTAATCTTGTCTTTATCGCAGTTTACATAATTAATTAACCTAAAACTTTTCCCAAAAGAAGCTTTTTGATTAGCACAGTGCGGGCACCAATCAGTTCCATACATTATTGTACCTGAATTAGTGATACATTCTGCAAGGCTATCAAATTCTCCAGGGCCAGAATTACTTGATTTTAATAAAAAAATACCCGCTCCCATGAGTGATACAACTAAAAATATGGTTAAGATCATAATCTTTTTTTTCTTGGATTTTGACGTATTCAGTTTAGTTCTTTCTTCTTCCCGTTGATGTTCACGTGTCTTGAACTCATCAGCTGATTGTTGGTGTTTTGATGAGTAATCGTTCATAAAGTTTGCTAGTAAACATTAGGCTATAAATATTTCGTTTCAAAAATAAAAGGATATGCTCAGCTTAATTGAGCATCTATAACCGCTTTAAATGCAGCAAATGGCTGGGCTCCAACAACTTTTTGTCCGTTGATAAAGAAGGTTGGTGTACCGCTTGCGCCGGAAGCGCTTGCGTCTCTTGCGTCTTCATCAACTTCACTGCTAAACTTCCCATTGTCTATGCATTTTGTGAACTCTTCTGTGTTAAGACCTAGTTCTGATGCATAGCTTACAAATGTTGGTTTACCATTACTAGTCCATGCGGCTACGTTTTCAAATAGCTTATCATGATACTTGAAGTAAACTTCATCGTCCCCTTGGTCGCGTGCGCATTCTGCTGCTTCTGCAGCTGGTTTTGCGCTGGGGTGGAAGCTTAATGGTAGATCTCTAAATACTAGCCTAGCTTTTCCAGTGTCTATGTATTGTGCTTTTATTTGTGGTAATGTTTCAGTGTAAAATCTTCCACAGAATGGGCATTGATAATCACTAAATTCAATAATTGTTATTGGTGCGTCTGAGTCTCCGGTAGCGGCATCATCGTCCTCGCTTACTTCAACTACTGTAGGCGCTGTTCCAGGCGTTGGTGTTCCTACAACTGCCCCCGTTGGTGATTTATCATCATTTCCAGTATTAAAGCCTCCAGTCCATACAGATATGGCTAGTAATACAACTAGTACACCTGCAATTGATTTCCATAAGCTAAGCTTTGATAGTGTAATTGTTTCTTTTTTCTCAGTGTTAGCATCACTTTTATTGTATGCTATTCCAGATTGAGTTTTTACTTCATTTTCTGTCATTTTTCCTCCGTGTCCTGATAGGATTAAGTTTCGTTGCTGCAGCCTTTTTTAAACCTTCTGTTTATCGGGCTAAGTGAAATAATCGGTTTGGTGGTTATTAAATCTTACTAAATGGTGGTAACAATAGAAAGATTTAAATATAACGATATTACTGTGAAGGGATAAAATTTGGAGGATTTCAATAAAATGAAGTTAAAATCACTATTATTACTATTATTATTTACATTATTACTTAGTAATGCAGCCTTAGCATATACTCAAGAGGTAAGGCTTTATGAACAAGCAAATTTAGGGGCTGATGGAATATGCGGTAATGACGCAGGAGAACCGGATACAGCATGTAACAGTGAAACATTTAGGAGCTTTGGCATTCATGGTTCATGTTATTCTGATGCAGCATCAAGTTTTGGTATAGGTGGTTGCAGTATTAGATCTCCCCATTCAGTATTAGGAGAAACTATTTACACCTCAGAATTTACAGTTTCATCAAATTTGATAAGCCCAGAACTAGTGGTGGCTACTACTAACTTTGGTGGTGGTACTTTCTCGAATGAAAGGGCTGATTTATACTTAAACGGGCGTTATATTGGTAGAACAAATGATGCAGCATGTAACCTTGGTTATGATTGTTCAAGCGAGGGGGATTGTATGCAATGTCATGATGATACAGTACATTACGATAGATTCCAATTAACAAATCTGCTTGAATCAGATGTGAATCATATCACATTTGTATCGGTTGGTGGGTCATTTACAGTAATTGGTTATGGGATTACTGGCACAGAACAAGAATGTATCCCTGGAGAAATAAATGGTGAACTCTGTGGTAGTTCTATTGGTGTTTGTGAGCAGGGTGTAAGAACTCGTGTTTGTGAGGAGCCTGGTTACTGGGGTGATTTTGGAGAATGTGTTGGTGAGGTTGGTCCAAGCACCGAGGTATGTAATGAGCTTGATGATGATTGCGATGGGGAAACAGATGAAAGTTTAATCTGTGGAATAGAACTAGAATTAAATGTTCCTGATTTTCATTTAGAACAGGATTCTGGGTACCATCTTCATTTTGTGAACTTATTTGATTGGACTGTTTCAGAAGCATTACGTTCTGATTTATCCTACGCCATTGAAGCAGAAAGTAATCCTGAAATTGTAGACTGTGCATTAGTTAATGGAAACTTTATTAATTGTTTCACGCAGCCAGGTAAATTTGGAATTAGCACATTAACAGTAAGCGTCAATGATGAAGTATCAACTGAGATAGACACGTTTGATATAATAGTAGATCCTTTGCCTACTGAATGCCTTGCAGGTGATATTGAAAGTGAACTATGCGGTAGGTCTACTGGTGTTTGTGAGCAGGGTATCAGAACTCGTGTTTGTGAGGAGCCTGGTTACTGGGGTGATTTCGGGGAATGTGCTGGTGAGGTTAGTCCAAGCACTGAGGTATGTAATGAGCTTGATGATGATTGCGATGGTGAAATAGATGAGTTATTATACTGTTATGCGGCTCCGCAGTTAAGTGTGCCAGATCAGACTGTAGAAGAAGATTCTATTGATAATCCTCTATTAGATTTATGGGATTATACTATTGATGGAACAGTTTCTTTAATTGGTTTGGTATACACAATTATTAGCCAAAGTGATATTGAAGTAATCAACTGTGGTATAAGGGGAGATCATTTTGTTCATTGCATAGGCTTAGAAGGACCTGGAGTTAGTGCTATAACTGTTGCTGTAGAAGATGGTTCATCCGTTGTCAAGGATACCTTCGATATTACAGTAAAACCGGTAAATGATGCACCAACTGGAACAATTGATGTTGCTCAAGCATGTCTTGATGGATTAAAACAATACTCTATTGATGTGTTAGACAAGGATAGTAAGATTGTCAAAGCTTTATGGGATTTCGGGGATGGAAGCGACTTTGTTGAAGGATTTAAGCCAACACATGTTTATCATAAGATCGGTGAGTATACTATAAAGGTTACAGTAAAAGATGCTGAAGGAGCTGTGCTTATTTTGACTGATAAAATCTTAGTCAGTAGATGTGACAAACATGAGCTTAGCATTAAAAGTGCTTTTATTGAGAATGATCTTGTATTGCCTGGCGATACCATAAATGTTTATGTAAAAGTTAAGAATACTGGAACAAGAATTGAATCTGTTTTATTAACTGGTGTTATACTGGAAGAAGGAGTTATTGAAAGATTACAAAGTGTTAGACTTGATCAGAAGGATGAGGCTTGGAAGGTAATCTCATTGAAGGTTCCTGCAGATATCAAACGTGGTGTTTACACCATAAAAGTATCTGCAGTATCCGGTGATGCAAGCGTTCAAAAATACCTTAGTTTTGAGGTGTTTTAACCCCCATATAGTAACCACCGCAAGGTTTATATATGGGTCATAACTATTGAATGGCAACATAATGTTCATAATGAACCATAAGGAGGGTTTAACCATGAAGAATAAGCTAATAACAGTGTTTATCGCAACTTTAGTATTATTGGCTGGGATAAGTGCTGTTTCAGCAGATGAAACAAACTTTAAACTAGGATCAGTTTTTGTTGATGAATTATCAGCATCAGAATCTGAACCAGTTTTTGTAGAAAGAGGTCAAGACGCAATAATTGAAGTGTTTTTAACCGGTGAAGGTGCAGGGTCTGATGATGTCAGAGTTAAAGCATATATCGGTGGTTATGAACACGACGATGTAGAAGCAGCAACAGAGGTATTTGAAGTAGAGCCAGGAGTAAAATACAGAAAAGTATTACGCCTAGCAATACCAGACGACCTTGAAGTAGAAGAGTCATATACCTTAAGAGTAAAACTATATGATGATAACGAAGAAGATACAGCATCATTTTTACTTCGTATCAAAGAACCAAGGCATAGTGTTGTCTTTCAAGATGTAATTGTAAGACCGTCTAGTGTTGTAGAAGCAGGAAGACCTGTTTTTGTAACAGTAAGAGCAGAAAATCTTGGTTTTAAGAAAGAAGAAGACGTTAAGGTAACTGTAAGCATACCAACACTTGGTGTAAGTGAAAGAACATACATTGATGAGTTGGCAGCAGCAGAAGTAGATAACGAAGACGAAGAAGACAGTATGTCAAGTGATGAACTTCTATTAAGCATTCCTGATAATGCAGCAACTGGAAGTTATGAGCTTGTTGTTACACTAGAATTCAACAGGGGGCATAACACTATAAGCTATACAGAACTAATATCTGTTAAAGGCATGGAGCAGGATACTACTGTACCACAAGAACCAGCAGATAAAGTTATTGTAAGCACAGACTCTACCAGTAAAACAACTGGTATTGGAAAAGAAGCAGCATATCGTGTAATGATTGCAAACCTAGGAATGGAAAGTAAACTATTCACTGTTGAAACTGAAGGAGAACAAATTTTTGCAGATTCTTCAGTAGTACCGGCTTTTGTAACAATACCAGCAGAGAGTAATGGCGAGGTTGTTGTTTACATAACTCCACAAGAGGGAGCAACAGAAGGTAGACATTCATTTACATTACGTGTAAAGAGCGGAACTGAAATAGTAAGCGAAATCAGCTTAACAACTACTGTTGAAGCAGTTGTAGCTGTAGATGACAATGAAGGTAGTGGTTTTGACGGCGACTTAAAGCAAGCACTAATAATTGGAGTGGTTGTTTTAGTAGTAGTCTTGATCATACTTGGCTTGATAGTAGCCTTTTCAAGAATGAGGGGCGACGAAGAGCTTGGTACTGGTGAAGGACAGAGTTATTACTACTATCCAAAAATTTAGTTGGGGGTTTTTACCCTCCTTCTTTTTTTAATAACATTAAATACAAGATAGTATCATATAACATGGATTTATGGACAAAATGGATTTATGGACAAAATGGATTTATGGACAAAAGCTTATTTTGCGGGTGGGGTGGCATGTGGTTTTGCAACAGCTTATGGGACTAGTGATCTTGGAGGTTATGCTATTGACACAAATATAGAGATCTTTGAGTATTCTGCTGCGTTCCCTTTAGTACTTTGGTTTCAAGTGTTTTTGATAAACAAATTTGTTCCAAGAAAATTTTTAGGCCAAATTGTTTCAAGAAAAGAGCTCATTGAACGAATGGCAGCTACGTATACTGGTAGTGTGTTAGGCATGAGTATATGTGACACTGCATGTAACACTATGAGCTTATGTAATCTGTTATAGAACAGGTGTGGATATACAATGAATACATGGACAAAAGCTTATTTTGCTGGCGGGATTGTATGCGGATTTTTAGCAGCATATGGCCGCGGGGATATTGATACAAATATAGAGATGTTTGCATATTCTACTGTTCTTCCTATGATAGCAACTCTTCAAATAATTCTTTTCGGTCATATTGATTCAAGAAAACAAGAGCTGGAAGAAATGGCAAGCGTATATACTGGTAGTGTATTAGGTATGAGTTTATACCACCATATGTTTTAATGTAATCAAAGTTTTAAACTAACAATTTTGCTCACAGCATCTTGCATAGAAATACCGTATATCTGGTCAGCTTCATTGATAATTGTGTCATTGTGTGATACAACGATGTATTGTGCTCCGGAAGAGTATTTTTTAATCAGTTTAGATAACAGTTCAGAGTTCTTCTTGTCAAGTGCAGCATCAACTTCATCCAATAGATAAAACGCAGCTGGTTCCATATCTTGTATAGCAAAAATAAATGCTAATGCAGCCATGGTCTTTTCTCCGCCTGATAAACTTTTTATATCGAGGTATTTACTTCCAGTAATATGAACCTGGATATCAACTCCGGTTTCAAATATATTATCTTCGTCTTCTACTATTAAATGAGCTTCTCCTTTAGTAGAAAGATTAGAAAAAATATTCTTAAAATTTTTATGAAGAACCTTAAATGTTTTCATAAATAAATCCTTTTTCTGAGAGTCTATTTCTGACATCATGCGTAACACATCATCTTTTTCTAAATTTAATTTGCTAGCTTTATCTAGAATTACATTATATTCTTTTTCAGCGGTTTCAAATACTTCAAGGGCCCTAAGATTAACAGACCCTATATTTTGCATTAAATGTTCAAATTTATTAATCTCACTGCGTAACTGTTCTAAGCTTAGACCACGCCGTAATTTTTCATCTTTAAAATCTTTAAACTCTTCTTCAAGACCTGCAATTTCAGCTTTAATTTTTGCTCTGTCTATGTCAATTGTTTGAGCTTTGTGTTCTATCTCTCTAACGTGATCATTTTCTTGAATAACCTGCTGTTCCATCTTTAACAAAGATTCATTTAGTTTGTTTCTTTTTTGGAATATTCCTTTAAAGTCATCATAGAATTTTTTTTCAGCTAATTCTTTTTCTTTTAACATACCTTTAGAGTTCTTTAGCTCAGCTTCTAAGTGTGAAGATTCATTTGTGAAAGCAATAAGCTCTTTTTCAGAACTGTCAATAATCTTCTTTGTTTTTTCAAGCTCTGGTTCATACATGTCAGACACCTGTTGTGATATGTTTTTTAACGTAGCCGCGCGTTGAACTAATTTTTCATGAATATCGCGCCGTTTTTCATCGAATTTTTCAAAAGTGTTTGAAACAGAAGAATCTTTTAATGCTTCTTTAGCATTATCACGCAGCTTTTTTAGTTTGCTAAGTTCTTGAATATTTTGATTAATTTCTTGAGAAATATTTTTCTGGGATTTTTCAAGGTCTTGTAATTCAGATTTTAAGGCTTTTTGTTTTTTATAGACTTCATCAATATCATTAACTCCAAAGGCACGTTCAAACTTTAAAATTTCTGCTTCTAACAGCGACTTTTCTTCGCGTAATCTTCTTATAGCTTCATTATTTAATTCCAAGTTATTCTCTAATGCATCAACTAATTTTTTAGTCTTGGTCAGTTCTTCTTCAAGTTTGACAAGATCTGCTTCAAGATCTTTTTCCTTAAAACCACCGATAGCTGATTTTCTTCTGAATCCTCCGACCATAGCACCTGATGTTTCTAATAGGTCACCATCAAGTGTTACCATCCTTGCTCTGCCAACCCCTATTTTTCTTCCTGTTGCGATAGAGTCAATAACAAGTGTATCTCCGAACACATAAGAAAAAACACTGCTATATTTTTTGTTAAATTCCACTAATTCATTGGCCTTTCCAAGAACTCCTTCATTGTTTTTTAATTGTTCAGTGTGAGTGTCAGGAGCGCGTACTTTAAGCTTGTTTAGTGGCAGGAATGTGATAACTCCAAGCTTCTTTTCCTTAAGTATTTGTATGCATTTTGATGCAGTTACATCGCTGTCCACTACAATACTCTTTAGTCTTGGGCCAGCAGCTACACTTAATGCCATTGAGTATTTACTTGGTACTTTACCAAGCGAAAATACCGGACCATGAACTCCGTTAATCTTTAAGTCAATAAGTTTTTTAATTGTTAGATCCATGCCAGAAAAATCATTAAAAGAGTTTTGTTTCAGTGAGGTTTTTTGAAGGTTTTCATCGATTTCAAATAGTTTTCTTCTTGAGTTTGATAATTGTATAGTCAGGGAAGAATTTTCATTTAAACTTTTTGATAAGTTTGATGTAATATCTTTAAATTTAATCTTAAGATTTTTAATGTTTTCAATATCGTTCTTATTATGTGACTCATTTGTTTTAGAGAGCTGAAAATTTAATGTATCGATCTTTCTGGTTATATCTTGCCGGTTTTCTTGCAGCTTTGTTATCCCTGTTTGTAAATTGTCAATTTTATTATCAATTAGGTCCAGACTGTTGATTTCATCACCAAGATTGTGTTTTTCGCGGAAGCTTTTGATATTTGCTTCTAAATATTTTCCTTCTTCTTTTAGTTTAGCCTCTTCGTTTAGAATTGTTTCTTTTTGATTCTTTAAAGAAGAAATCTTTGACTTAATTGAGTCTAAACTTTGTAATAATTGTTTTTTGCGGGAATTGATTTTAGTTATTTCTGAATTACAAACATTTAAACGTGATTCTTTGACTGCAAAATTAGTTTTTAGTTCTTCAATATCGTGGTGTAGTTTTTTCTGTTCGATCTCGCCTCTTGCTTCTACAGTGGCATTAACCTGATCGAGCTCGCTTCTTTTTTCAGAGAGTTTATTTTTTAGTTCGGATATATTAGTATTAATTTTTTTAATACGTTCATTGTAATCATTAATCTTTTTATCAAACTCTTCTTTTTTTTCAGTTCTAGCTTTGATCTGAATATTTATGTAAGTAGCCTTATTGCTCTTGATGTTACTTTCCAACTCCCTGTATTTTCTTGCTTGATCACATTCTTTTTTTAATTCTTTCATATAAACATCTCTCTCAGTCAAAATGATCTTAGCTTCGTTCAACTTTGTGTCAACTTTTGTTAGTTCGTTCATAGCTTTATCTTTCTTGTCTTCGTAAACAGAAATCCCAGCAATTTCTTCAATTAGTTCACGCCTGTCGTTGGGGCGCATCTCCATGAATCTAACAATATCCCCCTGTAGGATGATGTTATGCCCGTCGGGATCGATCTTAGCAGAGCTTAATAATTCAAGAACTTGTTGTTTAGTAACTGTATCTTCATTAATTTTGTAAGTAGACTGTCCTGTGCCTTTAACAAGGCGGGATATTCTTATTTCTTTTTCTTTCAATGGAAAGCTTTTGCTAGTGTTATCAAAAATAATGTCTACTTGCGCGTCCTTTGCAGGGCTTCCTTTTTTTCCACCATGAAATATAAGACTTGCAGATTTTTCAGCGCGCATAGCCTTAGCAGACGTCTTGCCTAATACAAATGTGAAAGCATCCATGATGTTGGAATTATGAACGAAGATGCCGTCCCCTATGAAATTATGGTTCTTTGGTATGGTAAGATCATATACATATTTTTCTCCAGGAACATTATTAATTGAAGTAATTCTATCCCAGAAAATATCTGAATGAGCTAGATGATGTAAAGTGTTCATAATAACTTGTAATTCTATTAGCCTAGATTCTATAGCAGAACTAATAAAATTAAAAAAATTATTAAGATTTCTTGATGTTGGTGTGAACTTGCCGGTAGCCCAACAATCACGAATAATTTGCTTGTTTAAATTAATAGCTTTACTTGCTGAAGCACCTGAAATGTTTAATTGATCCATAGTTTGAACAAGATTAAACTGGTCTCGGTGTAATTCTAATCCGGCCTCTTTGATCTGTAAAAGCTTATCGGTTAAAATTAGCAGTACAATTTTAAGACCTTCTCGTGTAGGGCTACAACGATTCTCCATGTATGCTGCAAGTCTAGGGATTTTTTTTTTAAATGACTTAACATTAATACCAAGAAGCTCAACTGCTTTCCTAATCAATAAATTAGTTTCTCTTGGTAAAACATCAATATTCATATTAGACACTATCTTATTTTTAATATGTTTTTCTAGGCGCTCTTTCTTATACTTACAACGTAATGGAATATTGATATAAAACCTACATAAATTTTCTTGAGACTCAATATAAAGATAATAATATGGTCTTTTTATTTTATTAACGGTATTTGTAGCAGAACACATCCGTTTCTTTTTACGGGCTATAATCCCAATGCGGAGCAATAATTGTTGGATTTGGTTTGCTAATCTCTCATTTTTTGTTGTGAATTCAATTATCGGGTTTTTCTTGTTTATATGGCCATCAGTATCAAATAAACCTGCAAGTAAGTGTGTTATGGTCTCAATGTCTTTGTTTAAGAAATGATTAGGTATGTATTTATGTTCTGTTGTATATTTTTCTTCGTTGTTTCTTATTAAATCAAGGACGTTCTTTCTAACATTTTTTTGCCGATAAATAAGCTTGGTATAATTATTCTTTCCATTGCTTTCATATGGTGTTGCATTAAATAACTTCTTCATTAAGTCTTTAACATCATCAATAATTTCTTTGGTATTGTTCCCAAATTGTATGCTATCAGTTCTAAGATATCCGTCTCCTACTAAATATCCGAATAAGCGAGCAAAATTTTTTTCATTTTCTAAACCATTTGTGTGGATTACTCTCGGAGATGCAATTAAACTCCCTTCTTTTAAATTTTTTACTAAAGAACTTGTGACTTGTCCATCTTTGAAAACAATAACTGGATGGCAGCCAGTTGTTCTTACTTTTTTGCCTGTGTTGGTTGTAATCTCAAAAAGGTAAGGTTCACCTTCACGTTTAATAAACTGAGAAACATACATCCCCTCTTCTTTCATTGACCAAGGATTAAGAGACAATACTTCTACAGGCTGTTTACTACGACAATGAACACCATCATCTAATTCTCTGTGGAGCCAACCAGTTTTTAATTTTTCTTCAACAAGGTCCCCAATTTTTATTTCTTGCCCATCAGATAAAGTAATTATGGTATTATAACTACAGCTTTTGCCAGAACCGTTCGGCCCAATAACTATATTATATCCATCTCCAAACGGTATTTCTACTTGTTTTGGAAAGGATTTAAACCCTCTAAGGCGTAATGCTTTTATTGTAGCCATTCACTTAAAATAATTTATAAGTATTTTTAAACATTGTGATTAATGTCCAAAAAGTTTTTCTAGCTTAGCTTGGATATCGCGTCTAATTAGTTCGATAGATCTATGTCCATTGATGGTAATAATTGTATCATCGTTTAGCATTTTCCTAAGGTTATCATAATTTGTTTTAACTTGCGCAAGAAATTTCTTATCTTTTTCAAAAACATCTACTCTTGTTCTTTTTGCGGCAGCTTTTCTAGCTAAAGCAGCATTAACGGGTAAATCAAGAATTATAGTAAGATTTGGTTCAAGCAGGTTATCATGCAGTCCACGAATATAATCAAACTCAATACCTTGAGCTGTTTGGTATGCATATGTTGATAGTCGTCCTCTTGAGCAAACAACTGACACTCCGTCTGCTAGATATAATCCGGTTTGGCGTAGACTAGAAATTCTATCTGCTATAAATAGATCAGTAAGTTCTTTTGCATGTTCACGTGGGTTCTTACTAGTGCTTAATATTTCGTCAATTTGTTGGCTAGCTAATGAAAATTTTGTAGGTTGTTGTGTTTTCCATACTTTAAGCCCAAGATTATGTCTCATAAATTGGTATGCAAGTTCAACTTGTGTTGTTTTTCCGCAAAAATCTATCCCGTCAATCTCTATATATTTTACATTCATATAAATTAAGAATTAGCTTACTTTTTATTTGTTTATATGCTGAGATATATGTTTAATAATCTTCCAATAAACCCTGATTTTTTTGATCGGCTATTTTCTTGTACGTAGCCCAAGATTTGCGAAATATATCTTGGTATTTATCATGATTTTCTTGAATGAATTTTTTTGTAACGGGATCAGATGGGTATCCGGAACCTATCGGTGTTTTAATCTTAGATTGTATTTTTGCTATTTCGTTATCACGAGTACATTTTGCAAGAATAGATGCCGCTCCGCAGATTTTATGGTTTAAGTCTGCTTTATGTTCAGCAATTATCTCGCATTTATTTGTTAGATATTTTTTAACTGTATTGCTCCAAGCCTTGATATTGTTAGATGGGCAATCAATAATAGCTTTGTCTGGGCTAAGGACATTAATAATCTCAGCGCATTTCATTGCTTCAAGGTCATTTAAGTTAAGTCCATTTTTTTCCTTGTCATCAATTGCTTTAGGCGAGACAATTTGTATGTCATATCGTTTACAGTTTTTTGTTATGAACTTAAACAATTCTTCGCGTTTTTTCTTGGATAATAACTTAGAGTCTTTGATATCAGTAGTTTCTAAATATTTTAATTCTGATTCTTCAAATACAACACCAGCTAGCACCATAGGACCGATGACAGGACCTTTCGGAGAATAATAGTTTCCTGCTTATTCACTTCCGCTATCATCAATACCACAGATCAATCCCATAATCCTCATTTAGAGTAAGTCTATATAAAACTATGCCAGATATTGTCTTAGAGGACCAGCATAATGTTCAAGTTTTTCTTTTGGAACTTTCCTTGAAAAGTGTACAAGCAAAAAGCTGGTTATAGCAGCTGAAGAAGAATCTTCAATTAAGTCTATCATTGTATCTCTGCTAAATGACCAAATTAAGTCGCCATTATGAAACATAAATCCAGCTTGTGTTTCAAGTCTGAAAACATTGTCTAATGAGAATTCAATAACTTCCCATATAACCCCGAGTGTTACAGCAAAAGTAAAGGCAAAAATTCCAATAAGCGGGATGGATAATTTGTGTTCTTTATAATTATCTAGTGCTAGAAGCATGAAGAATCCGATAGTAGTAAGCACCACGCCACCGAACAAATGATTAAAATCATCAGTGAAAAAAGATTTTGGATTCGAATAAAGATCAAGCATTGCAGCAAAGAAATGAAAACTAATCATTAACATCCAAAGTCCATGTAATTCTAAAGGAACTTTTTCTTTAAACTTAAGGTTAAGAATTAAAGGAATGCAAGCTACAATGATTAATAATAGTGCTACAACAGCGAATAAATAATCTTGTTTAAACAAAAGCATCCAGAAGAAGAATAGAATCATACAGAATATCGTGATATAAATCAGCCATCTGATAAGCTTGTCAAATACCATATGGCAGAATAACAGTTATGGTTTATAAGTGTTACTTGATGCATTAGGTAAATATTAAAAACAGTATGCCCACATTATTTTCATGAAGTTTTCGGACAGGGAAAAAAAAGATTTATTCAAAGGATGGATAGCAATAAGCATAGCTTTTGGGATAGTGCTTAGCGACAACATAACAGATGTGCAATTCTTCCAGAATGTTATAATTGCTGCGATAACAGTGGGTGTTGCATTTATTTTGCATGAATTAGCACATAAGTATTTCGCTCAAAAATATCATTGCTGGGCAGAATTTAGAAGTTTTGATTTTATGCTGATCTTAGCGATTATAATGTCATTCTTTGGTTTTATATTTGCAGCTCCTGGTGCTGTTATGATAAATGGGCATATTAAGAAAAGACAAAGCGGTATAATAAGCGCAGCAGGGCCATGTACCAATATTTTGCTATCACTTTTGTTTTTGCCTGGTTTTATTTTGGTAAAAGGAGAAGGTGTGTTGCATGATCTATTTTATTATGGGTTTGTAGTAAATGCCATGCTCGCAGTGTTTAATTTGTTACCGTTTGCAATATTTGACGGGAAAAAAGTTTATGAGTGGGATAAAAAAATATGGGGTTTACTGATTGTTGTAAGCTTTGTATTATTGGTTATTGGTTGGTTTTGAATAGTTCGGTTATAACAAAAGAAACTAGCAGGGGAAGGATTTGAACCTTCGACCCAACCGACCCAGTATACAATACTAGATTTTCGGGTGTCTCAGCCCGGATATGTTAAACATTTATCCAGCCTATGAGCCCATTCCGCTAATTTTTAATTAGTGACGGACACTCCTAGCTGTCCTACCCTGCTATGCTATAAATGCTCAGAAGATTACTTTTAAAACTATCGCTTATCGTTGTTAGGCAGGTAATAATTATTTAAGAAGTGTTGTCAGAATTTCAGATTTAATAACCAATCATAGCGGGTATCTGTTTCTAAACCCCTATCTGTTAGTGATTCAGAAATTGTTGCTTTTGCTTCCATAAATAAGTCTCCAAAACTATAGCCAATGCGAATCAGTTGGTATGCCCCAGTAAACATTCCATCTTCTAAGCTTAAAGCGCCTCCGGATTCTAGCATTGTGCTGAGACTAATTTCTTTTGTTAAAGGAAAATTGCGGACGGCATTAAATGACAAGTTAAATGACTTATCGCCCACTGCGCAGATTGTTGGTGAGAGGTATAAATAACCTAAAGGTCCAGATTTTTCGTATTTAATCCCGAACTTTATTACTGGGTCTGTTCCTGTAACTGTTTGACCTTGTCCTATAAGCGAAACTCCGCTGTTTCTCAACGGAATTGAGATACCACCAAGAGCTGAATGCCAAATATTGCCTAATTCATAATCAACAGTGGCGCTTACTCTGCCAAAAAGATCTATTGGTATTGGATTTTTTGAAACATTTGTTCCACCTTGTGCGTCAAAGGTTGTGTATCCGGGTGTGTATTGATTAGGTTTATCAATTTGTGTTATCCCTGCTTTTGCTGGACTTGATGCTAGTACACTTGCTAATGCTATTGCAACTATGTTTCCAATGTTTTTTTTAATGGTTTGATATCGCCTCATTTTGGCTCTACTAATTGTAACTTTTTATAAAGCTTACGGTTTGCTACCTTTGATGGTTCTACCATTAAATAAAGCGTATAAAATTAGAACAAAATTAATATTTATGATTGGTGGTGTTCATTTTATTTAAAAGATTGGTAAATTAGTAGTGATACAAAGAAAGTTTGCTAAGGCTTCCAACACAATATTATCAGAAATACTTAAAAAGGATTATTGAAGTATCTTTGTTATGCCGAGATCGCATAACCTGGTATTGCGCGGATCATTTTTAATGAGCGTATGATTGCTATGGGTTAATCTTGCGAAGATCCCGTTTCCTTACGGATATGCAGGTTCAAATCCTGCTCTCGGCGTTTTAACCCTCACTTCTGCGCTATATATACTGTGTCCTTACTACATTCCTCCATGTGGTAGTTTATGCTTTAATATAAGCGCCCTTGTATTTAAAATTTATTGAACTCTTCCCAAGACATAAATCGTCGCTTTTCTTCTTCTGGTAATACACAGATCTTTGTTTGATCATGAACAAAGTCTCGAAATTCTGATTTGCTAATCTTTCTGGTCTTTGGATCATGAAGAATGAAAACTTTCAATGGTTGTGGATGATACGTTTGCATCAATAATTCGCTACGCAACTGAAGAAGGTTTTCTTTCAGATGTTTTTCGAACTCAATAACATACGGTTTGAGTGTTTTTCCCCGTCGTGCTTTCTCAAACGCTGCTTCTAAATTCTTTAATGAACATAGTTGCTCATACACATCCTCTACTGGAATATCCGTATTCATAGAAGATTGCTTGTAATGTACAATATAATACTGTATTTATTAGTTATAAGTACTAAGGTTTAAATATCTCTTCTGCACCACTCCTTTCATGGCACAACTTATTTATCGAGACATATCAATTCTTGATGCAGCAGTAGCACACAATTCTTCATCTTACGTTAAAGCACGAACAGAAGCAGAAACACTCTCCACAGATCACAGTTTGCGTGTTGCAGACATGCCTTTAGGAATTACTGCTCTTACACAAAACCCAAAAATTCGTGCCGCAATACGTCCAAACTTGCTTGACACCATTACCGGAGAATACCACGGACAACGAAACGGACAACGTTCATACGAAACATGGCACTCAACAGGAAGTTTAGCAACAAGCGAAGGACTTGCAAGAGCATTCCCTAAACAAGATGATTACGGATTTATGTTAATATCTCATGAAGAATGGAACGCAATTGGAAAAGGCGCCTACCAAGGAACATCCGTCCAACGAGTACACCTCGAAGAAGCGCGTAACGGAGACGTTCCAAAAGCAGGAACACCTTACACTATTTTCACTCTCTTAGATACAGACCGCCCAGGCATCAATGAGTCTACTCAATTATCCTATGACCAATTCATGAAAGACGACCGAGTCCTTATGATTACTGGCTCACCAGAATACCGCGAAGCGCTTGCAAAAATGTTTTTCGGAGAGAAAGAAGATGGTGGAGAAGGATGGACATCTGTTGGAAGTTACCATCGAATCCATAACGCACCGTTTGGTTTAATCGCAAAGGGGCGCTTGTCGTTCGTGAGCGACGATTATTATGGCCTCGACGGCTACGACTACATCCTCCCTGAGGGGTGTTTCCTTGTGGTACGCGATATACGACCTACACGTGATCAAATAGTTGCCGTAGTGAATAACCCTGATCTGAATCGAGAAGGAATGCTTCGCGCTGTAAACGCACTTTATCAATAATAAACCTTATTTATATCTTCTCTTACTTTTTTTCTTGTCCCAGTTACTTCATCAACAAACTTTTGTGATGAAGAAAGTTAATGGAGTGTCTAGGTTTAATAGCTCTTCAGCCTGCTGCGATGGATAGTGCTCTTCAGGGGGGGACTATTTATTTTTTATTTATCAATATCAATTCTTCTGAGAGGTAACTATTCTATTTTATCACCGTCTCAAACTCTTTGAAACGAGACAAGAGTGCTGGGTTTGTTACTACACTGTTCATAAACCACTGTAATGACTTGTTGATCTCCTCATTCATAAGCTCCTGATAACGTCCTAAGACTCTCTTACAATTTGAACAGATACCAGTTCTTGGAGGGTTCTTCCGACCGCAAACATGGTATCATTAACAATAACCTTTATTAATGGTGGCTTTTGCAGATATACCTTATAGGAAGTCATAATGTATAAAGCGATAATACAAACGTATAATGTAATTGGATTGTTAGCTCTTTTAATTATTGGCTTAACCCTGTTAGGTCTTTCTGGGTCTTTTAACGGATCATATCCTAATGATATTGGTATAATTCAGTTTTTTGCTTTTATTATGGCTATTATAGGGTATATTTTAAGTATCATCTACATAGGTTCTAAAAGATAACTTTAAAAAATAAGAAGTTCATGTTTAACTTAATGGAAGAATTAAAAAAAGAGCAGCTTGGTCTTGCTAAGAAGGTGAGTACAACAAATGAGCTCAATCCAGAAAAGCTTACCACTGTTGGTGGTACAGATCAGATAATTGTTGGTAAAGGCGTAATGGCAGTTATATCAGTTTTTACATATCCTCAACTTCAAGAAATTGAAAAAAAATATGCAACAACAGATATAACGCAGAGATATAATCCTGGGTATAGTTTTTATAATGAAGGCTCAGCTATAATAGAAGCGTTCAAGAAATTAGAGCATAAGCCAGACTTACTCCTAGTAAAAGGTGATGGTATATTACACCCAAGAAGGATAGGTATTGCATCCCATGTCGGTTTAGAACTTGACATTCCTACAATAGGCGTGGCAAAAGCTATGTTGTGTGGTAGTTTACAAAATGATACTGTGGTTGTGCAGGGAGAACCGCGTGGTAAATTGCTTGTAACTAAGAAGGTAAGTAATCCGATATTTATCAGTCCAGGGCATAAGATAGGATTGGACACTTCCATCACATTAATAAAAACATTAATAATCCCGCCGCATAAGATGCCTGAGCCTATAGCTGTGTCGCATAAGTTTCTTACAAAATTAAAGAAGTTTCAAAAAGATAAGGAAGATTAGCTTTCAGGAAAAAATTTCTTACATAATTCGCCAAACCAAAGCACGCTTGAAGAAGCTAAAATGATTAAAGCCCACATTCCAAGTGATAATGGTGTAACCATAAAATATGAAGATAAAGGAGAGTAAATGACTAATATTTGGAGTGATAAGCTTGAAGCAATTGCTAACCATAACCATTTATTCTTAAAGCTATTTCTGTTAAACAATGATCTTGGTTCGCTTGCATAGTTTAAAACATTAAACAGCTGGTAAACAACTAGCGCAGTAAAAGAGATGGTTAAAGCGTAAACATATCTATTATCAACTGAACCTGGTGTCCAACTGTTAGTATTTAATCCAAATATGAACAGGCTAAGTGTTCCGCCAGCCATGATAGCACCGATTAATAACATTTTGATAAACCGTGCTCTTGGGATTATCTTGCTGTCCTTGCTGCGTGGTTTTTTTGTCATGTAGGCATGATCAGCTGGGTTTACGCTTAGTGCTAATGCAGGTAGGCCGTCAGTGATAAGGTTAATCCATAAGATTTGAATAGCCAATAATGGTAATGGGATAGCTAGTAAGATTCCGATAAATAAGGTTAGAACTTCTCCTATGTTGCTGCTTAATAAGTATCCAACAAAGCTAACTATGTTATGGTAGATGCTGCGTCCTTCGCTGACAGCAGAAACAATGCTTGAAAAATTATCATCTAATAGGATCATATCACTAGCATCTTTAGCAACATCAGTTCCTGATAAGCCCATTGCGATGCCTATATCTGCTTCTTTTAGTGCTGGTGCGTCATTAACTCCGTCGCCGGTCATAGCAACAACATAATTTTTAGATTTTAATGCGTCAACAATCTTTAGCTTATGTGAGGGGTTCACTCTGGCAAAGATAGTAATGTTGTCAACTACCCTGCTTAAGTCCGTGGTGTTATCTAGTTCTTCACCGGTCATTACCCCCCCGCTTAGTCCAAGTTCCTTTCCAATTGCAATAGCGGTGTTCTGATGGTCGCCTGTTATCATGATAACTTTGATTCCAGCTTTTTTGCAGATTGCTAGTGATTTTTTAACTTCATTTCTTGGTGGGTCATGCATTCCTTGTAGCCCTACAAAGATTAGATTTTCTTCTTTTGGTTTTTCTTTAACGATTCCATATGCAAATCCCAAAACACGTAATGCATCTTTGGAGAAATTTGCATCTTGTAAAAGAATCTTCTTTCTTGTTGGATTATCTAAGTTTGTAATATGTCCGTTTATTATTATCTTGGTGCATTTGTTTAGAACAACTGATGTGGCTCCTTTCATGTATATCACTTTGTTATTTTCTAGCCTATGGATTGTGGACATGCATTTACGTTCAGAACTGAATGGGATTTCTCCTATGCGTTGATTATTTTTTGAATTAATGCCTTTTATTGCAGCAGAAGTTATCAGGGCTCCTTCTGTTGGGTCACCAATAAGTTCATTTCTTTGAAAAACAGCATTATTACAAGCAGCACCGATCTTTAATAAAGTATCAAGATCTCTTGGTGTAGAAGAAAATTTTTTATTGTTTATGGTTATAATCTGGTTGTCTACAAATAATCGTTCTACTTCCATTTGGTTTTTGGTTAATGTGCCAGTTTTATCAGCGCAGATCACAGAAGTATCTCCTAAGGTTTCAACACTTGGAAGGTTTCTAATCAGGACTTTATGTTTAATCATCCTCTGTGCTCCTAGAGCTAATCCTATTGTCACTATTGCTGGAAGCCCTTCAGGTATTGCAGCCACTGCTATGGCTATGGAGGTTATGAGTATTGTACCAAAGCTAAATCCTTTGAATATGCCTCCAAGAAAAACAATAAATGCAATAATGATAGTTAAAATACCAAGCAGTCTTCCAAGTTTTTTTAGTTGTAATTGTAATGGTGTGGGTGCATCTTCACATTGTTCGATCATATCTGAAATTTTACCAAGTTCAGTGCTAGAAGCAGTTGCTGTAACAACTCCCATGCCTCTGCCATTTGATACTGTGGTTCCAGAAAAAACCATATTTTTCTGATCAGCAATAGCAGTTTTTGATGGTAGTGCTCCAAGTTTCTTTTTTATTAGTGTTGATTCTCCTGTTAGTGTTGATTCATTTATTTCAAGTTCGTATAGCTCAATAAGCCGCATATCAGCTGGGATGTTTAAGCCGCTCTCAAGTATTGTTATATCTCCTGGTACAAGGTATTTAGATTCAATTATTGATTGTTCTCCGTTTCGTAATACTTTTACTTTGCTGCTTGTTAGTTTTTTAAGTGCCTGTATACCTTTTTCTGCTTTGTATTCTTGTATGAATCCTAACAGTGCGTTTAGTATTAGAATAATGAAGATTATAAGCGCGTCAAGTAATTCTCCGATAAGCATGCTTATGATAGCAGCTGCAATAAGAATTAGCACAAGAGCGCTCTTAAACTGCTTTAAGAATATACTAAAGGGGCTTATTTGTTTTTTTTCTGGTAATATATTAAGACCGTACTTTTTTATTCTGTTGTTTATTGTAGCATAGTCTAACCCGTTCTTTGAGGTTTTTAGTTCATTAAGTACTTTATTTTCTTGGAGTGAATGATATTTCATCTGAATATGCTAAAAATTACCCCCGAAATCACTGATGGTGTATCATACAACATAAGCTTATTACTATTCTATTATTAATAAGGTTTTTGAAATAATTAAAATAAAAGGAAGTGCTCAACTTAAGTTATGCTTAGTTTAGCTTCTTCTTTTTGAAGAAGCTTCAGTTCGTTTCCTTCTTTTGGCTGCCATGAAATTCACCTCACAATTTTTTTTCTGATTGTTATACCGAAATAATATTTAATATTATCTAATCACTGAATAGTTTATAAAAAATAAATTAGAAGTTCTTTAAAAACTTCTGTAATAATCTGTTTGCTTCTCTTTTGTTTCCAAGTCCAAAGCTTAATCCAACTGCAAGTGCAAGTCCTACAGCTAATGCTCCAGCAACTAGCAAGATTAAATGTTCAAGGAAATTAGTTCTTAATCCAATCTGCCCAAGACCGATAACTACAGCAATAATTATGATAATCCATCTCATAACATTAGCGATAGAATCAGCTCCTTTGGTCTTTGTGTGTGTTGTGATTTGATGGCTAACAAAGTGTGCGAATAGCAGTCCAAATATCAAGACTAGTATTGCAGCTATTAAGTTAGGGAGCCATAATACAAATTGCCCTAAAATGTCGGATACTGTTCCAAGGTTTAATATGCTTACAGAAGCTTGAAGGAATATGATGAAAACAAACCATTTGGTTAGTTCACCAAACAAGCTGGATAGTCTAACATGTCCTATTGCTTTACTGACTTTAGCAGATTCTACTTTATGATCTAAACGTGCCTTTGATAATCCAACACGAACAACATGCCCTAAAAAATATGCAATAATATAGCCTACAACACCAATAACTAATGCGTATATCATGGTTGGGACAATAGAAATAAGTGTGTTCCATAACACCACAAGTGGGTCGAGAAACGTATTAACTTCAAAGATCATTACATCCCCTCCTTTAATATTATGTTTTATAACAGGGTAGTTGGACTATATAATTGTTTTGCTTGCTGTGTGGCATGATTCTTTTAAGGGGTTAGGGCTTGAATATTTATGAATTAAATTTATGCTATCATTAGGAATGTTTTATGGTTTAATAAAAACAAAACTGAATAATTAAAGATGCTTATCTTTTTTTTACGCTTCTTACACCAAAGACCACACTTCTTTCAAGGTTTTCAAAATATGAAAAAGCTTCTGAACAGATAACTTTAAGTGTGTCTCTTGACTCAGTTGTGAAATAAAACCTTGAGAACATTTCTGCAAAGAATTCGTGTCTATTATAAAGACCAGGGGGTAGCTGGTTCTTGTACTTTTGATAAACCTCATCAAAAAAAATTGTGTTGGATAATAGTTTTTTTTCTCCAAAAAAGATATGGCCTAAAGCATCATCTACTAAGTGACCGTATTCATGTAGCGGTGTTGATCCTTTAGCTTCTGGTTGTGATTGAAATCTATTGCTTACGAATGCCTTTTTGGTCTTAGGATCATAAAGTCCATTTAAGCTATCATAAGGAACAGGTGGATAAATACCTGGCACGTTTTTTCCACGCAGCTGTCTAAGCTCTTTGTTTTCAGTGAGTAATCCCTTGAATAGAACAACCTCCCCCCGATAAGCGTTTGTTAGATCTTGATATTCATCTGGTACTCTTTCTAATACATCTAATAATGGTTTATACTCAATACTTCCGCGCACTTCTAGCACTGGATGTGATCTCCAGGTATGAGCGCCATGTACTTCACCAACATTATCCGGGATACGTAATGGTACTACTGATTGAAATTGGTTAGACATAGCTTGGTTATTCAAAATAAGACTAAGGGATAAACCGGTTATTAAAGCTCTTATACTCATAGCATTTATAATATAATAGTAATATATAACAATTTTCATTCAAAATAAATGTTCTAGCAAAATATTTAAAAGAAAATATACTTTGTTAAAGCATGATCATAAATATAATAATTCATATTTTTGCATTTACTGGATTATTAATTGGGTTTTTGATAGCGCATTATAGCTGGGAAGAATTAAAAGCTGGAGAGAAGTACTTTAAGGTATTACAACAGGTATTGCTCATACTGATAGCATTTATATTATTTTTACTACCGACTAAAGTTTTTGTAATTGACATAATACAGTTTATTGCCGGGATTTTTATTGGGAGGTTTGTTAAACTGAAATACTTTTACTTAGGATTAGCAAGTGTAACTGCTATTTTAGCCGGTGTCATTGTACTTATTGCATCATTAATATTTCTTCATGGGCTTCCTGATGGAACTATGAACCTTTACCGCCATCGTAGGAAGATGTTAAAAAAACAAGCTCTGCTTAACTTTTTTTTGTATTTATTGCCAGTAGCTATCTTGTTTGTTCCATACGAAATACATATTAATGCTTTGGTTGCTGGATTAATCTTATCTCAAATAACATGTTATACCTAATAAGCCTCGGTCTGTCTGAACCAATTGACATGAGTATTAAAGCAAAAGAAACTGCTAAAAAATGCTCAAAGCTATACTTAGAAGGTTATACCGGTTATTGTAAGTCAGTAAAAGAACTTGAAAAATTACTTGGAAAAAAGATCACTAAACTATCCAGAAAAGACGTTGAAGATTATTCAAAAAAATTAATTAGTAAAGCTAAAAAAAATAATATTGGTATCTTGATTCAAGGGCATGCCTTATGTGCCACAACTCATATAGCATTATTGCAAGAATGTAAGGAGCACAAAATAAGTTATCAGGTGATACATGGATCAAGTGTGTTTACAGCAGTTAGTGTAACAGGATTATCCATGTATAATTTTGGGAAGGTAACAAGCATACCATTTGATAATCATAACGTTAAGGAGCCTTATAATGTTCTATTACAAAATAATAATCTGCACACTTTATTCTTATTAGATCTGAAGGATGGAAAGTTCATGAATTTTAAAGATGCAATAAGCTACTTGTTAAGAATGGATAAAACGTTAGCAAACAAGATTGCAGTAATATGTGGTGCTTTAGGCAGTAATAATGAGAGAATAATTGCTGGTAAAATGGGGGAGTTATTATCCAAAGAATTAGAAGTTTATCCTCAAGTGTTGATCATACCAGGAAAAATGCAGTTTTATGAAGAAGAGTTTTTAGCTTCATTTTCATAGCACAAACGCTTAAAAATTCTTTTTTTTATTAATAGCTCATGGTTAAACGTCTTGCTATTGTTGAGCGTGATAAGTGCGCTCCGTCTAAATGTGGTAATTACTGGTGTATCGGTGCATGTCCTGTTAATAGGAACAGCCAAGATTGTATTTACCCTAGTGATGTTGATAAAAAGGTAATAATTGATGAAGAGTTATGTATCGGTTGTGGTATTTGTGTCCGTTGTCCGTTTGATGCAATTAAGATTATCAATCTTCCTGAAAGGCTGCAAACTGATCCAGTGCATCGGTATGGAAGAAATTTATTTGAATTATTTACTTTGCCTGTTCCAAAAAAGAATGCTGTTGTTGGTTTGTTAGGCAGGAATGGTATTGGTAAGTCTACAGCGTTGCAGATTCTTTCTGGTGATATTATCCCAAATCTTGGTGATTATAAATCAAAACCAAATCAGGAGAGTGTAATAAATAAATTTGCTCATGTTGCATTAGGAGATCATTTTCGTAAATTGTACGACCAAAGAATTAAAATCTCTTATAAACCTCAGCGAGTTGAACTTCTTCCCAAGACAGTAAAAGGAACTGTTAACGAATTAATAAAGAAGGTTGATGAAACTGGTAAAGGTGACGATGTTCTTCATATCTTAAATATGGAGCTAGTTAAGAACAGAGATATAAACAAGTTATCTGGCGGTGAATTGCAGAGATTAGCTATTGCTGCGGCTGTTGTTAAAAAGTTTGATATTTTATTACTTGACGAGCCAGCTTCTTTTCTTGATATTTCTCAGCGTGTTCAGGTTGCAAAGCTTATCCGTAATATTGCAAGTAACTCTTCTGTGATAGTTGTTGAGCATGATCTTGCCACTCTTGATTATGTTAGTGATGAGATCCAGGTTGCTTATGGTGAACAGGTTGCTTATGGTGTTGTTGCTCAGAGTAAATCTGTTAAGCGGGGGATTAATGAGTATCTTGATGGTTATTTGCCGGATGATAATGTTCGTTTCCGTGATTATGGTATTAAGTTTTCTGTTCCGCTTCCTAAAAGAGAAAGACAGACCGTTTTATTTGAGTATCCTTATTTAAAGAAAATATTTGAAGGGTTTACTTTAGATGTTGAACCTGGTTTTGTTAACAGTGGCGAGGTGCTTGCTGTTATGGGGCAAAATGGTTTAGGTAAAAGTACATTCTTAAAATTATTAGCTGGTGTTGAGCATTCTGATTCTGGTAAGGTTCCAGATTTAAGTATTTCTTATAAACCTCAGTATTTAGAAGCTGATGAACAAATTGTTCAAGAATACTTGCAGGCTATTGCTGGTGTTAAATTTTCTTCTGGATGGTATAAGCATAATATTCTTGAAAAATTAAATCTTAAACCATTGTTGTTGTCACGTTTAAGCACTCTGTCCGGTGGTGAGCTGCAAAAGGTTCAGGTTGCTGCTTGTTTATCTAGAAATGCTGAAGTTTTTGCTTTTGATGAGCCGTCAGCTTTTATTGATGTTGAAGATCGTTTGAAAGTTGCAGAGGTTATTAAAGAGTTTGTTCAGCGTAATGAGGTTTCTGCTTTGATTGTTGATCATGATGTTCAGTTTGTTGATTACGTTGCTGATTCCATGCTTGTTTTTGGTGGTGTTTGCGGCAAGAGTGGTTTTGTTTCTTCTCCTGTGGATAAGCGTTCAGGTATGAATAAGGTTTTGAAGATGCTTGATATAACATATCGTCAGGATTCTGAAACTAATCGTCCAAGAATTAATAAGCCTAATTCTCAGTTGGATGTTCTTCAAAAAAAGAAAGGGGAGTATTATTATAAATAATCTATATCTTTTTAAAAGATTAAATTTTTTTTTGATATAATGATTAAGATCGGCTTGACTGGTTATCTTGGTTCTGGTAAGACTACTGTTGTAGATTGTTTCATGGAAGCAGGTGTAACATTTTATTCTCTTTCTTTGTCTGATGCTGTTCGTGCTGAAGCTAGTAAACGTGGTATTGAACCGACTCGTAATAATCTTCAGGATCTGGGTAATAATTTAAGAGTTGACTTTGGTCATGGGGGTCTTGCTGAATTAGTTTTAAAGATGTTACCAGAAAATGTTTCTTCTGGTGTTGTGATTATTGATGGTATTCGGAATCCTGCTGAGGTTGAGGTGCTTAAAAAAAGTGGTTACTTTTACTTAATTGCTGTTATTGCTGATTTTCAAGTACGTTATGATCGTGTGGTTAAACGTGCATTAAGTAGTGATAAGTCTATTTTATCAATTGAAGAGTTTAGAAATGCTGATAATAGGGATATGGGTATTGGTGAACCTTCTGGCGGTCAACAAGTTGAAAAGTGTGTTCAGATTGCAGATACCATCATTACTAATAATAATACTTCTGCTACATTAAAAGACTCTGTTTTTTATAATGCTGTTTTGGCTGTGTATAAGGATATTATCAGAATAAACCGCCAAACATAGGTGTTGGGTTCTTAAGTTTTGGATATGGATTATAATCGAGAAGTTGGATGTCATTAGCTGTATATTCAGTTACACTACTCCTCTTTGTGAGTATTCTTAATGTTGCCATTA
>JBBSWJ010000020.1:14424-55676 GCA_038046345.1 Nanobdellota archaeon | reverse complement strand
CCCACTACAACAAATATTGTTACTTGTCCTCTTTTCATAATACTAAAGAATTAAAATAATATAAAAAACTATGGGGTATGCTCCCTATAAAACTCTTCTTCCTCAATTTCTTTCTCTTCAACAACGTCCTCTTCTTTTTCCACAACTACCTTGCTTCTAATTTCTTCAGCAATATTTTTCAATTCTTCGCTGTCTGCTTTACTTGGGGGTAGCTCAAATTTTATCTTATCGCCCTTGTATCTTGGAATTATATTAATTATTGCATGCGGTAATGTTTGCCCTGCTCCTGCTCCATTTGAAACAAGTATATTAGTTCCTTCTGCTTTCAAACTTTCAAATTGTGCTTTTGCTATACTATTTGCTACTATAAACAGCTTACCCACTAACTCATCAGGCAGCATAACCAATAATCCTACATGCTCCTTTGAAAATAAGATTGCATGTCCTTTGCTCACTGGATTAATATCTAACACGGCTTTTACTTGTAGATCTTCATACACTACATTGCTTGGAACTGCTCCTTGCGCTATTCCGCAGATGACGCATTGTCCTTGTTGTAGTTGTTCTATCTCTTCTTTGTCTAAGGTTTTTAAAAATTCTTGTAATTTTTCTTGTTGTTCTTTCTGAGATAACCCCTGTACTGACTGCTGAAACTCCATTAATTTTTCTTGTAACTCCATACCAGTAAACCTTATATAGTTTCTTTTTAAAAGTTGCTATTATGATTTCAGTTATCATTCCTGCATATAATGAAGAAAAATACCTTGAACAAACAATCATTAGCGTTCGTTCTCAACTTGTGCCGCATGAAGTGATTGTTGTGCCAAATGGTTGTACGGATAATACTGAAAAAATTGCTAAAAAATTTGCAGATAAAACTATCTCCATAAAAACACGCGGAGTATCAAAAGCTAGAAATAAAGGGGCGGGTATATCCAAATATAACACCTTAGTTTTTCTAGACGCAGACACGATATTAAGCAAAAATGTTCTTAATCACATCAGTAAATGCAAGGGTTATGGTACTGCGCGCGCTGCTCCGTGCTCTAAAAACCTAAAGGATAATATTTATTTTTTTTTAAAATTTTTAACTCAGTACGCAAGATCATCTGCAGGTTTGATATTTTGTTCAAAAGAAATTTTTAATAAAGTAGGAGGTTTTGATGAATCTTTATCTAAGTTTGAAGACGGGATATTTCTAAAAAAAGCAAATAAGTATGCTAAATTTTATGTAATTACTTCACCTGTACATCCTTCCACAAGAAGGTATCAAAAAATAGGTTATGCAAACACTGTTCTTTTCTGGATTAAAGAATATTTCTTTCCGTCTAAGAAGGAGTATGAGGCTATCAGATGAAGATTTATTTTTTTGAGGAATTTCCAAGTGTCAAATCCTTATCTAAATTAAAATTCATATCCTGGCAGTCTAAATTATTTTTAGCGTCAAAATCCTATCAAGAGTTTAACAAATGGAAGATTCAATTTTCACAAAACAACATTGAGTTTGTTTACTGGCCGATATTAAACATTAAAAATGGCTATTACTTATCACCATTTGTACCTACTAAAGTATTAAAGCAGCAGTTAAAAGAATACTCTAGGCTCAATTCAGTTATGTGGGATGCTGAGTTTCCAAAGAACCGATTACTCTTATTCAATCCACAGTTTTTTAGAAACAAATCTTTAATCAAGAAATTTTTCAAGGACTATTCAAAAAAGGTTTATACTTCTGAATATTTTTACAGTAATAAATTTTTAAAATTTCTCGGATTGAATTTTCAACGGTATGAAAATAAGATTATAAAAATGATGTACTCAAGTTTGCATTCTTCATTAAAAGAGGTTAAGCACAAAGAAATAAAAAATCTAGACAAAGACAGACTAATCATCGGTTTAGGCTGTATTGCTACTGGTATTCTCGGCAATGAGCCTATAATCTCTCCAGAAAACCTTCAAGAAGATCTAGAATTCTGTAAAAATAACAACATAAAAGAAGTTGTAATTTTCCGGTTAGATGGTTTAAACGAAAGTTTCCTTAAGATTATCAAAAAATATACGTAGCATCTTCAAAAAGCATATAAGCAGTTTTTCATTAGCCACTTTATGGATAGACTAACAAAAGACAAGACAATTTTTTTTTCAAATTTAGTCTTATTCCGGCCACCTCAGAAGGTATCAATCCATTAAAGGTTGAATGGGGTTTTATGTAATTGTAGTAAAGTCTGAAAGCATCTGCCTATTCTTGAGCTGATGGCTTGTGTCTTGCGAATTTGTACATTTGAGCAACTCGCTAAATGGATGTTTTGAGGCTTTGAAAACAAAAGTTTTATATACTATTGTTTACTTTATCATTCATATGATTCAAAAAGTAAACAAACTTGGAGAGAACCACTTCAAAATCCTTAGTCTTTATACCAAAGGCTATGATAAGAATTATTACATCAGAGAAATACAAAAAATGCTAAAGATAAGCACAAGAACAGCATTGCTTACACTTGAAGATTTAGAAAAAAGAGCCATTCTAACATCAACACGAAGAGGCAAAATAAAGACCTATCAAATAAAGCCAGATATAACTACAAGAGAATATTTTGTTATGGCTGAAACTTACAAAAAAATCAATTTTTTCCAAAAGAATCTTACTATTAAAACCATAATAGAAAAAATTGAAAATCACATTAAAGGAATAAGTATTATTTTTGGCAGTTATGCAAAAGGATTAGAAAAAAAATATTCTGATTTGGACATTTTTGTTGTAGGAGCTTGCAATAATAAAAAAATAAAAGAAATCTCAGAAACCTATGGTGTGAAAGTAAGTATTAAACAATATCCTCAAGATATTTTTGAAAACAACTTAAGAGAAGACATTTTAATTAAAGAAGTAATTGAGAATCATATCATAATAACAGGAATTGAGCCATTCATAAATAAAGTGATCACGTGGACAAAATAAAATGGTGCTTAGAAAAGTGTGAAAGTAAGTATTAAACAATATCCTCAAGATATTTTTGAAAACAACTTAAGAGAAGACATTTTAATTAAAGAAGTAATTGAGAATCATATCATAATAACAGGAATTGAGCCATTCATAAATAAAGTGATCACGTGGACAAAATAAAATGGTGCTTAGAAAAGAAAAACGGAATTGAGTTAGTAGAACCAAATCAAAATTTAGTAGAGGGCTATATTAAAAAAGCTGAAGATTCTCTTGAAACTTCAAAATTAGCAAAAAGCAAAGATTGGAAAATAACAGCCTCATACTATGCAATTTACTTTTCAATCTACTCATTAATGATGCAAATTGGTGTAAAATGTGAAATACATTCTTGCACTATAGAATTTGCCAAAAGATTTTTACAAGAATATATTCCTAAAGAAGATTTAAAATTGTTTGAAACTGCTTTTGAGGCAAGAAACAATAGTCAATATTATATTAACAGAGACATTGCTCCAAATGATTATCAAAAACTCATTTCAGAAGCTCCTACATTCTTTGTCAAATGTAAAAACATACATCTACCTGAAAATATTGTAAATAAGATAAGGGAGAAATTGAAGATGCAATTCATTTAAGGAGGGTTTACAGAGAAACGCTTAATAACAAAGAGATCAATAAAATTAAAAACCTTATAAGGAAACTTAGATGATGAGAGACCATTCACATGCTGATCAAATTAAGCGGTGGGCAGATTACGTAAGAACACACCCGCAAGAAGATTGGATTAAACATCTTAAACCTTTAATTGATTCACAGATTATTATGGCTAATAGGTTCTACAAAGAGCTTGCAATAACCACTGAAGGTAAAGAAAAAGTAAAGAAGCTTAGAAACATCAAAAATGATAATGCTATCCAAGGGCTCTAGTTACACCTATTACTTCAGCGCTTTGCACTCCGGCAATGTCCCCTACCATTTCTTCAATATCATCAGCTGATCCAATTGATTCATCTCTTGTTAATATAATTACTAATTGTTTTATGCCAAACGCCAATGGTTCAGTCTTAGTCTCGTGAACCTTCCCGTTTAATTTTTCAATCGCTTGTTTGGCTAGTTTTGTTATAATTTCTGGTTTAATTTTTGGATTTTCAAGCCTTACTCTTAATGTAACGATCACATCTGCCATTTCAATTTGGCCCTTCAAAATTACATTCTTCACATTTATATCTTGCTGCTATCTCCCTGCAGTGTACGCATCTTATAATTTCTTTTTTACCGCAGTTTGGGCATTTGAATCTTGTGCTTCCAGCTAAATTTGTTAGTTCAATATTACAAGATATGCAGTGATCCTTTTCCATAGCAACTTTGTCTTAATAGGATTTATAAAGGTTTTCCAATTAATTTTTAAATGCTGGGCGAGTAGTATAGTCTGGATAGTACATGGCCTTGCGGAGGCTATAGCCGGGGTTCAAATCCTCGCTCGCTCATTTAAAATGATAAAAGCAATATTTTTTGATTTGGATGATTGTATTTTTGAGACTGATACAATTGATATAGATATATTTAACCCAATTGTGTCCATCTTAATAACCCATGAGAATCTCAAAGACAAACCAGTTGAAGAAGTAAAAAAACTTATTTTTGATACCAGTGTTAACAAAGTTGCAAGAATATATAATTTTTCGGAGGCCTATGCTTGTAACTTAAGAAAAGCTTATAGAAAGTTAGTAGCCCCTCCAACTATTAAACCTTTTAATGACGTTGCTGTTTTAAATGACTTGCCACTTACTAAGATACTAGTAACTCGTGGTTTTTATGAATATCAACATAGTAAAATTAAAGTTTTAAACATCTCTAAATACTTTAATGAAATAATTGTTGATGAAGTTGACGATTATGGCCATGCTAAAGGTAAGAAACTTATTTTTGAGCAGCTTATGAAAAAATACAATTTAAAGCCTAAAGAAGTAGCAGTTATTGGTGACTGTGCTGAGGAAGGTTTTGAATTAAAGGCCGGCAAAGATCTTGGAGCAATTACCATTCAGTCTTTACGCCCGGGAGTTAAGAAAGCTGATGGTTTTGATTATTATGTTTCTAGTTTTAAAGAATTAAAAAAAATAATAAAAATTTAAATTTCTTTTAATCCGCCATCTGTTACCATGAACGCAGTCTCGCCATCCGGTAAATACGGGCTGTCAATTAGTTTCGCAACTCGTGATCCTTTTTTGCCTTTTCTTAAATAGATTCTTACCTGAGAGTTATGGGCAACTATATTTCCTCCAATTGCAGCAGTTGGATCCCCAAAGAACATATCTGGTTTTGCCATGACCTGATTAGTCACATAAACACAAACATTGTATTGATTTGCCATTCTCATCAGTACATGCATATGTTTATTCAATCTTTGTTGCCTGTCTGCTAGCTGTCCTCTTCCTATAAAGTCTGCTCTAAAGTGGCTTGTCAAACTATCTACCACAATCAATCTTATTGTTGGGTCTTTTTTTAATAATTCTTCTGCTTTTTCAGCTAATAACATTTGATGGTCTGAATTAAATGCTTTTGCTACATGTATTCCATCTAGCGCCTCATTTGGATTCATACCAACGCCTTCTGCAAGCTGTATTATCCTTTCAGGTCTAAACGTATTTTCTCCATCTATAAATATACATTTACCTTCAGGACCGCCCTTGTCTTTTGGGATTTGTACTTGTACTGCTAACACATGTGCTATCTGGCTCTTACTAGAATTATGCGATACCACATTGTTTGCTAAAAAGCTATGTGTTTGAGGCACTTCAATATCGTATACTTTTCCATGTTCATTATTGACCTCTTCTATAGACCTTATCTTAAGAACGTTAAGATCTAAAGTTTTTATTTCATTTTTATACTGAGATAGTATATCACTTATCTTACCCCTTAGTCTTATAGTCTTTATACCAATGTTGTCATAGAACCTCTGTATGTATAGCTGTCTATAAATATGAAGTTTATAACAAACAAAGCCATTAGTGTAATCTTTGGTTATACTAGTCTTTATCCTAAACTTTGAAAGCAGGAGTTGCACCTGCTGAATGAGAGCTAAGCTTGAGCTTCTCAGCTCAACAGACTTACCTTTTTTATCCAAAAGGTATTCTCTTTTTTTTTCAGTTCCATCCTTTAGTAACCACTTCGCAGTCTTCTTACCTTTTCCATGCTCTAATTTTGAATAACCCTCAGAGTCATATAGCGTAGCTAAAAAACTTGTGATAACCCCTTTGGGAGATTTCATTATTTGACCTGGAACCTCCTTATTTTTAGCTAACCTATAAAGACCATCAAACTGTTTCAAGAATTCTCCAACCATCACAGAATCTATAGCGAGAGTTGTTGTATTATTCTCTTTTTTCCTAAATGATGGGCTTATACCAAATACCTCTTGAACAGCATCACTCCATGAATCAAGAAGTTCTTGAGTTGAAGACCCAAAAGAAACTCTAGTAATTCCTCCAGTTTTACTCATTTTTTCCTTCCAACCCTCTCCAAGTTGATATCCTATAATCCTTGCGAGAGACTCTGTAAGATGAGGTGGTAGGTTTACTTTCTTAACCTTACTTATTGGTGCCTTCTTATGTAAATTTATCTTTGTTGATAATCTTACAAGGTCTTTCGGAAATTCTTGATGCCAACTTACAACAAGGTTTTCACCATTAGTTAACTTAGAAGCATTTTTCCAGCCATCCTGTGTCATCAAGGGATGATTTGGTGTGACCTTAAGCGCTCTACCATCTTCTAAGGTGATATTAACAAGTTTTGGGCAGTCATAGATAAAAAGGGTTTTTGTCATGGTTTTGCTTAAGGAATTATTAAACCAAGTGGTAATAGGTATCTCAACCGCGTATTCACCTGCAGGTCTACCATCTGCAATTTCTAAAAATGTTTTCATAGAACCATCTGCAAGGGTGAGCATGGTATCATGTGACACACAGCCAAATTCTCCGAAGCACTCAGAGATGCTGCCTGTTTCAAACCCGCCGCCTAATAATGTATCAAACCCTGCATGCCCTGTGCGTATCTTTATTATTTCTGCCCTTTTCTTAAGTAGGTCTGCTCCTGATTCAAAGCCCATATCCAATCTGTCTCTTGCTGCTCTGATTATCTTTCTTGCTACTGCTTCTCCTACTCCGCTTGCTTCTGTTATTTGTCCTGGACTTGCCACAGCAATGCTCATTAAATTATCATATCCAGCTTCTACCAACTTTTCAGCTGTTGCTGCGCCTACTCCTGGAAGATCTTGTATATTTGTTTCTGCCATTTTAATCTTCCTCCTCGCGGTCATTTTGTTCATTTAGATACATTTCTTCCAACCCTTTTTGTAATAAAGCTAATAGTTTGGGTATGTCTGATCTTCTTAGATGTATCAGTTCATTTCTCCATATGTCTTCTTCTTTTTTCTTAAAACTTCTGGATAATGACATTGTTTTAAATGAAACAAGTACATCATTCACTGGTTTTTCATTCTCCCAAAATGCTAATTCAAAGTTTCCTGATCTAAATTTTTTAATTGGTTTTTGTCCTTGCATAGTTTTCATCTCCTTTGTTCCTTTCGGTTTTTATTTCATAATCTCCTTAAATAATATTTAGGAAGAATTCTTGAATATCTTTCAGTTTGTTTATACTTAATTCTCCCTTCCTTTCGGTTTTTATTTCAAGGAGTTAATCAACTTTAAAGAGAATATTACTTATAAATGATACTCTCATTTGACATGACGACGTGAAGATATAGCATTCTATCTAGTTGTTTCTGTGTAGGTTATTCCTTCTATGGTTTCTGGTGGTTCTAAAAGTAATTTTCCTTCTTTGTCTGTTGGCCGTATGAGCAGTGAGTTTTTTACAGTTTTGACTATTTCCCCCTCGTCTATGAGGTGGAATGTTCCTAGTATTACAATTATTGGTTTTTGTGAAGTGTTTTCATTATCTTTGAGAAGTTTGAGATGATGCTGTGTTCTTTTTTTAACAATTTCTTCTATTTTTTGTTCTTCTTCATGCGTTGGTAGTCTTTTTCCTTGGATTACTTCTTGAAGGGTTTTATCAAACCCAAAGGTTTCTAGATCAAATCCTTTGAGTTTTATGCTCTGTTCTTTGCAGAGGGCTATAAGTTTTTCTACTTCTTCGTAAGCAACCATGTTGGAAATTTTTTTTTCTTGTTGAATTTTCTCATAGTCTTCTGGGCTTTCTAGGTTAATATGCTGTAATTGCTCTGAGAGTACTATTTCTGGTTGTGTTTTTTTAATGATTTCTTTTTGTTTACTAAAATCATCTAAGAATCCATGTGTATCACCAATAAAAATAAAAGAAAATTGAGTGTAGTCCTTCATCGTTTTAATTAGGATTATTACATCCAGTATTTGATGCTAGTTTCACCAGCATAATGATCTCAAAGTATAAACATACTTTTTAAAAGTTTTGGGGCTATTTTTGAAGGGCTTTTGGATATATTCAAAATCACAATACACCTCGCACAATAACCGCTTATAACACGAATTTTATAACAGTCCATATGGTTACAATTAATAATACAAAAAACAATAATTTTTCTAACATCCCTCCAGTTCTGATAAACCCTTTTAAACTTACTTTACTCAGTGGATAAAAAATTTTAACACCGCTCAGGGTTATACCATCTGCTATGATATGCCCTAAATAACCTACAAAAAAACCTATACCAGAATATTCCTCCAAAAAATGGTATATCAAAGCTGATAACAATAACGCCATAAACATACTATGAAATATTCCTCTGTGCCCAAACATCCACTTGATCGGCCAGGACAATAGTTTTAATTTTCTCCCTATAAAACTCCTCGGTTCGTCGATGTCAACAAATATGCTACCTAACAAAATAGCAGTAAAGAATAATATCTTATGATCTAAATTAAAGTTTACATAAATAACAAGCCCTAATAAAACACCAATCAACCGGTGAGTTTGATACATCATACGTTTAATGCGCTAATATTACTTATAAGCATTACATAAAGTTTCATAATTATTTTTTATAATAACTCAAAAAAACTGAAATCTTTTCAATATAACCTGAAACATTTTCATAGTTTTAGAAATAAGGTATATTAAGAATAATAATATTTACACAGGTATGAAAGTCAACACAAAAGAACACTTTAACAAACTAGCTAAAATAAACCTCGAAGAAGGATTACTATCAGCATTAGACTACGATTTTCAAGTCACCAGACGAAGACATTCATTCATGAATAATTTATGCGCATATTTGGGAATAACTTATCTAAAAAAGCCAGTTATTACTTACACAGATGATCATTCTGATTTAATAGACTATGTCAAACGTAGTTACACGGCAACTTACAACAGCTTGGGTAAATTAGTAAGATTAACTCTTATAAGCTGAAATATTTTCATAATAATTGCCGAAATCTAATAAAAATAGATGACGCTAATCAACCAGCTTATAGAATAAAAACGCTTATATATATGTACATACTATGAGTACCAATGACCAGCATAAACATATCCATAAAACGAGAAGCGTATGAGTTCCTCAATTCCATTAAAGGAGACAAGAGTTTTTCAGAAGCAATCTTAGAATTTAAGAAGCAGGAACAAAGTATACTACAGTTCTTTGGGGTACTCAAAGAACTTGATTGGGGCAGTAAAGAAGATTCAATAAAAGGATTAAGAGAATCCTTTGAAGAGAAATTATCATGATAGGCTTAGATACATCAGCAATTATTGACATATTTAAAGGAAATGAAGCAATTAAAAAAAAGTTATTGGGACTAAAAGAGCCACTTACAGTAACTCAACTTAGTTATCTAGAATTAATGTTTGGGATAGACTTTTCAAATAAAAACTTCGAAAACGAAATACACTATTATGATACCTTCTTTAATACTTTCCTAAATTTCCAACTTACTTGTGAAGCATGTAAAAGAGCATCACAGGTCTCAACTTCACTTACAAAAAAAGGAAAAAGTATAGGCAAGTTTGATTGTACAATTGCAGGTATATTCTTAGCTAATGGTGTCAACCAGATAATTACAAAAAATGTTAAACACTTTCAAAACATCCCAGAGATAAAAATTATTAATTACTAACTAAGAAATAATATCCTGCAAAGCTTCTTGCACATTTAATTCTTGGGCTTTACTAGCTGTAAATTCTAACCTATCAAACATCATGTTTTTTGTTACCTTGCCATTTAGCACAAACTGTCTGCCAAGTATCTTATTCTTATAATCTTGAAATGAAGCAGGATTATCCATAAAACCTTGCACCTTTTCTTTCTCAACGCCAATAACCTCTCCTACAACATCCCTAAAGCATACAACCCTGATGTTATCACTCCCGTCGTCTAAAACAAAATTAAGTATTGGCACAAAGTTAAACTTTACCACCCCATGGCTCACACATTTACCATCTTGTACTTTTTTATTGCATTCAGGGCATGCTGGATAAAACTTAGGATCAAACAACTGTACAATAGTCCCTCTTACTTCAGCAAAATCATTTACTTCAAGAGCATTTAAACTCTTGCTGGTTACACTCCTCTCATGTTTACCGGTAACTTCCCCTACACTCTCATTAACAGGATTAATTTCTAAAATACTTTTACTTCCTGCATGTACCTCTCTAAATCCATTATTTTCTTTAACATATCCACCTTGTAATTTTATAATATCCCCCACATTTATCTCATCACTTTTATTGATAAGCACTTCATCCCATATAACTACTCTTACCATTCCTGTTTCATCACCAACTAACATTGATGCAACCCTTCCTGTTCTTTCATTTTTCTTAAAGGTCCTGGTTTCATACTTCTCCACAATTTTTGACACAAGTTCAACATTTTGCAGCCCAGCTTTTAATTCTTTAACCTTATAGCTAGTTTTTGAAAAAAGGTCGTATAACTTCACTCCCATCTCATTAGCCACAATATGTGCAGCTCCGTCCCTGCTAACTAGCTCAGAAAGTTCTTTTGTTTTTTGTTGAATCTTAGACTCAACTTCCGCTCTATTCTTCCCAGTAATCTCAATTATTTTTTGTATTATTGATTCATAGTTCAGCTGCATTATTCTTCCTCTGGCATTATCCTTAAAGACCTAACATTAGATCTTAGCTCATACTCATAACCTGCTTCGAGACTGAAAGGAATAGTAACATACGTTAATCCTTCTCTGGTAGCCTCCGGAGACGTAACATCCCACTCACATTCTACATCTATCAGTTTTGTTTTTAAATATGTCTGTTCTTCAGTAAAGCTTGGTAATCTTGGATTACACTTCATCTCTTTGCCTGCAAGATCTACAGCAAAATGAGTTATGTCTGCACTGCCGCCGCCTACATTGTCCAGTTTTAATGATAATATCGCTTCTACTGCCCCGCCCTGCACGGCTGTAAACGTTAAAACTGCATTTTGGACACTTATTGGCGCCCTATAACTATTTCCAACATCCAACTGCTCTCTTGTTTTAGTATTGATTATTGGTTTAAAATCTAATCTCTGCACTTGCGCACAGCTACTCTCCTTTATACTTTTTAATGGTAAACACACTTGGGAGAATGCATTAAGAACATGATTATACTTCACTGTTGCATAAAAATTAGCTGTTACCCCCCCCTCTAGACCATCACCTAGCCTGTAATAAAATTCATTTTCATTGCCAAAATATTCTTCTTGATTTATATCTTCCAGTTTTATATTCTCGCTAAAATGTTCGCCTAAACCTTCAAGATAAAAGCTAGTTGATAACTCATCGTCTATTCCTCCAACCTGACTAGCAGATAGCTCATCAGTTATTGTTACTGTTCCTTGTATATCCTCCTTGTCATAATTTCTTAATATAACCCCAAAGTTATATCTTCTACCTTCTTTTAGCTCATTAAACACAAATATTTTTCCAAATGGTTCTATTTGTATTCCACGGCTTGCTGTTGGATTTGGTAATCCTGAATTCGGAGTTGATTGTCCCCATGGTAATTTGGTTATGTCACATTTCTGTGCAGTAAACAAAACAAATAAAATTATAAGAATAACCATTAAAACCACTTTTTTCATTAGGTTAGTAACAAGAATTATTTTATATACATTTCTATGCTATTCCTCTTTAAGAATATAGCAACCATTTTATGGTTTAATAGCTATATCTCTTTTTAACAAAGCAACAAACGCATCTTTTTCTGAGGAATAAACATATTCAAACTTAGCTGAAAGTAATTCTGCGCTTAACTCATTATTAAACTCATTAAACTCAAACTCACAATATAAAGAAGCATCATCCTCACATTTTAAACTGCTTAAACAAGTATTTATTCTAAGTAGCTCATCATCATTCAGCTCACAAAATTTGGGATCAACCCTAAATCTGCTTGGCAATCTTTCAACATCTACATCATCCAGCCTCACCAAATGCCCATTATCCGTGTAAACTTTGTCTACTAATCTAAACACTACTGGAATATTTGATGGTAACTGGGGCACATTTTCAGTAGTTAAAGGTTGAGGTGATTCAATTATTATTTCAGCAACTAATGGGCCACCAAAAGACTCAGATCCAATTCGTTGAAACTCTTTTTTAACATTAATTCCTTCTCTAATTCTATTTTCAATAAATAGATCATACTCATCGCTAGTTAATGGTTCTTCCCTGCTAAACACTTTAATAACGCTGCGTGTTGTTGCATCAAAGCTTACTTTTAGTTTTGCTTTGGTTGTCACATAATCATCTGGCTCATCTAGAGGTAACATGCTTAGTGAGTTACTTGGAATCTTACAGAAGACCTGAAAAGAAGACGCTCCCTCTTTTGTAGATACCACTAAATTTACAAGTTCGTTATACTCATCATCACCAAGAGTTGGAATCCTTAAACTTCCTTTTATTGGTGGTAGAACTATCGGAGCGACTAACCTTTTTTTACCCCCATCCTCTACCAAACTGGTTGTTGACAACGCTTGTTGCGGATTATTTAATGGATGATCCATTTCGCAGCTTATTTGTAAGTTTATTTCTTCTTTTATATTTTTCAGTTCTATTCTTCCAATTAAGATTACATCTTCTCCCGTATAGTAGTCTGTTTTTTTGGTGTAAAATTCTTTTATAAATATCCCCGCACTTTTTGTTGGATCTATAACTTTTGCATCTGGGTTTCTAAACTCCTGTCTTAAACTTATTGGATCAAACAACTTTTTAAACTCCTGCAAGATTTGTTTAGCTCCAGATATCACATCCTGCCCTTGTACAGTAATGATATCCCAGAATGCTTGCCCTGGAGTTGTAAACGCAAAAAATGCTACAAGAATAGTTACTAACGCTAAAAATATAACCCATTTTCCAATGCTTGACTTCTCTTTACCAAGCTTTATTTCAATTTTCTGTTTAATTGTTGGGACTTGCACAGTTGGCTCGTCACCTTTTTTTTGAACAGTATTCCAATTAACCTCTTTAACCCCATTAGCTATCTTCTTCTCCCCTTTTTTTCCAATCCTCTTTTTTACCATGCTTCTAACTTAGAGTTTACTTTCCTTTTTAATTATTGCCCTGCCAATTTTGGATCAACATAAAACTTTATTGTCACAGGCTCCCTTTCCCTCCATGGATCTTTTAGTTGTGTTTCAACAGTTATAAACCTAAATCCTGAAGAATCTTTTTCTCCAATACTCCACTTAAATCTTTCATCAAAACAATTTTTACTTACCATGCATTGAACATTGTTATACACTTCTTCATAATCTTTAAAGTTCTCTTCTAATGGCACGCTAATATCCAGCTCATATGTAATGAATCCTGCTGCAGGACCCTCTCGTATTACTTTTTCTTCCATGCCTCTTAAATCATCCAAGAAAGCGTTTCGATTTTTTTGTTTCTCACTTTTAAAAAAAACTTTTTTGGTTTTGTCAGTTAATAAAATCAATCTATATCCATTATCTTTCTCTAATTTGATTTCATAATCTTGAACTTTAATTCCCTTCTTAGCTAACTGCGGTTTAAGCAATAACAAGAATGCTTCTTCTACGTTCTCAGGTTTGCAATCTTTACTATAATAACGATGCTCTTTTCTTTTGCATTCTGTACCAAAGCCAGCATTATTTCCTAGTTCATAAAATGTTTCAACTGCTGCTTGTCTTACTAGCTGTTCATTATAAAAATAATCTTTTTCTGTATCTCCGATCCCGTTAAGTATTTCTTTTTGAACGTCTCCTAGAAATTGAGGGGTTACTGATTCATAATTACTAAAGGTTACAAAGATATATGTGAAGGATAATAAAGTTATCAGCCATAATACTGGTAAGAATATTTCTACCATTCCTCTCTTGTTTAACATTCTGCAACCTCTCTGTAATATTCTTGTTGCATTTCTTGTGATGCTCCTACATTTAATATCCCGATCCATAAAGCTATCTCGCTTCCATCAGGCAAAGGTATATTTACACAACTTGTTCCATCCCCCTGTATTAATCCTACCCCGCCTCGCTCAAATATAGGAGTATACTCAATAGCGCCAATTCTTTTTTTATTTTCTAAGAATACAATACTCCATCCAGTATTGCTAAATTGTGAAAAAAAAGTTTGAGCTGTATTTTTTAATTCTTCAAGTTTTTCTTCTGAAGGAGATAAAGAATATGCAATTATATTGTCTATATCATGCCTAACATAATTAAGTCCGATTATATTTACATCTGTATCATAAATTGATTTTATGGTTTCTTTTTCTATCTGCAATGGATTAGGTGCGCCTATAGTTAAAAAAAATAGTATTAATATAACCAATGCAATCAACACTGCGATTGATACTAACCCAAACTCTCCTCTTTTATTTATCACTTTGATCCTCTAATATTAGGTGTAATAGTAATACATCCTCTTCTAATACCCCATTTCTCACCCTTACTGGCACTAATTTTTCTTGGCAGTTGTATTTTTTAAACTTACAAAACCCTTTTAGTTGTTCATACATCTCTTCATCATTAAAAACAGCGATATCATGCCCTATTAGTTTTGCTTTAATATATACCGGACCATCTAAACATTTGTTTAACTGTTCAGAAGTCATTTTATTTACATCTACCTCACCTGGATACGTTCTTACATCCTCTGCTGCAAAACATTTTGATGAATAAAACACTCTGTTCATTAGTAATTCACTCTCTACCTGCCTTACATCAACATCTCTTGTGATGTGTAACCCTAAATAGAAAATAAGTAATCCTAACACAAGGATTGATACCGCTATTCTTACCACCCAGTAAGGTAGTTGTTCACCTAAATCTTTACTCATCTTTCATTGCTTCCATCATCTTTAATCCTGTTTTGTCCACTTCGAGTTCTATTAGTTCTGCGCCGTGTTCTTCTCCTAATGATGTTGTTTGGACTTCTGTATCTTTAGTGGTTATTATTCCGTACTCATTAGCAAACATCTCTTGCAGGTCTTTTATCTTTATTTTTGTTAATCCATCTTTTTTATCAAGTTTAATCTCATATTTTTTTATTATTGGGTATCTAAGTGTTACGGGGTTATCCGTCAACAACATTGCGTCATATGCGAGTGCTATGTCTCTTGACAAGAATTTTTTTTCAAGTACGCTTCTATTCGGATTTGCTTGCACAAATGACCATATTACTCCGGCAAACATAAAAGCAATTATTAGCATTATGACTACAGAGTAGATTTCTGTCTGTCCTCTTTTTTTCATAATTTAATTTATATTTTAGATGTTTATTAGTTTTTGCCAAATACTTACTTGGTTTTAACACTAACCCCATGAATTATCCGCTTCTTGTTTATGTTAGATCATTCTTAATGCGGAGAAAAAACATCAAGTATCCACTCCGAAAATCGTTCTGACCAACTCGGATTTGGCTTTATTTTACTAAAATTAAGTTCATACTCCTGCTTCTCATCTTGATAATAGCTTATTAAAATATCATACTCTCCATTGCCCTCTAAATCAGCCATTTTAGCATTATCCCCAAATCTAACATCAGCTACCATTCTAGGACTGCTCCCTACATTTGTAACTGCAAATCGAGCTCGTTCTGCGGTTATCCCTAGAACATTCAGATCAATCTCATTGTTATTTACAGTTACTTTAAAACATTCAGGCAAATTATTAAAATCTACCTTAATAACATCTTCATCGCGTTGTTCCAAAATAGGAACACAACTATCAGCTTCTACATCTCTAAGATTATTATTATTTTGGTCTGCGCTCTGTTCAGATAAGCTTGCTGTACTGGTGCTAGTTAGGACAGAGCTTCACATCAATCTTAAACCCCTCAGCAAATGGACCGCTATCACCTAGGACTAAAAAAATCTTTCCGTCTGATTCATATCTTAATAATATATCATCAACAGCATCATCACTCAACTCAATCCTTGCTGTATTATCTTTAGGTATGATAACATCAAAAGCACCCCTCTCCTTTGAGTCTAATTCTATTATTCTTGCATCAATCCCCTTTACAACATAAATGTAGCCTCTACTTTGACTTGTAAATATGATCTTATCATTTTCCTTAACCTTAAGTTCAACAGTGCTTTCAGTAGATGAAGGTGCCAAACTGAGATTTATACATTTATCAGCTTTAACATTACTACGCTCAATTGCATCAGTCGGTGCCGGTGATGGCCCCGCATTGCCCGGGGGAGCAGTAGCTGCATCAATCTTTTGTTTACTCAAACATTTATACTCTTTGACTAATGCCTCAGCTATTAGATAATTTGCTTCTACTCTCTGCCATTCCAGTATCGCATTGGCTCTTATTTCTTCATAATAACCTATTGCAATTGGATATGCATTATCACAGCTACTACCACCAGGTAATCTAACAATATTTCTAAATCCTCTCTTAATCTCATCAACCTCATCCCTGCTTAATCCACTTACTCCTAATCCTTCTTCTTTTAATTCTTCAGTAACTTTTTCTAAACCTTCATCAACTAATTGTTTGCTATATTCTTGCTCTAATGCTCTTTCTGCAGCAGGTTTATACAACCAGCATATTCCTAGATCTCTTCCTTGTTTATCATTACCACAAGTTCCAACTCCTACCCATCTCTGTATCCCATCTTTAAACCCAATATTTGGATCTACTCCTGCACATTTTCTCACTATTCCTGTTTGGGTTAGTCCTGTTGAAAAACTTCCAACTCCTGCTTGTAATAGATTAACATCAGAAATTGTTGAGGGCGCACTTAGTGATGTTATTCTTGTTCTGTCTGTTACGCATTCTTCTTCTGTGTCTACTTTTTTATTGATTTCGCTTAAAGCATATTGTTCGGTTAAGTAATCTATTGCAAAGTTAGTGCTCACTTCTCCAAATCCGCATTCTACTATTCTGCCATATCTTCTTGTTAGTATGCTTACACACAATTGATTATATCCTGCTCTTGCTACAAAGTCCTCATTTTCGTCAACGCTCTGTCCAAGTGTTAATGGCTGGTTATTTTTTAAAAATTTATAATTGCCAATTAAACGTCCAGCCCCGTCAATTTCTTGTAAATAGACGCTATACCTTACATCTTCATTTTGGCCTGCATATATGTGGTAAAATACTTCATACTGGCTTTGAGGCACATTCAACAAGTCTGTGTATGGTACTTCATCAAAGAAAGCAAAGAATTGTGGTGGGCTTTCAGGTTTTTGTATTTCATTAAAGAAGTTTCCTACGCCTGGTGCTTTTCCGTATATTGCTGATTTGCATATTTGTGTTCCTATCTCGTCAAGGCTTCCTCCATCATAACTTGCAAATACATTTTTTGCATAGTCTTGTGTGAAATATTGTAATCCTGCTACACTTTGATCAAAGTGATCTTCAAAACTGGAATACTCTCCCCCGCCAGCTATCTTAAATAATTTTTCTGATATTAATCCTAAGAATCCTCCTTTTACATTAAATATTGCTAATCCTTCTTTCCATAATATCTCACATATGTACACATTTCTTATGCTATCACAAATTCCTACTGATGTTCCTTCATTTTTATGTGCAACTAAACATTGATTATAACCTTCAAGTATTGATTTTATGTTTTGTAATCCTGCATTTATTCCAGTTATGCATACTGGTACTACCACTTCTGGAAAGTTTGGTGCGCATAATGCTATCGATCCCACTAGTCCTGTTTCTGTTACTCTTTCTACTTGCCATTTCCCACCTAGATTACATCTGCTTGAAGGGCATATTACTGGATCACATGCATTAAAGAGTATTCTGCATTCTTGTGGATCCATAAAATCACTGCATTCCGCTTCAGATTTTATCACTTTTTCTTTTGTTACTGTGTACTCTCCTAAGCCACTGCAGCTTACACTGTTTCCTACGAATGGACTTGAGAATATACTTGCAGGGATAAAGCTTGATTCTAATTTTCTATTTAGCTTGTTTAAACAACTCTCTGCTTTGCTTAAATCGTTTGCTAATTTTTCAAGTTTCCCGTCTTTACTTTGTCTGAATGAGAACAACAATGAATTATCCAGTTCTCCTACAAGCGTGCCACCGCCTAAATCTTCATTAGGTATGCCTCTCCGATACACTGTTTTCTTGTTTATTTTTCCGCTTGATGAATATTCAAATTCAATATAGTGGTATGCATCAACACTTACTTGTTTTATGTGTCCTGCTTGTCTATGGCCTTTAGGATATGTTGTAACTTTTGGCAAATGTGTTTCTTCTTTTATGTCATTACTGATTCTTGCTGTTTTCCGCTCTTGACCGATCACATAGTACACATCCATATTTCCATCCAATTGATCTTGTGATAGTGTAGAGCGTATGGGGTCATCCGCAGCATTAGAATCTACCAAGGGGTACATCTCCCCGTTGTTAGCACTAAAGTAAAAAAGAGCATCTTTCTTTATTATTGATGTAATTGGGATTGTGTCCTGGCTAACTTGTTCTGTAGGACTTGCTGTTAATAATCCTCCCAAGGCGTTTGTTACTTCATCTTTAATCCCCTCATTATCTGAAGGATAATAACCTAAAATTTTATTTTCTCCTTCATTCAAAAAAGTTTTCATGGTTTTTGCTGTTTCTGTTAAATAATAAGTTCTTATGAATCCTTCTTTATTTCTTGCCCACTCCACAGGATCCATTTTCCACCATATCCTTTCTATATCATTTGCAATTTCTGAGTATGGCTGTGTTTCAAGGTTTTTTATTTTTGATAAAACTTTTATGTTTTGTACTTCAAGCTCTTTTTCTATGAACTTGGCTACGTACTCTGGTGTAGTCTTACTAAGTTCTAATGCAAAATATCTTTCTTGCAACAGTGAATCATATTTTTTCTTTTCTGCATCTGTTAAACTCAAACTACTTTCTAGATACTTTTTATTATCAATTTCTCCAATGATTCTTTCCGCATTGGTTAAATCGTTTTCGTATGCTTCTTTATTCTCATCTTGTAATAAATAGTTATCAAATGTTACGCCACTATTTTGTGCTGATTCATCCTTGCTCCATCTTTCTTTCCATATTGGATTTATTCTTTTTCTAGCGGCGCCTTTATCTAGACTAAATAGATTTTTAGACCAAAGCACTAAAAATGTTGTTAAACATAATTTGCTCCAGACATTATGTACTTTTTCTACGTTTTTTATAACGCCATCAAGTTTTTTTATTAATTCCTGCGTTTTGTTTATTTCTTTATCAAGTGATCCTGTAAAAAGGGGTAATTCCAGCGCTCTTGATTCTATTGGTATATGCATATCAAAATTTATGCTGCTATATGCTCTTTCTGGTACTGGAAGGATAGTTATTACTGCTTCTAACTCTGGATTTGCGCTTACAAGTTCAGCAGTAATACTCTCGCCTAACTCTGTGGAGCTTCCTGTAAGTAAGAGTGATCGCGTATCACCCTTCTTTAATACTACTTGATTCTGTCCGATCTCACTTACTTTCCATTCTTGGTTAGTACACTCCTTATCAACACATAATGTATCCCCTTGATTATACACCCCGATATTATCGCCCACCCTGATTTTCGCGATTGATCTCCGTCCGCCTTCAAACTCAATAGGATCACTCAAAACAGTTATAGTTGTAGACATTTCATTACTCCCTTCATCAAAAGAGATTGTTCTTGCTGCATTTTGAGTGTTAACATTTTCATATCCAGAAATAAACCTATCAATCTGACTAACATGCGTACCAGCTGGAAACATCTTTAAATAATCTTTAAGTTCATTCAATCCTTTATCAGTTTCCCCCAATAAAATAGATAAGCTACCAAGCTGATACATTGCTTCTTCTTGCTCAGATTCAAGTGTTTCTTTATCATTTGGGTCAAGCGAGTCCATGTTAACACTTTCTAGTCCAACTAAAAATGTTTCATATTCTTCTATCGCTCTTCTCAACAAACCTGTATGTTGCTCAGTCCCTCTTGTTAAGGATATATCTAAGCCTAAACTTAATTTTAATTCGTTTCCAACAACTTGATCATCCAATTCAACAATTTTTGTTTCAATGTTATCTCCAATTCTAAACTTCTTAAATACCACCTTATAAGAACCAACATTATTACCCACACCATGCTCTACTCCATCAAATACCCAATCACTATTACTATGCACTCTATCTCCTTCGCTTATAGTAACTAAAACTGGAAGTAGCTGATCACTGCTTTGTACAAATGCTCTTATGCTTGGTCTTTGAGATCTTATCTCTTCAAGTCTTACTCTAAATCTATTAAACAATGTTTTTGGAGAACCTAATTGTGCGCTTTCTATTGCTGAATCTGTTCTAAATGTTCTTCTTGATGTTTCTCCTGGTTTTAAAACTAAAGTCCCGGCTGTAATTTGTAAATCTGAATTTCCAGTGCCTGTATTATCATCTTCAAATCCTATCCCTGGAATTATTGGGTTTAACTGATTATTGTATAAAACAATTTTAGCTTTATAGTTTTCTAGGGGTATTAACGCATCTTTTTCTAGAACCTGCTGAGATTGAGCGATTGGAGCTCCATTAAATAGTCTTGAGATAGTGCTTGGCTCAATACTGGTAACTTGCAAGTATCCGCCATAAAATTTATGTGATTCTCTTACTTTATTCCATTCTGAATTAGTCATTGGGCGTAGAACATCAGTTGTTGGTCCTGCTCCAAGATCCGAGCTAACATCAAATCTTATTCTTCCCTCCATTGTGATATCTATCTGAGAAGGCACATCAGCTTCTTTTGGTATTCTTTTAATTGGTACAACAACATAACCAAGATTATCATAATTTAGTTGCTGAGCATATTCTAAACCTCCAATGCCCTCTCCGGTATATCGTCCATTAAATAATTCATAAGCAGCATCTTTTAACCCAAAGTTTGCTCTTCCAGGCTTTACATATCTTATGTTTCCTAGTTTTACTTCTTTTCCATCAGGTGTGCTTATCTTTGTTGCTTTAAGGTCAATGTCATCAATCTTTGAAATTGATATTGTTGGATTTGAAGGTATCCCTTTAAGTGTTGCATAAACATTTACATCTTTTTCTTCTAGTAAGCTGCTTCTTATTATTTTTGGCTGATAGTCATCAACATTAATAATAATATCTTCACCAAGCTCTTCTTCGCTAAAAAGATCTTGTTGATTTATTATATCAAGCGCATATGCAGGAGTACTAGCTACAAAGAGTATTATTACAAATAATGCCATTATTTTTTGTCTCATTTTAATATTGGCCCCCTAAACTCTTCAAGCTGGGAATTTTCTTGTATTGTTTTGTACATTTCTTGTAACTCAAGTATACTCCTTGGTTCTGTATTTCTCACTGAAAATAAGGTTATTTGTTCATTGTTAATAAGCTGATCCCTGCTTAACTCAAATCCAAAGTTTGCGCCGCCAGCTGTTATAGCATCAAAAGTTGCTCCATCTAAATTTATTTCTGTGCATTTTTTCTTGGTTAGCCCAAAGAATCCTAATACGCCTGTTTCTGGCACATCAATGCATTCTTTTATTGTATCACCTTGCAATGTTATTGGTCTTCCACTCATCATTATTACTGTTCTAACCTCATACCTTCCAGGTATTAATGTTACAGACCTTTGTTCAGGATATATCACACTTGTTGCGTACTCGTTGTTTTCATGAATAAACTGTACTAATGCAAACTCGTCTTTTAACAATCCTCTTGTTCCCCCCTCTTCCGCCCTTATTAACCTTAAATCAAGCATTAACTCTTTTTTTGGTTCCAGTAGCACCGTTAGTGTTTGTTCTTCTACTGTTGTTAGGATTATGTTTTCTTGCTGATAGTTTTCATGTGTTACAACTACATTTGCATTTACACATTGCGGAGCGTTCCCATTAAATTTACCTAATGTAGTGCTTCCTAGCTCACAGCTAGTGCCAACACATTGCAAGCTTATCTCTGCATTATCTAATGAGACTAAACTACCTTCAGTAGAGTATCCTTGTACATTTATTGTTAATGGGGTAACATAATGATCGCACACAGGGCTTACTTTTCCATCTAAGTAATTTATTGTTATCTTGCTTTCCCTTGGTTGATTTTTTTGAATGATCACTTGTGTCGCATATTGAAATAAATACTCTGTTTTTTCATCAGTTATGCTAATTAATATAGGGTACTTTAAATCATAAACAAAATTATAATAATTTAAGCAGAAGAATTGAGTGATAAACCTTCCAAGAAGATTATCATTATAACTTTCTCCCTTTAGTACTTGTTCATCTGGATTCACATCTATAAGCAGCGGCCACCCCTCACTAAACAAAAATTGTACGGTTGAATCACTGCTTACTTTTATATCGTCTACTTCAAAGTATTTTTTATCTCTCGAACTCTTGTAATTACTTCCTTTAACCACCAAATGTGCTATATTTGTGCTAAGTATTTTTTTTAGATCACCGAAAACTTTTTCTTGCAACCATACTTTAGGGCTGCACTCAAGATCTATTCCAGAATATGGCAATTCTTCATAAACGATAAATTGGTCCAGGGTGATATCTTCTAAGAATGTTTCGGTGTTTTCTTTTTCAAATAATGATACAGCAGTTCCATATAGTTTCCCTAACGGTATTGGAACAACTATCTCAAACTCTTTGAGTCTGCCAATAGCCTCTTCTTGTTCTATCTTGAGCGGATAATACATTTTAATGTCTACAGTTTCATCGTTTATCCTAACAGTAACTTCTTTTTCTCGGTCTTCTATCTCTAAAATCTCAAACCCAACAAACCCCCCTAAGCATCCATCAATATCTTCTTCAATATAATTTGCAAGTTCTTCTTCCATGAACTCTTTTGATGGCAGTTGCGTTTTTTGAATGCCATTTGCAGTTTCATAATACCAGTAAGCTACATCTAAACCAGGTACAACTGTTAGAGAATTAGATAGTACATTACTTTCACTTACCCCGATTGGATCATTAAGCAAGCTTATGTATCCACCTTGTAATCCTATTAGGTTTATTCCTTCAGTGCTGGAATAAGATAAGCATGTCTTTACGTATCCATTTAGTGTATCAACATTTTGCCGGAACAATTCTTCTTGTGTTATCTCCCCCTTAAGAGCTTGTATTATCCCGCTCTGATAATACCAAACTAAACCTAAAAGTAACACTAATATAATCCCAATAATAACAAATAATGTAACTTGTCCGCTTCTTGGATTACTTCTTATTCTTCGCCCCTTCATTTTCCCTCTTTTTATAATCTTTCAGCTTTTTATCCCAGTATGGTGACTTGCATTTTGGGCATATTCTCACTTCAACTTTTCTAGGTATCCAACGATGTTCACAGCGTTTGCACTCAATTTGAAATTTATTAAGATTAATCCTCATACTTACTAGGTATCACTTTAAAAGTATATAAAATTACCTAAACAACATAACTTGTTTGAAATTAATGGGCCTGCCCAGATTCGAACTGGGGGCCTTTTCCACGTCAAGGAAATGTCATAACCGCTAGACTACAAGCCCATAGAAACATCCTTACCCGCCGGGTTATTTAAAGTTTATGAAACATTAGCTCAACCCCGCTTTGCGAACTTCTCTTAATCGCGATGCCGCAGGTGACGTTTGCTTTACAACTCAAGAAACCGCAATATTTATATACCACAAGCTACATTATTATAGCAGATGATACAAAAATATACCCGTTACAAAATACTGCTAGAATTTTTTGACTATCCCACCAAAGATTTTCATATGAGGGAGATATCAAGAAGAACAAAAATAACTCAGCCCTCTGTAATAAATCATTTAAATGCTCTCATCAAAGAAGGGTTAATAATAAAAGAGAAAAAAGATATCTATCCTACTTATAGATCAAACAGAGATAATGAACTTTTTAGATTATATAAAAAAACTAACATAATGCTTAGACTCAAACAGTCCGGTTTACTAGACTTTCTCAACGATTCTTGCCAACCAGATACAATAGTATTATTTGGTTCCAGCTCAAATGGAGACGACATAGAAGAAAGTGATATTGATTTGTTTATACAATCCCCAGAAAAAAAGTTTAATCTATCATCTTATGAAAAAAAACTCAACAGAAAAATAAGCTTATTCTTTGAAAAAAATTTTTCACGGCTTAGCTCAGAACTAAAAAATAACATAATTAACGGAATGATCTTAAAGGGATATTTAAAGGTGTTTTAGGATATGATAAGAATAAAACCAGATAAAGAAAGAGCAAAAAGTATACTAAACATGATCTCATTAATTGAAGAAAGAATAAAACTACAAGACCCTAAAAAAATGGCAGCACTGATTATTTCGGATTATTATGAAATTATAAAAGAATTAATAACAGCACTCCTTTCAGCTGGGGTTATAAGACTCTTAGCCATAAAGAATTAATTGAATATTTAAAAAAAGAGTATAAAGAATTTTCATGGAATGAAATATCTATTTTAGAGGATCTAAGAATTTTGAGGAACAGGATAACCTACGAAGGATACCAGATAGAAGGGTCATACCTTAAAAGAAACGAAAGGCGATTTAAGTCAATAATTATTAAATTAAAAGAGATTCTGAAAAATAAAACCAGATAAAAAAGGCATAATTATTATATCATAATATCCTAAAAATAATGCAACAATCTTTATTTGCCTGCTATAATCATTTAAGCTATGCAATCAAAAATATTCCAATTGCAATCTGGTATAACTAGCAAAAAACTGGTGGTATGCGCTGTAAGCTGCGAGGTAACCTACCAAGGTAAAGCAGAAACAAGTTTAGCTAAAGGTGATCGTTTGATTATTATAAAACCAGACGGAACAATTCTTATACACCAACCTGAAGGAAACAACCCAATTAATTACATGAAATCAGGAACTGAGTACACCATAAAATGGGAACCGCCAAATGTTGTGCTAAACGCAGTTCATATAAAAAATTCTGAAAAACTTAATATAATCATGGATCAGATTTATTTTTTGAACAGCTCAAATCTTACTGATGCAGAAAAGATTAAATTAAGTGGCAATGAAAAAGATATGTCTAATATGATTTATGCAAATCCTTCAATTGTTGAGCACGGATTAATTCCGGTTAATAGAGAAGAGCAAACTAAATATGGTTTTATTGATGTGTTATGCACTGACAAAAATAATTATTTGGTTGTTATTGAATGCAAAAGATTCAAAGCAGATCTTGCTGCAGTCTCTCAACTACGGAGGTATGTAGAAAAGATTAAAACATCAAAGGGGATTACCTCAGTAAGAGGGATACTTGTTGCACCAGCTATCACAAGTAATGCTATGGCAATGTTAAAAGATTGGGGATTTAACTTTATTCTTATTGAACCTCCAAAATTTAAGGAACATATTAAAAAAACTCAGACAAAGATTGATGAATACTAACTAAATGACTTGCCACATCCACAAGTACTAGAAGCATTAGGATTGATTATATTAATCCCAGACCCGTACCACCCATCAGTGTACTCAATTGTTGCACCAGCTAAATAGGTTAAACTCCTTTTATCAACAAACAATCTCACTCCATTCTCCACCAACTCAACATCCCCCTCCTGCAGTTCATCTTCAGCCCCCATTCGATATTGAAGCCCAGAACATCCACCACCAACTACACCCACTCTTAACCCTACCTTTCCTTTTTTGTTTAGCATATCCTCAATTTTTTCCTTAGCACTATCCGTAATGTTTATCATATGACAAAACATAAACCCTTGCTTAAATACCTTTTCTTAACTGTGTATAAACAATAATCATTTCCATATATTTCTTTTCAAGTAATACTTGGCTTGGATATACTTTGTAGGTGTTGCATCTTTATATGTAAACGCAATAAAAGATATCGTTATATTAAGCTTATTTTTTATTTTTTCTTTAATATTTTTAAAATCCCCATTCATACTCTTAATCTCATCCCAGTTGTTTATTATTTTTTTATCAACATTCTTTTCTTCTTCGGATTTATCACTTTCGTCAATTATCTTGCATAGCTCAATTAAATTCAGCTCTTCCATATTCGCCTAATTTAAGATCATATTAAATAAATTTATGTTTTCTAAACCTTACTTAAAATTTTACTTACAGCTACTTCTAATCATCTCTCACTACAGTATATGGCTCCCCATTGTTCAGTCCATTTCTCCCTTTAATTACCACCCCATGATTTCTCTCCGGTAATAACCCATCCTTGAAATCTCCAGGAAGATTATTATGTAGATATCTTTGATTTTCTAAAAAAAGAACAACATCACCATGAACAACCCCAAAAGCATTCCAACTAGTAACATTTGCATTTGTATCATAAGCTAAAACCATTTGCCCCTCACGTCGACTGTTTTCTATGTCAGTACTAGATGGTGAAGTACCATCTTGATGGGTATGCCCTTGCACTATTTCCCCAAAAGTAAAAAATGGCATAACATGCTCTCTATAAAATTTAAACAAATCTTTTGTAGTTAAAATACTAAAATCTATTGAGCCATATATTTCATGTGTACCTCCAACATATTCTGAAACAACTAGTTGAGCATATTCTTCGGGAGACACTCCTTCAATAGCCCCGCTAAGCTTTGCAAGAACAGCATAATATTCTCCATTTCTTTTTCTGGTAATAAGCTTAAACAATTTTTCATTTTCTTTAATAATTTTAACAAGCTGTTTTGGATCATCCACTGCCACCCGCAACTTTTCTGCAAGTTTACCATTTGATGTTTCTACACTAACCACAACCAGTCTTTTTGATCGTTCATTTCTAGGTGCTGGTTGCCCGCCACATGCTTCTCTTTCCTGCGGTGTTTCAGTTCTAAGAAACCCACGAAAGTAAGCTTCTGTATACCTCTGAGGATTATTGAAATCTTGCTTTCCAAACCTTGTAAGCTCATCAGCTCTTACAATCTCTTCAAGCTCAGAGATGGTTAAACAATGGTTTGTCCCAGCATTTAATCTTTCCATAAGCGCATTTTTTCCAAGTAGTGGTAACTCCCTTAATTGCGCTGCTTTATAACCATAGAAGGATATGGTCTTCTTAGCTAAGCCTATTGCAATTCGATCAGTTTGGTATAAGGGATTTATCTCTGATTTTATCTTAGTCAATGGAGCAGATAACCCCACAATAACTAAAGCTCCTAAAAAACCCTTATTTTTCTTAAAGAATTCATTAAATCTTTTTCTGCGCCCATGATACCCTCTTGAAGTGGTAGTTTGCACTAATTTTGTGGTATCTTATCTCTTATATACCTTTTGTTAACGCTTAATAATTTCTCAATTCTAGAAATTTAGGCCAAAATCTAAAGGGCTTACAAAAAGAGTTAGTAAGCCTCTGGAGGGATTTGAACCCCCAACCTACTGTTTACAAAACAGTCGCTCTACCAGGTTGAGCCACAGAGGCAATACTTATCTAATCTTAAATCAGTCTTTAAGAATATTTCTATAATTTAACCACCGCAGAGTGCTGCAAAGGCGGAAGACTTAAAAATAACCCAAACATCTAAAAAATGAACTAAAAATGGGAACAGTCAAGTCTCAACAAATAAAGCGGGCAGTAAAACAATTTCTTACAACTTATCCAGATGAATTTACGTCAGATTTTGAAAAAAATAAACAAAAGGTTATATCAAGATCTAAGATAGGTAGTAAAAAAATAAGGAATGTAATAGCAGGATCTATCACTCATCATATAAAATTATTAAAACTTAAAAAATAATTAAGGAGATTATATGGCTGAAGAGAATGATCATACAATATTTATTGGACCAAAACCATTCATGAATTACGTAACTGGAGTTGTAATGCAATTTACAACGCAAAACGCTGGTGAAGTAATTATAAAAGGGAGGGGTAAATTTATCTCACGATGTGTAGACGTAGCAGAAGTAGCTACTAAAAGATTTCTTGAAAATTCTATAGAGATAAAAAACATTAATGTTAATAGTGAAGAATTTAAAAATAAAGAAGGAAAATCAGTAAGAGTATCAACAATCGAGATCACGTTACAAAGATGTGACTAATGTATCAGAAACATTGGCTTAAGTTGTAATATTTTCAATATTCCATCATTAAACAATATAAAGACAATAATTTCAGATAGCCCATGTTATTTGAATTAATGATAGCAATCATAATTGGAATTATTGCAGGGATATTTACGGGTATAACCCCAGGGATACATATCAATTTAGTTGCTGTTCTTATATTATCACATCTAAGCTTATTCAAACAAGTAACTCCTCTATCAATAAGCATATTTATAATCTCAATGTCAATTACCCACACCTTTATTGATTTCATCCCATCAGTTTTTTTAGGTGCAGCAACTGATGACACGGCGTTGGTAGTATTTCCAGCGCATCAACTCCTTGCTAAAGGTTTGGGATATGAAGCAGTAATCCTGTCTATTATTGGAAGCCTCACAGGATTAATAATCATAACACTACTATCCCCCCTCTTGTATCTAACAATCCCGCTATTTTATCCAATAATCCAAAAAAATATTGTCTTTATCATCCTATTCGCATTAGGGGCATTAGTTTACTTAGAACGAAACCGTTTATGGGCAGTAGTTATAATTTTATTATCTGGTACTTTAGGATTTATTGTTTTTAAGCTCCCAGTCAGAGAAGGATTATTCCCATTATTTTCTGGACTATTCGGCATTAGTGTGTTATACACCAGCATTAACCAAAAAACATTAATTCCAAAGCAAAAGATATCCTTCCCTAAGATTCAAAGACCATACTCTGCTATAATCAAAGCAACTTTTGCATCAATATTTACTGGATTAATGCCTGGCCTTGGTCCTGCTCAAGCAGCAACACTATCCACTTTAGGAAAAAACAACAAAAAAGAAGAATACATCCTGATGGTTGGTATGATCAACACAATGATTATGGTTATTGCAATTATTGCGTGGGTAACCATTGAAAAAGCCCGCAATGGCAGTATCATTGCTATAACCCGTCTTATTCATACCATGCCTACATCCACAGTGCTTTTATTTTTTTCTGCGGCTTTAATTGCTGGTGGAATAAATGTTCTTTTAACTCCATTTATTACTAAACTCTTTATACGTATCGTCCACCGAGTTGATTATAACAAGTTAAGTAAGATTATCATATCCCTATTGCTAATTTTGGTGTTATGGATTTCTGGTTATTTAGGAATTTTAATTGTTATTGTAGCTTCTGCTATAGGTGTACTTTGTTCGTATGCAAAAATTAAGAAATCTCATTTAATGGGATGCTTACTACTGCCTGTTCTTTCATTTTTTATATAGATTAAAACCATTTTGCTAGTGCCTCTTGTTTCTCATCGTCTTTTCCAAATATGCTTTCTATTCTCATTTTGGTTAATTCTAAAACTTGTTTTAAATAAACAGGTAAGTCATATCTCTCTACTAGCTCTAAGCTAGGTGCTAAATACTTCACAATACTGCCCTCTGCTATGGTAAACAACAACTTTCCATGGCATACTGTGCAGCTTCCTATAAGAGGTGGTCTTCTAAATTTTGCATTGCATTCTACGCATCTAAATTCTTGCATTCCAAATTTTCTTAAATTACCTTTAATATCCCTCATAAAATGTCTTTCAATTACTAACCTTGCTACATCAGCTTCATCAACTGCGCGTAACTGTTCTGCTATTTCCATCTGTCCTCGGACCTTCTCCATCATGCTGGGTATGCTTTTGTACGCGCTGCATGTGACTCCTTGATCAATACGAGTTGTATCATGTGTAAACATTAATCCTTCATATTGCTCGGGTGTATTAAGGGTGTCTCCCAATCTTTTTATTTTTATTTCAACAGGAAGTTTATAATCTTGAGCAAGATAATACAATTCAAGTGGATAACTGCTTACTATGTCCATATCAAAGACCATATCATCCACCTCTTTTGGGATTAAGCAAGACGTTAACACTAATGGTGCGTCCTGTGTCACCCCTCTATGATTTGGCAAAAACTTACGAGAGAAATTTAGTAAGACATCTAATAGCAATATGACACATGCTTCATCACCATCACAATCCCTCCTCATGATACTATGAAATAATGGATGCGCAAGAAACCCCTGTGTATTTGAGAATCCAATCACTCTTCCAACTATCCCTGCACTTGTATGAGGGCTCATCGCAACAATCAAATGCCCTATGAGCTCGTCCTTACTTTTAAGATTGTAATAACCTTCTAATCCATACAACCCAACTAAAAGTTCATCAATAAATTTGGTTATTCTCAGCAGCACATCATCACTAGGCTCTTCAAGTGAATTGTGACATGCTGGGAGAATCACATCCTGGCATCTTAACTCAATTATTTGATCATCATCTACAACATCTTTTCCATAAATATCTTTATCGTAACCTAATTCTTTTAATTTTTCAACTGACGTTCTTATTTCACATGGTTTAAAATGTGTAAGCGGCATCTCGGTCATATCATACCTTATTGTTCCGTCTTTATTCACAAAAAGGTTATATTTACTTCTTATAACCCCCTTTACAAAATGCTCAAACTCTTTATTGGTATTACTCATTCCTCTAACTCCTTTAATCATCTTAGGATACTTATCAAACCCAATCTTCTTAATTGCATCCAAAAATATTTTATTTATATCAATTTGTTGAAATTTATAATTTACTCCATCGCCATGTAGCTCACATTTTTTAGGTGAAGTTTCATCACATTGCCTGCAGTAATATTGTTGTTGTGATATTCCACCGCAATCAATACATAAATCATACACACATTTTTTATCACACTTTATACAATATCTTAATGGAAAGTCTGCACTTACTCTGCCCTTTACTAATGCTGCTTGAAAATCCCTCATTTTGCCTCCCTCACTACCCACAGGAAATAGCATGTGCGGACTGCCAGTCAACTTTCTCATCTTAGCTTTTTCTGGCCGCCCCATTCTAGCACCGATGAACGTTCCAGACTTATCCTTGACTATTATGTCTACTGCTTTGTTTAATATTTCTAAAACATTTAAATTAGGCTGAACCTCAATATCCAAAAGCCGATCCATACAGTAAGAAAATGCAGCTCCGTCATCCCCGCTTATGATTACATGCTCCTTAGAAACCACTTGATGTGGTACACCCAACAGTTCTAGAACTCTTTTCGGATCCTTATCCTCAACATCATTTACTAAACTATAACTAAAGGGTAATATTACACTATCCTCGCTTGCCACTTTTTTGGTGTACCATTCTATTAATGTTTTTAATTGAGTAATGGTTATATCTTTCCAATGATATGTATATCTTGGATGGAGTGGCACTGATAATCTTTTGCTTAGTTCTATTGATTCTTTTGCGCTTACAAATTGGTAAGGATTTTCTAAAAATTTACTAACCCCGCTATCACCTGTTTTTCTTAATTCTTCTCTATGCCATTCTTCATTATACCCGCATGGAACTAATTTATGTGCTCTATTCAAAAAGTCTCCATAACTTATTAATAAATCTCCAAGAAAAATTACTTCTTCAATTTTAGAAACATGTTTCTTTGCTTCTTCTTCAGTATTTAATAATAATACATCTCCACTTGCTAATCTAACTATTGGTCCTTCCAGCCTATCACAAACAGCTATAACTGTTGATTTGCCAGGTCTCTCTGTTTTCAGTTGAGTACCAACTGCAATATACTTTTTTAATATGACCATTGTTGCAGGATTAATAGCATCAGTTGAAAATCCTGAATTTCTGCATCTACCATACCGTAATCTAAATCCACCAACTCTTAATGGATGAGTTAATACTGGTCTTCCTGCTACTATATCTTTGATATAAGAAAAGTCAGGAGCTAACAATTCATCGCTAGCTTCTTTTTCTTTGGATTTTGCTTTTAGTTTTTGTTGTAATTCTACAAAGTCTTTAATAAATTTCCAGTGTTCCAGTCCAAACCCACTACCCCATTTAGACAGTTGCTTCCATACTTTTGGTGCTTTCAGGCTTATACATTCCGCAATTACAAGTGCAACCCCATTTCGTAATTTATTTGTTCCCATTCGTTCAAGATCTTTGTAGTTACTAACTTCAAATTTTTCACTTGGATCTCCTGTAATCTGTACTGGAATTCTCTTAATTAAAAACTCAAGTTCTTCATCAGTAGGATGATATTGTAGATTCGTGACTTTATCATGATAATCATGTATTTCAGTTACCATCCTCTTGATTTCTAGCTCAGTTGGGTCAAAAACATCTAGACCTGCTTTTTTGCGTATATAATCAGCTATTATAACAGACGCAGAACTCGCTGTACCACCTGCACTACGTATTGGTCCAGAATAGTATATAGCCATATAGTCCTTACCATCATTTCGTTTTTTTATTTCCATTTTTACAAATCCTTCGAGCGGACTTGCAACAACCCCTACAGTTAAGTAGGCTAACCCTATCCTTATTCCAACTTCCATTGCTTGGTTTTTATTTTCAAACTTACAAAACTTTTCAGCAGCAACTTCTTCAGCTAAGATAAGTGCTACTCTCCAATCTTGTACGCCATATAATTGTTCTAACTCGATAATTCTTGCAACAACTCCACTATCTTTTATTTGCGGTGCTACATTACTTATTATTCCCACTACTCTTTCTGCCATATTCTTTGCTAGTGGTACTTCTACACTTTTGGTTGGGTCATGCCCCTTAGCTCTCGCTCTTTGTGCAAGTTCATAGCATTTTAACGTTTCATTATTAATTAAATCAAAATATTTTTCCATGGTTTGATTATTCTTCATTGTTCCTCACTGAAGTTTAGTATTTTTATCTCTCGTGTCTTGAGATTTATTATTGGTAATCTTGAGGGGTTGGGATTATTTCCTACTTTCTCCTGAAATGCTGTCTTTGCTTGAAAACAGCTAGACCCTATTATGCTGATATTATTATACATTGCTGTTTCACATCTATGTGAATCACCACTGGCAAATATATCGGGTATTTTCTCTATTACCATTGCATCCTTTTCAGTTTGAGGGCTATACAATGATGATCCGTGTGTTGGTGCTAAATGCCTTCTTTTTAGTAAGTATTTTATGACTAAAGTTGGATTATTTTGAGCTCCTGATTGCCTTAAGCTATCAATATTATTATTATAATAATGGTAGCTTGCTCCATGATAAATTAGCACATCAAAACCAGGAAAATCTTCACTTGCATGAATGTTTATTAATGCTGGGTTGCTTACTAATTTAAGATTAGAAATTTTATTTAGACTTTTGGTGTACTCATTATTTAAGCTGGGTTGTGGTTCTGATATCCTAACAGCGTCATGTTGTCCTGGACATAAAATTATATTTATATCCTTTCTTATTTTATCCAGATATTCAGCTGCAAGTGAATATTGCTGTGTTATATCCTTAATCTCTAATTCTTTATCTTGGTCAGGATATATCCCAACACCGTCTACTACATCACCAATTATAAAGATATATTTTAATCTTTTTGAAATGCTTTTTTGTTGGTTATTGCCTGTGTTTCCATTAATCCATTCTACCATTCTTAAAAAATCTTCTTTCAGGAATTTTTTGCTTCCAAAGTGGATATCACTAATAAATCCTGCATATACTTCCTCTGGGCATTTTTTCAATTCTTTTGTTGTGGGTATATCAGGTTGAAATATTGTATTGGCAAAGATAATATTATCCCCTGTTATGCCTATAACCCCTATTACCTCATCTTCAGTAATATCTTTCCCTATACTAAATATAGGGTTATTTTTGCTAATAAGTAATTTTGTTTTTCCTGTTAGGTCTTCTAGAGTAATTAAAATATTTCCATTTTTAGTTATAGACTTATCTGCAACCATTGCTATTACTGCAACTTGTTCTTTATCTTTTTTATTATACAATCTATTAATACTTATGCAGTTTTGTAATTCTGGTCTGCATTCAAGTATTTTTTTTAATTGATTGTATCTTGCTCTAAAATGTTTAACAAAATCTTGCACTGTCCTCTTTCCTACGTCTAAGTCCCATGAATTAAGTATCATAACATTTGATCTTAAATTATCTTCTTTTAAAAGAAATTCTTCTGTTGGTTCATGTTTTATTTCTTCTAATATTTTATCAATTTGTTTTGTTTTTTTCTTCTCAATATTGTATGATAAGATATCAACAAAGGTACTATAAATTTTTTCATCGCTATTTTTTTCAAAATAAGATCTGCTTTTTTCAAACTCACTCCAATTAAAGTCGATTAATTGATGCATCTGAGTTAGATTATTATAAATATCATCATTTAATACTAATAGTTTTTCATTGTTTTTTATAAATTTCTTAACTAAATCCACAAACTCTTTTTTATCTTTAATTAAATCAATGATTTCAGGGCTTAATAAAAAATCATTCTCTACAAAGTATTGAACTAGTTCATTTGTCATTTTTTACCCCTATAAAGCAAGACTTTCTTTTAATGAATTATTGATATTGGGTATACTTGTTTGCGGTATAGCAAGACCTATTTCTCTTGTTCTGCCATATCTTCCCTTGCTAATCACTTTAGCATTAATTATTCCAAGCATATCTAACTCGGCTATAATATCTGATACTCTTCTCTGTGTTAATGGTTTAACTCCTGTTTTATAACACGCTTCTTTGTAAAGTTCATATATATCTCCTGTGAATATTGGTCCCTTATTTTCAATGCTAACTGTAAATATGCTATACAATGTCAACTTTACTTGTTTTGGTTGAGTATTAATTATGTCTACAACTCTATCTCTTTCTATTTTTTCTTCTGCATCGTCTATATGTTTTGTTGTTATTTCTACTGCTCCCTTTCTTTCTGCTATTTCTCCTGCTACTCTCAATAAATCAAGAGCTCTTCTTGCATCTCCATGTTCTCTTGCAGCATATGCAGAACATTTTTCTATAACTCCCTCTTTTACTATTGATTCTTTAAATGCTAATTTTGATCTTTGTTTTAATATACTTTGTAATTGTAATGCATTATATGGTGGAAACACTAATTCTTCTTCGCTAAGACTTGATTTTATTCTTGGATCAATATTATCTGTAAATAATAGGTCATTGCTTATGCCTATAATGCTTATTTGGGTATTTTCTAATTCACCATTTAATCTTGTAAGATTATATAATATTTCATCGCCTGTTTTTTTTACTAATTGGTCTATTTCATCTAAGATTATTATAACATTCTTATTTTCTCTTTGTAATGCCTGAATAAATAATTTATATATTTCATCTGTTGGTAATCCTGTTGCTGGTACTTGTTCTCCAAACTCTCTTGTTAATTGAGCTATTATTCTATACTCAGTGTCAGCCACTCTTTTTAATTTACAATTTAGATAGATTATCCTTAGGGGTGTTTTATTTTTTTGAGCTATTTCTTTAATATTTTGAGTTACATAAGTTATAGTAAGACTCTTTCCAGTTCCTGTCTTACCATAAATAAAAATATTACTTGGCCTTTCTCCTCTTAAGCTTGGTGCTAGTATACTTGCAACAGCTTCTATTTGTTCTTCTCTATGTGGAATATATTTAGGGGTATAACTCATTTGTAATGCTTTTTTGTTAATGAATAATGGCTCTTTTTCTAAATAATCCTCAAAGAATGTTTTTAACCCCTTTTTTAACATATGAGTAATTTCTTTTATGATTTATTTAAGGATTACTATGATCCCCCACCTACACTTCCTGTGGAACCGAAAAATATTCAAAAAAATTGAAAGATTTTCATATTTTATGATTATTAACACCATCATTTCATTTGAAGAAATAACAATAATTAATTACTAAAAAATTAAGATAGATTATTATACAATAACATAGAAAAGCTTATAAAATAAAATTAATAAAAATTTATCCTAAACTATCAAATAAACTGTTCTTACAGGCTATAACTACATTTTAAATTTAGGTTATTATCATACTTATTAAAAAGATTTTATATAACTAATTAAAAAATTCAACAAAAATAGAAAATATTCATAATTACCGAAAATCTTTCATTATTTTATTCCACAGGAAATGATGGTGTGAGGGGTGGATAAAATCTTATTTTTTTTATTTCCATATGAAAAACAGGGGTTATAATATAGTTTCCAAGTATTTTGATTCTAAATGAATATATTAATATTATTATCCCATTTTAGAAAGACTTATATATTTCAAGGAGATATGACCTATAAAATGAGCGAAGAAGATAAAGAAAAAAGATATGCAAGACAGCTTGTAGGGAAAACAGTTGTTACTAAATCTGGAAAAAGATTCGGTGAAGTAGGAAATATAAGTTTTGAAACAAAGACAGGAGAATTATTACATATTGTTTTAAGAGCGCCAACTAGTTATGCCGATTCTATAGAACTCGAGAAAAATGATCAAAACCATTTGATTATACCATTCTCTTCTGTTATAGCTGTAGGTGATTTTATTGTAGTCGCTGAAGAAGATATAATTTAAAGAAACATTTTTATACCTTTCTAATAAAACTACTAAATGAAATTTAATTCAACTAAAGATATTAAAATACCATCCAAAATAAATGAGCAAGTTGTAGGTCAAGAAGAAGCAATAAACCTTATCAAAAAAGCTGCAAAACAAAGAAGAAATGTTTTGCTTATTGGTGATCCTGGTGTTGGTAAAAGTATGATAGGACAGGCAATAGCTGAGTTATCCAAAACAGAAAGCTTAGTTGATATTCTTTCATTTCCTAATCCAACAGATGAAAATGTTCCTTTGATTAGAACATTACCCAAAGGGGAAGGAAAAGCATTAATAAATAAACAAAGATTGGCCGCTGCATCATCATTTAAAACTCAAAACTTAATATTATTTGGTATAATAATAATAATTAGTTTAATTCCTTATTTCTTTTGGAAAAAAGGATCAATTTCAGATGTTGTTTATTCTGCTTCTATGCTTTCAAGCATGGTATTTATTGTTGGATTTTTATTATTCCTCAATCTTGGTAAGCGTATGAAATTAAACGAAGTACATAATATTCCTAAATTATTAGTAGATAATTCATCCCTAAAGGGTTCTCCATTTATTGATGGTACGGGTGCACAATCAGGTGCTTTACTTGGTGATGTACTTCATGATCCTCTTCAAAGTGGTGGGTTAGGCACACCAGCATACGAACGTTTAATTGCTGGAATGATTCACCGTGCTAATGGAGGAGTTTTATTTTTAGATGAAATAGCTACACTTTCACCAAGATCACAGCAGGAGATTCTAACTGCAATTCAAGAAAAAAAATACCCTATAACAGGACAATCAGAACGTTCCTCAGGTGCTCAAACTCGTTCTGAGCCAGTTCCATGTGATTTTATTTTGGTTGCTGCTGGAAATCTTGAGACTGTCGAGCATATGCATCCAGCGTTAAGATCTAGGATTCGTGGTTATGGTTATGAGGTTTACATGAATATTGATATGGATGATAATTTGAAAAATCGTGATAAAATTGCTCAGTTTATTGCTCAGGAAATAAAAAAGGATGGAAAAATACCTCATTTTTCTAAGGAAGCAATTAATGAAGTTATTGAAGAAGCACTACGTATGGCTGGTAAGGGGAGTAAGCTTACTTTACGTTTGCGTGAGCTAGGAGGATTAGTACGTGCTGCAGGAGATTTAGCTGTTGAGAATAATACCCCATTAGTAACAGCAAAAGAAGTAGAACTAGCCAAAAGGCTTGCGCGTCCGCTTGAGAAACAAATTGCTGATAAGTATATAGAAAATAAGAAAAAATATGAGGTAATTGTAACATCCGGTAAAAGAGTGGGAAGAGTTAATGGTTTAGCTGTTATTGGTGCTGGTTCAGCTCTTTCAGGAATTATATTACCCATCGAATCTGAAGTTGTTAAAGGAGGTAAAAAAGCTGAATTTATTGCTACAGGTAAGTTAGGCCAGATTGCAAAAGAAGCAATTAAAAATGTTTCAGCTATTATTATCAAATCATTTGGCGAAGATATTAAAGAGAAGTATGATATTTATATTCAATTTCTTCAAACTTATGAGGGTGTTGAGGGTGATTCTGCTAGCATTGCTGTTGCTACTGCAATTATGTCTGCCTTAAAAGGAGTACCAATCAAACAAGAGATTGCTATGACTGGATCATTATCTGTTAGGGGGGAGGTTATGGCTATTGGTGGTGTTTCTTCTAAAATTGAAGCAGCGATTGATGCAGAATTAAAATCAGTGATTATACCAAAATCCAATGAAAAAGATATAGTGATCAAGGAGAGTAGGCTAAAAAAAATTAAGATTATTCCAGTTACATCCATCAAAGAAGTGTTTTATCATGCCATGGATTGGAGTGGTTATGAGAAGGTATGGAAACAGCTTGATAATAAGTTATAATAATCTACAAATGGGCTAATTTTTTGTATTCTTGATAGGCTTGTGCAGTAAGTCTCCAATATCTCCTTTTTTTATATGCTCCAACTCTTTCTATTAGCCTTAATTTTTGTAGGTCTGTCAAAAGGACTAATATCATCTCATCATTTCTTATTAGTTCATCTGCGATAGACTTGGTGCTCATTAAGAGAAGGTTAGCTTCAAATAGTAATCTTAGTATTTCTTGTTTTATCTTTTCTCGATTTTTTGAGGATATTCTTGACATTATCAATTCTCCGGTATACAGGAGGATAACCAAGTATTTATATATTATCCTATTTTTTCATTATTATGTTTGAAAAAGAAATAATTAGGATATTAAAGAAGGAGACTAAACTTAAAGAGATAGTTTTAGAAATACCTACCAACATAGAATTTGGTGATTATGCATTTCCTTGTTTTCAATTATCGAGGCAACAGAAACGTAATCCTTTAGAGGTTGCTTTAGAATTATCTCAAAAACTTAAGGTTAATGAGTTTATAGAAACAATTGTTCCTAAAGGGCCATATGTTAATTTTTTTGTGAATAGGGCCAGATTAAATGAGATAGTTCTTCGTGCAGTTATTAGGATGAAAGATTATTATGGTTCCTCATTAATAGGAAAAGAACATTCAGTTATAATTGAGCATACTTCCATTAATCCAAACTCTTCACCACATGTAGGGCGGGCTAGAAATGCTATAATTGGGGATGCATTAACGCGATTATTAAGATTTCAAGGTTATACTGTAGAGTCCCATTTCTTTGTTAATGATATTGGAAAGCAGGTATCAATATTAGTCTATGGTACTGGAAATAAAACACCTACTTTTAACTCTCTTTTAAATATTTATATCAACACAAGTAAAAAACTTAAAACATCTAAAAAAATAGAAGAAGAGGTATTCAAATTATTATATAATCTTGAGCAGGGGGATTATAAAACAAAAAATAAATTTAAGAAGATAGTTAGTATATGTGTTAAAGGACAAAAAAAGATACTTTCAGAACTAGGCATAAAGTTTAACAAATATGATTATGAATCTGAGTATTTATGGAATAATGCTACCAAAGAAGTATTAAAGAAATTAGAAAAAACAAGGAGAATATTCACGGATGAGCATGGGAGGAAAGTACTTGACCTAAAGGGGTTTGGATTACCGATGAGGGAGCAGGTGTTTGTATTAACAAGAAAGGATGGAACATCACTCTACGGGCTTAGAGATATAGCCTATAACCTTGAGAAAGCTAAGCTTGGTAAAGATAGAAACATAGTGGTCCTTGGTGAAGATCAAAAATTGTATGCTCTTCAAATCAATGCGACATTATCATTACTAAGGGTTAGAGCACCGGAGGTAGTTCATTATGCCTATATTACTCTTCCCAATATTGGTAAAATGTCCACCCGTGAGGGAGATGTAGTCTTGTTAGAGGAGTTTATGCACGAGGCTCTAACAAAAGCAAAAAAAGAGCTTAAACTTAGAAAGCAAAAGCCTAACGAGAGTTTGGCTAAGATAATTGCATATGGTGCAGTGAAATATGCCATACTTAAAGTTTCTCCAGAAAAAAATATATCGTTTAACTGGGAGTCAGCGCTTTCATTTGAAGGCGAAGCAGCGCCGTATATTCAATATGCATATGCAAGGGCGTGTAGCATATTAAAAAAAGTAAAAAACCAAATTGATTACTCTGAATATGGGCTTGCAAGGCTTCCCCAAGAAATTATGCTTATTAATAAGTTATACCAATTCCCTATCGTTGTAAAAAAAGCATCAGAAGAACTTAAGCCTAACTTGATTGCTATTTATGCATATCAACTAGCTCATTTGTTTAATGAGTTTTATCAAGAATGTAAAGTTATTTCAACCAACGATGGGCTAACAAAGGTAAGGCTAACCATGGTTGTGGCTACTCAACAGGTTTTAAAAAATGCATTACATCTTATGGGGGTGGATGCTCCAAAAAGAATGTAATGGCATAGGTTTATATATGGTTATTTAATAAAAATGGTATGGGTCTTGTAAGCTTTGTATTTACAAAATTTGATGCAGAAAAGAAAAAAGAATTACAAAAAGGTATGCAGTTAAAACAAGACATAATCATAAAAGGAGTTAAAGTAAAGAAAGTTGGAAAAACTGGTGAAGTGATAGAAATTGATTTTGGAGCACGTGTTGATTATTCTCCTGACATAGCTAGGATCTCTATTGAGGGTGCAGCTACATTTGTAGAGTCACCTGAAGATACAAAAACTATCAAAGCATCATTCGACAAGAATAAAAAATTACCTGCAAAATGGGGAGTTAATATCTTAAACATAATCTTAATTCGAGCGAATATTAAAATCTTAATGTTATCCCAGGATCTGAATCTGCCACCCCATATAGGCATGCCAACAATTGGCGCAAATCATAAGGTAAGTGAATATATTGGGTAATTTTTGAGCTTTTGTGTGAGTTGCAGTTTGCTGCCATCAATTTTACCCTTCTCACTCACTTCTCACTCACTTCTCACTCACTTCTCACTCACTTCTCACTCA
>JBBSWJ010000020.1:0-14324 GCA_038046345.1 Nanobdellota archaeon | reverse complement strand
ACTTCTCACTCACTTCTCACTCACTTCTCACTCACTTCTCACTCACTTCTCACTCACTTCTCACTCCTTGTTGAGTATTTTAACACAATAATCATTAAATATCTTTAACCTTCTTGTATAAAATGCCCGAAAACACAGATCAAATAGAAGAAAACGTAAAAAATGCCTTTAAAAAAGTAAAAGAGGATATATCTGCCTTACAAAACAGGATTATTGAGCTTAATAATCTTATTATTGAGGTTAAGGGTCAAATCAAATCAGAAAGCGATGTAATAAGCAGTAACAGCCAATTACAACCAAAATCAACAGTTTCCATAAGCAATAATGGGGACCATTCACTCACTCATTCACTCACTCACTCACTCACTCACTCATTCACTCACTCACTCACTCACAATCAATTAGCAAATTGGCTAGAAATACTGACTCGCAAAGAACTGCTTATTTTACTAACAGTATATCAGTTAGAAGATGAAAAAGAGGTAGTTACATACCCTATCATCTCGAAGAAGCTTGGTATATCAGAAGGGGGCGTAAGATCATACCTTTCTTCGCTTATCAAAAAAGGGGCGCCATTATCAAAAGAGGCTCATCACAAAACAGTCTTTTTACATATCTCCAGAGATTTTAGAGAGCTTAATATTAAACATTTGCTAGTAAATCATTTCTACAAGATAGACCCAACTCAAAAAATGTTATCTGATAATTTATAGGATTATGCGCCTTTTTTGTTCTCCGCATTAATTATTAGGCTGTTCCGCTCTTTTAGTATACTATTTTTGGTTGGTTCATCAATATAAAATCGTTTTCTACCTGTTGACTCAGCAACTTCTTTTAAGAGTTTGCTGTTTTTTTGTTTGATATTATTTACTTGACCCCGTATCGTGCTCTTATCTCTCCCAATAGCTACTCTTAAATCATCATAACTCAACTTTAGGTCTGTATTGAGAAGTACACTTATTATTGCCCTTTCCATTGGGGTCATATTCTTCGTAAAAGTATCTCCCGCTTGTTTGATTTGGACAGGTTCAAACAGCTGTTTAAAACGGTTGTCCGTTTGAGGCTGTTTAAAACGGACAGGTGTTTGGACAGCTGTTTGTTGTTTGGACAGGCTGCTAATAACCTTCTCAATATCAATTATCCGTTTATTTAAGCTTAGCACATTAAGATTTATCTTTTCGACTTCTTCTTCGTGTTTATCATGCTTATTATTAAAATGGTCAATCCATTCAGTTAAAATCTTTATATCACTTTTAATGTGTTTAAAAGAAATCTTAAGAGAAGTTTGAATTCCATCCATATGTTTAGATAATTCATCCCTCTTTTTAAATATCCAAAATGGCATAATTTAAAATAGAGTAAGAGCTTAATAAGTTTTATGTTATCTTGTTTGAGCGTAGTCTACAACTCTAAAGTATCTAATGGATTTTTTACTCGTTTTAGATGTTCTTTGCTAACATGAGTGTATATCTGTGTAGTGTTTAAATTGCTATGTCCTAAAAGTTCTTGTATAATCACTACATCAATTCCACTATCCATAAGGTGGGTTGCATAAGAATGTCGTAGCTTATGGGGTGTTACCTGTTTGGTTATTCCGGCCCGTTTTGCAGAATTTTTAACAAATTTTTGAACACTTCGCACGCTTAATTTTCCATTCCTTCCCATAAATAAGTAATCTTGATTCAACGGCAAATGTTGTATATATTGTTTTAGTTCTACGGCAATTATATCAGATAAAGGAAAAAATCTATCTTTAGCCCCCTTTCCCATTCTTACCCACCCCGCTTTTTCATTTAGGTCTAAATCTTTAATTTTTAAGTTTACTAATTCTGACACGCGTAAACCAGTGGAATAAAGAAATTTTGTTATTAACCTTGTTTTTCTGCTTCCTGTTGATGCAATAATCTTTTTTATTTCATCTTTGGTAAGAACTTCAAAGAAAGTTTTTGGGATTTTTGGGGCTTTAAGTTTTACAATGTCTTTCTTAATTACTTCTCTATAAAAAAATTTTAATGCAGCTTGCTTAACTATTATTGTTCTAGGTGCTACTTTATTACGAATTTGTTCTGCAAAGTATGATTTAATATCATCTTCACCTAAATGTTCTAGTTCTTGCTTATAAGTTTTAATAAACTGTTTCACATGATTTTTATAAGTTTTTATGGTATTTTCAGAAAATCCTCTTAATTGTAGCTCTGTTTCAAGATTATTTAGCATCACCTCGGTCATTTGCTTTTAGTATAGGTGATGACTTATAAATTAGTTGGTAAAAATCTTGATAACTCATTGGTTTCTTGGTTATATAATGTCTTTTTCAAAGATCAGACTAATAGTTCGCATAAGATACATTATGCGAACCATTAGCTAACTTATGCGAACTTATTTGTTACTTTTATTATGGAGCTCATAAACCCTAGATCTTTTATGATAAAATCTTCCATTCTACTTTAAAATTGAACATATTTTGATGTATACTCTAATGAGCGCATTCATAAATTAAATTAATTTTTTAATGATTTCTGAATAAACCTATCACTAAATATTTTTGGTTACCTATAAACTGACTAATTAAGACTTTTTATTAAAACAGATATAACACTAAATATTTTAATTTTTGATTAATATATATAGCTATCATTATTGGTATAATTATTAGCTACTGATTAAAACTTTTAATCTTAGTATGGCTTAAAATAATTAATTTATGCTTAAATATTCTTGCTGTTAATTTTTTAGTTCAATTTTAATAATCGCAAGAGCTTATAAACACTTATTTCTAACAAATAAGATGGCGGCTAGACATATAGTAATGATCATGCTCACTCTCTTAATTCTTACTTCATGCAACAAAACAAACGAACAAAACCCATTAACAAAAGAGCTTCTTATCACAAGCAGGAGCTTTGAAACAGGAACAGCAGGGTTCATCCCACGAAACTTTCCTAATCCTTCTCAAGATGACTGGATAGACTTTTTTAAAAAAGAGATTGCTTCATACGGAAAATATTATGGGGTACACACAAGAATTGATGCAGCTCCTGATATTGATGGCATTCCAGAACAGGTAAATGTTGCGTACCAAGCAATAAATGATATAGAGCCCTATGTAGCATTAATAATTGATTATAAAGATGGACCATTCACAAATACAAAAGGGGATGATTTAAAAAAAGCTGCGGTTTCAATCGCGAAAAAGTACAAACCAGGTTATATGTCCATTGGAGTAGAACTTAATTCATTTTATCTTTTCGAGCCAGCAAGTTTTGAGATAGTTGTAAATTATTACAAAGAGATATATGACGCAATAAAAGAGGTAAGTCCAAACACCAAAGTAATGAGTAATTTTCAATTAGACAGAATGAAAGGCGAAACAGCATTTACCGGGCAAAATTTTGAGCCTAACTGGCACTTATTAAAAATGTTTGAAGAAAAACTTGATGCAGTATCGTTTACTGTTTACCCATACTTAAATTATAAAACTGTGGAAGAAATACCAGAAGACTACTTGCTAGAGATCAGAAAGTATACAAACAAACCGGTGTTTATAACCGAAACAGGATGGCCATCGCAATCAATATTAATCGGGGTAAAAGGAAGTGAACAAGAGCAGGTTGATTACATTAAGAAAATAACAAAGCAAGCAAATGATATTAAAGTGGAAGGGATTATATGGGTAGCTCCTCACGACTTTGAATTCGGGGAAGCTGCAGATACATTTAATCATATTAGTTTATTAAACAATGATGGAACACAAAAAAAAGCATTTGAATACTGGAAAGCAGTACAATCATTGCCATTACAATAAATCTTGTTCATAAAAATACTTAAATAGTGTAGCTTATTTGTGATGGAATCATGGATGAAGAAAAAGTATTATTAGCAGGGAAAATCGCCGAAGCGGCCTTACAACAAGGGAAACCATTAATCAAAGAAGGAAAAAGTATACTTGAAGTTACAAAGAAAGTTGAAGAAAAAATATACAGCATGGGCGGAAAGTTAGGTTTTCCAGTAAACATAAGCAGAAATCATGTAGCTGCACATAATGTTGCATTATTAAAAGACACAACTACATTTGAAGATGGTGATGTAGTTAAGTTAGATGTAGGAGTACATATAGACGGATGGATAGCAGACAATGCTCTAACGGTTAGTATTGGTGATAAACATAAGGATTTAGTAAACGCTTCAAGGAACGCATTAAATTCTGCAATAAAAATTTTAAAACCAGGCATACAGGTAAGAGAGATAGGAAGAGTAATACAAGAAACAATAACGCGTGCTGGATTTTCTCCAATAAAAAATTTATCAGGACATTTGATAGAGAGGTATGTAGTGCATGCAGGAATAACAATACCAAATTATGACAACAAAGATCCAAGAATATTAGAAGAAGGGATGTTGATAGCAATAGAGCCATTTGCAACAACAGGAGAAGGCATAATAATGGAAGGGAAAGGATCAGGAATTTTTAGAATCGATAAAAAAAAGCCAGTAAGAAACCTTCAAGTAAAAAAAATACTAGAATACTTAGAAAAAGAGTACAAGACATTGCCATTTTCTATGCGTGCAGTAAACATGCCGATGGTGGAATATGCGTTTAGTGTTTTGGAAAAAGAAAAAATAATAAGTCAATACCCCCAGTTAGTGGAAAGATCAAAAGGATTAGTAAGTCAAGCAGAGCATACTATTCTAATAAAAGATAAGCCTATAGTTACCACAAAGACTGATGACTAGAATATTTTGTTTTTAGGAAGAACAGTCTGTGGTTTATCCCAGATAACTAGGAATATCTTTGACTAGTCCAGCGCGTGCTTTTTTCAAGTATTCTCCTTCTATTTCAGTGTATGCGCTCATGGCTTCTTCAGTAACGGATGGTGTTACTCTTGTCAAAGCTTCGTCAAAAAATTTCTTGGTAACTTCTTTAGTATTAATATCTGCTCGTAATGATAGCAATCCTGCTTCTCTGCAAATAGCTTCAATATCTGCTCCAACGTATCCTTCAGTTTGTTCTGCCATGTTTAGCAAATCAACATCTTTTGCAAGAGGCATGTTCTTAGTGTGTAACTTGAATATTTGTTCTCTAGCTGGAGTATCTGGCGGACCTAATAAAAGCAGTCTGTCAAACCTGCCAGGTCTTAATAATGCAGGATCAATAATGTCGGGTCTGTTTGATGCGGCAATAATCACCACATCATTTAGCTCTTCAAGACCATCCATCTCAACTAACAAGGTATTAACCATTCTTTCAGTAACTTTATTTCCAACTTCAATTCCTCTTCTTGGGGCAATTGCATCAACTTCATCAAAGAAGATAATAGTTGGAGCAACTTGTCTTGCTTTCTCAAAAATCTTGCGCACTCCTTTCTCAGAGTTATGTGCGAATATTCCCCCAAAACCAGCAACAAAGTTTTGTCCATCAGGCACAGATATATCATAAACAAACTCTTCTTTGTCAATAGTCTTTATTTCTTTTACTAAATCAAAGTATATATCTCCTTCTACAATATCCCAATATTCTTTATACTTCGAGTGGTCAGCATCACAGATCTGCAACATCTGCTTCATTCTGTCCTTTCCAATTGTTACATTATTGATAGGATTATTACATATTGTCGCTAGTGATAGAACCCCCCCCGATAAGGGTATCAAATCAGAACGGCTCCATTTTCTTGACTTGATATATTGAGTTATCCTTTCATTCCGTAATGTGTCAATAAACCCAATTTCTAAGAAACGTTTAAAGTGTTCTACACCTAAAATAGAAAGCCTATATTGTTGGTTGTGAGGTTCTTTATTAACAAGATAGTTAGTTGCAATAATACCAAAATCAAGAAGGATATACAGAAGATCATTTGCAAGAGTTTTGCTTATTGTACTAGATTCTATGCCAAATTTTCCATCAGCTTTTGGATAATTTGCTCCATCTCCACTAAAATATCCTTTGAGAAAATTAGCTTTACTCTTTTTATCAAGTGTAAACATGCATGTTGGTATTTTTTTTGCATATGCCCCAGTGCCTAAACATAATATTTCCTGGAAGATCTTTTTCACAAGCTTAGACGTAATGAAAATACCATCTTCATTTTCAGAAAAGTTGAAATGGTATTGGTTACATATTTGTTTTACATCAGAACGAATCTCTGGATGTTTATTGTGAATTCTCACCATATATTCTTCAAAATCCCCCTCAGCAACCCAAACCCCTATAAGCCTCCAAAAGTTACTATCAATAGCAAAATTTGCTGGGTATGTGTGAGTGCTCCCTTTGAGCTTGACTCTCATTTCAGCATGATCAACTGCCAGCTTAGCTCTGGTCATTAGATCAATAAAACAAGGGAGTGAAACTGGAAGATCTCTAGAAAGAATATCGCTAAGGTATTTTTTACTAATGTTAAGAAGTTTTGCAACAGTATCATTTCCAAGGAGTTTTTTAGCTCTTTTAAGGTGGTCAGATGCTCCTACAATAAAAACAGAACGATCTTCCTTAAACCCATTATAAAGATTAAGGTGGTTAAGCTGCTCTCTTGGTAAATTTAAACGTCTTGGTATTGCTATGTAACTTTCATAAGGGATAAGATACCCAGTAGGAGTACTTACAATCTTACCATTTACAAAAGAAAATAGTGAATGATCCATGGTAACCTTAATTTTTCTGCCTGTTTTTGTTGTTACTTCTACAAGTTGAGATTTTGTTTTGTGTTTGATAAAGTCCTCAATAGGTGAGAAATTAACTCGAAGATCTTTGTCAAAACATAGCACGTCAACTTCCTCTTTACCTTCAACAATATCGCCAATTTTTTTATGCATGACATTACCATTTTTTCTTATAAGAATCTCTTCATTATAAGGTAAAGACTGTCCAACCCACATGTCTAATAGTTCAGGGCCCTTTACTAAAATAAAGTTTGCATCTGATTCCTTAGCAGCTGCTTTAGCTATCATGGTTTTACCAGTGCCTGGTGGGCCGTACAGTAGTATGCCTTTAGGTGCTTTAATACCAATTCTTTTGAATGCTTCAGGATTTTTTATTGGCCATTCAACAGCTTCAATTAATTCCTGTTTTTGTTTTTCTAAACCTCCAATATCTTTCCATCCAACATTTGGTGTTTCAATTAGTATTTCTCTTAATCCAGAAGGTCTTACAAGGCGCAGTGCTTCCATGAAATCATTTTTTGTGACTTTAATTTTTTCAAGAGTTTCTTGAGGTATTTTTTCTTTTTGTTCAAGTCGTAGTTCAACAATTAATCTTCTTAACACGCTCAGTGCTGCTTCTTTACATAAAGCAAGTAAGTCTGCTCCAACAAATCCGTGGGTAATGTCTGCAAGTTCTTCAAGGCTAACACCTTCTAAAGGCATGTTTCTTGTATGAACGTTTAAAACTTCTAATCTGCCTTTTCTGTTTGGTGCGCCTATCACTATTTCTCTATCAAATCTTCCTGGGCGTCTTAATGCTGGATCAATTGAATTAGGTCTGTTTGTTGCAGCGATTACAATAATTTTTCCGCGTGACTTAAGTCCGTCCAATAATACTAGCAATGTTGAAACAATTCTTCTTTCTACTTCTCCATGTGTGTCTTCTCTTTTTGGTGCTATTGCATCTATCTCGTCAATAAAAATAATACTTGGTGAGTTTTTTTCGGCGTCTTCAAAGATGTCGCGAAGTTTTCGTTCGCTCTCCCCGTAGAATTTATTTACAATTTCTGGACCATTGATTAGTAAGAAGTTTGCGTCAGATTCATTTGCAACTGCTTTTGCAAGTAAGGTTTTTCCAGATCCCGGAAGCCCATGTAATAAAACACCGCCTGGAGGCTGGACACCAAGTCTTTCAAATATTTCAGGATGTCTTAAGGGCAGTTCAACCATTTCTCTTATCTTTTTAATTTCATCATCTAATCCTCCAATATCTTCATAGGTTACATCTGGAACTTTTTCTTCGTATACTTCAATAGCTTTAGATGATAGAGTAATCTCTGTTTGATCAGATATAATTACCACCCCTTTGGGATTTGAGTTGACTATAACAAATTTTAATCCGCCAAAACCAAAGCTTCCCATAAATCCATGTTCAAAAACTTCAAAGATATCTCCGTATGGTGAGTCACTCATTGTTCTTCTTCTTCTTTTTGTTCCGCCAGGGCTTATGATATCTCCTTTAAGAACGGCTCTTCCAAGTAGTGATCTTTTGAATAGTTCAGGATCAGCTTGAATCATTACTCCTTTTTGTGCAGGTGCAACTTGAACTGTTTTTGCTTCTTTTACGTCTGCTCTTCTTACTTTGACATATTCTCCAATCCCTGTTTTGGCGTTCCTTCTGATGATTCCATCCATTCTTATTACTGATTGGCCGACATCAGTGGGGTATGCTCTGTCTACAATCCCTGCTGTTATTCTTGCTCCTTCAATTTCTACTATTTCTCCGGGTCTTACACCTATTAGGTTCATTGTTTCTGCATCTATGCGGATAATTCCTTTATATGCTTCTTCTTGGAGGGCTTCCATAACTTTTAGATTGGCTTCAGATGGCATGTTAAAATAAACTAGGGGGTGTATAAAAAGTTTTGTGTGGAGTTTAAGCGGGATAATAGTCCTTAAAAAGTGGCATTTATACCCCTAGTTTATGATAAGTACAGGTAGCAGGTATCTTGATTCTTTTTTTAAGTATGATGGGTTAAATATAGTTTACGGAGAGGCAGCTACTGGTAAGACTACTCTTGCAGTAATTGCAGCGCTTGAACAAGCAAGAAAAGAAAAAAAGGTAGTATTTGTTGATGCAGAAAACAGTTTGTCTATTGAACGTATAAAACAGCTTGCTCCCGATCATGATAAGTTTATAGACAACTTGATAATTTTTTCTCCAAAAAACTATTATCAGCAGGTTAAGGTTGTTAAAAAAATATCTGAATTAAAAGATATCAGTCTGATAGTAATTGATACAATCGGGGTGCATTTTAGAATGGAGGTTAAGAAAGATCCAAAAAAACTACAACAATTATTAGATTGGCAGATAAGAACATTAAGGAAGATATCAAAACAGTTGCCAATAATTTTAACAAATCAAGTGTATCAAGATTTGAAAACAGGAAAGTTGCACATGACTGCTGAAAAGATATTAAAACCTTGGGCGGATAGTATTTTTTTTTTACAAAAAGAACCAAGAAAGATTTTTAGAGAAAGACCCGAAGAGAAACAAATTCCTTTTAAGATTCTTCAGTCTGGGGTTGGTTTTTAGTGTCATCTTTCTTGCCCCAAGTTTCTTTAGACTTACAATCATAAGTTAGGCACATATTGAATGGGCGTTTACCTTCACGTATAACTTTGATTATAGGGGTTTTACAGAATTCGCATTCTTTAGAGCTAGGTAAAATCTTTCCAGTAGGAATGCTATAAGTTGTTTTGCATTTAGGATATTGGTTGCATGCCGCAAACTTCTTTCTGCTTTTTCTTGAAGACATAAGGCGGAGCTCTCCTTTATTACAAACATAACATTTACCGAGAATACTTGCATTATCCTGAGTTTCTCTATTTGCTTTTAGTAAAGCGGTGCCAATCTGTAGTTCATTTTGTTTAAAATGTTTTAATAATTTTTTAAGTACTATCTCAGCTTCTTGTATAACTTCTGTACCTTTTTTCTTTTTATCACGAATTTGTTCCATCTCTTGTTCAAAATGTCGAGTAAGTTCTTCATCAAGAATTTCAGGGCAGTATTTTTTAAGGGTATCAATTGTTTTTAGCCCAAGATCAGTTACTTCAATTGAAGATTCTCCAGTTAGATAATTACGTTGAAATAAGGAGTCTACTACTGATGCGCGCGTTGATTTGGTTCCCAAATTTTTAGTTTCGAGTTCTTTTATAATTGAAGCCGGAGTAAATCTTTTTGGTGGTTGAGTTTCTTTTTCGTGTAAGTCAATGGATTTTACATTTAATTTTTGTCCTTCTTCTACCTTAGGAAGTTCTTCTTCTTTTAATTTAACAAAATGAGCATAAATAGAATGCCATCCTGGAATTTTTGTGATTGTTCCTTTAGCTTTAAACAGTTCTTTGTTTACATCAATTTCTAAAGTGATAGTTTCCCTAAAGGCAGGCGTGCTAAAGGATGATAAGGTTCTTCTAACAATTAAGTCATAAAGTTGTTTTTGTTTTTGAGATGAGGTTTTTGGTGTTTCTCCACTAGGGTATATTGCTGGATGAGCAGGATCTGTTTTCTTGCCGTTATTAGGCATTAAGTTAGTTTGTTTTAGTAAATCTTCACAAATTTTTGAATAAGCTTTTTGTTTTTTCAAAGATGAAATAATTTTTTTATAGTTTAAGGAAGGTGGAAGCTGGTTAGAACTTGTTCGTGGATATGAAATACAACCTGCAGAGTATAGGTTTTGAGCTAACTGTAATGTGTTTTTTGGAGAAATCTTTAAAGTTTTATATGCTTCAAGCTGTAAACTTGTAAGATCAAATGGGTTAGGTGGTGGTTGGCTAAATTCATTTTTTGAAATCTTGCTTACAATAGCTGGATGATTTTTTGTATTTTGGAATATTTTTGTAGCTTTATCTTTATCCCAGAATTTATCTTCAACATGCCAAGCATTAATTTTATTGGTAGTATTTAGTTCAATTTGCCAGAAAGGTTCTGGTTTAAATATTTTGATTTCATTTTCTCTTTCAGCAAGAATGTTTAATGTTGGTCCTTGAACTCTTCCAGAGGACATGATTTTGAATGACCCTGCTGCTTTTATTGAAAGTGATAATGCTCTTGATAGGTTCATTCCATAAAACCAGTCAAGTATATGCCGTGTTTCTCCTGCTTCAGCTTGTTGCCAGTCAAGGTGTTTTTGACGATTTTCATAAGCATCAATTAGCTCATCTTTTGTTAAGGTGGAAAATTTCATGCGGTCTGCATCGTTCTTCTTGCAAGCAAAGCGTATTACATTTAGTCCAATTACTTCTCCTTCTAGATCATAATCTGTATTATGGCAACAGATACCACCATTTCCCGCGATAAAGTTCTCTCCGTCAACAGAAAAATCATAAACATATCTGCTAGATGGCTTAATTTTTTTTATTTCTTTGATAGGTAACTGGATGAGATTCCCAAATTTGTTGCTAATATATTTTTTTTCTTTTGGATGCGCAGAAATGTTTAATAAGTTACTCTTGTGATGATATTGCCATACTTTTCTAAGTTTTGCTAAATCACTTGAGCCGGTAACGATAATTTGCCAAGATGGTTTGTCACTCTTGCCTGACTTTTCTGCTGTATAAATTGAAGTAGAAATTCCAAATTGAAGGAGCAGATACCTTAAATCATATGCTAACCATTCACTAGATGTATTAAAACTAATTCCACTCTCTGAAACTGAACCATCTCCAAGAAAATAAGCTTGTAAGAACTCTAACTTTAGTTTTTCTGGCAACCCATATATAATCGATGGTATTCTTTTTTCTCTTGCATTCTCTCCGCCAAAATTTAGTAACAATTTGAAAGATGCAGCAAGAACAGAGTTGTCAACGGTGATGATTTGACTGCCACTTCCTTTGTTCAGGTACTCGTTATAATGAATGTTGTAAAAGTTACAAAAGTTTTTCACGTCTTTAATTATCCTGCTTTCATGCCCAAATCCTGGGAGCCCTAAACTAAACCTAATACGATAGTTTTGATTAATGTCTCCTTCAGCTAAATAATATCCTAAAATTCTAACTAGGTTCATATCGAATGAGATCTTTATCGGTAATTTGTTTCTCTTATTTTTTGAACCATAAATATAGGCATTTTTTATCCTTGCCAAATCCTCTTGCTTCAAGTCTTTTAATTGGATTGTGGCTCTAGAAAAATTACTGTAATTTTTGAATTGGGTATTATAAACATGTTGAAGTAAATTAGTAAAAGATGGTAGTAAGCGTCTGCAGTAATCCTTATTCTCTAAAAATCCTTCAGAACTAATTCCAATAACCGGGAGATACCTTGATAGATTCGAGATTGTCGGGTTGTTTCTATGATTCTCCCAGCAGACTATTGTTGGCTGTGAAACACCTGCTAATCTAGCAACAACGCTTGTTGGGAATCCTTTTGACAGCCTTGATCTTTTTAATTTCATGGCTCCTGCTTCTGTTAATGCAAGTCTTTCCTCACTAAGCGGGGATTTAGATCGTTCTTTATTGAACGTCCTTTCTTTAATGATTTTTGCGATATCTTGGCCTTCAACAAAAATATCTCTTGAACTATTGTGGTCCAAAAGTTCCAAGAAATTAAGCTCTTTATTTGTACTAGAAAATGCAGGGATGATTGATGGGCAGAGTACTTTCATGCCATGTTTTAGATCAGTAGTTTTGACATTCTTTATTCTGCCATTTTCTAGAATAAACACATTGTGAGAAGAGGTCAGCTTGATCGTTCTTCCGTAATTTAGTTTTACCTCATATAAATCTTCTTTGATTTTATGCCTTATCGCACGTTTCAAAGGCCTGAAAGAAATTATTCCATCATCACCAAATGCTGGTACCCAATAGTCTTCGATGTTTTTCTTGTTGTCGATTATATTTTCTATTATTTCCCCAATTCTTACTATCTTCATGACTCCATTTTCGAGTATAGGGGTTGGTTCATTATAATCAACGCTGGCCACGATGAAGGAGTCTGCTTCTTTTGCGAGTTTTAATATTAAATCTAAATATTTCTTTGAAAATGCTGCTGTTTTTGATACTTCAGATGATGGTTTCCATTCTACAGAGAACACAGGATATGTCCATCCTTTTTTGTCTTTTTCTGCGATATTGTATAAATGGCCTACTGCGCATCCAATGATTATCTTTTTTTTATTTCTGTTGATGATATAGTATGATACTTTTTCTATGGTTTTCTTTTCTATTTTTCCTTCTGCAAGTGCGTTTGCAATTCTTTCTGCTGCTGATGGTTTTTCACAGATTATTAGTTGGGTCATTTTAGTTTCACCAGTTTAATTGGTAGGTTTGTAGATAGGTTTACATGGTTTTTTAGGTGTTCATTTATGTATCTGGATACTAAAGATTTGTCAAGGTTTGTTTTTCTTGCTATTTCTCTTATCCAAAGTCCTTGTGGGTGTGCTTTTAGTGTTTTTAGGATTAGTTCAAGTTTTTTTTGATCGGGTTGCTTTTGTTTCATGGTGCTCAAGACAAGTGTCTTATTTATAAGGGTTTTGGGGGTTGTGATTTGTTGCGTTGTATGGACTTTTTATTAGGCTAAATAAAACAAGGAATTATCCTGCAATTAAGGAAGAATTTAAATATAATCGTGAAACTGTTTAATCTATGAAATTTACAACTTCCGTCGTTGGTAGCTTTCCTCGTTCCAAGACGTTGATAGATACATTTAATAGATATAATAAGGGTCAAGCCCCTAAAGACGAATTAGATTTACAAATTGATCATGCTATCCAAGAAACCATAGAAGAGGAAGAGAAAATTGGTCTGGATGTAATAACCGATGGAGAACAGGGAAGAGTAAGTTTTGTTACTTTTGTTGGTCAAAAAATCCCAGGCATGCAAATGAAGCACATAAGGGAAGTGCACCCAGATGCATTGAAAATTTTAAGGCAACTCAATACACATATTCCGTACACAAGAGCTATTCCAGTAGAACGCTTACCTGACGACGTAGTGCTTACTATTGATGAACTTGAGAGAATAAGAAAATATTCTTCAAAACCAGTAAAGATAACTCTGCCTTCTCCGTATCTGCTAATGTGGGAAACGTGGCATAAGAAATTGTCTGGGCCGGTTTATCGCGAACCAGAAGAATTGGGGTATGTATATGCAAAACTTATTAGGCAGGAACTTGTCCGCTTACGTGACAAAGGTGTGAGTACTGTCCAAATAGATGAACCAATGATAGGAAATTTATTGGAAGCTACTCCCAAAGAGCCTGATAGGTATAGAAGAATTTTTGGAATTCTTAATGAACAAGAATACCGTGGCTTCAAAGAAGAATTAGAACTTGCGATAGATATGGTGAATAAAGCTGTTGAAGGTATCAAGGATTTGCACATATCAATGCATATTTGCCATTGGCCTAACGCGGATTCTCCTTTTTATGGAGTAGGAGTCGAAAGATTTTTAGACGGTTTATTTGACATCAATGTTAATCAATTGGTTTTAGAATATGCGACTCCTGGTTCTGGTGATCCAATAGAGCTTGTAAAGCATTATCCCCAAAACTTACAAATTGGTTATGGTGTGATTGATGTAAGAAATAAAAAAATTGAGACAGTAGACGGTATAATAACAAAAGTAAGAAAGATTTCAGATTATATTGATCCTGAAAGAATTTGGTTAAATCCTGACTGCGGATATGCTCCAGG
>JBBSWJ010000019.1:72173-76584 GCA_038046345.1 Nanobdellota archaeon | reverse complement strand
GTTCTCTGAAACTACCGGGGCCAGTACAATTTTCGGTCGTAAAAATACTCGCCCGTTGCGCTCTCGCTTCGTTTGGGGCAGATAACAGGAATTATGCTGAAAATCACTCGGATCCACACATATTCCCAAAGATAAGATCCATACTATATAAATATAACTACTACGATATAACAAACTTTTTTAATCCATTAATTTCAAAAATCTCATGCCAATCGCATCAATCATAGTACCTGCATTTAATGACGAGTTTAGGCTCCAAAAGCTTATGAAATCATTAAAATATCAAGCCTTTAAAGATTTTGAAATAATAGTTGTGGATGACGGATCAAGTGATGATACTTCAAAAATAGCTAAAGAATTTACTGATAAAGTTATCATTCATGAAAAAAATAAAGGACCCGCAGCAGCTAGAAATACTGGTATTAAGAATGCTTTAGGTAAGTTTCTTACATTCATCGACACTGATTGCATTGCAGACCCTTATTGGCTTCAAGAGATGATACATTCTTTAGATAATACTGATTTTGTTATGGGTAATGTCTCGATTCACGATTCTACTTATCTAGGCAATTGTATTTCCGCGCTTGGTTTTCCTGCAGGGGCTAATGCTGGATTTGAACGTGTTTGGAAAGTTGATAAAAATGGTTTTACTGATCATATCTCAAGTTGTAATCTTGGTGCAAAAAAAGAAGCTTTTGAAAAGTTTGGAACTTTCAATGAATCATTTCCATATGCTGGTGGAGAAGACTCAGAGCTTTCATTTCGTGTAATAAAAGCTAATGGTAAAATCAAATACAACAAAAAAGCAAAAGTATGGCATGAACCAAGAAAAGATTTTATTAAATGGGTAAAATGGCAGATTTATCGTGGTGAAAGTAATTACCATTTTCAAAAAGCTGTTAAGTCTGTAGATAGTTTTATAAAACTGAGAGGCTGGTATGCTATAAATATAATAAAAGATAATATCTTTACAAAAAGAGCTTTCCTGACGATTCCACTTTTAGGTTTAAGCTTTATATTCCAACAGTTAGGGTACATTAAAGCAAGGTTAAAAAAATGAAAGAAAAGAGCGCAATGTTGATATCAGCACCTAATCGTGCACAAACTGCTAGACCGCCACTTGGATTAATGTACATTGCTTCTTATGTTCGTTCTAAAAATATACCTGTTGATTTAATTGATATTAAAAGTTTTGAAAACGAATCAGTTATTATGGATCAAATTATTGCTAAAATTCACAACATTAACCACTGATATCCCAGAGATTTTTGAGTTATCTAAAAGAATTAAGCAACTTGATTTTCCAACAAGGATTGTTTTAGGCGGCGTTCATCCCAGCTTAATTCCTGAAGATATAATTCCAAATAAGGATATTGACTACGCATGCGTTGGGGAAGGCGAGCTAACTATTGCTGAGCTTACAAAAGTAGCTGGTGACATTGAAAAAGAAAGAAAAGTTCCAGGTCTTGTATGGGGGCATAATGGACGCATAGCCAAAAGTACGGGGCGTTCATATATTGAAAATCTTGATACCTTGCCATTTCCTGCCTTTGATATGGTAGACATGAAGTTTTATTTAAAGCCAAATCCATATGTTATCCGTGGTGTTCCTTTATCAGCTTTTTATGCAATTTCTTCCCGCGGTTGTCCTTACCGTTGTACTTACTGTGCAAATAAAGATTTGTTTGGTCAAACATTTAGGGCAAGATCTCCAGCTAATGTTATTGAAGAATTAGAATTATTAAAGAATGATTATAAGATTGATGGGGTTTATTTCTATGATGATACTTTTACTATTGATGGGCAGAGAGTTATTAAACTTTGTAGAGAAATGCGTGAAAAAAAACTTGGTTTAGTTTGGGCATGTGAAACTAGAGTTAATGTGATTTTTGATAAGATTGTTAAAGAAATGAGCCAGGCTGGATGCATGCAAATTGATTTTGGTATTGAATCGGGCTCACAGTACATGCTTGATAAGCTTAAGAAAGATATTACTTTACGCCAGATAATGGATGCTTTTGCTATATGTAAAAAATATGGTATAAGACAATTTGCCAACATAATGATTAATTTACCAGGAGAGACTAGGGAAGATTTAGAATATACCAAAGAACTAATCAGAATGATGAATGCCAACATCACTATCTTCAACGTAACAACTCCATTTCCGGGTACTGATTTATATCAAGATTTTGGGAAGAATAATTTAACTCATGATGATTACGCATATATGGCCAGTAAAGTAGACTATAATGATTTTGTTAATTTCATTGAAAAAAAATGTAGAATGTCTAAGTACGATGATAAAATAATGGATGTTCTTGATGAGCTATGGGATGAATTTCCAAACGCTCAAAGCATTAGGTTAAATCTTAACAAAAACTATATCAAAGGGGTGTTAAAAGCTTTAGATTTTGTTAAAGATAAGAATTATCTAAAGGTTATGCTGAGAAGCAAAAAGAAATTAGAGTATGTAAGTTGGATTAAAGACAACATAATGAAGAAGAATCTTTCTACAAACGCAATGTAATTTATTTTCTTGATTTTAGCTTATATCTTGACCAAACTTTATTAAATTCTTTGCTTTCCTTTAGTAATTGATCAAAGCTTCCGCCTGCAATTATTTTTCCATCTTTAAACATATATATTTTATCAAAAAGTGTAAGCAAATGCAATCTATGTATGCTGCTTATTATCACCTTACCCCTAAATGATTTTAATATGTTTTCGTATATTGTCATTTCGGTATGATAATCCACGCTACTTGTTGGCTCGTCTAATAAGACAATAGCTTTATCCATGCTAGCAAGCAATCCCCTCGCTAATGCAAGTCTTTGCTTTTCTCCTCCGCTTAAGTTCACCCCTTTTTCTACAATACTGCTGCTTAACTTTTTTGGTAGTCTTTGATATACTTTAGTAAATTCAGCCATATCAGATACCTTTTTTATGTCTTCGTCAGATCTAGGCACTCCAACTGTTATGTTGTGGCGCATTGTACTTTGAAATATTTCTGGTTCTTGAGGGATTAATGTTATGCTCTCTTGTATACTTTCAAAACCGCCATGTATTTTTTTCCCATCAATACTAAGACTTATTTCTTTAGGGGTGTATAATCCCCGTATCAGTTTAAGGAATGTTGTTTTACCGCTACCGCTTTCTCCTATGAGCGCAATGTTTTCATTTTTGTTAAAGTCAAAGCTTATACCATTCAGATCTAATCTTCCTTCTTTCTTTTTATGGTAACTAAAAGTTAGGTGATCAATATGTATATTCCTCCAACTTTTATCTAAGCTCACTTTATCACGCTCATTTTTTTCTCTGAATTCTTTACTAATTTTTTCTGAATTATCTAATGACGCTTTTTGATAAACAAATTGACCATACTGCCATGCAAGATGAAAAAATACATCGGTTATTTTGTCCACATACCCATATAACGCATACAGTGTTCCTAATAGTATTGTTGTTCCTGCAGTATAACTTGTATAAATATATATGCTTAAGCTTCCAAATTTCATAAAAGCGGTGAATAAAGAAACTAAAGCCCATTTTCCCTCCTCAATTATTCTGGTCTTAACAAAATATAAATGAGGTTTAAGCATTTTTTTCATTATTTCTCTGCTTAATAATGATTCCAACCTCAAAATAATCACAGTTGTTATATTTGTAATCACATCAAATATTTTTGCGCTAACATTATTCTCAAGTTTATGCAAATATATATACCTCTTTCTTAGTCTCTTGTTAAAAGCAAACATAATCATTAGACCAATAATCAATAATAATAATACAATAAAAGCAGAATTAAGATTAAAGTAGGCTAACACAATTATACTGCTTACTAATTTTATTATTATTTGAACAACTTGGAATATATTTGAACCGAAATCTTCAAGACTTTTAGAAGCAGAATTAACCTTATCATAAGTATCACCAGAATGATGATCTACATGCCATTGTAATGGTAATCTCATAGTTCCATCAAGCATGTATTTTTTAAAGTTAGCCCTCAACAGAAATGCATTTTCCTCTTCTATCACCCTTCCAGGCCCATGAAACAACCAAAAGAATAAGGTTAAACCTATAAACAATGCAGTTATCCAAATTATTTTTGTGACATTTGCTGAGGTTACACCCTCAAGTTGTATAGTGTTTAACAGCAATGCTACAACTAATGGTTCAAAAAAACCAGAGATATTAGATAATACCAGTAAGGTATACCCAACAGTTAACTTTTTTCTATTTCCATGACTGTACTGCCAGACCTTTTTAAAAAGAAAGATGATTGGGTTATCAGATAGCTTCATAAAACCACTTATAGATCACTTACTTTATAACAATATCTACCAACCATAGAATAATAGTCATACTTTTTATTATTAAACTATCACAAAAACCTTTTAAACTATTT
>JBBSWJ010000019.1:51182-72163 GCA_038046345.1 Nanobdellota archaeon | reverse complement strand
CTATTTATTATCCACTCATCTTATGGATTTCAAAGACAAAGTTGTTATCATCACTGGAGCTTCAACTGGTATTGGCAGGGACACCGCAATTGAGTTTGCAAAATTAAATGCTGTCTGTATCTTAGTGTCACGAAATAAAGAAAAACTTGATCGCACAGCCTCCCAAGTTGCTGGCTGGTCAAAGAGATCAATTAGTATAGCATGTGATGTAAGCAATCCAGCTCAAGTAAAAAAAATGGTTGAAGATGTTATTACTAAATTTAAGAAAGTTGATATTCTTATAAATAATGCTGGATATGGTATGTATAAATCATTGCATGATTCTAGTATAGATGAGATTCGTGACCAGATAAACACTAATTATTATGGTGTTGTTACCTGTACAAAGGAAGTTCTACCTTTCATGATTAAACAACAAAGTGGTAGCATCGTAAACATTTCTTCAATAGTTGGAAAAGTAGCTTTTGGTAATTTTAATGCATACTGTGCCTCCAAATTTGCTGTTGCTGGTATGTCAGAGAGTTTATGGTACGAGCTTAAACCTAAAGGCATTAACGTTCACGTTATTTATCCTGGCAGAATAAATACAAACTTTTTTGACCATAGCAGCTTTCCAGCTTTCAAAAAGACAAAGAGTGGTTTAAACCCTAAAAAGGTTGCAAATGCAATTATAAAAGCTATAAATAAAGATAAATTTGAAACATTCATCCCAATAAAAGGTAAATTTATTTATTTTTTTCGTGTATTGCTCCCAAAAATATTTATGAAAACAGTAGCTAAGAAACAGGTGGTTTAATTCTTCTATACTTAAACACATTCCGGCCATACATTAAAAATGGTATTCCGCCTAACAATAGTATCGGAAAAAGATTAAACAGTCTATAAACTAAAACTATTTTTATTGCACTTACCCCGCTTACACCCGCCCCTAACAACATTCCTCCAAGTGTTACATCTTTAACCCCCAGACCACCGGGGAATATTGACAACCTACCGATGATATACGCAATCCAATACATTGAAAATAATAGCATGTAAGGTATTTGCACATTAAAATAATGCAGAGCTAACAAAAATGTAAGCGGCAGGATACATGCTTGTATTCCAATTATAAGAACTAACTTTAAAACTAGTTTTTTGTTTAAAAAAAAACTTGGAAGATCATTTAAAATTTTTTCTACAGCCTCTTCTGTAAATCCAAAACGTTTTACAAATTTTTTAAGTCTTACGGGCACAAGAAACTTAAGCTTAATTAGTTGTGGGATAAACCAATTATAGCTATACGAAATATACGCTCCAAGCAGTATAACCGTAAAAATTATCAACCATTTGATTAATGCATTAGACAACAACAACCCACCATCAAGCAGCAGCTGATCCCCTACATAAAATATCAGTATCGGAAACATCAACAATTGTATTAATATCCCTAAAAAATTCTCAAATGCAGTTGCAGATATTGTCTTTCTTAATGGTAAGTTTGCAGTTATCTTTCCTATTATCGGCTTTCCTATTACTGGGCCTATTTTTAGTGGCGTTAAAAAATTAACAAATTGGCTTAATGATACAACAGTAAAACCCATCTTAAAAGATAATTTTTCCTGCTGATAATACAATAATATCTGAAACATTAATGTTGCTAAACCTATTACTAAAGAATAAACTAAAGTAGCAAACACAATATACCAAACCAAAGATGGTTCTATTAACTCGCTAATTCCTTCAAGCATAAGATAAAAGAATCATGGAATCATTATTTAAATGTTTTCGCAAAAAAACAATTCATAGCTAAACTACATTGTTACCTAAGGATAGAAAGCTTGTAGATGTTCTTGCACTCTCCTTGTAATAAGACACTCCACTGTAAAATAAGTTCAAGCAGAGAGTTATCTTTTGTGGGTTATTCCTCATTCTGTAGAAGCCATCATCTAAAGTAAACCTATGCGAGCAGAATATGCATATGTTATTATACATAGTAATATGGTTATGGCTTACCGACAGAAAAGCTTTTATACATGTTATTATATATAGTAATATATGATTATAGCTAATAATAGTAACTTATTCTGTTTTAGGTGTTATCATACTTGGAAGAAAAGAATAAAATCAAGAGTAACAAAATATTGCCCCAAATGTAAAAGCCCTTACTGGAATAGACCAAGAAGTAGAGTTTCTAGAGAATTTATAAAACAAATGGAAGAGACCATAACTCATCTTCATGATGCAATTATTAAATTAAGCGGCGGTGAAAATGGAATAAGGGATAGCAGCGGGATATATAATTCCGTATATAAATTATTAAATCATCAAAACAAAAATACAAAGAACCCAATAAGCATCGGTGCTTTTGCTATTAATGAATTTGCCAAAAGGCATTTTTTTATAGACGGCAACAAAAGGACTGCTTATGCCATTGCAAAAATATTTATGCTAATAAATAAATGTCATTTAAAGACACAATATAAAGAAGCAACTGATTTTATGCTTGAAGTTGCAAAATATCAGAGTAAAGTTAGTTTTGAAGATATAAAAAGATGGTTGGATAATAATTGCACCTATATAGAAGAAGGCCAAATAAAAAACTATTTAAATGAAAGATTCGTTAAAGTCACATTGGGAGATGATGAGAATGAGAGAGAGTAATAAAATTAAGAACATAGATATTTCTGGAAATATGAAGATAAACAGAAAAGTTGTTTATGAAATTTCTAAGAATGATAAGAAGATATTAGAACTTATTAGAGTAGCAAAAGTGATAGTATTAAAAGAAGATGAAGATTTATTTAGAGAGTTAGCAAAACATTAAATAACATTTAATATGAATTGAATTATATTTTCTCAATTACAATCTTACCATTCTCTAACTTAATCCTAACTTCCTTGCTTAGCAAGTTAGAGTCCTCGACTATTTTCTTTGGCAAGTTAGCCCTATATTTTACATAACAAGTATCGCCAATTTTCTTATCAAGACCATTCATAATCTTCATAAATTATCTTAGGCGCCCGAAATATTTAAACTTGTTGATGCCATAAATCTAGCACCAGTTAAGGTAATAATTCATAGCTAAACAATAATTTATAAGCCCTGTTATCAAAAAAAGATCATGTCAACAAAAGAAAAAGTGTTAAAAACAGTAGCTAAAGGAGCTGGTATTGCGTTTTGTGGGGTTATGATCTCAAAGGTATTTACTTATCTGTTCCGCATAGTTACGGCTCACTTAGGGAGCGATGCTTACGGGTTGTTCTCAATCACACTGGCAATATATGGAATTCTAGGTGGCATAACTGTATTAGGCACAGAGATGGGTATTATCCGCTTTGTTTCGCTGCTTAACGAACAAAATCAACCTGACAAAATTAGCGCATTGATAAGACATGCTCTAAAAAAAACTTTTTCTTTTTCGTTAATAATTTCTAGTTTAACTTTCATTTTTGCTGAAACAATTTCTACAGGTATTTTTCATGATACCAGACTAATCCCTTTGATACAACTTGCTTCATTGTTCGCACCGGTTAACACATTAAGAAAAATATTTCTCAATAGTTTGCTAGGTTTTAAAAAAATTTATTACGAAACCATTGCAAAAGCAATCACTGAAAACTTCGTTAAGTTAGTATTAAGCATAATATTATTATACCTTGGCTTTAACGCTTTTGGTGCAGTTTTAGCTTACATCCTGGGTGTTACAGCCAGTACAATCATTGCATTTTATCTATTAGAAAAAAAAGTTTTTTCTTTAATAAACACCAAACCAGATAAATCATACTCTGCAAAACCATTATTTGTTTACTCATTACCTTTAATGTTTAGCATTATGGTATATTTGGTTATATTATGGATTGATACTTTAATGCTTGGTTATTTTGAAAATGCATCCACAGTTGGCATATATAATGCTGCACTTCCAACGGCTCAAGTTTTGATGGTATTCCCAAACGCTTTGACAGCAATTTTTCTGCCAGTTCTTAGTACTTTCAAAACATTTAAAGAAGAAGAATTTATTTCTTTGTACAAGACAATAACAAAATGGATTATATTGGTTAATGGTGCATTTTTTTTATTGATGATTATTTTTTCTAAACAATTTCTAAATGTTGTTTTCGGTAAAGAATACGCACTTGGATCAGCAGCTTTAGTAATATTAAGTATTGGTTATTTCATACATTTCCTGTTAATCCCTGGAAATAATATCCTTTTAGCACTGCATCATACAAAACTAATTTTTTTAAATAATGTAAGCGCAGCTTTAATTAACTTTTTTCTAAATCTAATTCTAATTCCAAAATATGGTATTATCGGCGCAAGTATAAGCACATGTATTGCTTTGATTATTATGGGCATCCTAATGTTAGCAGAAGCTATTTATTTTACAAGAGTAAACCCATTTTCATCATGTATGATAAATGTATCAATTGCTCTATTAATAGCCAGTTCAGTTTTATGGGTTATAGTATCAAGATTTAACTTTAACAGTACTTTTATGATAATTATCGGAGCAATGATGTTTGGGGTGATATACTTATTAACATTGTTTATAACTCGTTCATTTGAAGACAACGACAAGCTTATTTTTTACTCAACCTTATCAAAAATTGGGTTAAGAAAAAACCAATAACAAGTACAACTGCCATAAGAGTTATGTACAACCCAGTTCTGAATGATTTGGGTTTATATTCAAGAACTAATTCACCATTCTCGCTTATAACTACCCCTTTCAAAGTATTATCCACTCGATGTATTTCCAATGGTTTATCATTTAATCTTGCTGTCCATCCGGGATACCACACTTCAGATAATACTAAGAGTCCTTCTCCTCGAACATTGTATCTTATTTTGTTTGATTTTTTTTCTATTAAGTCTACAGAACCACGCCCAACAGGAAGATTAATTGATGCTACTGAAGTAAATGGATCCCTTAATGTTTCTAAAACTTCAGTTTGATTATTTGTCCTTAGTACATGTGTTGCAAAGAATGCTGCCCCATTAGATTTACGATTAAAATACATATATGCATCACGTCTCTTCAAGTTAACTCTATCAAGCCATGGAATGTCTAATTCTTCGTTGCTTATTACAAAATCAACATTAAACTTATTAATCAGCTGCGGGTTTGTTAACACTTCAATTGGTATGCACTCTGTAGGTTTTACTTCACAATCTCCAATTATACACAATGTTTTGTAATACTCTTTTATTGATATTGCATCACAGCCGCCTACCTTTTCTATTCCATGATAAACTGCTATATACTGTGGAAGATAATCCTTACTATCAAATCCCCTTAATACTAAAACCCGGCCATTCCCGTTGTTATTCTTTACTGTTTCAATTAACTCGTCGGTATAAAATTTATCATCAAAGTTTTTAGCAGATATCACTCTACCTGAAAAGAAGAGCAGCTCAAAAAGTAGTATCAAAATTATTATCATTACAAATTTTTTAAGACTAACTTTTTCAGATAGGTACATCTTAAAAGAAACGATTATAGCGCTTATTGTCAAGATAAATATCACTAAGCCTTTAATGAGATTATTATACACTATTGGCACTTTTTCAAGCAATGCAGGTAAAATTATACCTTCCCTCACAAACCTAGATGCATCTGAATATTGAATAAATAAAGTGTTTACTATCCTCTCGCCAGTCTGAATTATTATTGGTTTAAACAATAAAGCAAATGCCAGTATTAATATAAATAAAAATAAAAACCCGGCTAGTATCTTCCAATAAGTTTTCAGTTTTTCTTTGTTAACACTATACACAGAGTCCAGCCCCATCGCTGCAATTGCTGCGCCTATAAACACAAAAAACAGCATTATACGTCCTGGCGCTCTTATAACACCTAGAAACGGGATGTACTTCCACATATAGTAGTACAGCGGGTTATATCTCCCTAAAGCAAAAAATATTGAAAACAAGCCCATCAGGCTGAATGTTGTAAAGAATTTATTTCTTACAGTAAAAATTGCAAAAAAGATTAGCAAGAATGTTGTTACCCCAATAAATATATACCCTTCAAAGAAACTTGAGCTTTTCCAAAAACCCCAGTAATAGTCTCCTTTACCATAAAATTCAGGTATTACAAAGCTTATCAGATTAGCTGGATGTAAGGAATGAACTGTTGCTTCATTATAACTTAATCCTTGATCACGTATTGAATAATCAAGGAGTTCTATTGTTGGTACCAGCTGTATTGCAGCTAATGACACTGTGATAACTGCTATTATTATTAATGATAAGGTTATACCTTTTACATCACTGGATCGTATACTAGTTGTTTGTATCCACCTTAACAAAATATAGAACAAGGTAAGCATTGTTAGATAAAGCACAAATTGCGGTCCAGAGCCCAATATTGCAATTGCTAATATTACTCCGATACATACAGCGTAGTTTATTGTTTTTTTTGTTATCAGTTTCTCAGATAATATCAGCAATAACGGGAAGAGCATGAAAGAGTTCATAAATGATATCACCCCGGCCCATATAGTGATTATCCCTGCAAAACCTACAACTATTGCTCCGAATAAAGAAGGCAATCTTCTGAGTGTTATAGCTCTTAAAAACATATAAAATGTAACACTCATAAATAACAATGAAAATATTTTTACAAAGATGTATGCATAACTAAACGGTATGATATAATACACCGCGCTTAACGGGTGAAACGCTGCTGTTAGTGTATTCGCAATTAATGGTGTTCCAGAATAAACATATTGATTCCACAGCGGGAATGATCCTTTTGCAAGTTCTGGTTTTATTATGCTATCCCATACTCCGGTCATTCTATACAGATCAGCATTTGTTGTAACCGCTCTTGTTGGTGAGATCACTAAAGCTGCATAAAATGATAAGAAAAAAAGTAATAAAATTCCGCTGACTAAATATAGCTCTTTTCTTTCCATAAGCTTTTACTTAGCTATTTTATTTAAAAGTGTATTCTTATTATCAGAATATATAGTTCACAACAGGCATATTTATCCAAAGTAACTTTTTTAAGGTTTTAAATCTCTAAAATATCGTGAAAAGATTTATCACACTTGCTTTGACTGCATTAGTTATGAGAGCAGGAAATGCAAACACTGCTGATCAGCCTGCACGCAAATTAACTGAACCATTACTCAGTTTTGAGTTAGTTGCACCTTCATTTAGATTTCCCGAAGTAGAACCCTTAAACCAAACAGGCTATTTATTTGATTTACCTCCGCAAATAGAAGTCTACCCTTATGACACAAATGGTAATAAGTGGAATGATTCATATCTTGTTACATGCGTCAGACTTGAAGATGGATCAGTAATTACTGGGCCATTCCCATTTGCCATGATCCACCAACAGGATGAAAATGTGGGCAGAAAAAAAGAAAACGACCCAGCTGTCACAACACCTACTTTTTATGTTGGTATTGACCGTACAATTGAAACTATAGGTGTTGATGAAGTATACAGAGTTGCCAGTAGTCAAGAGTTTAATTGGGGAAATATTATATTTAATAAAAGATTTATAGAAATTGCTAAAGAGCATTGCGAGCATAGTGTTACCACTAAATAGATTCGGGGGAAATATTTTTCATGGAATTTGGTTATGATAAAAAAGGTTTTTATGTTACCAACGGAAAAGGTGTTAAAGATTATTTATCAATAGATTCAGTTAGAATGGAAGGAGATGATCTCATCAGGTATGATCATGGAATATTAAGCATCGGGGTTTTTCCACACGTGCTTGATGAATTTTTAATGCTTCAAGATATCGACAGCAGGACACCAGATAGAGATGTAACAATCTGTTATGATCCGCTTCTTTTTTTGCCAGTTTATGTTAGAAACGTTAAAAAAATAAGAGCCATGGATAACAACAAAGAAGCTCCATCATTAGCTGTCAACAAGTTTACCACACTTGAAGAAGAAGTTGATAAAAGTTTTGAAGATTTCTCATGGGATCAACCATCAATATTATCAAGGATTATAAAAACAATAAAAGATTATTTATTTTCAAAAAAATAATAATTACTTCTGATCAGCATGCTTATCAGTTAATCTCTTTGTCATCTTTTCAATTTCTTCAGGATCTTGCACAATTGGCTCGTGAGGTTTTGCTTGTTCATCTTGGCTGTTTGCTTTTCTTACAACCATCTGAACAAATTCTTCTTGTTCCAGTGTTCTTTTTGTAACCATGAGAAATAAGTAAAGGAACTTATTGTTTAAGGTTATGTTATATCTTTACAGTAATTAAAATCATTTATACAACCCAAATAAACTAAGAAATCTAACCTTAGTCACAATGAATATCATCTGAAAACCAAGTTTTAACGCCTTCCAAAAGCTCCCCGTTACACTGCTTTCTCCAACTCTCTCCCGATAATTAAGCGGTATTTCAATTGAGCTTATCTTATGAATAAATATTAACATCATCATCTCTGGACCAAACGAATTTCCACCAATCCTAAATGAATTATTTATTTTGCTCAGGCTATTCCTTTTAATTAAGCGCATTGTGCAACCAGCATCAGTTAATTGATGTGTGTTAAACAGAAGTTCCATGTACTTCGCCACAAAGAAATTTCCATATTTCAAAAACAAACCCATATTAGCCCCATCACCAATCAGTATAGACGAAGTTCTTGTTCCGAACACCGCATCAAAATCATCTGAATAAGCTAATAACTTTATAACATCATTCCCAACAAAAGTACCATCTGGTTCAGATACTATCACATAATCTCCTTTAGCCTCCTTCAATCCACGTCTTATTGAATACCCATAACCTTGAGTAGTTTCTATTATGTGTTTTGCTTTGGTCTTTTTTACTTCTTCTTCAGTACCTTTTGCCGCATTATTATTTATTACAATTATTTCATCAACGTAACCAGTTGCAAAAAATTCTTCTATCGCATCCTTTATACTTTCTTTTTCGTTATAAGTTGGGAATACTACTGATACAGTTTTATTTTTCCACATGCCAACTTGAATTAATATGACATTTAAAAAGTTATCTTACAGTTTATAATTCATACCACCTGATCCAACCATATATTTTTAAAGCTTTACTATCCCAAAAAAATATGGAAAGATTACGTTTCAAACTACTCAGAAAACTACGCACTGTGTTCTGGTATTTAGACTACATCATATGGAAAATCTTTAGTTTTAGAAAATTCAAACCACAACTAAAACCAAAAAGTATCTTAATAATCGAGCTAAAGTATATTGGAGATTTAATTGTTTCAACGCCTACAATAAGCGCTTTAAAGGAACATTTCCCTAAAGCAAAAATTGACATAGCTGTCCCTGTTGGTATGAAAGATGTCTTATACAATAACCCTCATTTAAACAAAATTATTGAATGGAATCCAAAGAATTTACCAAACTCAATCCCTAATTATGACCTTGCAATTATACTCCATCCAGGTTCATTTAAAATCTCAACATTAACAAAACACATTCCATTTCGTATTGGCTCTTGTCGTGCTGGGATACTGGAAGGTAAAGGTTTTTTCTTGCATAGAAAAACAAAGCCTACTAAAAAATGGAAGCTTAAGATTTTAGATAATCTTGATGTGATAAAAACTATAGGTATAACCACCAAAGATATTTTTCCAAAAATATATACAGATCCAAAAGTAGAAAAAACAATTTTAAACGATTTACCAAAAAGATATGTAGTATTTCACGCAGCTGCTAACTATCCATCCCATAACTGGTCAATACGCAACTGGGCAGATCTAGCAGACAAATTAGATTTACCGGTCATCTTCACTGGGTCTAAAGAACAGCACAATTATAATCAGGAGATCATAGCTCTAACAACGAAGAAGCAATCTAAAAACTTCGCGGGCTCAAGCCTTAAGGAGTTTTTTGCTATAATTAAAAACGCAGCGTATGTAATCAGCGTTGATACTAGCGCTATGCATGTTGCTGCTGCGTTTAATAAAAAGGTAATTAGCTTATTTGGTGCAGGCGAGCCAAATGTTTGGAAACCGTTAACAAAGGAGTCCACCGTTATATTTCATAATGAAGTATGCACTACTTGCCATCAGTATACTTGTTCTCTCAAGGGAAAAAGGTTCATGGAATGCATGAAATCCATCACTGTAGACGAGGTTTTAAGTAAAATATGAGAATCGCACATGTTAACATGTTTTATGCCCCCACTTTTGGGGGTGTAGAAATGGTTATGCAAGAGCTTGCAGAACGTCAAGCTGCTCAAGGACACGAAGTTCATGTATTTTGTTGTGACTCTGACAAATACAAAAGAATTAAAAAAAAAGAAGAAATAATTAATAACATCCATGTTCATCGATCAAGATACTGGTTCCGTTTATCACTAAGCACATTTATTTGGCCGGGAATATTCTTAAAATTCATTAAACAAAAAAAGTTTGACATAATCCATTCTCATGTGTCAGGCCATGCATATGTTCTATTTGCTGGTATTATTGCTAAAATTTCTGGGGCTAGACATGTTCATACGACTCATTGTCCATGGACAGATAAGTACAGAAGAAAAATATTAAGAATTCTGGTCTTTCTAAATGAAAAAATATTCAACCACATATCTTTTAGACTCATTGACAAAGTTGTAGCTATTACCCCATGGGAATATTCCATATTAAAAAAATGGGTGCCAATATCTGAGGTAGTTAATATCCCTAACGGTATGGACAAATCTTTTTTTTCACGGATTAAAAATAACAATTTCAAAAAAAAATATAACATTCCAAACGGGAAGATGGTTTTATTTTTTGGGCGTTTAAATCCAACTAAAGGCCCTGATGTCCTTGCAGAAGTAGGTACTGAAATTGTTAATGTACGTAAAGATATTTCTTTTGTTTTTGTTGGTCCTGATGAAGGCAAAGAACAAGATGTAAAAAACATTATTAAAGATCAGCCAAGAATGTTTTTACTTGGTGCTATAACCGGTTATTCTGAAAGGCAGGAGATGTATCAAGCTGCTGATGTTTATGTCCTGCCAAGCTACAGGGAGGGTCTCCCATTAACTATTTTTGAGGCGATGGCTTCTAAATTACCAATAATTGCCTCACCTTGCAATGGAGTACCTTATGAAGTAAAAGATGGAGTAAACGGTTTTCTCGTAGATTATGGCGATAGAAAAACTTTAAAACAAAAGATCTTAGAAGTTCTTGATAACAAAGAGCTTGCCGACAAATTTGCTGGTAATAATGAGCTAAAGGCAAAGTCTTTTGATTGGGATTTAATATCTCAACGTTATATGGAGGAAGCTTATAATGAGTGAACAATGGCGTATCAAACTTGATCGTGGTAAATGTATTGGTGCTGGCATGTGCGTCACTGAGAGCCCGGATAATTTTAAAATAATTGAAAATAAAGCTGAATTGATTAATTCTGAAACTCATAATGATATCTCTCATTTAGATATTATTCCAAATGAAGCTGAAAAAGAAAAAATGATTATTGCTGCTAAATCTTGCCCAGTAAACGCTATCGGGATAATTAATCTTACCACTAATAAAGAAATTGTTTCTATGAACTTATCTTCGTCTAATAAACTAAAACAAATTACTGCTCATTACAACGATTTAAAAGAATGGCGTATGGATCCATTAGGTTATTTCTTAATTCGTATTGACTCTAAAAATAAGATTATAGAAGCTGGGCACTGTATTGAAAGAAATATTGTGGATACAATCATTACAGGTAAGAGCTCTACAGAGATTTTTAATACTATTATTCGCGAAAAACTTGTTGGTTCTTTGCAACATGCTGCTTATCTTGGTAAGGAGCTCCATAATGCAGAAATTGCTTTAAAAAAAGGATTAAAATATGTTCAGGATGAGCCTGTTAAAATATAACGGCTGTTAATCGGTACGAAACAATTTTAAACCAATCTCTTTTAACAACAAAATGAAGATTGCACTTCTTTCAACAAGCACTTTCCCTGCAGACCAAGGGCTGAGAACAATTTCTTCTTACCTTAAGTCTAAAGAACATCAAGTCCAATTAATTTTCCTTCCTTTACCGGAAGACTACTCCATTAAATATCCTGTAGATGTTTTAAATCAAGTTGAATCTAAAATATCAGACTGTAAACTTATTGGCATTAATGCTTATGCTTCTACCAACGACCGCGCAAAACAATTAATTAGTTTAGGAAAAAAACTTAATATTCCGGTTGTTTGGGGCGGTCCGCACCCTACTTTTTTTCCAGAAGATTGTTTCAAATATTGTGATATTATTGCGGTGGGAGAAGCTGAAGATGCTTTTGTTGACTTGGCCAATTCATTGGAAAGAAACCAAGATATTTCTAAGATTCCTAACTTATGGGTTAGAACCAACAAAACTGAAACTAAAAACCATGTTCGCCCACCAATTCATGATCTAGATATGCTTCCACATCAGGATTTTGATATTGATTCTCAATTAATTTTAGAAAATAGTAAACTAATCCATTTTGAAGAACGCCATATTGGTGGTATGCTTTTTTTCCAAACTGAGCGCGGTTGCCCCCAGGCTTGCAGTTATTGTACGAATAATATTCTTAGAGAAATTTACAAAGGTAAGTCTGATTTATTAAGAACTCATTCTGTTGATTACGTTATTGAAGAATTTGTTGATTTAAAGAATCGTTTTCCTTCTATTAGTGTAATTGACATACGCGATGAAACTTTTTTGATCAGACCAATTGAGTGGTTAAGAGAGTTTTCTGAGAAATACAAAGAGAAAGTAGGACTAAGAATGAAGTGCTTAACAGAACCGGCAAGTATTAGTAATGAGGTTATTTCTTCTGAGAAACTTTCCTTATTAGTTGACGCTGGTTTATCAGATATTATTGTTGGGATTCAGTCAGGTAGTGATCAGCTAAACTTTAAATTATATAATAGATTCATTTCAGCTGCTCAGGTTATTAAGTCTGCTATAGCGGTTAACAAATTTAAGGATAAGCTTACTGTCATGTATGATATTATTGCCTGTAATCCATATGAGACTCGTGAAGATGTTCTTGCTACTATTAATCTAATCAGACAATTACCTAAACCCTTCTATCTGTCTGTAAATAACTTGATATTCTTTGAAGGAACTCCATTATATCGAAAAGCTATTCAAGATGGGTTTATTAAAGATGGTAAGGATACTGCATCTGATTTGAACTATTGGGATCGTTGGAAGCATATTAAGCTTAAGAAAAAGAATATGTACTTATCCCTAGTCCTTAATCTGATGCGTGGGCCATGCACAGACATGCGTTATGGTTTAATCCCTGCTTCTGTTCTTAATAGGTTAATCAAAGATTCATCTGTAACCTTTAATGAAAAACATTTAACTCCAACTTATGCTGCTGGTACTGTTGTTCAGTCTATGGATTTTTTTAGGGAAAATTTAGCTAAACCTATTTTCAGAAGAATGCCTTTATCATTTAGGTCTTGGTATGACAAGGTTAGATATCAGGCTTGATTTTCTTTTAAGTCTTCTAACTACATAGAATAAAAACAATAGAAAAGTATTTAAATTCATTATCTTTCTAAAGATAATGGTAATAGTAAATGAAATAACAATGAGCATAGTAAAAAATGCAGAAGACGGAGAAAGCATTTATAGCTTAGCTTCTAAGATTGGATTTGCTTATTCTGCAGTTTACAAATGGGTATTAGAATTAGAAAAGTACGAAGTTATTAATTTAATCAGAAATGGAAATAAAAATATCATCAAAATTAACAAGAATTTAATCTACAAAAAATTTAAAGAATTAGATACTGCTACTTCTGTTATTGAAAAAGATAATAACTTTTGGGATTTAATTAAAATATTAAAATTAAGAATAAGATTTGTAAAAGGAACAGCTGCAGCGATATGGACAAAAGGTGGTTTTATCACAGGAGATTTCTACGATAGAATTTATTTTTTAGAAGTTGAAAAAAAAGATGAAGATAAATTAAAAAAAGCCTTGAAAAAAGAAGGAATTAGTTATACTGAAGGAGAAAAAAATAACAAAAGACCATTAGTCTGGGTTATAGAGAAAGATAATTTAAAAATAGAAAAAATAAATGGTATACCTGTTATGCCCTTAAATGAATTAGTTAATTGGGGGAAAGAATTACATTTAGAAAACATCTTAGAGCAATTAAACAAGATTTACAATTTAAGATTAAACGAAAGATACGCAGAGATATCAACAAATGTATAAAACTAATTCACGGATTGGATTGCTGGAAAGAGAACAAGAAGTTATGAGGATCATTAATCTTCTTTTAGACAAAAAATTATACTTTGTAGTAGTGGGCGGTTACGCAGTTTCAACTTACAAAAAAAGATTCTCAATTGATTTAGACATAGTAATAAAAGAAGAAGAGCTCATGGTATATGAAAAGCTTCTAAAAAAAGAAGGTTACACCTTACACTATGAAAAAAATGTAGAATTAATTTATGGAGCTAATTTTAAACGGTTTACAAAGAAGATGAAAAATCTTCCTATAGACATTGATTTGCTGATTAATGGCTTAGTTTCTAGGACAACAGACGCAATATGGGGGTTAGATTATATCAAAGGAAATTCTACAAAAAGAAAACTAAATAATTTTGAATTTTTAACTCCGGAGAAAGAACTCCTCATTGCTATGAAATTACATAGCGGTAGACTATCTGATATTAGAGACATTGTTGCATTAATGCCATGCAATATTGGAAGGCTTAAAAAGCATTTGCAAAAAGGAGATGTAAACAAGCTAAAAGAATCAATAAAAAAACAATCAGACTTTCTTAACAAGCCACAATTTAATGATAGCTTCAAAGGAATATTTGGACCTTTCTCTTACAGAGAACAGAATTTTCATGCAGCCAAAATGTTGATTAAAAAGATCTTAGAAAAAAATAACAAGTAAACAATATAACAAGGTTAGATATCGGGCTTAATTTTCTCTTGGTATCATCACTAACTGTATTCAGCAACCTTTACTGTAACCCCATCAAATACAGCACTGCATGTTCTTCTTCCCGGTGATATATCAGTATTTGAGAATACTGGATAAAGTTCTGCAAATTGATTAATGTCTGATACTAAAAATTCTAAACGCCTAAAACCTTCACTAGAAAGCTTTTCTCCTCGCGGTGCTAGTAGTTCTAAGCATGAAACATTATACTCCCCAAATATTGAGTTACAGTTTATTGGTGTTTTAAGTTTAAACATATTATCATATATTACTTCATTTCCATCATCTAATAATACTTGGTGTAATTCTTTATATCTATTTACATTAGCTACTTGATAGCAGACATGGCCTATTGGGCTATGACTAAAATTGATTCCTTCTTCTTGCAGTCTTAAAAGAACTTGTGCTATAAAAATCTCTGCTTCTTTTTTTATTACTCCTATAGATTGAATTATATCCATGTTATCATCTTTTCTAATTAGTTTGAAATTCTTTAACTTTTTCTATAACTTCTTTTATTGTAATACTTGTTCCTAGTTCTTTTACTTTCTCATCGGTATAGAAATGCTTCATTAACAACGGGCTTACTAATTTCTTTAACCTGCCATAGCCTTCAACCTCCCAGTCTGGAGTGCAAAAAAATAGCCCAACTGTTTTTTTTTGTAAAGCTAATGCTATATGTAAAGCTAAGCTGTCTCCGCAAATAAACAAGTCACATGCGTTTACTGCGCTGATAAACTCTCTTAGGGTATTATGCGGGTTATTCATCATTATTGGAAATTGATGATTTTTTAGTTCCTTTACTATTTCTTGCTGTATCCCTTCAGGTTCATTTGGTCCGGATAATAATAATATTACACCGCGGAGTTTTTTGATTAGACCGATTAAATTATCTCTGTCCCATTGTTTAGATGGCCATCTTGATCCTGCTCCGACTACAACTCCAATTATTGGTAGTCCTTTGTAAGGCTCTCTTAGTTTAACGCTTAATTCTTTCTCATCGTCAGTTAAGTTCAAGATATAATCTTCCTGGTTGTAATCTAATTCTGCTATTTCAAATATCATCTCTTGATATGTCTTGGTGTTGCTTTTGTTTATCTTGTCTGATAATGCTCTGTTTAGATAAAATTCTGCTTTAGGGTTATACGCTGATGGATGGCCGTCACTGTCAAAAAAGTATCCAAATTTCTGTACAGCATTTATCTCTCTGGCTATAAGTGTAGCCGGTGTATCAATCTCAAAATTGAATAAAACATCAAATTGTTCATATTTTAATCTCATTATATCTTCGCTTAATGTTATCACTTCATCAATTAGTTCATTCTCGTATAATAATTCTCTATTGAAATCTTTTGTTAACCATGTGATATGACAGTCGCTTCCATATTTCTTTTTTATTGCCTTTAAGATTGGTGTTGTTCTTAATACATCGCCTGATGCGCCTAGTTTTATTATAAATATTTTTTTGCCTCTTGGCTCATAAAAATCGCAGTCATTACAGCTGTTATATCCTTCACTTTTTAGGATATCACACGCATATACTCCATTATATTCTTTACAGTTTCTATTCCATTTTATTTCCATTTCTTAAAATGGCATGGTAAGTTTTTTTAATCTTCCTAATTTAAACATACAAAATGATAGTATATATTGCAGGACCATTATTCAGTGAGATTGAAAGAACGCTGTTAGAAGAGGTTAATAGGGTATGCAAAGACCTTGGATTTGACACATTTCTCCCGCATAGAGATGCAGGTTTAATAAGCAAAGGCACAGATGAAAAGATTATTTTCAAAAAAGATAAAGCAGGCATTGACACCTGCCAAATGATAATCGCAATATTAAGCGGGAATGATATTGACTCCGGCACTGCTTGGGAGCTTGGTTATGCTTTCAGTAAAAACATCAAATGTATTGGGCTTGTTACAGATTCAAGATTAACTACTCTTAACCCCATGATCAGCCAATCAGCTAAATTAGTACACTCCATAAAAGAATTAAGGATGGTTTTAAAAAATGTACATAACCTTTGAAGGGCTTGAAGGCGTAGGAAAAAGTTTTTTCTTAAGAAAGCTAAAAAATAATCCTAAGTTTGAGGTTATTCTCGATGACGAATGCGATGGTGAAGCACTAAAAATTATTAACTCATTAAAAAATAACGATATTTTTTTTAGAAGCAACAAACCAATGATAGAATTTGAAGCGTTTTCAAAAGTAGATTCAATAATACACCAAGAGAAAGTAGCTCCAAGCATAAAAAATAACAAAATAGTTTTGCAAGATCGTGGCGCAGATACTACATGCTTATACACTGCAGTTCAACTTAAAGGTGATTTAATTACAAATTTTAAAAAACTTTGGGAAAAAAGAAAACTTTTAGGCAATGTTCCGGATAAAACAATTTTATTAACAGATTCTTTTGAAAGTTGTATTAAAAGGGCTGAAGAAAGAAATCAAAAAAAATATTCAACAGAAGAAAAACTTTTCCTAAAAAAATTAGACCAAGGTTTTAAGGATATTGCTAAAGCTTTTCCTGAAAGGATTAAGATTATCCAAATCAATAATAACACTTTAAAAAATATTAATCAAGAGGTTTTGTTGAATCTGTAGTCTCTTCCCTCCAGCCATCTTTATAATCCTCTTTAAACTTACTTTCATAATATGCTAATGCCCATACGTGTAACCTTCCATATAACACTCCAAAAGTCCAAAAGAATTCTTTAACATTGCTAGGATAAATAAATACAAATCTTAAACCCCTAATTGCTTCTCCAAAGAATGTATTTTTCCTTGGTGTGTTTTTAGCATTCACGTACTTTAATGAGATATGCCCTTTCAAATTTCTCTTTTTCTGTATTACCCAGTCTTTAAAGTTTTGCGGATTAAGTACCATCACTTTTGCTTCTTCTGCATAACCAATTTTATACCCTTTACTCCAAAACAATGCTGGTATCACATTATCTTCAGAAGCATTTACAGGAAAACTATTTATTACCCCATTTCTCATTGCAAACAAGTACCCGCTTACTTCAAAGAATTCTTTCTTTTGATGAGCTTTTTTTCTTGTTTTATTCATCTCAGATAATAACAAGTGAGACCAATACCCTAGCATATTATCTTTAGAATTCATAGAAATTGGCTGCCCGCATACTACTCCAATAGTTTTATCTTCAAAAGCATCAATTATTTTCTGTATGCTTCCTTCTGTTAGATAAACATCTCCGTCTGTAAATATAAATATTTCATCTTTATTTTTTGAGTAATACTGTTTTATGATCTGATTTAGTGTAACACTTTTACCTTTCCCTTCATCCTGGTAATACTCAATTTTATTTCCAAATTTTTCTTCTAAATCCCATAACACGTCTTCAAAGGGATCTGCGATTATTAGCTTAAACTCTTTAGAAAATTCTTGCTTTAGTACTGACTCTATTGCTTTTATTGTAGCAAGCGGTTCATTGTAGCTAGTAATTACTATGTATATCATTATGATACAGTTTCAAATTCTTGTTCTGATGGTTTAATCAATATTAGTTCTTCTTTTGTTTCTTTGTTAACAACTTCTAATCTGCATTTAGATCTCCCATGCTTCCCTATTTTAGAAATTTGTATTTTTTTTATTTCAAATACAGCTCCTTCATAGGTGATTTTATCCCCTTCTTTCAGATCTTTTGCTATAACCATGCCATCATGGACAGGATAATATTTATAAGATTTTTGTATCATTGAATAAAATGAGTAATGCAATTGTGGTAACTTCCGGCGGATTGGACAGCGTTACTGCTGCTTATTATGTTAAGAGAAATTATGAAAAAATTAGTTTATTATTCTTTGATTATGGACAACGATGTTTAGGTGAAGAGCTTTTTTGTATGAAAGCCATTGCTAAAAAACTTAACGTTTCTTTTAAAGTTATTGATATCAGATGGCTTAATGATATTAGCACTTCAATGATCAATTCTAATAAAACAGTTCAAGAAACTACCATGAAAGATCTTGAAGATATTAAGCGTGAAAAAAAAGATGTGCTGAATTGGTATGTTCCTTGCAGAAATGCTTTATTTTTAATTTCTGCCCTGGCTCATGCTGAATCTTTATTTATTAAAACTAAAGAGCGATACGACATAATAATCGGCATAAAAAAGGAGGGCCAGATAACTTTTAAGGATTCTACTCCAAGTTTTGTTAACGCCATTAATAATCTTGCAGAAGAGTGCACTCATCATGGTGGTTATAAAGTAATTGCTCCATTAATTGATTTTGATAAAGATGAAATTGTTAGTTTAGCTCAAAAACTAAAAGTTCCTTTAGAATTTACTTACAGTTGTTATACTGGTAGCGATTTTAAAAATAATTTACCAGCTCATTGTGGTTATTGTTCTAATTGCCGTCAAAGACAAGCTGCTTTTTATTGGGCTAATGTTAAAGATCCAAGTATTTATAATAAATAATTTATTTCTTTTTTAAAACTTTTTTCTTATTCAAAAATATTGCTAGAATGATTAAGAATACTAAAGCAATAAACAATAATATAAATCTCCATAAATCCCCAAAGTTTCTCCAGTTAACGATTGTTCCATAGATTATTGCACCTATGCCTGAGGCTATTAGCGCAGTTCCAACTGGTTCTATAGTAAAAATAACCACTCCAATTATAATTACCAATACCCCTATAAGTAATGATGCTACAAATACGACATTGCTGTAAGAGTCTCTTGCTTGATTATATTCTAAATTACAAAAATCACATTTCACATCTTTTGGGCAATTATTTTGATCGTACTCAAATATTGGAAGACCTTCATTAAAGCTGCATTCATTAACTTTATTTTGTAATAAATTAAACGCATTGTCACATTGTTGTGCGTATTCTGGGATGTAAGAAATTTTTGGTTCCCTCATTTTTTCTTTGCAATAATTATGATATTCTGGGCTTGGATATAATGCACTGAATCCGTATCCTAACACTAGCATAAATACAATTAATATTCCTAATCCTAAAACAAGATTTTTTGCTATTGTAACAAAAGTCATCATGAAGTTAAGTATTTACACTATATAAACTAAAGGTTTAGACATCAATCAGATCTTTCTGTTTCTACTCATTTCTATGGCTTAGTAATACATCTTGGTAACTTTCTGTAAAACATGGTGCTTGCGCAGTTATTGAACCTGGCATAAATGCTACTAAATCTTTTACTGCGCTTCTAAATGCTGTTTTTATTTGTCTAAACATTTTTATACCTCTTATATCCTTTATACTCTCTAAGTACTTCTATTAATATCCATCTTACTATTTTTTCATTACTCAACAATAGTTGCATATAATCAAAGATTAAGCTAGTGAAAACTCTATCACAATAATCATTTTAAACAAGATTTTTATTTGAACTGCTATGGACAATATAGTTTTAACAACGAAAAGTTTTGCTAAAGTAAGAGTAATGGTTGTTGGTGATTTTATGCTCGATAAATCTTTTTTTGGTGAAGTCACAAGAGTATCACCAGAATCTACAGTACCTGTCTTTTTAGAGCAGTACAAAACATTCACGCCCGGTGGGGCCGGAAACAGCACAGTTAACATTGCGGCCTTAGGAGCGCATGTACTAACTGTAGGTACTCTGGGAAATGATGAACACGCTGAAAATTTTATGGAAAGTATAACCTCGCTAGTAGGTAAACTACCGGGTGGCATTGATACATCAGGTTTAGAACTTTCAGATAATGCTCAAACAACTACTAAAATCCGTTTTTTTGCCACTAACAGGAATAACATGCCAACAGGATTAAGACATGATAAAGAAACGCCGGGGCTTCATGTAGATGATAAAAACAAAATTGTAAACACAATTATAGCCAATAAAAATTATTATGACGTGGTCTTACTATCTGACTATTCTAAAGGAATAGCTAAAAAAGGGGTAGTTTTTGCTATTAAAAATTTGGGTATACCATTAATTGTTGATCCACGAACTGCTGCTTACTTATCGTATGCTGATGCTAGACTAATTAAACCAAATGACCACGAAGCTAGAGCTATGCTTAGCAAACTAGATCCACGCTATGATCCATCAGATACC
>JBBSWJ010000019.1:0-51082 GCA_038046345.1 Nanobdellota archaeon | reverse complement strand
TAAAAGAAAAAATATTCAAAGACAAATTCGTATTATGCTTTCTTTTGCTTATTATTATTCTTGGAATTTTTGTTAGGTTTGAAGATTACAAAAATGTGGGGTATTGGGGCGACGATATGTCTGCAGTTCCAGGTAGTCTCTTTTGGTTTTATCCCCCGTACAATTACTTTCCTGGTTTAGCTACTAATGCAGCCCCGCCGCTTGGAAATCTAATTATTGGGGCAGGATGTATCACCTCCGGAGAAGATTTTTCTCAAGTTCGTGATATCGCGCCTGTTTTTTATCCAGGGCGTGAAGCTCTGGTTGGTAAACAAATGATTAATGCTATTGGTTACTGCCACGCTCCAATGTTTATTTTTGGATTACTATCTTTATTTGGTATTATCATACTAGCATTTACTTTACTAAATCGTTTTTCTGCGCTATGGGCTGTATCTTTTTACGCATTTTATCCTGGCCTGCTTGTTATGTCTCGGTGGATTAAAGAAGATATAATATTATTCTTCTTGTTTATACTAGCAACATATTTTTGCTGGAAGGCCTATCATGCAGATAATAATTCTAAAATAGAGTTTTTTTTCTTTGTTGTTGCTGCCTTCCTTATTGGGCTAGCACAGGCTACAAAATGGTATGGTGGTGCGCTCTTAGCTTTAATCTTATCCTTGCTAATGGACAAGAACTATGAATCAGTCAAAACATTCTGTAAAAAAGCTATTTCAAAGATTGATGGATCTTTTAACGATGAATCAAAAATAAATCTTTCAAATCCTTTAAAGATTGGTATTGCCTCTTTGGTAGCTTTTGTCATAGCTGCACTGCTCCCTTTCAAATTATCTCCAAGCACATTTTTTTCAACATTAGAAACTTATCGTAAGTTTAATCCTGCTATCAGCACCCCATCAATTGATTTTGTTCAATTAGGAAGAGATTTTGTTTTCTTTTTTGCTCATAGTAATGTAATTGATACCATCTTATTAGTCATAGGCGCATTAATTCTTATAAAAATTTTAATAAAAAAAGATAAAAAATTGTATGAAAAATTCTTATTGTATAACCTGTTAACATTTTTACTGGCTGCATTATTCTTTGGAATTGCATTTGAATTAGTCCGGGTTTTTATTTCATATGGCATTCCAATTATTTTCATTATGAGTTTAATCTTTTGTGAAAAATCAAAGCTTTTATCCTTCTTTAAAAATAAAAAACTAGCTTTTGGTGTGTTCCTCTTTGCTTATATTATATTCTCATTTGCTATCGCTCACAATACAGTTCCATATTTTGATTCTGAAAACCAGATCATCTGCGCTGGAGCTAACAAGATTTGTGACGGAGAAAATAACCCAAATCAATTTGCTTCTGGAGAGATTGCTAACAAGTTAAAAGAATTGCTGAATGATGATGAAACATTTATTTCTTCAAACATGGAATACTATTATTTACGGCAAGAAGAATCTTTACTGTATTACTTATGGATCCAGGCATTTAGAAACGAATTTAAGAGAGAACCATCTTTAATAGACGCTGTTGAAACATTCAGACCATTAAATCGTACTGTTAGGTACATTGTTTTAAATACTAAACCTAACTCCGGAAAATTCCCAAAGGATGAAGATCTTGTTAGGACACAATTTCAACCTAATGAGATAATATTATTAAAAAACAAAGAAGCTGCGTACATCTACGATCTTAAAAACTTATTACCACGCTGACTATAAAGCTCACGTTGGTTAAAGTGCATAAACCCCATTTCTATCGCTTGTTTTACCATGTCTTTTCTTGTCACCCGCCCACCAGTTAAAGCCCCTATAATCCCCCCTAATAAATCTATTGATTGGCTACGTTCAAGAAGCCCTGCTTGATAACATGCTTCATTAATATCTGATGCTCCTTGGTCTAAACAGTCTACAATTACTTCAGGTACATCAAAAGCTGCCGAAACACCTGGAACTGCGCGTGTTTTTCCATCATATACCGCACATAATGTAGAATAAAAACATCCGGAAGATGCACCATCATAACTCCATAACCCGCTTACTATACCAAAACTTAGTTTACTATCGCCTCTAAATGCTCGACCAGCCCTGCTTAATGCCCCCAGAAAAAGATCATCAAGTGATTTAGGCTCAGAAGTAAGAATAGAATATACAATACTAAAAACATTAACACACTCGTTATCTATCAAAAGTGGAGCTATTTCTTCAGCCGCTTGTTTTTCTATTGGATCTCCATATCCTACATAAATCCTCATCATCAAAAAATTACATAGTTAAATATAATCATTTGCATAGATTAACAGCCATGATACACAACACAAGAAACCTTTTAAACATGCCATAATGTTTCTTGCCATGGACAAAGTTACAGTTGTTATTCCTGCATTTAACGAAGAGAATACTATCAAAATGGTAGTCAAAGAAACAGAACCATTTTGTGATGAAGTACTTGTCATTCTTGCTAAAAAGTCCTCAGATAGAACTAAAGCAATTTTAGAGGAGAATAAAATAAAATACATCATTGATCATGGTAAAGGTCATGGTGAGGCTAAGAAATGTGCCATAAATTATTTGCAAGATGGTATTATTGTATTTATGGATGCAGATGGTTCCCACGATTCAAAAGATATTCAAAGAATGATTAAACCTTTACAAGAAGATAAAGCAGATATGGTAATTGGTTCTCGCATGCTTGGAGGGAGCGATGAATTGCATGGGACTTTCTCAAACTTTATACGAAATATTGGCAGTAATCTCATCCAGCTGATAATTAATTATCGATTTAATGTTCGTCTAAGCGATTGTGAAAATGGTTTTCGCGCATTAAAGGTATCTATTGCTAAAGATTTAAAATTAAATGCTGATGATTTTGATATTGAACAAGAAATGATCTTAAAAGCTTTAAAAAAAAAGAACCGCATCAAGGAAATCCCTGCTCATGAATATGAAAGAAAACATGGTAAGTCAAACATTAATCTCTGGAAAATTGGCTGGAAATTTGTATGGAGGTTGTTTAAAGATATATGGTAATCTTAGTTACAGGCGGGTCTGGATTTGTTGGTTCGCATTTACTCAAAAGCTTGCTTAAACACAAAAAAGAAGTGCGTGTTTTAGACATAAGAGACTGCGCTAACAAGGATGTTGAGTTTATTAAAGGCGATATAAGAAATATTGAAACACTTGACAAAGTTACTAAAAATATTGATAGCATTTTTCATTTAGCTTCATTAGTTCCGCAATCAAACGTAAATTACAGTGCTTATGTTGATACCATTGTTAAAGGTACTGAAAATACTTTAAAAATATGCCTTGCCAAGAATATTAAATTAGTTCACGTTTCAAGTTCAGGTGTTTACGGTGGTGGCAGGCAATTTCCATTAAAAGAAGACGATCCAAAAAACCCACAAGGAGCATATGGTATCACCAAATGGCAAGCTGAAATAAAATGCCAAGAATATGTTAAAAAGGGAGTTGATGTTGTAATAGTTCGGCCTATGGCAATTATCGGTCCTGGTATTTATGGTGTTTTTAAAAAATTTATTAGCTATGTTCATAATAGCTATCCACTACCAACTTTTGGAAATGGGAATAATAAAATCCAGATGGTTAGCGTTCATGATTGTGTTGATGCTTTATTACTTGCTGAAAAATATATTAAACCCGGTGAAACCTTTAATCTTGGCTCTGATAATATTCCGACTGTTAAAGAAGAGTTTAAATCACTTATTGACTATTCAAAATCAAAGTCAATAGTCCTGCCCGTTCCAGCAATCTTAGCAAGAACTGGATGTAAAATACTTTATAAGCTGAAGATATCACCTTTAACTCCAGAGCATTATTATGTTTTAGACAAGAACTCAATATTAGACAATACAAAAGCAAAAACATTATTAGGATGGACTCCGAAATTTGATAATATCCAAATGCTGAAAGAAGCATATGATTGGTACGTAAATGAAACCAGTATACAACATCACTAAAAAACTTGTAAAATCTAATTTTAGTAGACTTGACTCACCATGTAAGATCACTTTTGCAATAACTTATGCTTGCACTTTCTTATGTAAAACCTGTAATATAGGGAAAAACTATCTCGCTAACCCTAAAGCTATCACAAAAGGAGAGCTATCCACTGAAGAGATTGGATTAATCTTTAGAAATGCCAAGCCATCCTGGCTACAATTAACTGGTGGAGAACCATTCATGCGTGATGTTTATACCATCCTTAAAACTATTACTGAAAATGACAAAGAGTTGTATGTAGTTCATATGACCACAAATGGTTACACTCCTGACATAATAGAAGAACAGGTTAGAAAGATTTTAACATTAAATATTCCTAGATTTGTTGTTTCTATCAGCATTGATGGATTTGAATCAGATCATGAAACTGTTCGCGGTATGCAACAATCTTTCAAGAGATGTATGATTACATTTAATAAATTAAAGGCATTAGAAAACAACCATTTTAATGTTTTTATCAGCTATACCTCATCAATGCATAACATGGGCAAGATAGACTCGTTCATTCAGCAGATGCGAGACAAATACAATATTGACCCAAAATACATTCACATGAATTTATATCATACTTCAGAACACTTTTTTAAAAACCAAGATCAAAAGAAGACTGATGAATATAATCAAAGGGTTATCAATGAAATTAATACTTACAACAAATTTAAACAAGGCAATGATTTTAAGATTAATTTTTTAGAAAAAAAATACACGCATTTCGTTAAAGAATTCGTATTAAGCAATAAATCACCATTACCTTGCAAAGCACTAAACTCTTCTTGTTTTCTTGATCCTTACGGAAATATATTTCCATGCCTTGTTTGGGATAAAGCACTTGGTAATGTAAGAGACTATGATTACAATATCAAAAAGTTATGGAAAGAACCAACAGTGATTAAAACACAAATAGATGCTGAAAAGCTAAACTGCCCAAACTGTTGGACTCCATGCGAGGCATACCAAACAATTGCTGGTAATTTGGTTAAAACACTTATTCACTGATCCTCATAGCTGGTATAACGCTCTTAACATAAAATATCAGTGCACCAGCCTCATCCCTTTCAGTATGCTTGTATCTATCCATTAATGTTCTAGCTTTATAATCAGCATTTCTAAGGCTTTTTGCGCATTCTACTGCGCGAATCTTTATGAAATAGTCAAGTTTATGCTTATTATCAACACACAGTTCAATAAACTCTTTTAACACTGTTTTTTTATCTTTTTGCTTACCTTTTTTAGCCCAAAAAACATCAACCTTACAAGATAACCTCAACATATCAAATATCGCTTTATCAATTTTTACTCCATTGCTAAATCTTATATTATTATTTTGGCATTTATCAAAAAAATCAATCCGATACACAGGGCCATATCCATAAACTTCATATGTTGCAAGTTCTGCAAGAGTTTCATTTAGCAGTGTAGAAAATATTGAACCACCAATATTATCCCCCCAAAAAAGACCATCTTCTCTATAAGCCAAGTAATGTACTGCTTCATGGAAAATTATTGATTCAGGTGATAATAATGATGACAATTCAAGCACTGGCACATGTAATGGGCGTATACGCGCCTTACCATGTATTTTCCTGTTTACTTTAATCGAAATATCTGGTGGTTTTTTATGTGGCATAGAGAGATGAGTTTCTGCCATGTACAATAATGAATTAAACACCTCTCTTGTTACTCTAACACTATCGCTATACTCATACGATTCAGATCTATTACTTACCATACAAAATTGCAACCTCCATTTATTTTAAACATACCGCTAGTAAAAGATACTATTTTAAATTCAAATCTTTAACCAAATTTATGAACAAAGTATCAAAAATCATTAACACACTTAATAACACTCCCGGTTTGCATAGTTGTTTCCTTCTCGATGATTATGATAAGGACAATATTAAAGATTTAGAAGAAGAAAGGAATATTGGTGTTTTTGAATGCTTAAAACGTCAGTTTACTCTTATGGTTCTGCATAATTCTTTATTTCGTGAACCAATTAGTAATATCGTGATTAAGAATAATAATTTTGCTGACCATGTTTGTTTTCCACCAATACATTTTCCGGAGATTAATGCAAAAGATGTTGTTTCAAGTTCTCCAAGTACAAGAATTCATAGTTTTTTAATTGAAAGATTCCATTTACATCCGTCTTCTGAGGACGCATCACTATTGATAGGGTTTGATTTATGAGTAGACTAACAATTGTTCCAATAAATTCTGAACTTCCATTTCAAACATTAAAAGAAATGGCAGATAACATTTATGCTAATTTCCCCCAGTATAATCAAGGGCATATAACCCTAACAGAAAGAATAAGCTTAGACCCAGCAACAGATCCTTGTTTTTTTACTTGTGTTCCTGATAATTTAATTAAAGCTTTACAAGATACTCATCCAGATTTAGCGGTACATCGCCCGCACGTTTATGCGTTATCTGCAACTAGACGCGATAAACAAGGTATCGGGGATTATTTAGAAAAGAGATTTGATACGGACATATTAGCAATTACCAGCGAGTTTCTAGTGAACTTCGAAGATGAACCTGATGACCTGTTATATGGAGCATATCTAGATGGATTAAATCCACGGGTATGCATAGTCTCTGCAGCATTGTTTAAAATAAAAAATCAATCGCCAACTGCTCAGCATATATGCGCAGAATCAATTCATGAGCTGGGACATCTCAATGGTTTAATTCATCATGTTCTTTTAAACCCCAGTGGAAAGTATTGCCCAATGATACTAGCAGTTAGCATTAATCGTTTAAAAAAATTATTACCCTATAGCCCAGATGCTTTTGATTATAGGGATACTGCCCTCTGTAATGAATGTAAAACTAAATTGGCTAAATCCTTATAAACAATAATCTTACTGGATGTTTATGGAAGAAAAAAGATTATCCGACTTAGCAGCAAAGTATTTTCCTTACATTTTAACTGGAATATTCTTATTGTCTTTATTTCTGCGTTGGAAATACTTTAATATTAATTCCGCTGTTTGGTATGATGAGGGTTCTTATCTTGCTCAGGCTCGTTTATGGGGTTTTGATCTATCATTAGAAGATAATTATTATTTTAGAAGAACTTTTTTCTTACCAATTTTATGGGCAGGATTATATAAGATTGGTTTAGGAGAGCTTAGTTTACATTTTACTGAATTAGTTTTCTCGTTTGTAGCTGTTGTTTATACTTATCTTTTAGGTAAATTTTGGTTTAACAAGTATGTTGGAGCCATTGCTGCCTTTGTTTTGGGCACTTCATGGTTGCATTTATTTTTTACTTCAAGACTTTTAACAGACGTTCCTGCTCTTGCTTTTATAATCCCCGGTATTTATTATTTCTTAAAAGGTTATCCAGAAAAGCCTAAACTAATGTATCTGGCAGCTATCCTAATCAGTCTTTCAATATTTACAAGATTGGGTTATTTTATCACTGTAGTTCCAATTTTAGTTTACATTATTACCAAAGAAAAACTAAAGTTTCTTAAGAATAAACATTTATGGATCATGCTTATTATTTTCTTAATTATTCTAACTCCTTTCTTTATTAAATTTTTTAGTTATGAAGGTGCTAATGAAGGGGTAAAGGGTTCATTAATTCATTATTTTACAGGCAGGGAGATTCTAATTTTTGATTATATTAAAAATTTAAATTATATATATCAAGGTACTTTTATTTTTTTAGCTGCTTTTGGTTTAACTTATTTCACTGAGTTATTTTTAGGTTTGGATATTATTTTCAAAAATGAAAAGATACGAAGGAAATTGTTTATGCTTGTATGGATTCTTATGCCGATAATAATTTTTGGATTGGTTACTGCTGTAGTTGAAGAAAGGTACCTAATGCTTACTCTTCCAATGTTTGCTTTATTGATTGGTTATGCTTCTGAAAAGATAAGTTCTGTTTCTGATAGGCTGTTTAAGTCTAAAATCTTTGGTGTTGTTATTGTTTTATTATTGTTAGGTTTCGGTGGCTATTCACAGGTTGTATTCGCTGATGAATTAATTGTTTCTAAAAGGGATACTTTTATCCATTTGAAGTTTGCTGGTGAATGGATTAAAGAAAATTCAGAGCCTACAGACAGGATTATTAGTTCTGGGCAGCCTCAATTGTTATATTATTCTGATAGAAACATTGATTCTTACACTTCTACTGCTGAACAATTTCCTGAAAAAATTAATCTCCTAAAACCAAAGTACATGTTAATTACTCGTTGGGAGCCTTCACCTGATTGGACTTATTCTTGGCCTCAAGAAAATCAAGATAAAGTAAAACCAGTTAAGGCATGGTATTTTGATGAAGCTCAAACTCAGCCTGCTGTAATTATTTATGAGTTTGTGAACACGAACTAATACTACGTTATGTACGCTCTAACATGTCAAGATATTTGTTTACCCACTTCCTGTCAACGTCACGATATAAGCCACTTATATCAATACCACTACTGGGATCATCATTAACTTTCATTACCGCTTCCATTATGACCAGCTCTTCAGCAGGGCTATATCGATCACCCCTGCCACAATAAGCTATAAGTGTATCCTTAAAAAGTTTAAGCACACTCCTAGGATCACATTCAAAGTCTAGAAGATAGACATGCATACCATCTTTAATCTCCCAAAACTGAAAATATTCTGCCATTCTAGAGGCAATACCATACAACCTCTTCCGTGCTTGAACATCTTTGCCACCTTCACCACCTTCACTTTTATCGACTACATCACATAAAGTTATTTCTTCTGGCATCAATATTCAATAACTTCACTCTTTATAACAATTATTGTCATAAAGCATCATAAATCAAGTTCAAATCCACACCTTATCAAAATTCTTTCTTAAAATATTTTTCATATCTCTTCATTTGATCCTTCATATAACCTAATTCCCCTTCTGCTTTTATTCTTCCTTTCCCTGCAATATAACAGTACATACATTTTATGCAATTATTATCGAATTCAAAATCTTCTCTGCCAATCTCGAGTCCAACAGGGCAATACTCTTCTAAATCTCTTACCTCTCCTTCTTTTTTTAAGATAACATCTTTCTCCTTATCAGCATACAAATCTTGTCTGATATGCATGTTTACTAGGAACCAGTTCATCACCCTTGTTGCAAATATTGGATCAAATACTTTCCAATATCTTGGCAAAACAAAATAGTTAGTTAATAAAAAATTTACAACTGGTCTATGTGATGGTTTTTTTATGGAATACTGCCCAAAGATACCTGATTTGTTTATGCTAGAAATATCTTCATCACTGATATACCCTTTTTCTTTGGCTATGGCTAATGATGGTACGCTTCCAAATTCAAAGCCAACAAGTACTGAAGTAAACATGTCTAAAACGAATGGATTTTCTGCAGCTAATATTATTCCTAATTTTTTTGGTGTTCCTGCGCCTGGCCCGTCTCCCTCCATTGCTATCAGCCCGTCCATTATGTGCAGATTAGGTTTTATTATTGTATTCAATTCTACAATATGCTTTTGCAAGTCCCAGTGTACATTTCTTTTTTCATAACCAGCATTTACACCAACTAAATTTTTCATGGCTCCAGAGTATTTGGCTTCAGTATGAGTTTTTATTTTTGGTAAGTTTATAACAAAATCTGCTTCTGCAAATGTTTTTGATATTTTTGTCTCTCTCTTTCCTAGTTTTTTTATTACAGTTTCATCAAAATTAAAATCAACAACATCCACCCCATACTTTTTTCCTATGGCTGTTACTCCCAAGCGGCTGTGCACATCTATTTTCTCATGAAATGCCCCGCAGTTTGGACCATCACCAACACAGATCTTTGTATATCCTCTTTTTTGTAGAGACTCTATCACTGCTACTATTATCCTTAAATCAGTAGTACAGCCAGTTAAAGCATTTAAGTCATTATTCAAATTAGGCTTTAACAATATCTTTGCATTTTTATCGGGTAATTGATCTTCATATGTAAATATTATTTGCTCTACTGCCTTTTTTATATCATTTAATGTACTTGTAACAAATAAGTCTATTCTTGTCTGGTTTATATCATACCTATTATGTTCCATGTTTTTAACTTTCTATAAGAACTTTTAAGGTTGTTGGTGTTAAAGAGTATCGCTCAAGAGAAGCAAATATTTATATACTATAGCATTCTGTATAAATACTATGGCTACAACAACTGTCCAGATAAGTAAAGATTTGCTTGAAGATCTAAAATCTCGTAAGATGTACGATAAAGAAAGTTATGAAGATATAATAAAAGATTTATTAGAAGATACTATGGAATTATCTAAACAAACTTTGGCAAATATTAAAAAATCTGAAGAAGATATTAAAGCCGGAAGAGTCAAAACTCTTGCAGACATTGAATCAAGGTTAAAAATATGACTTATGAGGTAATATTTTCAGATTTTGCAGATAAACAACTAAGCAAACTCCCAAGAGATACTCAAAACAGAATTATTTCCACAATAAAAAGATGTCAAATAAGACCCCATATTCACGTAAAAAAACTGGTAGGATCTAAGTATTTCAGATTAAGGATTGGAGATTACAGAGTAATAATGGATATTATTGAAAATAAGCTAATTATTCATGTCATAGAAGTGGGGCATAGAAGAAATATTTACAAATAACTGGTTTATATCTTCGTCAGAACACGGTATTAACATTCAAGCTCACAATAATTTTCTCTTAACAGACAAATAGCTAAAACCGTTCATACGCTAATTAAATCTTGCGATACCGTCACATGCTTTTGGTATATCTAATCCAAATAATTTCAGAACAGTTGGGGTGATATCAACTAATTGTACATTTTTTAATTTCTTTTTATTAATGTTAGGTCCGTTTACTATAAATATTCCATCTTGGTCTTTTGTTTTTACTGTATATCCATGCATTGCTTTTACAATTGCATCTTTCCTGAAATAATCTGGCCAGAACTGCCCGCCAGGTCCTACTGCTATCATAATATCCCCAACAATTTCATGATCATATGGTATTTTTATACTTTTAATATTGTTTTTATCGTAAACATAACAACCCAATCTTTCAAATTTTTCAGTTAATTCTTTTTTTAAGGTTTTATCTTTAAACCAGATATTTAATAACGTGCTTCCAACAAAACATTCAACTTTTCCTTTATAATTTTTTAACACATCAAATGGATTTACTGTTTTCTCTACTTTGCTCATTCCATGATCTGCAAAAATCATCACTGTTGTTGGTTCTTTTTTTCTTGCTTCAGTTAATAACTCTTTTACTGCAGTGTCTAACTTTCTTAAGTGTGTTCTTACTTCATTAGAATCTGTACCATGTTTATGCTGCAGACTATCCAAGTTCCATACATGTGCAAATCTAAGATCATAATCCTTCTTTAAAGATTTTTTTAATTTGTTTAGTGTTATCACATCATCTCCATGACTCGTATATAATGATGTTTTGATATGCGTTGCTTTAGTTGGATAATCATAAGCTAAGTATTTTTTTTTGTTTTTCCTTAAAACATCAAATAGTGTTGGTACTCTTAAAGGATTTTTGTCTATATAACTTCGGTCAACTGTTGTTTGAAACTTCCAGAGTTTTGTTAATGGTATTCTATTAACCATCATAAATCTAGATTTTCCTTTTAATTTTCTTAATCCCATTGAATAATATGATATAAAATTTCTTATAATTTTTCTTGTAATACTATAGTTATCTAATACTAAAAATATTGGTATGAATGGTTTTGTCCATTTCCAGTCTGAATTTTTTGATAAACCGTACCAAGTCCATACATGATGTTTTGTAGGCAGACATCCTGAAAACATACTATACTCTACATGGTATCCTGCTAACGTGTTTAAATTACCAAAAATCCCTTCTCTAGACAGCTTATACAAAAAAGGGGTATTCTCTCTAGTAACAAGATCATGCCTAAACGCATCTAAAAACAATAATAATACTTTTACCATGTTTAAGATCTCAAAAACGTATTTTTAAGACTTATTAGTATACTATAAAATATACATTAATTTTCCTTTCCAGTATGTTTTGAAGATCTTTCAAATAAGCTCACATAACTAATTTTAAGGTTTCATTAATTCTTATTATATGGATATTTTATACACAAAACATGCTATAGAACAGATTACAGAAAGAAAGATTCCAGTCATATGGGTCGAAGAAGCAATTAAAAATCCTTCAGAAATAATGAGAGAAAAAGATAAATATCAAGTAACCAAAAAACTCAATGGTATAAGTGTTGAAGTGGTTTATGTCAAGAAAAAATATATAAAGGTGATAACATGTTATCTTATCAGATGAAAACAAGATATGATCGCGAAGCTGACGCAATGTACATTAAGCTCACAAACAATGAAGTAGACCACACTAGAAAAATTGATAAAAACACCATAATAGATTTTGCTAAAGATGGATCTATCATTGGTATTGAAATACTATTCGTTAGAGAACGTGTCCCAGAGTTATTGAAAGAGTTTAAAGTATCACAAGAATGTAATGTTTAAACAAATCTCATTAAAAAATAACTCCTTTGTGCTATTAGGTATTGTGTTTTTGCTTCTTCCCAAGTTCTTACTTTTTTAACAGAATATACTTTTTTTAATTCTTTCATTGCTAAATTAGTCAGTCTAGTATCATGGCTGCCATCTTTATTTATCCCAAAAAATATTAGTGGCATTATTGCTAATATCCTCATCCCAGGATCATTTAATCCAACGTATTTAAATTTTGAAGTTTTATGTAAATAATTCATTCTGTAAGAATATTTCAAACTTAAATAACTCATAGCTGCTCTTGATAACAACCAATTAAATAACTCATTATCCATATAATATCTTTTTAAAATAAAACTAGCATATGGCTTAAAATATGGATACGCTAACTCTTTTTTCATAAAATAGTATTGTTCTAAAATATTTTCTGGTGCTCTTTTCTTTGTTAAAAAACTTAAACTTACTCTGAATAAATACCTCATTACATCTTGCACCTCAAACCACGCATCAATAGAGTCTTTCTTGGGTATCTTCATTGTTTTTTTATAATCAAGATATTCATTAACTAGCTGCGGTAATTTAGGGTACTTCTTAGCAACTTCAGGAAACTTTCTTGAATATATTTTCTGAAACTTTTCTGCTCTTCCCCAATATGTAGGCTCGAAATCTCCGGAGATTAACAACAGATTTTCTACACAAGTAAACAACCCTTTTGCTAGATAATAGTGTAAGACCATAACTTCTTCTTCGCTCATTTTAGAATTATTTTTAATCCACTCTGGTTTTATCGAAATTAGCATTAGCATCATGCGATTCATAAATGCTCTTAATCCATCAGACAGAGTTAAATCTTTAGTAGTTATATCAGGAAAATTCTTTAAACTGTTTTTCCCGTAAACAACCAGTCCACATTTTTTCATTTCATAATATCTTATCAATGGTGGTAGATTTTTTAATTTTCTTTCTTCTAAACATCTTATATCAATATGAAAATAGTCTCTGAAATTATACCTTTTTTTCTCAAAACCTTCTGCATGCGCTACTCCGCCAAATCCAAGCTTATGACTTATTTCTCTTGCTGTTTTTTCTAAAAATTCATCATCTAATACTTTGTTAGTAATAATATAAAAATCAAAATCATTTATTGGTCTAAAGCTATTATTTTTCTTTTCTACAATTCCTTCCCCTCTTCCAAATCCGCCCATTAAGATTATTGATATAACATTTGGTATTCTTATTCTGATTTCATCTACTATTTTACTTACCAGTTCATGGATATATTCATCAGCTTTTCCGCCGATTTTAGTGTACTTTGGTATCTTTGACAGCATATAACCCCCCTAGAACCGCTGGCGGCAGGTTCGAGATAAAAAATGTTATTAATGACAATGCAACTATTCTTTCTGCAGTTACACCATACAATCCAAATAAACCTATCAACGCAGCTTCTCTTGTACCTAACCCAGCTATAGTTATTGGGATTAAACCAGTTATTGTAGCTATTGAATAAAGGGTTATAAAAGTAAAGAATGGTATTGAAGTTATACCAAGATCATATGCTACAACAAATGCTACTGCATATGTAACAATCCATGTTATTACATTAACCAAAAATGGGCGTATTAATGTTCTTGTTTTAGGCAAATTTTCATAAAAAGCATTAAATGAGTCTTTTACAAGCTCCTTCATCTTGTTTGGTATTAATGTCCTGTAAAATATTTTCAATAAAAACTGGGTCATCTTCTTGTTCATTAAACAGGAGAGGGAGATCGTTAGTAATATAACAAAGATTAATACATAGTATAACACACTTTGTGAGGTATTGATTATGATAAATGATCCAATTAAAGCCATTAAAGATATTGTTATAGTATCTAAAAACCGATCAATTATTACTGAACTGGCACACTCGCCTACATTTCTTTCACTTAACCGTTTCATATAGTTTATTTTTACAAAAGATCCAATTTTTGCTGGGGTTATAACCCCATAGAATATGCTTTTTAGCTGCATCTTCATTAAATTTTTAAGAGAAAAATTAAATCCTTGTTCTTTCATTATCAAATTCCATTTATACACTTGCAATAATGTTTGTAATAACACTAATACTATAGCTAATAATAAAAACCAAAAAGATAGATCCAATACTGAAAAAAGTAATTCTTTTATGTTTAGCTTATACAATAAATAAATAAATAATAATATCCCAAATACTGGTATAATCTTCTTAATGCTCATAATTCAATTCTGTTAATATTTTGTTTATATGGTTTTCTATACATTTAGCTTAGAACAATAAAACACTGCTATCAAACAAAAATATCTAACTACAAGCGCCGTTTACACAGCCACGATCACATTTTGTTTTTTCAAATACAACTAGCCCTAACAGTTTATTAACGCCCTTAACCCGTTCTTCACTACACGAATGCTGTATCAAAATATCATCATCGCATTCATCTTGATATGATATTATCACTTCTTTTTTATCGTCTGTAACATCAAGATTACCGCTTAGTCCCGGATCATTTATTGGATCCCTATCAACACAGAAGTATACATCGTCTAATTCAGTTACTATGCTGCTTGTTACACCACTATCTTTACTAATTGCAACAATACCACCAATGATTAATAATCCTACAGCAGTAAGTATTATTGTTAATGCCTTGTAATCAGAAAATATTCTCTTTTCTACAATAATCTTAGACCTACCCTTTTTTTTATCACTCTTGTTAGGCATATGACAAAAGATATCTCGTAGTATTTAAACTTTATTCATGGTTTTAAATGATCACCAATTTCTTTTAAAGAATAATAAGATTCTTTTGGAGTTGGATTTATTACCGTGTCATATGGTCCTACATCTGTCTCTAAAACACCAACAGCATTAACAGGATCCCCATTTGAATCAAGAACACAGTTATCACCATGCAAGTCAGTTGCTGTGAACCAGTATATTTCATCAGCACCCCCGGTGGCATAACAAGCATAAGTATCTCTAAGTAATTTTGCTTGATCAATTGAAGTGTAATCTTCACAGTTTACAACTGCGACTAGAGCATTAGTTTCAGAAATGCTTATTCTTGCATCCTGTCTGCCAAAATCATCTAACTCCGCTCTTACCCATTTTATAGCTTCCTTCCCACTAGATAAGTCATCATAGTAAACATGAAAAGCTATACCATCATATTTCCCTTCACGAATTATTTTTCTAAAGAAATCTTTTCTTTCATCATTATCATTATATGGGTGTACTGCTAACTGCCCGCCATATACATAAGCTTCAGGATCTCCTAACTTTATTGCTGCATATGCTCTATTAAGTATTGAAATATAATAATCTTGAGTACCTACAAAAAAGTCTTCACCATTTGGTTCATTCCATATCTCCCATGCCTTTATCTGACCAGTTCCTTGTGAGCCATAGTGTCTTGCTGCTTCTTCAACAAATACTGCCCATTTGTCAAGATCAGGAGGATACAGCATGTATCTTGCCCTGTTTGGTTTTATTAAGTGATCACAATATTCTTGAATACCATCACAGGAGTCTACGCAATCAGATGGAACATATGGCATTTGATAACATGTTGAAGCCCATTTTGGTGGCCTCCCCATTGTGACAGTTACTTTAAACTTTTCAGCATTCTTTGTTAAAACATCATAATCCCAGTTATATCCATGAACTTCCCGCCTTGGAGCATCTGGTTCTACTTTATACCAGTGCAATGGCATCACAACACTTTTTACATTTGCATCCGCAAGTAAATTAATTATTTCTTCAAGAGGATAATTTTCAGTAAGCTCTTTCGCTCCCATGCCTATGATACTTTCTTCAACTTGAACTGCCTCACCGTCAAGTGAACAAGAAAGTCCTTTTCTTGCATAAACTGTTTCAGAAGCTAATAATGTAAAAGGAGATGCAGCCCCGCAATTACTAGCTGGATATAACTCAAATGTTTTGCCGTCCGTGCCTATCCAATCCCCAGTTTCTCTTGTTACTTTTTGATTAGAAGCTCTGCAATCAAAAGTTTCTCCGCTGGATAGTTTAACTTCAACGAATGGCTCTTTAACGCTTGTTGTTTCCCATGTTATCGATGTTGAACACTGCCCATTTTCATCACCTACATCAACGATACAGTTGGTCGGATTAAAATTAATACTGCCAGTTGGCGAAAGATCAGTATTACACGTTTGTGCCGTAACTAACATTGTAAGAAAAAGGATTAACAAGTTACGCTTTTTCATAACCTAAATAATAATTCAAATCTATTTAAGTTTATCTGAACATCGAAAAACGTCTTATTTAACCCTATGAATTTATTGGAACATGCGTGTCAACCGGTCTTGAAAAGTCTTTAACATGACCTAACACTGCTTTAACACCCCTCAATGTGTATTTTATATCGTCCCAACTTTTTATTTTTTTAAGATGTTGATATACATACTTAGGATGGAAAAATATCTCTGTATAAATACTGTCGCACACTTTCATTATTTCTTCTCTGGATACATGAGGTGTTTTCAATATTGGTTCAGTCATATCCAGCCGTTCATAGTCTGTTGGCTCTATTAATAACCATCCTTCTTTTACCGCTTCTGCATATAATGGTGTTCCGGGATATGGCATCACTACTGTTGATTGTAATACATCTGCGTATCCTTTATGCATTAATTTTTTAGCTAACTTTAATGTTTCTACCGCATCTTTTTTTGTTTCCCATGGATATCCAACCATCATTGTTAAATGCACGGTTAATCCTGCTTTCTTTGCATCCCTGCATGATGGAATTATCTCTTCTATTTTTGTTCCTTTATCTAATTTATCTATTGTTTTTTGTACACCGGATTCTAGTCCATACTTTAATAATCTAAATCCTGCCTTTTTCATTAATTTATATTCTTCTAAGTTCACTGCTCCAAATCTCATATTACATGAATACATCACTTTTTTATTGTATCCTGATTCAATCATTAAGTTGCAGAATTTTTTTAACCATGGCCCAACTGTTATTGTTCCTGCATCATCAAATATTTCTTTCACACCGCATTCATCCACTAAGTATCTTACTTCTTTCATCACATTCTCAGGTGTTCTTGCTCTAAATGTTCCTTTTGGGTACAGTGTATGATCCCAAACACAATTACTTACTGCTACATTATTCGCGGTATACGAATTATCTTCTGCTACTTGCAGATTATAAACTAACCCCATGTATTCTTCTTTACTAACTTCTGTTACAATTCCTCGAGATAGTTCATCCCCTGCTCGTATATCTTTTGCTTCAATTAACTCTTTTTCTCCATTGACAAATATTCTATGACGCGGTGTACACTTCAGGGGTTTATTCATCAAGTTTGTTCGTATAACAATTAACTCCCCGGAATAATAATTCTCAAAGAAGTCTTCTTTCTCTCTTAGTTTACCAGTATGGCTTAATACTTTTGTATTATGCCTCATATCTTTTATAGAAATAATCCCCTTATCTGTGAAGATATCTGTATCAGGATGAAAACAAAAAGTGCATTTTCCCCACCAGCAATCCCTTCCGCTCATAATGTACGCTAATGGTCTTCCTTTCAGATTAAACTCTTTTTGATACAAGTGATTTTTTGTTAAAATTCTATCAGGATAAGGTGCTTCATCTAAACTTCTTTTAAAATTATATCTTCCATTATCAATTATCTTACCATTTTCTCTGTACCATATTCCTGCAGGTATTTTCTCTTTTTTTTCTAATGACTCAACTAGCTCTACCATTGCAAAATCATAATACCCGCCATTAAACACGTAGTCTGCATTAGAATTTTCCATGGTTTCTTTTGGCTTGTAACTTACATGATCCCCGCATATTCCTATCTTTAACCATGGCACTCTCTGTTTTAATTCGTTAATTACTGCCCAATGTTTCTTTACTACTGGACTTTTTGTTTCAAATAAAAATAAATCAGGTTTTTCTTGATCTAAAAATTTTAAAAATTCTTGTGTTGATATTCCTTCTGCTATGCAATCTTTCCAAAAGACTACATGCCCTTTATCCCTTAACCATGTTGCTCCTGTTCCTAATGCTACAGGATACAAAAATGTTGGATTATTAAACCATTGTAACTGTCTGTTTTGGCTTAGCAATAACGTTCCTTTTTCAGAAAAAGTAGGCGGATACCCAACAATTATTTTCATGTTATAACTAGCTATCTTCGTCTTTTATAATTTTCTATCTTCTTAACACCATGTTTCTTGCCTAAAATCTCAACATTATCAATTTTTTTAATAACGTGATCTCCTCCCCAGCCTAAAGGCTGGGGCTTCCATGATGAAGCTCTTGATCTTGCACGTAACGTAATGTTGTTGTAAGATCACTATAACCCCCACTAGTCCGAAACGTTCCTGCGCTCCACAAGTGTCCTCGAGGATAACGCAACCGTGCTTTTTCATGTTTACGAAAGAACAAGTAACTACTACGCCCTTTCAACAGTTGAGTTGCACGACTGATGCTCATCGTATCAGAAATACTGATCACAGCATGTAAGTGATCTGGCATAACCTGGATTTCTAGAATTTTGATACCATGTTCACTTGCTGCCTTGCGGACGCACGCTTCCGCAAGGTTTTTGTACTCGAACTTCCTAAACATGTTGTATCGATATTTCGGGCACCATTCAATGTGCCAGAAATTATCACCAACAGAATGTGCATGGGATGTATATTGTTTCATGTGTATTCTCCTGGCGAGAAGATAGCTTACGCTAAGTTTTTCTGTAAAAAACTTTGCATGGCGCAAGCTTCGCTCGCCATGTATTGTTTGTTTTTTAGGCTTCAAAAGTGCTGCGATTCGTCTGATCACACTAAAGTGTGCAGATTACTCGCAGAAAATTTATAAAAATACCTATACTAAAACAGAATTGTTCTAATACCACCTTATTATACAGCGATGCCTTCTTTCTCAATAATACTTGGCAGAAACGCTTTTTTACCTTGGCGATATTCTTGTTCTGTATAGCAGACCACATCCAATGCCGCACCCTTTAGGACTTTGCGAATTAAAGGTCGGACTAACTTCTGTCGTTCGTCAAATGACATTTCTGCAAAATCTTGGGAAATAACTGCAAGGTCATAATCAGATTCTTCATAAAAATCACCCCTTGCCCTAGAGCCAAATAAGTAAATCTTTTTTACATGAAGTTTTTTGTTTAAAGAGGTCTTAATCTTACTCAACAATGTTTTTTTGTCCATTGTAATACTACTCCAGCAGCCTTTTTAATTCGTTGTATGTCACTAAAATCTATATTAATCAATAAAGCATCAGGATACCTCGTTCTTGCATAATACGGACTCAAAATTTCTGAAGCTTCTAAGACCTTACGTGTAGCTTTAATTCTCTTTGCAAGACCAAAACAATCGTGAGTTTTTAAAAGGCCTAATCCCCTCTTAATCTTAAGCGCTATATACCGCATCACCAAGGTCAGTAGCAAAACCAATAAAACTAAAAAATTAACTTAAAACTCACTGTTTTTGTGCAGTTACCTGAATACTTGCTCCTTTCTTTAAGCTGCTTTCAATAAAAGAACCAATAATTCCAACAGGTACAAATACTGGAAACAATAAATATGTTATAATTTTATTTTTATTGTTGCTAACACTTTGCACGTAATTTCTTTTAATCTTATTATAAAAATAGTTATGCTCCACTGTTGTTAAAGTGTTATATAATCCCTGTGTAAACGAAAATGCTCCATACTCAAAGGAGTAATGATTTATCGAGGTTGCTTTATACCCATGTTTTTGTAATAATTGTTTAATCGTGTTAGGCGAAAAATGCCATATGTGTCTTGGTATATCCAGATGAAATGTTTTTTTCTTGAAGTACTTAAACTGTAGGCATTTGATATTTGGTATTGCTATAAACAATTTTCCATCTTGTTTTAACAAGCTTTTCAGTTTGCTTAATAAAGCATCAATTTCATGTACATGCTCTAATACATGCCACAGTGTTATTAGATCATATTGTTCCTCGCTTTTACTAAACTCTTCTTCGTTTAGCACATTTATTCCTAATCTTTTACTTGTTCTTTTTGCTCCTTCCATGCTTTGTTCTACTCCTGTTACTTCCCATCCTTTTTCTTTTGCAAGTTCTAAGAACAAACCATCACCACATCCATAATCTAATAGTTTACCTTTTTTTTCATTGAGCGGTTTTATGTTCCTTTCTTTTTTAATGATTTTTTTTAAGAAATTCCATGATGATACATCTTCACCATAATACGTACTCCCGTAGTATGGTATTAATTCTTCTTTTGTTGGTTGCGGATTAAGTAAATGCATATTGCATCCTTTGCATTTTACTAGTCTGAAATAATCTTTAAGTCCAACATCTCTTGGATCTTGGTCATGTACTATAAAGATTTCCGTGTATTCTTTTGAGTCACAAACTGGGCAATTAACTATTTTCATAGAATTTTTGCTGAGATTAGCGTTAAAAAAGTTATTTAATTACTCTAATATAATCATTACATCACTATCTTAGCTCATTTCTTACTTTTAATAACAGCTGAAATGCATGCACCTCTAGTGGAAAACTAGCATTCTTGTTTCTTATCCTGTAGTCTTCAATTATTTTTAAAGGATGTAAAATCATTCCCATTCCTTTTTTTAAAACACTTTTGCTTCTTTTGTTTCGATTTACATAAGATATCATTGATAAAGATTTCCTATAAATATCATATTTTTTAACGTCTTTTTTATTCATGAAAGGCAGATTATAGTTTGATCTTGAATAATCACTCCAACCAGCCACATCCTTTGGTGGGATCCACCCCTGTTGCTTGCTTACATGATATAACTCTGTTCCAGGATACGGATTTAAAAACTTTGGGCCATCAATGTCTACATTATAATTGTTTAATAGTTTGTGCATGAAATCCAATGTTTCATTTCTATCTTCCTCTGTTTCTCCAGGTATTCCAACCATAAAGCTGCATATTGTTTTAATCCCAGAGTTTGTTGCTAATCTTACTGCGTTCTCAATATGGCTTACTCTGCAATCTTTCTTTAATAGTTTCAACACCTTATCAGAACCAGACTCTGCCCCAATATACAAACTTTCACCTTTTGTTTTTTTAACTTTTTCTATGAAATCTTCATCGAAATAATTTGCCCGTATCTCTGCGCCCCATGGCATGTCTAATTTCTCAACGATTTCTAATGCTCTTTTCTTGTTCACTGGAAAATTATCCGACCAGAATTGTACTCTTTTTATTGGATGTTTTGCTTGCAAATCCTTTATCATCTTTACTACGTAATCTGTGGAATGGTATCTCCATTTTCTAAAATTAAACTCTACATTATAACAATAAGTACATCTAGATGGACACCCTCTTGACTCAATTATTACTATCTCCCCATTATGTATGTATTTTTCTACAGGCACTAGATCCCATCTAGGAGTGTAATCATCTAAGTCTTTTATTAAACCTGCAGTTGGATTAATTATTATTTTCCCATCTTTTTTATAGCATAATCCTGCTATTTCTTCATAGCTTGTACCATTTGCTAAAGCATTGCACAGTTCAGGTAATACTAATTCTCCTTCGTTTTGTATTACAAAATCTACTGATTCATCTTCCAGTGTTTCTTTTGGAATTAATGAAGCATGCACGCCGCCCCAGGCTACAGGTATTCCCATATCATGTACATGTTTGCTGGCTTTTTGTATTTCTAATAACTTAGGGCTTGTCATTGTGCTAAACCCAACTAATAAACAATCTTTAGCCTTAGCATAAAGTTCATCTAAACTTTCTTCTGAAACATACTCATGAAAGATTTCAACATCGTATCCTGCTTTAATTAAAGCATCTGCAATATACATTATCCCATACGGCGGATAAAACATTGTAGTATCTTCAGTTTCCAGTAAAACCAATAGTACTTTTTTCACCATAGTTTTTTAATACCTCATCATAATAGTCATTAAGCTCTTTTTTTATATAAGCAATATCATATGGATTAACAAGCTTCTTGTTAGATTGTATTAATCCATTATTCTTTATAAAAGTTATTGTATCGCTCCAGCTGTTAACTTTTGTTGGCGGTAATAAAAGAGCATGTTCTTCTTGAAGTATTTCTTTTAATCCTCCATGATCACTGGCTATTATTGGTATTCCTGCGCTCAATCCTTCTACTGCGGTTCTGCCAAAAGGTTCTTCCCACAGGCTTGGTATCAGCAAAACATCACAGTATTGGTAATAAGGTATAACCCCCTTTGGATTTAATTTTTTTATATGGATAACATTATCTTTTTTTATCAGATTTCTTAATGGTCCGTCCCCTATTATCACAAAGGTTACATCTTTTCTTAATGAAATAAGTTTTGATAATAAATGTATACCCTTATGATAACCTAAAGAACCTACAAATAATGCATTAAATCCTTCTTTTATGTTTGGTTTTTCTTTTTTTTCTTGATATTCTTTTGTATCAACTGGATTAGCTATTATTCTAGCCTCAGTAATCCCAATTTCGTCTAACTTTTTTTTAATGGTCTGGCTTATTGCAATTTTATTCGCAGCCTGTAACTCTGCGCTTATACTTTTTAGGTATGCTAGCTTATACGCATTCCATGGATATCTTAGTCTTTGACATGTCAACAGATTAGTATAGCTACATTTATCACAAGGATTTAGATTTGGTCTTAACAAACTTGATATTGGGCAGCAAAACCAATAATCTCTGTAATGTGTTATCACAGGAATCCTGCAGTTTTCTGCGGCTCTTATTGCTGCAATTGCGGTTATGCTATCATGGCTATGGATTAGGTTTATATTATTATTTTTAATAATCTTTTGAAACACTTTTTGAAATACAACATTTTGGTTTTCTATGTCTATATGTTTTCTTCTTGGGATAATAAACGTTTTAACACCAGGATATTCCTGTGTAGATGCAATGCTAACATTTGGGATATTTTTAGCTAAGGTATACATACTAACCTCTGCGCCGCCTTTTCCAAGTCCTGAATAAGCAGTATATAATATGTTCATAACATTATTTTTATAGAAAGAATTAAAAGGCTTTTTGAGGTTATAAAAAATAGACATGCGACCTACAATGGACAAAAAAGCAGATCGAAAGATAAAAAATTTTCTACGTAAAGTTAGAAAGAAATATCATATAGACAAAGCTATTTTTTTTGGTAGCAGGGCTCGGGGAGACAATTTTAAGAACAGTGACTATGATATTATCTTAGTTTCCTCAGACTTCAATGGAATTTTTTTTTCTCAAAGAATCGCGAATATGTATGAGTTTTGGGATTATTATCCTATTGATATAGAACCAATTTGTTATACACCTGAAGAATTTGAAATAAAAAAGAAAGAAATTGGTATTGTAAGAGAAGCTATCAAAGAAGGTATAAACCTAATTTAAAACTTTTCTAGCAATCTGTTTTAAAAATTTAGGATGAACCATGAATAGTGTGCCATATTCTTTTTTATACCGCCACAATCTTAACTGAAATCTTAATTGCCTCCAGGTTTTTGCCACGCTTTCCTTGTTGAACTCATTTCCTATAATCCCTACACCATGATAAATACTTTCCCATTTATCATCCGGTATTATCCCCAGCTCCCTACCCTGTTGGTATATTGGTGTTCCAGGATAGGGCACATTTACAGTTCCTACTCCTATCACATCTGGATTTATTTCTCTTGTTACTTTAAATGCTCTATCTTGTGCTTCCTTGCTATCTTTTGGTAAGCCGACCATTGATGTTACTATTGTTTTTATGCCAACTTTTCTTGTTAGATTTATAGTATTTCTTACAGCTTCCAATGTTATTCCTTTTCTTAATGCTTTAAGAACTTCTGGATCAGCTGTTTCTAGTCCATATGCTATAAATTGGCATCCTGCTTGTTTCATGGAGACTAGCAAATCTTCATTTACGCTTGTTACTCTTGTTGTGCATCCCCATTTTATATCTTGTAATCCTTCCTGCACAATTAAATCACATATTTTTTTCGTATGAGCCTTGTCTAAACAAAATTCAAGATCTTGAAAGTATATATTTTTTACATCAAATTTATCTTTTAACAGTTTTATTTCTTCAATTACTTTTTCAGGGCTTCTAGTTCTGTATCCATCACCGTACATATTCCTAAAGCAGAATGTACAATTAAATGGGCAATTTCTGCTCATTACCATTATAGTAAAATTTTTTTCAGTTAATGAAGGGTGATTATATAACTCCATCTTTAACAAGTGATAAGCAGGTATAGGGAGCTCATCCAAGCTTGGTACAAATTCTCCAACGGGTTTTATTACAAGTTTGCCATCTTTTTTTGAACAAACTCCTTTCTCTATAACACTTGGATCATTAAGATTTCTCAATAATTCTTGAAAGCTTAACTCTGGCTCTCCGCGTATTAAATAATCCACGCTTTTATGAGCTAATACTTCTTCAGGTCGCATTGTTCCATGTGGGCCAATAAAACATATTTTTACATTAGGATATTTTTTCTTTAAAGCATTTGCTGTATCAACTGCATCTTTATAAATTGGGTTTGGGCATTGCCATCGATCATATCCTGCTGTTGCTACTACAAACATGTCTGGTTCATACACTCTGTCCGGAATATCCTCTGATTTTATTTTTTCTATGAATGCATCAAGTATTGTTACATTATGCCCTTCTTTTTCTAGCACTGCTGCAAGTGTTGCCAGCCCCAATGGCTGCCTTGGTCTATCAAAATCCTTTAAGAAAGGTTCTTTATATCTCGACCTCAACCATGGTTTTATGAGTACAAATTTCATTTTTCCCCTTAATGTCCAGCAGTAGAACTATTCCATCTTATTTTTGCAAGTACTTTTAGATGGGTCCATAACATTCCATCCTTTACATCCTTAAAGAACCTATAAGCTATGTATTTAGGTCTGAAATAAAACTCTTTGTAAAATCTATTATGATATCTCTCTATTGTGTCCCAATCAAGAGTTGGATGGGTGTATAATTCTCTTGCTGGTTTGTAAAGATTATACTCTGTCCAGTTTTCTTCCGGTATTAATCCCCTCGACATATATTCTTTATGCAATGGTGTTGCTGGTAATGGAATTGTTATTGTACATTTAACTCTATCAAGTTCAAGTGATTTTGCAAACTGTATTGTATCTTCCATGGTTTGTTCTGTTTCTTCTGGTAAGCCAACCATAAAACTGCCCCATGGTTCTATCCCTGCATCTTTGGTCATCTTTACTGCTTCCCTTACTTGGTCTAGAGTAATATTTTTCTTAATTCTTTTTAATACTTCTTGATTACCACTTTCAATTCCAAAAAACATTCTGTAGCATCCTGCTTTTCTCATTTTTTTTAGTAATTCTGGTCTTACTCTATCAACTCTTATTCCAGTGAGAGCTACCCATGGCATTTTTATATCTCTTCTGATTATTTCATCGCATATTTCTTCTGACCTTTCCATTAATGTTGTAAACGAATCATCTGCAATTTGAAATTCTTTAAATCCATGTCTTTGCATGTGTTCTATTTCATCAACTACTCTTTTTACGCTTTTAACCCTAAAGTTTTTTCCGTGCACTGATTTTGTGCAATAAGTACAACCCCATGGGCATCCCCTGCTAGTTTCCATCCAGCCTACAGGGCTATGTCTTGCAGTAAACTTAGGAATAACATATTTTTCCACATCAAATAAGTGCCATGCTGGCATTGGTAATGTATCAAGATCATCTATAAATGGTTTTGGACCGGTCTTTATTATTTTTCCTTCAGCATTCCTATAAGCAATACCATTAATATTATCCAATGGCATATCATTTGCTATTTCTTGTATTGTAAAATCCCCTTCGCCTACACACACAATATCAAATGGTGATTCTTCCAATGTTCTTTCTGGATATCCTGATGCATGAGCTCCGCCCCCTATTGCAACTAGGTTTGGATTTTTTTCTTTTGCCATCTTTACCATTTCTAATGCCATATAAAACAATGGAGTCGTAAAACTTATTCCTAATATATCTGGTTTGAAAGAGGTTATAGTATCTACAAATGTTTTTGCTGGGCTCAATGCATGATTTAAATCAAGTATTTTTACTTCATGCCCTGCTTCCAATAATGTTGATCCTATTGTTGCTAAAGTTAATGAAACACTATTTGGTACAACATCCTTTACTTTAGCATCTTTATAAAATTCTCTATCTGACGGTTCAACTAGAAGTACCTTTTTTTTATTAACCATAGTTTATCTCCTCAGTAATCGTATATCCACTCTTATTTAAAAGTTCTTCGCTTAACAGTTAACAGGTATATGCTATGTAAAACTTAATCCAACTGCATCACATGCGTATTCTTGTAAATCCAATAACTTAGGTGAGCCTAAATGTGTAACAGACCTAACATGCATTACCATTCTGCCATTAGGATATCCTTCAGTTGATAGTTCCAATGAATTTCTTTGACTTTGCATACCCAGGGCTTCTAAACTAGCCATGCGGGGTAATACCAATCTTTTAATCTTCGAAAAATTGCTGTTAACACAGCCACTGATCTGAATGGTAGGTCTTGGATTCACGTAACCGTTGATAACCGCTTCAATGCTATCTTTTTTTGGATTTTTTCTAAAATTTTGTATAGCGCATTCTAATAAATGTCTGCTATTACTAGCATCTTTTGGTAGACTAAAATCTACTACTTCATAACCACATAAACTTTTCAAATAGTAAACAGGGTCTATACTAGCTAAACAACTTGCATCATACCCATTAATTGCATCTTTACCTAACTGTTTAACTGCAAATTCTCTAACTTTCGCCATTAATACTTGATGATTTCCAGTATTATCAAATAAACCAACAAGTCCATTCAATTCTCCAAGAATCAATGCTTTAGCTTGATCACTATTTAATACTGGCTTATCATAAACTATACCAATATCTAAGTCTGGAATAGCCCTCATTAAATATTGTAAATCTCTAAACCTCTTCTTTCTTAATAAATCAATCAGTCCATATTTCTTGTCCATTTGTGTTGGTCTTGTATCTTCTTCACTTAGATAATTAAACATAGAATGCCCTAAAATTTTTTCAAAACGTGTAATCTCTCTAGTACTGCTCCATGCCGCTATCCTGCTAGTTCTTCGATATGCCATATTATCACCATCTTCTATAACCTTCTGAAAAGATTGCTTAGGCTCAAACCTCCCCGCAATATGCAGTTTGGAACCAGTAGTTTTAGTATGATCTTTGATTAACATAGCGTCTCCTTCAGAAAATTCAAACAACACACCATCAGGCTTCAAATATTTTGCAACAGGCGCTAATACTCTGTTATAAGCACCATTTGTGCCTAACCATAATAAATTGCCTAAAAGTATTACTCCCATATTATACGCTGCAGGGTTTATAACTTCTTTTGTTGGATCTACTGATACTCCGGAAAAACTAGCGGTTATACTACCAGGAAATATGCTCTCTTTCTGAAATGCATCTTGCTCCCAAGTCACACCGCAATATAGCTCTCCATCAACTCCTTTGGGAACTGCAGACTTTGTTGCATTTAAAACTCCGTTAAGTATATCTTGACTTGATTTAAGTGTACTACTCAGATTTGTTTCAACAATTAACCAGTATACAAAACTATCTCCATCTCTAGGACCATTAACAACTCTAACATCAACATCACCACCGCTAACATGTTGTCTAATCTCATTTGATAAATCACCCAACACTTCTGAAGATAAATTCCTTTTATTTAGATTTTCAACAAGTTTTGTTAAACCCATGTCATCATGCCAACCGTTTTATTTATAAGCTTTGCTAGTTTTAATCAAAAATTATTTAAACCATCTCATACCCATCATAACAAAAAGGAGAATAAAATGGAAAAAGCTTTACGCCACATAGGCTACATGAAAGAACGACCACTGCTTGTATATAGAGCTGGAGAAGGTTTCATTAGAACTTTGTTATTAGCTCAGAAAAGATTGAGGAGTGTTGAGTTTGCTGTTACTTACCGTTGCAATGCTACTTGCGGTTTTTGCTATTCTTTAGACTTATACAACAAAAATCGTGAAGAGCTTACAGTTCCAGACTTTAAGAAAATATGGAACCAATGCTATAACCTTGGTGCAATTCATGTTAATCTTACTGGTGGAGAGCCGATGCTTCGTGATGATCTACCGGAGATTATTCAAGCAATGAAACCAAAAGGGACTATTGTTTCATGCGTAACTAATGCAAGTCTTTCCACACGTGAAAAACTTTCTGAATTAAAAGATGCCGGCCTTGGTTATTTGCAGATAAGTCTTGACAGCCCTAAAGCAAAACAACATGATGTTTGGCGTGGTATCCCTGGTCTTCATGAAAAGGCAGTTCAGACTGCTAAGATTTGTAAGCAGCTAAACATTCCTTGTTGTTTTTCTTCAGTTGTTTTCCACAATGGAATTAATACTTTTGAGGGGATTATGAAAATTGCTGAATCTCTAAACGTCGACATTCTTATGAATTATGTTGAGACTGTTGGAGGCTGGAAGTCACAAGATAATGTTTCTTTATCCAGAGAAGATTATGATCGCATCATGCATCTTCGCAAACACAATAAGGTACGCCATCACTCAATGTACAATTTTAATGGAACAAAACTATGCCCGGTTGGCAGAGAAAAAATTTATTTAAGTGCTTATGGTGATGTAATGTCCGGCGTTAAAGTTCAGAATGCTTTTGGTAATGCATTAAAGGAACCAGTTGGAGATATTTGGAACCGTATGTGGAATGAGACTCAGATTTGCGAATCTTGCAGGAACTGGGAAAAGATTAATGCAGTTTACGGTTAGTAGGAGTTTAAAATGGGGCTTGTAAAGAGTATGATAGGACTTAGAATGGGTAGAGCTTATCCACTTAGTGTCACAATTAATATGACAGATTTATGCCAATCACGCTGTGTTATTTGTGATATCTGGAAGCGTAATCCGATTAAGCAATTAGATCCTAATGTGTTTCGTAAACAAATTGAGACAAGTAAAATCTTACAAGAGATTAAACTATTCAATCTTGCCGGTGGTGAACCGTTTATTGTTGATATCCTGCCTGACATTGTTGATGCCATTGCTACATACGCTAAAAATCCTGATATTCGCATTGTCACTAATGGTTTCGCTACTAAAAAAGTTGAGTCCTTAACCATATCTTTTCTCGATAAATACCCCGATATAATTCTTGGAATTAAACTATCATTAGATGGCATGGAAGAAAAACATAACGAAACTCGTGGTCTTCCAAATGCATTTAAGATGGTTATGAGTACGTGCGACATGCTCAAAGATTTACAAAAAAAATACCCTAATAGGTTAAAGATTAATTTTGGTTTTACAGTTACTAGAAATAACGTAAATGATATTGGGGAAGTTAATAAATTAGCTCAAGAAAAAGAGGTTGGATTTTTGTTTAAACCAATACTAAAAGTCAAAAAGTTTAGTGCTGAAGAAGGTTATGAAAATTTGCACCTCGAAGATTCTGATTATGATACTATGATGAAATTTGTCCCAGACGTCAGAAAGAGTTTAAAGGACAGACCAGTACACGAACGTTTAGTCTATCGGGCTTATTATAATTACCTTGATAAGTATTCAAGAAAACCTGCTTGTTACATGCAATGTCGCGCAGGAGCTAATTCTTTTTATATAATCCCTAACGGCGATGTAATGCCGTGTTTGCTTGTTGATTGGAAGATGGGTAATATTAATGAAGATTCTTTTGATGAATTGTGGGGAAGTAGTCCTGCAGTTAATGCTCGTAATAGCATCAAGGATAGTGCTTGCCACTGCTTAACCCCCTGTGATACAATTCCTAATCTCATAGCTAATGGATTACCATTTTTAACAACGAACAATAAAAAAGAGATCAAACCAAATGAACCATTGCTATACCAAGAATAGATATTCAAACACAAGAAATCTTTTTAAAAAGAGAAGTAATTAAAACAAAATGGTAAAATGCCCACGTTGTAAATCTGAAGATATTGAATTAATAAAGTACAAAGAACGTGACTGTATCTTTTGTAATTATTGCGGATACGAACAAAGAACACTTGTAGAAGACATAGACGCTGTAAACAAGCTAACTGGAGTTAGAACAGCATAATACTCTATACTGTCTTGCTATTTTTTATTAAACTTACAAGTATTCCGCATCCATACGCTATATGCATACTCATGTAAAGGAATGGAATTAAAATCACACCATATAAATAATTATTTCTAACTGACTCGTACACACTAGCTATTAATGCAAACATGCCATAAATCACTAAGGGCATTAAAAATATCTTATGAAGTATTATCCCTAATAATAATAGCGGGATAAAATAAACCGTGAACAATGCTGGTAAAAAAAATAAAAACCCATTTTTAGATTTAACATACTGCTCTTTCTTCAGTCTTGTGTTGCCATACTTATAGAATTGTTTAAAAAATTCTTTATACGTTGCCCTTCTTTTATGGTATACTATTAAGTCAGGGTTATAAGCTATTAAGTATCCCTTATTTTTGGCTCTTGCAAAAAATTCTGGGTCTTCTCCTGGGAATAGATTAGTGTTGAATCCGCCTATTTTTTTAAAGTCGTCTTTTCTTACAAAGCAGTTTGCGCTGGTCAAGGCAAATTCATCAGAGTTCAGATCAAATCTGCTCCTTTTGTATCTTTTGCTCATCTTTTGAGAACCAAAATAACTTGCCATTGCTATTCCAGTTAGTTTAGCAAACACCCCATCAGAGCGGGGAGTCAACTGCGGACCGCCAACGATTGATATTCTTTCATTTTCCTTGAAAAAATTTTTAGCGTTATTAAAAAGATCTTTATGCACATACGCATCATCGTCTAAAAACGCAATAATTTCTCCTTTAGCTTCTCTTACTCCATTATTTCTATTTTCTGAAGGGTTTAGTCCTTCTTTTATAATGATTTCATACTTTCCAGAATGATTTAAGTTCTTTAAGGACTCTATAACCTCGGCTTTTCTTCCCGGTGCTAATGCTATTACTACGCTTATCATTTTCTAAACCTGATCTTCAATAAAGATTTAAACATTTTAGTTGCAGTTGGCCATATCTTTAAGTTGGTGTCTGTTTTATCTTCCCATATTATTGGTACTTCTTTAATTTTATATCCCTTCTTGAATAGTGGATATAGCAATGCTACATCAAACTCCCATTTTGTTGGTGTTATTTCATCTATTATCTCTTTTATTGGAGCATTTTGAAATATTTTTGCACCGCACTGAGTATCTTTAAATGGTAATCCAAGGATTATTCTGACAAGTAGGTTATAAGCTCTTGACGCAATTATCCTGGGTATTGGCTGATATTTTTTTATTACTGCACCTTTAACCCACCTTGATCCTATCAATCCTGCAAAGTTTGAGTTTTGTATTTCGTCGTATAGTTTTTTTATTTGATCTGGTTCTGTAGAAGAGTCTGCATCTACAAAACATATGTACTCTCCTCTTGCTTCTTTTATTCCTTTTATTATTGCATTTCCCTTGCCTATTTTTTCTTCTGTAGCATAAGATATATTGGGGTATTTTTTTATTTTATCTTTAACTATGTTTTCTGTGTTGTCTATGCAGTTATTTAAAATTACAATTATTTCTGCATTTTCTTTAAAAAAAGATCCATAAGATTCTAAAGTAGCAGGGATTCTTTTTTCTTCATTATATGCAGGTATTATTATTGATAGTTTCATATTATCCATATAAGGCTTGAAACACATAACTCAATAAATATTAAAATATATGTTATCTGTTTCTCAGTGTATTCCCCAGTTCTTGTAAAAAAATGGGGTATAGAATATATCTTGGCATAATGAGATCTCACTTTTCCATGATCTTCATACCCTATTGTTGTTTTTTTGAATCTGCCTCTTAGCTTTAAAAAAAACTCAATTATGAATGGTATTGAAACTATAATTGCTGCTTTTTCCATATTCCCGATTACGGCTATTACAACTAGTACTCCTCCAATAAAGTAAGTTAATGAGTCACCGGGTAATATTCTTGCTGGAACTTTATTATACCAATAAAAAGCTGATAGGGCTGCGAATGCCATTAAAGATATTAATGCAGCTAGGTAATGCCCTTTTAATAAAGAAAATAAGCCTAACATTCCTACTGCTACTGCCCCCATTCCTGTTTCCATCCCATTGAATCCGCCTAATAAGTTCACCATATTTGCTGCGCCTACAACTCCCAGTGGTACAAATAATAATGGATAAATCACACCAATATCTATTCTGCCTATGAATGGTAATACCATTGTACTTGTACCTGCATTTATTGCCATTAGTGGTACTGCAGCTGCAATTGTTAGTAATGGTTTCTGCCATTGCTTTAACCCGCCCGATTCTTGTCTGTTTAATTTTACTATTAGATCATCTAAAAATCCTATTAAGGTTATTATTAATATGGTTATAATCCCTGCAAATAATGAAGTTATTACCGAGCTGTTTAGTAATAATCTATCAGTTGGTTGAGGGAAGAATGTTCTAAGAAATATAAAGATCATCAAACCAGAAATTGTACCACCTGCTACTGCTAATCCACCAGATATTGGCACTAATGGTCTGCCTTCCTTATGTACATCAGGGACTACTAGGTTAACTCTTCTTAAGTATCTTATCAGCCATTTTGTTAGCCACATGACCAGCATAAATACTACAAAAGCTATAACAAAGACCATATATTCCCAAAGTATCATTATTCATACTGCTGATAATATTTTTAAAAGCTTTTCGTAGATTCTTTAACCCAATAATACTTTTAAACTGGATATTTTGAATATCAAGATGGAATCAGTTACTACCCATGAAAAACAATCTCTAGAAGAGAAAAGAAACCTTCCCAAGAAACAGTATCAAATTTCTGCGTTTTTCCCAATGTACAATGATTCTGGTACAGTTGAACTAATGTACAAGCGGCTCACCAAAGTTTTAAGTGAACACTGTGATGATTATGAGATTATAATGGTTAATGATTGTTCGCCTGATAATTCAGGTGAGATTGCAAATAACATTGCTTTACAAGATAAAAGAGTAAGAGTGATCCACCATGAAACAAATAAAGGTTATGGCGGAGCACTGCGTTCTGGTTTCGCTGCAGCTACTAAACATTTAGTGTTCTATACTGATGGTGACGCCCAATATGATGTTTCTGAATTGTCATTGCTTATCCCTTTTATTGAAGATTATGATGTTGTGAATGGTTTTAAGATAAAGCGTCATGATCCATTTTATAGAACAATCCTGGGTAAAATGTATAATTTTGGTATGCACATCATGTTTGGCTTAAAGGTTAAAGATGTTGATTGCGATTTTCGTTTAATGCACACTAACATCTTTAGGAATATTACTCTTGAGTCTAACACTGGATTAATATGCACTGAAATGATGAGGAAGATTCAAGATGGAGGTTATACTATCAAAAATGTTCCTGTAAATCATTTTGACAGGCAGTATGGAAAATCACAATTTTTCAGGCCTAAAAGAATTTTTAAAACTTTATTCGGGCTTATTAATCAATGGTATGAATTAGTACTTATGAAACGACTGAAAAAGTGGCTAAGGTGGTAGAAGATTATTTTAGTTTTTACAAAGAAAAAAATGTACTTATTACAGGTGGTTTAGGTTTTATAGGCAGTAATATAGCTCATAAACTAGTGGCTCTTGGTGCTAATGTTATAATTGTTGATTCTTTAATTCCCACATATGGTGGTAACTTATTTAATGTTGAGTCAATTAAGGATAAGGTCCATATTAATCTTGCAGATATTCGTTCTGAGCACACCATGCAGGTAGTTGTTAAGGAGCAGGATATTATTTTTAATATTGCCGGGCAAGTATCTCACATTGATTCTATGAAGGATCCATACCCGGACCTTGACATCAACTGTCGCGCTCAGTTATCCTTATTAGAAGCTGTTAGAGCTAATGGTTTACCAGATGTGAAAATTATTTTCGCAGGCACCAGGCAAGTTTATGGCAAACCAGTTTATTTACCTTTGGATGAGAAGCATATCCTGCAGCCAACTGATGTTAATGGTATTAACAAAATGGCTGGTGAGTGGTATCACATTTTATACCATAATGTTTACGGAATTAATGCATGTTCTTTACGTTTGACTAACACTTTTGGACCGCGTCAATTAATGAAACATTCACGTCAGGGAGTTATTCCCTGGTTTGTTCGTAAAATTTTAGATAACGAGCAAATTGAACTGTTTGGTGGCGGAGAGCAATTAAGAGACATGAATTATGTTGATGATGTTGTTGATGCTTTCTTGCGTGCAGGAGCCATGAAGAAATCAGATGGTAACTTTTACAATCTGGGTCATCACCATCCTGTTTCATTAAAGAATTTTGTTAAAATGCTAATTGAGGTTAATGGTTCTGGTGGATACATCGAAGTTCCATTTCCTCAAGAAAAGAAAAAAATTGATATTGGTGATTCCTACTGTTCATACTTTAAAATTAAATCAGAGCTGGGTTGGGAACCGAAGACTGACCTAAAAGAAGGTATTAGGATGATGTTAGAGTATTATAAGAAGTATAAGCAACATTATTGGTGATGTAACAATTTTTTAAAAAGAATTCAAAATCTTTTACCATGATCCCTTTAATACCATAGCCTTGGCATATTATTTTGGTATATCCCTAACCCTATAATTCCTAACTTCTTAGTCATCAAGAATAACCTTCATTTAGCTCAGATCCATCATCAATTGCTTGTTTCATATACCCAATAACCTCATCAATTTGTTCTCTTGGATAAAATTCAGTGAGCCTTTCACGGGCTATTATCATACCATCCGGTAACATTGCATGAACAAATGTACCAGCTAATTTCTCAAGTGGCGCTTGTATTTGTTTTGTTACTATTTTATTTCTCTCAGTTTTTATATCCATAGGACTAAAAGGATTAGCTACAGAGTTAAAATAAATTGCATCAAGATTAGAACATGCTGCCGCTAGATGCACCATTAAATATTCATCTTCAAAACCAAAAAATCCTCTTGACCTTGCTTGATCAACTACGCCCCGTACAAATTCACCATAATTTTCAGCTGAGGGATTAAGCAAGTATACACCTGTTACGAAGTCACCATGCGACATATATGCTGGATCTGCCGCAGCTAATTGTTGCAGTGGTTCTTCTGCATATAACTCCTTTTCAAAACATTCTAAAGTATTCTTAATACTAATGTTAATAACGCCTTCAAATATCCTTCTTAAGTATGCATTTTCTTGATTTGCAGCAAGTACTACCGGCACATCTCTTTTGCCAACACCCAATACTGATTCATGTGCTATAGTTTCTTCGCTTAATCTTATAACGTTTTCAAGATTTTTTGATGGTGGAAATTGATCTAAATCACCTGTGCATATTGCTTTAAATCCAGTTCCTATTAATCCTTGATCAAATAAGACTTGAAACATGCTTCTTGTTGGCCCGCTGTACCGTGGATCAACATTAACATCTATACCATCTTTAACTAATTGACCAAAAGATAACAAAGCACTATCCATACCCTGCTGTGAAACACCCCAACCATCTGAATTATACTTTTTTAAAACTACTGTTGCTTTAAGTCCTAACTGTATTGGTAACTCCTTTTTACGAATTAAGCGTACAGCATCTAAAAGCTGTCCTCGATGTGTACTAAAAAACTCTGCAGCAGCTTGATCACTGCCTATAAGATGTATTGGTTGGTAGTATATTGTATCAGCAGTAGATATTTTTTTCATGTTTATCCCAGAATACCAACTCTATTTATGCATATAGCTATTTCATAACCCAGCTCACAGCATATATTTAGCTCTTATAACAATTATTTTAAAGTGGTTTAAACCCAAAAACCAATGATCCCACTATTAGAACTACAATCACAGTATAAGTTAATCCAAAAGCCAATTAATACTGCTATAAACAGAGTGCTTAAATCAGGAAGATATTTATTTGGTACTGAATTAGAATATTTTGAAAAAGAGTTCACAAACTATATCGGAACCAATTATACTGTAGGAACAAGCTCTGGTACTTCAGCTTTGGCAATTTCATTACGTGCACTTGGAGTCCATAGAGGCCATGATGTTTTAGTCCCGGCTAATACAGCAATCCCAACAGCCACCGCAGTTCTTCAGGCTGGCGCAAGGCCAATCTTCTGTGATATAAATAATGATGCTTACACTTTAGATCCAAAAGAGATAGCAAACAAAATAACGCCTAAAACAAAAGCAGTTATTCCTGTTCATTTATATGGACAGGCAGCAGCAATGGATCCTATAAACAAAATAGCAAAAGAATTTAAGATTGCAGTGGTTGAAGATTGCGCTCAAGCATGCGGTGCAACTTATAAAAACAAAAAAGTTGGTACTCTCGGGGATATTGGCTGTTTCTCTTTTTTTCCAAGTAAAAATCTTGCATGTTATGGTGACGGCGGGGCTATCACTACAAATAATAAAGTTCTAAAAGAAAGAGCATTAAGCTTAAGATATTATGGACAGTTTAAAAGATACCACGTAAAAGTTCCAGGATGGAATGCTCGTCTTTCAGAAATTCAAGCAGCAATATTAAGGGTTAAATTAAAATATCTAGATGCCTGGAATAACAAAAGGATAATTCTTGCAAAGCAGTATAATAAAAATTTAAAAAAAATAGTTAAAACCCCGTATGAAATGCCTAACACCAAGCATGTATACCACTTATATGTCATAAGAACTAAAAACCGTGAATCATTAAGATCTTACTTAACTGAAGATGGTATTAACACAGAAGTCCATTACCCTATTCCATTACACAAACAGGAAGCATTCTTACAAAAAAGTTCCTTGCCTAATTCTGAGAGATTATCCGGCGAAATTTTATCATTACCACTATACCCAGAATTACCGCCAAAAGATATTAAAACAGTCTGTGATAGCGTAAAAGAATGGAACAACACCAGTACGAATTAATGTTTAATCGTGAAGAGAATCATTGGTGGTATGCTGGAAACAGAAGAATAATCCAAGCATTATTAGACAGACATATTAAACAAAGAGTTAAAATTCTTGATGCAGGATGCGGCACTGGAAAGAATATGGAATTTTTATCCAGGTACGGCAATGTTAATGGCATTGACATTAATGATCATGCTATTGATTTTTGTAAAAAAAGAGATTTAAACGTCCAAAAAGCTTCAGTAGAACTACTCCCGTTTAAAGATGATTATTTTGATTTGGTTACTAGCTTTGAAGTATTATATCATCAAAATGTTAATTCATGGCAGTCTGCGCTTAAAGAACTTTCAAGAGTTACAAAACCAGGTGGTTTAATTCTTATTCGTGTTCCAGCATTTAAAAGTTTATTTGGTAGTCATGATATAGTTGTTCAAACTAAGCATCGTTTTCACAAAAAAGAGCTTGAATTAGCAGCAATAAACTCAGGGTTAGACATTGTCAAATCTTCTTATTGTAACATTACTCCATTCTTTCCAACATTAATGATCAGGAGTATACAAAGGATCATTGGTTTAAAAAATAATAAAGCTGATACTGAAACTGAGAATAAAACAATAAACAAGATAATGCTTTTTACTCTTACTTTAGAATCTAAACTAATAAATATTAATTTTCCATTTGGTGTTTCTGCCTTATGTTTGGCAAAGAAACCTTTGTACAAATAAATAAAATATCCGGCAACGGAAGCCCTTTATCTGCTGGGACAATTTCAACTTGAAATCCGTTCCTTTCAAGCATTGTCTTAAAATTTTCTTTTCGTCTGTAGTATAAGTATGGAAAACCATTCAGAATAAGGTCTAAACCAGCTGCAAATGCATATTTCCATTTTGGTTTTTTATCAATGTCTTGGATTGCTAATATTCCGCCATTCTTCAGCTTCCCTCTTGCTTGTCTAATCAAATTTTCTTGATCCTTAAAACTAATGTGGTGTAGAAAGTCAGACATAACAATACCATCACAATCTCCTAATTTTAAGTCTTTCACATTCTTTCTTTCAAAAAATAAGTTCTTTTTTCCATTGATGGATCTTCTTGCTATATCTACTCTTTTTTTAGATAAATCAATTCCATAAACTTTTCTATTTTGATTTCTTGCTATTACATGCCCTAACAGCCCATATCCGCTTCCAACGTCTACAATTTTTCCTTTTTGAGGTAAGCATTTATCAATTAATAAAAATGGGCATAACCTCCACCTAGCATGTAAGTATGCTTTGTCCATTCTTGATAAGAATTCATAATTATTTTTTATATCTTTAGGTATCTTATTTTGCATCTCACTCACTTCATGGAATTATTTAAAAGGTTTTCTCTGGTTTTTTCTCCAAGCCTTATAGTTTTTCCCAAGTAATAGAAGGTCTTTTTTCTCGAATTAATCTTATCAATGTATACTACACCGTTATATAATCGCATACACTGTACAAAACTTTCAACCAAATGGGCCAATACAAAAATAATTATCGTATTTCTCTAAGAATTAATGCAGATCCATCTACGATTTGTTGTGTTGGAGGTAATAATTGCTCAAATATGTCTCCATCCCAGTTAATCATTCCTTGCGGTGTGTCTTCCATGTCATACACGCCACCACCATTCAATCTCAATGCTTCGTATTCTCCTGGTATTGTTATTTCTTGTGGTGTTCCATCATTTCTCACATGTGCTAATACTATCCCATTTTCAAAGTTTCTTCTTAATACTTCACCATTACTTTCTTCTAAAATACCGCTTATTGGTTCTCCAAGTTCTTTTCCGATATCAAATGTTTGTTCTGGATAATCTGGTAGTTCACCGCCGCCAACTTGATCCATTCCAAAATACGCATTTCGGTTATTTCCTGTTGCTATTAAATATGTTGCTAGTGCCCATTTTCTTTGCGCATTAAAGTTAGGTTGGTCTTCTCCAAATGCATATGTTACTATCACCTTTTTTCCATTATCTAATAAATAGCTTATGTCTTGTATTGCCGCGCTCGTCCAGCTTGATATTGATGGTCCTCCTGACAGCATTCTATTTTCTACCATTATCCCGTCAGCTCCGCTGTCCATTACTAATCTTCTTCCGGAATATTCTGGTAGTGACGGATCTTTTTGGAAAGTTGAACTTCTTTCCCATGGATTATGACCATTTAGTATTATTATCCCCTCGGGAAATCTATTCCTTACTTGCCTGTATACATTTACTAATCCATCATGTTGTGATCCTTTTGAGTATTCTTCTCCTGATGATGGTGCTGGAACTCCTTGGTATCCGTTCATATCTTGAAGGTTAGCTACGTCAAAAAATATTCCATGGAATGGTGGATCTTGTTCTTCAAGGTATGGTTCTAAGCTTTCTATTAATATTTGTGACCATTGATTTACATTTTCTTGTGTTGACAAATCTAGAAGCCATTCTTTACCATCCTTTCTCTGCATGTAACCTCCATCTTCTTTTTTCAGTCTTATATCCATATATCCTGATCTTTGTCCAGTTGCTTTTTCCCATATATCCATTCTTTCTGGTGCGCTTGACAGGCTTATGTCAAAAAGGCTTCCTCCAAGACGATATTTTAGTATGTTCTGTCCTCCTGCTTCTATTAGTGGTTTTCCTTCCCAGTCTCTAAATTCTTGTGCCATAGAATATCTTGTTATGTAATAATCAAGCTCATCTTGTGATGCTGAGCCTCCACCCCAGTTATTTCCTAGTATTATATAATTTTGAATCAGTTGTGATTGAGGCATTTGCGTTTGGCAGCTCATTGTACTAATGGTACAATCATTATTGCAGTTTAACATCCCAGAACTAAATCCTTCAGTTTGGCATGTGTGATCATTAAAATCTAATTTATCACACTGTTCTGATGCTTGGTTTACTTCTCCATCACCGCATATTGGCAGTTTTACACATGTTTGTGCTGTTAACATTATTGATAATAACATTACCACGCTTATTGCTAGTATCAATAACTTTTTTATCATCTTATTTCCTTTTAATGAAGATAGGTTATATAGTTTTCTATTCCATTGCATTAAAAAAAGTTAAAAATAAAAAAACCAAACAAAAAAGTTTAAAAACATCTTAAGTTATTTAAGCTTTATGAAAAATAAATATTTTATGGATATTGTGATTAATAAAGAGAGATTAAGTGATAATAGTGTTATTTTTGTTGCCCATTGCCCTAGTCTAGGCATTGCTTCCCAAGGTAGAAACACCGACGAAGCTATGAAAAATATTAAAGAAGCTATTGAACTTTATTTAGAAGAGCAACCTGAAAAATATGGCGAACTAATAAGTAATGAACTTCCTTTATTTTCTGTTGTTGAGGTAATAAAAAATGCCAAAGTTGCCAGTAATGTCGGGTAAAGATGCAATTAAGGCTCTTTTCTAAGATCGGATTTATACATGTAAGGACAAAGGGGAGTCATGCTATCCTAAAAAAAGAAACTATTAAAGGAAAAATAACAATACCTGTTCTATTGCATAAAGAGCTTGCTAAGGAACATTAAAGAGCATTATGAGGCAGGCAGATTTAAGTTTAGAGGATCTTATTAAACTGGTTTAACCATTATTTTATAAAAATTTATTTAGATCAAATTTTAAACTAATTCTTACTGCTATGGCAGAGATTATCAGGGCAATTACTTGGTAAAAATTCGTCCTTTAACCTCAAAGAGACAAACATTACCTTTTTGACTTTTTTTGTTCCATCCGCAAGATATTAAAGTTTCACAATGATCATTAAAGGTTATTACTTCTGTTACATTTAAACTGGAAATTATTTCTTCAAATTTGTCACAATCCTTTCTTTCTATGTGTTTATCAAGGTCGATTATTCTTTGATTGTATTCTTTGGGTTTAAATTGTTCATTCCATCCGCCTGCAGTTATTTTTCCGTGGTATATTGGCGCGTAAGCAAAAAATGCTTTGCTATAAAGAGTCTCGTATGGGCTATGCACCATCAAAAATCTTCCATTAACTTCTTTTAAGACCATTATTGCATTTTCTTCTACTTCCCCATGACCTACAAATCTTGGGGTTTTAACAATATTCACAGCAACACCAGCTATGGGCCCAACAATAATCACCACAGTTATTACCATGGCTATTAGCTTATTATATGATTTATAATTTGAAGTAAGCAAAAAGAACAATCCAAAAAATAGTATAAAGTTTAAGTAAGGATCGGGATAAACAAACTTAAGTATCGGGATAAATGGTACTACTCTAAGCAATACCAAAGATGTAATAATCATTGGTGGCGCAAAGAACAACAATTCATTTTTATCTCTGTCTTTGATATACCCATAAAATAAAATTAAAGTGCCTAATGGTATTATCATTGCGGCTATATTAGTCCATATCAATACTTTAAAATCAAAGAGCCACCGCGATAATACGTAAGAATAAGTTGATGTCCCTTGTGATGCTATAAAATATCTAACTGTCCACCATGAGCTTAGTAGCACACCAAGCAAAAACCCGGCAATTACTTTTAGTTTTTCTTTTTGAGCTAAAAATATTGAAATCCATAACACACTTGCTAATATTGCCACTGTTTGATGCGATATTAGTATAACTGCATACAAAATACTTGTTAAAAAAAAATACTTATTCAGTTTTTTATTTCTAAAATAAAATAGGGTAGTTGCAAACCCTAAGAATGTTACCCATGCAAACAGTTCAGGCATTCTTCCAAGTCTTATATAATCTCCAATAGGTATTGCATTTAGAAAATAAAATGAGAAAAACGCTGCTCTTTTTAGTTTGCTAAGATGTTCTTGTTTACCAAGTTTCCATAAAATTAAAAAGCCAATAGTGAACAATAGTACCATCGAAACAAATGCTGTTACAAGATAATTATTTGTTATAACCTGTATCAACCAAGTAAACAAGAAATATCCTGGTGGGTATAATTCAAATAATGTAAACCCGTTATACCAATACTCGCAATATTGAAAAAATCCGCAATTTTCCAAAAAAAATATTTTTGCTATGTGCGATGCCCAGTCATTTGTGTAATCTAAAGGAAATACTTTAAGCATTTGGGACTGGTCAATTAATCTATAAAAGAAATGCCCAATTAATATTATTATTCCAGGTATAAACAATTTATCTGAAAATTTCATTCCTACCTCACTTCTTGTACTCTAGGATCAGGCAATGTTTCACCATAATATTCAGGGGGTATTTCAAGATCATCAGGATAACTCAGCTCCCATATCTTTAATGGTCCTACTAATCTTCCTTGGAATACGGCAAGTGGCCTCATGCTGCTATCGTCATATACTTTTTTAAAGAATTCATTTTCTTCATCGAATAGGAACAAGTGAGTAAATCTTGTTTGGCTTACTTCTGGGCTCAGATAGAATAATCCACCAATCGCATTTGATTCTGTTTCGCTGTTGAATACGGTTAACATCCTTACACACGCGTCAATCCCGCCATCATAAAGATTTAGATCCCCATCGTACCATAAACAGTTTAATGGTATAAGAAATTGCTGATTGTTATAAACCACTGTCATTACAGGTTGATTGAATGTTGGTACTCCATCTTTTACTATTACTGGGATTTGAAATCCAATAATTCCTGCTGCTCCGTCTGGGAATATTGTACCACTATAGGTTATGTCATGATCTACTCCTGCGCCGCCCTCGTATGTATAAATAACCTCACCTTCCCTTCCTTCCCTTGTTGCTTCAAGATTTTGAGAAAATACTGGTATGAATGAATATCTGTCATAACCAACATCTGCGCCTATTGAAGAGTAAGCTGGGTATTTTCCAATTTCATCAACAATCATCAAAAGATGTGTTGCATTGTTTGCTGCTAGTAATTCTAGTGCTTCTCTGTCAGAATGCCCTGTTAATACATGCCTGCCCATAAAATGGTTAATAGCACCGCGGCTGTTTCCGCCATCACCAAGCGTTGCTCTTCTGCTGCCATACTGCACCCAGTATCCATAATCCCACCAGTGTGCAAATACTGCATCTTTAGGGGTATTTTTTCTTACCCAGTCCATAGCAATTTGCCATTGCGGATCGTAACTTGGTCCAGTACCTGCAGCTATCGCCTTAGCCTCTTTGTATTTTATGTTGATTATCCCTTTATCTCCGTACTCCCCTAGTTTGTCGCTTATAGTTATTGGGCTGAATAAAACTAACATTATAACAACCCAGATTACCAGTTTAGACCATTGTTTTGTTAGTGTTTTACTCCATATGAAAACATAATCAAATGTATACGCAGCAAATATGCTTATTACTGGTGAAAAAATAAACAATAGTCTGGCTGCTGATCTTGCTGCTACTAGCATTAATACAAAAAATATAAACATGAATACATAAATTTTTGGTATGCTTCTAATCTCTTGGTATACGCTTTTGTCTTTGTAATAACTTCTTAGGTAAATATATCCAAGCAGTATAATAAACATTGATGAAACTCCAAGATATAAGAATAATGCAAATTGCCCAGTACCATTTAAGTATTCTGATTCTTGACTGTATCTTGAAAAGATAAAGCTGATTACAAACAAAGCATATGCAGCTGTGATATAATACTTTTTCTTCTTGGCTATTTCTATTCCTTTTATCATAGAGTAAAAAAATAGTATTGATCCGATTATAAACGCCCATATAAATCTCAAACCTAACTGATCAAACCACTCTTTGATGTATGGTTGATGGTTCTCTGCTACTGTTAACGACCATCTTGTCTCTCCAAACGGTCTGGTAAATGATATGTAAACCTCTCTTAGCCTGCTTATGATAAATGTTGGTCCATAATAAATACTAGTTCCAATTATTGCTATACCTGCTGCTATAATAAAACTTGATACTCCCTCAGGAAGTTTTTCATCGAAATACTTATGTATCTTAAGCCATTTTTTTTCAAAGATTATATAGTGCACTAATGCTGTTAACCATGCAAGGCCCAGTATACCAGAGCTTACACTAGCAAAAAATGCTTGTGGTGGGTACCTGTTTGTTTGTGTGAACACAATGAGCAATAATGGTATTAAGAAAGCTGTGTATGCATAGAAATCTCTTTTTGTGAACTTATTAAGGAATATCTCAATCATTACAAACGCCCCGATTGTTAACCATATGAAGTTTACTCCGCCCCACACAAGTGCCATTACTCCTGTTGAAACTCCTGACATTGCTGAAAATATTAATGTGTTTCTCAATGTTTTTGCCTGCCATGAATGTACATATAAATACAATGACACAAACAGTAACAGGCTGCCAAGTGCTTCTTTATCTGCAAATCCTGCAGTTGTTCTGAACAAATAGGTTGGTACAGTTGCTAAAAAGGCAGATGCTAATACTGCAATCTTCCAGTTAAATAATTTTTTTACTAAAAGAAAAAAGAATATAAGCCCCACTGCAAAGGCTATTGGTGGGTAGATCACATCCACATATTGTAATGTTGCTTCTGGATTAAAAGCATGTATTATTTTGTAAAGCCATACAATCATGTATGACAAAAGTATATTCTCCCCGCCGGTTACATAGCCTATGGGGTAATAACGTAACGTGTCTATTGCTGCTAATTTTCCATTGGCAAGTATTTCTTCTGCGTATCTTAAAAATAAATATGGGTCTAGTGCTATGGGTATGTATTGCCCAGTTGTTCTATCAATTAAATGAACAAGATTTTGAACTCTTAGCTTGTATCCTAAATAGATTATTATAAACAGTAATCCATATGGTAAGTATTCCATTAAAGATTTGTTTTTTACAGTTTTTAGAATGGCCTCTTTTCTTATTTCTATTACATCTGTGTTATCCATGGTGTATCTTTTTTGTTTCTGTTTAAAAGATTTATTATTCAAATAATATCACTTTTATATTATTTATATTCTTGCAACGAATATCATTTCTTTTTTATTTGTTAATACCCCTGTTATCTTAATCAAAATTACTGCTAAATGGTATGGTAATCTATAGAACATGGAAAATCCTCTTGAGTAATTAAAGCTGTTATGTAATACCTTATATCCTTCATGTAAAAGCATATTGTTAAAAGTTCCAAATGTCCACGCAAATAAGTGTTGTGATACATCCATTTTCTTCTGCGGGCATGGTTTGTTCTTACAGGCTACAGGCAGTACAATTACAAGTCTGCCTCCAGGTGTTAATTTATTTCTAAAGGCTTTGAGTATTGCTTTGGGGTTTTCTAGGTGTTCTAATACATGTACACTTAATATTCCATCCACTTTTGGTGCCTCTTCAATTGACTTTATTGTTTTTATCCCTCTTTCTTCACATACCTTTCTGGAAAACTCTGAGATATCACATCCAATTGCCCTATTCTTTTGTAGTAATATGTTTTGTCCCATCCCGCAACCAAATTCCAGAATTTTTCCTGATGGTAAATACTTTAGATAGTTTTGTGCAGCGTATCTGGCTCTAAAAGAGTAATATCTTTTATTTTTTAGTAAGTGTTCATGTAAGTAATGATGGTAATCTTCTTCGTAGTTCATGCGTACTTTAAAAATAAACAGTTTTTATATCTTATGTATACAAAAATATAATAAAAAAAATAAAAAAAATAAAAAAGGGTTACCTTTTTTATTGACCGCCACTTTCTACAGTGATATCACTGAATGAAGTTCCTCTTACTACAACCTCAGTTGTTTCAAAGGCATAGTCTTGGAAGTTTGCAAGTGCTTTAGCAGCTCTTCTGGTATCATCAGCTAATGTTCCAGCTACAAGAAGTGCTACTTTATCGCCATTGTTAATTAACTTAACAAGTGCTTCTCCTTCGCTCATGCTCCATCCTGCGCATGTTACACCAAATCCAAGGTCTTCTACAAGTGGGTTAGCACATGGCCCGCCTACTAATACAAGGTTGCTTGCGCTTGGGTTTGTAACTTCGTTATGCAATAATAGTTTAGGGTTTACTTCAGCAACGACACAATTTTCATTGCCACCTCCACCTACAACAGTGGTTCTTCCTTTAACTACTATATTTGCATTTACTTGGTCACCAGGTATGTCTAATACTACGGTATCACTTGCTCCATTAGATTTTGGATCTCTAACGATGATACCATATTTAGATCTGTGGTCTTCATCCTTTGCACCTATTGCGCTTTCTGAAACAGCACCACTAGATAACCGTCCTCTCCAGACAAGTTCTCCAGCTTCTTCGCTACTTGCTACAGTTCCAAGTCTGCTAAATCCAGTTGTACCGCCGGACTGGAACACTACAGTTATGTTGTCATTTCTGTTTGGTAGGTCTGTGCCATCAAATGGCACAAATGTCAGGTTGATGTAACTTCCACTTACGTTTGCATGTGTGTTTTGGGTTTTATCCAAATGTATTAGGACATCACTATCTTTTGTGTTATCGTAGTTTATGTGCGCAAACTGAGATGAGTTAGACGTGGTCTCCTGCCCAGCTGTTACCCAGCCTGCAAGTCTTTCTCTTCCATTGGTGTCTTCGTATATCAGCTGAATTCTTGTTTCATTTTCTATGTACAGCCATAGTTTTTCGGTCTTAATATCAGAGGTACTAGTACCATTTACTACAGCTAATAGACTTGTATCTATGACTAATCCTTCACTCTGAGCAGTGTGTATAAATACTGCGTTAACACCAGTGAAAGAAGCTCCAAGTGCTTCACTAATATCTGATGATCCATCTCGTTCAACAGTTACAGTCATATACTTGTCATCTGGAACGCTTATACTATCAAAGCAGATACTTACGTAGTTGTTTGGATAGTCTATACATTCACCTGCGCCTGGTGGGTTGTCTGAGTCGTCATTGTACACGAAATCATTCTCAACACCAAAGTAAGGTCCAGTATATTCAGCTGTTACACTTGTGGTTGTTGCTGATACAGGGCTTGTTTGAAGTCCTGCTACATTCCATACCCAGGCAGGATCATCTTTATCCTCACCTACGTATGCATCACCATCTGAATATGTTTCTTGTGCATCTTTTCCGATTACTACAGTTGCAGATCTCTGATCTTTGTTATCTTCGTAGAATGTTTCATCGTTTACAATTTCAACTCCATTTACAGTTTCTGTTCCACTGCTTGGAATTGTTTCAGTTACTCCATCTACACTTACAACTATAGCTCCGCCGCTTCCAACATTATCTAAAGTTACGCTCTTTCCATCGACTTCAACACTATCACCAACGTTCATAAAGAACTCAGCACCTACTTGTGCGGTGAACTTAGTGTTCGAAGCAACATTGGTTATTTTAAGTGTCTGACCTAAAAATTTAATTTGTAACGAGTCAGAAGCTGTTGTTGCGTTGGGTTCAATTGCTTCATCAAAGGCATAGTAATACTTTAAGTTGTCACGTTGTGCTTCAATGAAGATTCCAGTTTCATAATCGTCTTCAGAACTTGTTAAAGAAGTCTCAACTGTTGGACTTCCAGTGGTTTGTCCAAATACGATTAATTCCTGTACGTCATAATCACTTCCTCTAAAAGTAATACTACTGTCTAGAAGTGAACTAATATCGTCGTCGCCTAGCTCTTGGTCCAGTGTAGTAGATGCAGAGTCTGAAATATTCATGCCTAATGGAATATTTTCACTTACACCCCCGCTTACACTAACACTACCCCCGCTTGCAGTACATACCTTCGATTCAAATTGCAGACCAGTTGTTAGATCACTAACACCTAAAGTATCTGCTGCTGCAGCACCTGCTCCAACAACAAATGCGTTCGAATCATCGTATGTTCCAGCAGTCACAAATGGTGCTGGATATTCTGCTAAGTCAAGAGCTAAAGCACCTGTCATTGTTGCTCCCATCATGGCAGCGCTAGTTGACAGTGCAGCAAATTTTTTAGCTGCTCTTAACATAAATTGTTTTTGCATAGAGTATACACCTCCGTTTTGGTATACCATATTAACGGTTTTTTGTTTTTTTTGTAGTCCCATAACATTGGCTTTATGTTATGTTCATTTATCATTATTCTTGGTTATAGTTTATAAAGATTATGGTTACGCATGAGCATAAAACCTATGTAGTGGCAATATTTTATTGTTTTAGGCTGTTTTAAGAAAATAATACCCAGCGATTTTACTATATTGAAATTACTTATCAGTGTAAACAAACTATTGAATATTGCATACTTTTACTGTTAGAACTGTATTACTGCTTATTACGCTTCTGTCTACAATTCCGGGGTCGCAAGTACTTATTTGAACAATTTTATCCTCTTTTTCAACCTTAATTCCATACTCATAAAATGACTGCGCTATGTTAACACTGTTAACTATATTTTTAATTTCTTCTTCAACAAGTTTAGTGCATGGTTTTCCGCATATTTCATTATCTAACTTAAAATCGCATTTCCTTAGCACATCTCTTATATCCTTTGTTTGTTCACCTGGGCATGGAGGAGTATACTGCAATATTGCATCAGCTAGTCTGCTTGCTTGGAGATTCCGCTTAAAAGAATCAGTAGAACTTCCATTACCACTAAAAGCAAAAAAAATGAATATACCCATTATGATTACTATTAAAACTACAATAACTAACAGACCAATAACCTCCCCCTGCCCCTTCTTACTCATTTACCACCTCTAATATCAATCTGCCTACATAGGATGTCCCAGTTGTAGGATAATATAACGGTATTGGTACAGAGATTTTTTTACCACTGCCCCTATCAAAAAGCTTGAATATCTTACAATTGGGGTAGGTTACTTGACTGCATTCAATATTTGACACTTCAGGATAGATTACCTCCACACTTAACCCCCTATCCCCAAATAGCTCAGAATACTTTCTGGGATTATCCTTTATAACTTCCATAGCGCTTAATAGTTTTATTGTGTCAATGCAGTTCTGTGGGTCAGTTCTTTGGCTGCATTGTAGTTCTGGTAGCCCTGCTGCAAAAGCTAACAATGTGTTGCTTTCCTGTATTTCTAATTCTGCTTCTGTATCTTTTACACTTGATATAAAGAATGTAAAATATACATATACCCCTAGGCCTATCAGTATCCCAAGTATCACTAACACCATTAATAGTTCTATCATTGCTATTTGAGCTTTTTTAGAATACATATGCACAATCCCTCCTTGATCCAAGATGGTCATTAGCTGAGTATAAAGAAGTTGCTTTTTCATTCCATCCAGCCCCATCTTGTGACCAATCAAACCCGAGATTATACAGCCCACATCCTGATAGTTTAGATCTTAACAATAATTGTTTGTTTCCATATACTGCTGATACTAACTTTAACTGTTTCTCTGCAGCCTCAAAATTGCATTCATAATCTGTTACATGATCTGTAAAGAACGCTCCATACATCATTGTCTTCCCATAAAATTCTGCTGCACCACTTGGAAATGCAATTGTTCCATGGCACTTAAACTTGTCAGTACCATCCACCTGTGTTCTGCATGAACTTTCAAATGGTTTTATACTTATTAATTGTACATTATCTTGTTCTTGCGGCTGAACATTGCTAAAAGCAATTATTTTCACATGTTCATAATTTTTTGAATCATCAGCATAGTCTTTGATATTAACACTGTTCCCGATGCCTACATTCAAGTTTGGTGGTATTTCATCAAGTAGCTCAATAATAAACTCTTGATCTCCTACTAAGACTACTTTAGTTCTTTTGTTTGTTATGAAGAAAAAGTTAGTTATATAATATGGATAAAACCATCCCATCTTCCATACTTCTAAACTCTTCCCAAATAAAGATCTTGGAGCATAGATTATATGAGAATACTCTGCCGGCGCTGAAACACCGTTAAGTTGTTGTACTATAAAGTGTTGGCATATTGGGGTATTAAATGAAAGTCTTGTCTTTATCTTTAAGTCAGCTGGGGTCTGTAGATTATAGCTAGAACTTGATAATGCTACTAAATAATCATTTAAAGTTTCCCTTACTTCCGTTGCTTGAAGTTTTTCTCCAGTTCTTTGAATGTTAAATGCAAATCCTATAAAGAAGGCTAATATTATTATTCCTGATACTAAGACCAGCGCATACTTGAACACTATAGAAATCTCACCTTTTTTTTGCATAAAGTTTAGTAACTTAATATCTTGTTAAATGTTTTGGTTAGCTGCACTTCATTGAGTTAAACATAGTTGTTTTTACATGTTCAAACTTGCTAAATTTTGGTTCTTTACATGTGTATGCTACAGCATAAGTCTTTCCATCACATGGTATTGCTTTTATTTCAGATTTGATTGGTTTACCATTGAATGATGCTTTTACTTCCAGTCTTACCTCATTTGGATTTTTTGATTCTTTGAGTATTGTAGCTCCTGGTAAGTTTTTGATAAAGGCTAAAGCAACATCAGATCCAAGCTCAAACCCTAACGAGCCTAGTTCTCTTCTTGATACTAGAACATCACAATAAGCATTTCCTTGCTTCATTGCTATATTAACATTGTCTGGCTCCCTGTCGCCCCAATTCACAAATTGCATTGAATATGCCCCCTCTTTGAATTCTTCATAGCTTACATTAGCGCATGCTGTCACTAAAAATAAAGCTAAAACAATTGATGCCAGTAATTTTTTTATCATAAAACAAATTTATCCTTATATTATTTAAAGCTAT
>JBBSWJ010000018.1:0-9002 GCA_038046345.1 Nanobdellota archaeon | reverse complement strand
CCATTCCCATTTTCTTTCTTGATCTATACAGTTTATACTATCTTAAAACATCCATAAACCTTATTGTATGCTCCTACCCCATTTTTTACATTTTCTTCAACCCTTACGCATGTATCTCCTAAAGTAGCATCGGATGGTATTCTAATTCTCCTTTCTATTACTCCTTTGCAGCTATATCCACTGCAATGTAAGTCAATAAGCCCATAGCACATACTTTTTAATCCTTGGTTTATACAAAATCTTGCCTTTTCTCTTATGCCTTTACCTTGCGTATCTGTTTCTACTCTTACAGTTACATAGCTACCCCTTGTTATCCCTTCTTTAGAAGTTAAAATTTCTACAGTGGTTGGGATTACTTCTTTTTCTTGTACAGCACTATAAGGCACCCATTCTCCATTAAACTTAACTAAAGCGGCCCCGCCAGTAATGTTTCCTATACTAAAATTAATTATAACAACTAAAACAACTAATATAACTCCCATTATAATTAGTTTATTATTACTTTCCATATATTACCTCTGCAAACGTAAAGAACTGATCATTTATATAATTGCCGTTTTTATTGCATCTTGGCATGAACATGTTGTAAATGTAATGTTAGGAATAACTCTTAATAATATTCTTTTTACATTTTCTGCGTTTTCTTTCATGGTTTCAAGAATTAATCCTATACTTACTGTCTTTTCTGATTCATGCCAGCAGTCATAATCTGTTGACATTGCAATACTTGCATAACATATTCCTGCTTCTCTTGCTAACACAACTTCCGGTACAGTGCTCATGTTTATTACATCACAATTCCATCCTCTAAACATGTTGCTTTCTGCTTTCGTAGAAAATCTTGGTCCTTCTACTGTAACCACAGTTCCATTGGTATGATGCCTTATCTTTAATTCTTTTGCTGTATCAATTAATTCCTGTCTGATTTGTGAGCAAAATGGATCAGCCATTGGGATATGGCATACTCTATTTTCATAAAAGGTTGATTTTCTTTTGGTTGTTCTGTCAATAAATTGATCTAAAAATACTATATATCCTGGTGGTATTGATTGTTTTAATGACCCTACTGCGGTTGTTGCTAATATATGGGTGCATCCTTCCATTCTTAATGCATCTATATTTGCTCTGTAGTTAACATTACTTGGCATTATTGTATGTTTTCGCCCATGCCTTGCTAGTATAACAATTGGTACTCCTTTTATTGTTCCGGTTATCAAAGCATCTGATGGCTCTCCGTAAGGGGTCATAACATATTTCTCTGCTTTATCTTGCAGTATATCAGGATCATCAAGCCCAGATCCACCAATAATACCTATTTTTATCATTGTCTTTTACTGTATGTGCCCGGTTATAATCATTATTACCAATTATAAATCATATTAAAATGATCTTATCTTTTAAGAATATAACTTTATTAGCCCTAAATAAAAATCTTAAATACTTATCAATGTAAGCACATACTAAACATGAACAAGAAAATTTGGGTAATGTCTGTAATCCTTTTGCTAAGTTTAATACTGTACAGTTATTATTTTCATAGTATCTACTTTCCTGGTCCTAAAGAGTTTATCAATAACCCAGAAAAATATGTTGGAACAGAAGTTGAGTATCAAGGTAAAATAGCTGGATTAACCAAGGATGGTTATTACTTTGTTTATGGATCAGATAAAATATGGGTATCATTTAGCAATCCAAGAGAACCAGTTTTTGGGGTGGTTACTGTTTATGGTATCGCTCAGGCTGATGGCACAATAAAAGGGTTAAGCATCAGATATAATGATTACCTATGGTTTATTTATCCAGTATCAATTATTGGAGCATTAATATTACTTTTAATATTTTTAAAAGAATGGAAAATTAAAAGGTGGAGGTTTGTACCATGCCGGACTGGATAAGCCATATCTTGTTTGGATTGATACTTGCTGAATTACTCTCGGTTAAAAAGAAAAGCTTAATTGTTCTTGGCGCGGTTCTGCCAGATATTTTTTCAAAGATTACTCATTTACAAACTTTCTTTCCCAATCTATCATCAGATATAATTTACAGGCTTGTATTTCCATTTCACACTGTTATCGGAGGAATACTTCTTGCAATTGTCATAACACCATTATTCAGATACCCTTGGAAGAAAACGGCTTTTTTGATTAGTTTAGGTGTTTTAACCCATCTTCTTGCTGATTCCACTGTAAAAGTCTTTACCTCAAACTACCAAGGTTCTTTCTTGTTTCCTTTCTCATGGCATGGCTATGGACTAAATATTGTACGTACAGAGAACTTTTTTGTTGTAATCATATCCTTTTTTATTGTATGGATATTAATTAAATTGGTCAAGACTTATACATTACATCAAAATAAAGCTTAAATATCAACACGATTGTTTTTGAATATGGAAACTTGGAAGAAACTTTTTATTTTTTTTATAATCATTGTAATACTTAAAACTATACTCGCAGCATTTATACCAACATTAAGTGCTTATTCTGATGAATATTTTTATGCGAAAATGGCCAGATCATTGTTTAATTCTCAAACTTTGGCTATTCATGGAAAAGAAGTTGGTTTTTATCCGCCATTGTACCCATTATTTTTGTCGGTTAGTTACATTTTCAAAAATATGGAAATCGTTTATTTTTTTATGAAGTTATCTAATGCTATTATCTCTTCATTAATAATCATACCAGCATTCTTAATAGGCAAAAATATAACAAGTGAAAAAAACGCATTTTTAGCAAGTTTAGTTATTGGTATTCTTCCATCCACATTTGCAATTACTCCCTACTTGCTTTCAGAAAACTTATTTTATGTTCTAGTTTTAACATCAATTTACTTTGTATACAAAGCAGTTCAAACTGAAGAGGTTAAATACGGCTGGATCACGGGTGTATTCATCTCATTGGCTATTCTAACAAAATGGAGTGCCATCATCTTAATTCCAATACCATTATCTCTAGCTTTATGGAATAGCATTATAGAAAAAAATAAATTTAAAATTTATCTCAGCATTATAAGCAGATCATATTTAACTATACTTCTGATTACAGGACTATGGTTATTACGCAACGCAAGACTTTTTGGTTTTTCATTAAATGGAATTTTTGGTTCTAATTTGGTTAATGATATAACATCCGTAACTAGAGTAGAAAGCTTTCTTCCATCACTCATTACATGGATAATTTCATATGCAGGCTACCTGCTAATTGCTTCAGGAATTATCTTTGGGTTATTGGCAGTTTTTGGATTGAAAAACTTTATTGGAACAAGCTTAAAAAAAGGATTATTTGCTCGTCTAGCATTGATTACAATTGGATTTTTTATTTTAGTTGGAGCTAATCATTCAACAGGAAGTATTCTATACTCAAGTCCGCTTCCATGGTTAACTGGTCGCCCTATTGGTAGGTACATTGACACTGTTCTTCCTATAGTAATCCTCTTAGCATTCATGGTTTTTGATCAGGTAAAATCTTTGAGTGGTAGCCTAATCATTGGTAGCAGTATTTTTGCTGCGTTCTCAAGCATTCTTACTTTTGCCCCATTATTTCCATCTAATAATATCAGTCTTTCATGGCTAGGTGGCTTAGACTTTTTAATAAAATTAATCCATCCTGCTTCAATGGTGATTATTGCTGTAATATTATTTATAACAACATTATTATTCATTAAGTTTAGAAACATAAATCCTAGAACACTCTTAACATTTTTAATGCTTTTTTTTATAGTCTCAAGCATATTAAGTTTGGCAGTTACTTTTAAACAAGCTCAAAAATGGGAGTCTAATAAACAAATATTTGCTGTGAAAAATCTATTTCCAAAAGATTTAAACGGCGGGATTATATTTGATAAGGATTCCTGCGGTGATAAAATAACTTCTGACAGTGATTTTATTTGCGAGGGGGAACTTTCTACTATTAGTGGTTTTTGGATAAATCAAGATATAAAAATTGGTGACCCCTATGATTTTTCTGATGAAACATTCAAATATGTTTTTAGCACAAGGAGCCTACCCCTAAGAGATGGTATTAGAGCAGGAATTGTAAAATATCGCGGGTTTATACTTTATAAAAGGTTCTTATAAAACAGCTAAAACTTTAAAAATTAAATTATTACCCTAAAAGTATTAAGTTGTAAGCAACCATGAAGATTTTAGTAACAGGTGGATTGGGATTTATTGGGAGCAATTTTATCAGACGCATGCTTCAAGTTCGTGATGATGTCCATATTACCAACTTTGATGCAATAACTTACGCGGGTAATCCGGATAATTTAACCAAGATAGAAAAAGATCCTCGTTACACCTTTGTTAAAGGAAACATTTGCGACAGAGAATTAGTAAGAAAAATTGTTCAAAATCATGATATCATTGTAAACTTTGCTGCTGAAACTCACGTAGATCGTTCAATTTTTGACCCGCAAATATTTGTTAAGACCGATATTATAGGGACATACACTTTATTAGAAGCTGCAAGAGATTTTGGTATCAAAAAATTTGTGCAAATATCAAGTGATGAAGTTTATGGCTCAATTAATGAAGGTAAATTTTCTGAAGAAGATATGTTAGAGCCTAGTTCTCCTTATTCTTCTAGCAAGGCAGGGGCTGATTTGATTGCTCTTTCTTTTTTCAAAACTTTTAAAGTTCCAGTGGTTATCACCAGAACATGCAACAATCTCGGACCAAATCAACATCCTGAAAAGTTTATCCCATTGTTTATCACTAACCTCCTTGAAGGAAAAAAAGTACCAATTTACGGTGATGGTCTGAACATTCGTGAATGGATTTATGTTGATGATAATTGTGATGCTATTATCTTCTTACTAGAACGCGGTGTTCCTGGCGAGATCTATAATATTGGTACTGATGAAGAGTCTACTAATATTGATATTGCTAAATTCTTAGTCAAAGAACTTGGTTTAAATGATTCCTATATTAAACGTGTGAGAGATCGTCCCGCTCATGACCATAGATACTCTGTTAATTCTCAGAAGATTCGTAGTCTTGGATGGACCCATAAACACGATCTTAAATCTTCATTAAAAAAAACTATCAGCTGGTATAAAACAAATACTGCTTGGTGGAAGAAAACTAAATCAGGCGAATATAAAGAATATTACAAAAAGCAGTATGGTGAAGAAAAATGAAGGGAGTGATTTTAGCTGCAGGATTTGGCACTAGATTACTTCCTCTAACTAAGATTATGAACAAACATCTCATCCCGGTTTATGATCAACCAATGATTCATTATCCTTTACACACATTAACCGAAGCAGGCATTAAAGATATTTTAATTATTTCAAATAAAGATCACTTACAAGATTTTATTAAATTGCTTGGTCTTGGCAGTGAAGGTATTAAGATATCATACGCGATACAAGAAGGGGCTGGTGGGATTCCAACTGCTATTCATCTAGCTAAAGATTTCGTGGGTAAAGAAAAATTTGTAACGATTTTAGGGGATAATATTTTGCACGGTTCCATTAAATCACTAGTTGAGCAATACAAAACTGAAAAGGGCACAGCAAAAATCTTGCTGCATGAAGTTGATAATCCTGAAGGGCTCGGTGTTGCTAAAATCTCAAATAACAAAGTTATTAGTTTACATGAAAAGCCTAAAGAATTTGTTTCAAATCTTGCGATTATTGGTGTTTATTTTTTTGATCATGATATTTTTGATATTATCCCTGCTTTGAAACCTTCTTCTCGCGGAGAAACAGAGATTACTGACATAATGAAACATTACCTAAGCAAGAACGCACTAACCTTTGCAAAATATGACAACTACTGGATTGATGCAGGAACTTTTAAAAACTTACTTAAAGCTTCTAAGTTTATAGCAGAAAGATCAATTTAATTTCATAAGATAGATTTAAAAGTTATTAGTTTTGATCTCAATAATCATGAAAACAATTATCACCATTCCAGCTTATAATGAGGAAAAATCTCTAAAAGAAGTTCTTGAGAGTATCAAAGCAGTTATGAACAAAACAGATTATGCTTACCAGTTATTAGTTGTTAATGATGGTTCTACTGATAATACTGCTAAGATAGCAAAAGAAGCTGGTGCAACAGTTGTATCACATGCTAAGAATCTTGGTTTAGCCACTACATTCCGTACTGAAATTAAAACTTGTTTATCTCTCGATGCTTCAATTATTGTTCATACTGATGCTGACGGACAATATCATGCTGAGGATATACCTAAACTATTAGCCGCAATAAAATCTGGCAATGATTTAGTGCTGGGCTCAAGGTTTCAAGGTACGATTGAATGGATGCCTAAGCTTAAACGTTTTGGTAACAAAGCTTTTAGTTATATTATCTCTAAAGTTTCTAATCAAAGAATTACTGATGGTCAAACTGGTTTTAGAGCTTTTACTAGAAAAGTTGCTGAAGATATTGATATTATTTCAAACTTTACTTACACTCAAGAACAAGTTATCCGCGCAATTAAGCAAGGCTTTAGGGTTGTAGAAGTTCCAGTTTATTTTGCAAAAAGAGATGGAAAGTCTAAATTAATGCGTTCTCCTTTCCATTACGCTATAAGTGCTTGGGTTAATTTGATTAGGTTATACCGTGATTTTGATCCTCTTAAATTTTTTGTTAGAATTGGTATTATTCTAATTAGTATTAGTTTTGTTATTGGTTTTTATTTTATTTATCTTCATTTTACTTCAGGCATAAATGGACATCTAGGCCTGCTAATGTTAATGTTATTGTTATTTGTTGCAGGCTTTCAGACTGTAATCTTTGGTTTTCTTGCTGATATGAACAGAAAGGTATAATCATTGCTCACTAAAAACTTCATCTGAATCTTTTACTCATTTCACGCTTTATCTTGTGCCCAATATTTTCGGCATCTTTTTTTGTAAGTTTACTTCCCTCTAATATTTTATCCATCAAACTAAGTTCGTTTATCATTTTTTGAAATTTCACCAATCTCTTTTATAAATTCCATTCTAGCTAAGCAATAATCTACAAACTTATTAAGCTTTTTATTTTTTATAATTTCCAACCAGAACAACAATGATATACCGGTATAATCATTCAACTGTAACTGATTTAGCTAAATTCCTTGGTTTGTCAACATTAAGTCCTTTTAAGTCTGCTATATGATACGCAAATAACTGTAATGCAATAACGTTAATCACAGGGGATAATTCTATTCTTGAGATTGGTACTAAAATTTTATGGTTAGTTAATTCATCTATCTTTGAATCTTCTTCGTTAATCAAAGCAATTATCCTTCCAGATCTTGCATTTACTTCTTCCATTGTGCTTAACATTTTTTCATATAAATGATCTTTTGGTACTAAAAAAAAGCTTGGCATGTTTTCATCAATTAATGCAATTGGTCCGTGTTTTAATTCTGCTGCTAAATATGCCTCTGCATGTATATAAGAAATCTCTTTTAGCTTTAATGCCCCTTCTAATACTGTTGGATAATTTATACCACGTCCAATAAATAAAAAGTTAGGATCGTCCACAAACTCTCTTGCTAAGTCTCTGATCTCTTCAGATTTTGCAAGTACCTTTTCTACTTTATCAGGTAAAGCATAAAGCTCATCAATTAAAGAACCATCAATAGGCAGTCCTTTTTCCTGTCTTAAGAATAAAGCAAAAGATAATAACACTGATACTTGGCATGTAAAAGCTTTTGTACTTGCTACGCTTATCTCTGGTCCGGCATTTATATAAACGCTTGAGTCTACCATCCTTGATATCGTTGAGCCTACAACATTTATTATTCCAATAGTCTTAGCATTTCTCTTCTTTGCTTCTTTTACTGCTGCTATTGTATCTGCGGTTTCTCCTGATTGGGATAACACTACAATCAAATCTTTTTTACCAACTTTTGGATTTCTGTATCTAAACTCTGATGCATGTTCTGCTTCAGCAGATATTCCAGAGAATTCTTCTATGTAATGTTTTGCTATCATTGCTGCAAATAAACTTGTACCGCATGCTAACAAGTAAACTTTTTTAATATTTTTTATATCAATATCAACACCTAAACTTATCCGTTTATCTTTTATTCTTCCTCTTAATGCATTTTTTATTGCTTCTGGTTGATCAAATATTTCTTTCAACATAAAATGTTTAAATCCGCCCCTTTCAATTTGGTCTAATGTCCATTTTATTTCTTGTACTCCCCTGTTTATAATATGCCCATCTTTTACATTTTTAATAACGTAATTTCCTTTTTCAATTACTGCCAACTCATCATCTTCTAAATATATTACATTTTTTGTGTATTCTAATATTGCTGACACATCTGAAGCTACAAAAAACTCTTCATCACCTAAACCTAATACTAATGGTGATCCTCTTCTTACTGCTACTAGTTTTTGTTCATCTGCATGCAATACTACTAATCCTAATGTTCCTTCTGCGCATTCAACTGCTTGAATTACTGCTTTCTCAATGTTTCCTTGATAAAATTTTTCTATTAAATGAGTAATAACTTCTGAGTCTGTTTGCGATTTAAATACATGCCCTTCATCTTCCAATGCTTCTCTCAATAATTTATAATTCTCTATGATTCCATTGTGCACAACTGATACTTTATCTTTACATCCAGTATGCGGGTGTGCGTTTATTGAGTTTGGCACTCCATGTGTTGCCCATCTTGTATGTGATATCCCTACTGTACCATCAATATTTTGTAATTTTTCTTGTTGTGCTAATTCTGCTACCATCCCCTTTGTTTTGACCGTGCTGATCTTACCATTTTCTAATACGCTTAGCCCAGCACTGTCATATCCACGATATTCTAGCTTGGCCAGCCCGTTCAAGAGCACTAACACTGCTCTTCTGTTTCCAAAGTACCCAATTATTCCGCACATATCCCCAAATATAAAATCTATCCTATATAAATATAACTACTGCGATATAATAAGCCTAAACTTAGATTTAAAAGATAGGAAAATTCTACTATCCGGGATGCTATCCACAAATTAAATGATGTCTTAACCTAACATTTCCTCCATCTTCGTAATAAACTCCTCGGCAT
>JBBSWJ010000017.1:19246-19605 GCA_038046345.1 Nanobdellota archaeon | reverse complement strand
AATACTCAATAACTTTGTCAGTAGCATATCCTTCAGTATCACAGTTCATGCCGCCCCCACCAAAGAAGATAACAAGCTTATCACAATTAGGAGAACACTTAGATGGATCAAAATCATACCTCCAAAAACAACGCTCACTACCGGTACCAAGGTTATTACAAGAGATGTAAAGACTATCACTTTGCTTAACACAATCAGTCTCGGCAAGAGCACAATTATCATCAACACCATCACAAACATCTAATGCACCAGGATGAATTGAAGAATCAGAATCATCACAATCAAGACCCAAACTACAATTATTACCATAATCATCACCATCATTGTCTATACATATCGGTATCACAGGCTTACAATCA
>JBBSWJ010000017.1:17026-19146 GCA_038046345.1 Nanobdellota archaeon | reverse complement strand
GCAGGACAAGAAACTTCTGTTTCGTCAGAACTACAAGAACCATCACCGCAAACTGGAGGAATTACAGGATTAGTTACACAATCAGCAGGACAAGAAACTTCTGTTTCGTCAGAACTACAAGAACCATCACCGCAAACTGACTGAGCAGGCGGACTACCACTTCCACCTCCACCACCACCGCTACTACTACGCTCACAATCAGCAGGACAAGAAACTTCTGTTTCAGATGTTTCACAAATACCATCACCGCAAACTGATGCAATGGGGGAGTTATTATCATAAACAATGGGCTCATCCGGCGGCGATAAAATTGGTGGTTTTGAATCATTAATAATAACAGAAATTTCCTTACAATCAGCAGAACAAGAATTCTGTCTGTACTCAGAACGATGACAGATACCATCACCGCACTTTACTTTCTGCCCGCAACCCATAAGTATAACTAACAAAATTAAAAATAAAAGTATTACTCTTTTTGAGATCATGTTAATACATTAAAGGTATAATTAATAAATCTAACTAAAAAATGAGCTGAAAGTTAAAGTCACTCCTTACAAATCCGCATCATTGTCTTTCCGCGCCAACCAGACGGAATTGTTTTTTTGACCTTTTCATATTATTCCGCCCTCTCTAATTTCTTATTTCGTTTATTAAGAATCCCTCGCACTGATGGGCTTATCGACTTATCCGTGCGATGAATACAGCCTATCCAACAGCACGGCCGACGCATTCCCACCTTGAGATCATTGATCATCCTTGTAACATGCTCCTTTCTTGTCTCATTTTTCTTGACGAAGATAATCCAGCAAATCCATTCATTGCGTGCTAGCGGAGTCAAGTCGTTCCATTTTGCAAGCGCACTGGAATCAGAAGCTAGCTCTTTTCGCAAATCCAATGGGACACTATGCACCGTGCCTGTTGCGATATTTTTTGTGTTCATAAATTTGCTTTATCAATTCTTCCATTTAAAACTTTCCAAAATTATAGGTGACGTTTACTTTACAGCTCACTAAAAAATAGCAACTAAAAAGTTTTTAATTCCACTAAAAAAGGTAACTAAACTACGTGAATCATCAGCTGAAGAAAGCACGGCAAATGAAGAGGGTGCCCCGCTGCTAGCTAATCCGTCAAACCATTCCCGGCAAAGATCAATACGATCAATAGCACAATTAAAATGGGTATAACCCTCTGAAAAAGGAAGATCTACAAACTCACATGATGTACCACCCCCAGAATTAAGATTACCGCACATTCCTTCAGTAGAAATTTTAGGAACTAATTCAAGATAGCAAGCATCATTACCTGTAGGAGCATTAGAACCACAAGCCATCATTTTCCAATTCTTAATACTAAAAGTATCAGGGTTCCTGTAATCCACAGTAGGCATATCATCAAGAGCAGAATCAGTATAGAAATTATCACATACTGCAGGGAACGTAGGCAACGGCTGGCAATACCTACCAACATAACGTGGGTAATCAAGTAAGGATAACGCAGCACCATCACAAACATTTGTTATAATAAAATCTAATTGAGCATCAACATCATAAATACCATCATAGAAACATGCACCAGTTGTTTCAGAGCCGTGCCAATAGGCATTGTCATCAAAGCTAGTCCTAGCCATAGCAATTGCTGGAGAAGTAGCACCATGACTAACACCAGAAATAAGCAAATCTTTACCACTCCACTTCTGCTGGATAATTGGATCAGAAGTAATAGTACTAATCAACCTATCAACACGCCCAGCTTCCAAATTAAATGGAAAATTACCAGCAGGACCACTATCTTTGAAAGTATCAATACATGTAGCGATGTATCCATTATTAGCGTAGTCTCTAGTAACCTCTTCAAGATCATATCCTTCAGTATCACAGTTCATACCACCACCACCAAAGAAAAGAACTAATTTATCGCATGTTGGATTACATTGTGCAGGATCAAATTCATACCTCCAATAACATTGAGTGATACCAGTGCCTAAACCATTACAGGAAATATAAGTACCACCAGTAGAATGGCCACAACCTTCGTCTATTACATCATTACAGTTATTATCAACTAGATCACAAACCTCAACACCAACAGGACTAACTAAAGCATTAGAATCATCACAATCA
>JBBSWJ010000017.1:0-16926 GCA_038046345.1 Nanobdellota archaeon | reverse complement strand
ATCATCAACCGAGCTGTCACAATCATTATCAGCACCATCACAAACCTCAACACCAACAGGACTAACTAAAGCATTAGAATCATCACAATCACCACCCACAGCACTAAAACCAGCAGGAGCAGAACAAGCATCAATACTAGGAGCAGTACCATAACCATCACCATCACCATCAGTAAAGAAACTCAACAAAACACCATCATCAACCGAGCTGTCACAATCATTATCAGCACCATCACAAACCTCAACACCACCAGGACTAACTAACGCATTACCATCATCACAATCACCAGACTGATCAGTAAAACCAGCAGGAGCAGAACAAGCATCAACAGTTGAAGCAGAATTACCAAAACCATCACCATCTACATCAGCATAAAAAGTAAATAACACACCATCATCAATGACTCCATCACAATCATCGTCAACACTATCACAAAACTCAACTGCTCCAGGATTAGCAAACTCATCAGAATCATCACAATCAAGACCTAAATCACAATTATTACCATAACCATCAACATCAATATCAATACAGCAAACCGAGATATCAAACCTACATTCATTCACTGTACCTACAGCATAGCAAGAAAGAACCCCGCCCCCAGGATGGCTTTGAGAAGCACATGTTTCATCACTTAATGAAGTACCATCACAGTCTTCCGCTAAATTAATAATACCATCACCGCAAACACCAGCTACACCACAATCAGCAGGACAAGATGCCGAAGTCTCATCAGAATCACAAACACCATTACCACATGGAATCCCAACTGGCGGAGTTACACAATCAGCAGGACAAGATGCCGAAGTCTCATCAGAATCACAAACACCATTACCACACGAAGATGCAGGAGGAGAAGTACCAGGATCTGGAGTACTACCACCACCTCCGCCTCCACCTCCGCCTCCACCACCGCCACCGCCACCACTTCGCCTACAGTCAGCAGGACAAGTACTTACAGACTCACTACGACTCCCTTCACAAATACCATTACCACACGAAGGAATATAACCTTCAAGACAATCTTTCGGACAAGTTAATGTGTCTTCATCACCATCACAAGTACCATCACCGCAATAAACCACTGAAGATGTATTCCCCCCTATTGGTGGTGGTTCTTCTGGTGGAGACTCTGTTTGTGGTTGAGTAACATTGACAGCTGTTTTTTCTTCGCAATCAGCAGGACAAGAATCAAATATTTTCTCAGCAAATTGACAAGTATTATCCCCACAACTATCTTTATGAGAGCAACCTAAAATTATTATCAACAAAAACATTAATATAAATAATAAACTTTTGTTCATTATTAGATTACTGTAGTAACTACTATTTAAAGTTTATTCGCAAGAAATTGAAGTGCCACCAGAACTAACACACGATACCATGTTGTCTATAATAACAAAACCAGAAATTGATCTATCATCAACCTTTTTTTTACAACAAATATTCTTAGCAGTGTTTTTTGCGATTGTATTATAATCTGTCCAAGCACTATCTGCACGTCCTTTCTCTTCTTCAAGAGCTGCAACTGCAACATCTCGTTCATATTTTAAAGATTCAACAAGAGTATCCTTATTTCTTAAATCGCTACGTAACTCATCTGCTTCTGTATTCCGATCGGCTCTAACAGAAGCTAGAGTATACCGAATAGAATTGCGATCATCTTCACATACATCAAGTTTGGAAGTAACAGTTTTTATTTCATCACGAAGCCCACTAGTTAGATCATTACATGAATTCAAGCCAGAAGCAAGATCTGTAATCCTAGTATCAAGTGCAACTAATTGATCAGTATAATCCACTGAGGATAATCCAGAGCTTTGAATATCATCATAAACACCATAACCAACAACAGCAGGACGAACAACAAAATAAGCTATTGAAAAAATTGTTAGTAAAACTACGATCAAAACAATTACACGATCCCTGGAAGCCATACTAAAAAATCTTGATGGTTCACGCTGTTCTGTATACTTCTGATCCTGTTTGTTATTAGGCTTCCCCCAATCTTTTGATGTTCTAACTAAATGCTTATATTGTGGAGAAGCTCTGAATTGATCTTGAACTTTTTTTAAGGTCATAAGATTAAATGATAACACTCGTATTTAAATGTTTTTTTAAAAAGAAAATTATTTTGTAGGAGTTACTATAAATTGTCCACAAAAATAATTTTTCCTTACTTAAAGTGGACAACATTAAAGCTTAAATTGTTCTACAACTACTTCAAACATCTTTTCACAATAACCCCTGATGTCTTTCTCGTTGTGAAGATCAATCGCTTCGTAATACTTTTGCCTTAGTTTTACAGGCACAAACACTTTTGGATAAGCTGCTTCCATTAAGCTCCAATTCATTAATGCTCTTCCTGTTCTTCCATTTCCATCTTCAAAGGGGTGAATTTCTACAAATTGGGCATGAATCAAACAAGCTAAAACAAATGGGTGGATTTTACGCTTATTTTCATAATAAAATTTAATCATCTCTTTAAGCAATGGTTTTACTTTTTCTGGTTCAGGGGGCGTAAAATCTGCGCCCTCAATCTTCACAGGGAAAAAGCGAATTCTTCCAGAATAAACTACATCTGTATTCTTTGTTAGAATACCATTTAATTTTTCAAGAAAATCCGTTGTTAATTTTCCTTTGTACTTTTTAATAAATTCAAATGCTTCCTTGCCGTTGATTGCTTCGTTATAATCCTTTGCTGGTGCTCCAGATGGGATTTGTTTTTCCTTGATAATCAAATATGTATCCCGTAATGTTAATCTATTTCCTTCAATCGCATTAGAATTATATGTAAATCTAATCACAAAATCAGCTTCTTCTTTTTCAACAGCAGTCTTGGGGATTTTATTGAGATGATTGTTGTATACTTCCTTAAAATCATCAATAATTTCAAGTTTATTAGCATCCAAAAAATCTTTATTGTAAAACTTATACTCTTCAAGTTTTAGTTCTTTTAGTTTTTTCCCAATCTCTTCTTTTGTTGGCTTTTTTTCTCCCAATCTAATCCTTATTTTCTTCCATTTGTTTTCGCCAATTCTTATAGTCTTTCCTAAGTAATAGAATGTCTTTTTTCCTGACTTGATCTTATCAATGTATGCCATACAACTGTTATTGTCCACATAATATATAAACATTTCTATTTTGTGGACAATATGCTATGATAAGTCCAAAGAACACCTTCCCTGGATATACCCAAGAGAACCGCCTTCCATCCATAAGTATACGAGATATTCAAATGTTTTTTTAAAAGAAAATTATTTTGTATGAGTTACTATACCTAGAGGTGGTTGGATATATTTAGATGACATTTGGGAATTTAAAGTAAGTGAGAGTCTTTTACTATTTTTTGTCATAATTTTAAAGTAGTTAATGATACTTTTAAAGAAGTCTTTGGTGAATTATTACAAAGAAGAGCATAATTTTATTTTTCGTAGTCTTGATTAATAGTTCTAAAAAAAGTTTATATGAGCTTTATTGATACTGCATGGTAACAGAAAAGCTTATATAGTTCTAAAAAAGTTCATAACTATGAAAGATAAAACAAAAAAAATAGAAACCAAAAGGAAAGCACATGAAAAATGCTTAGCATGGTTTTACGCATTCCCAAACACAAAAATAGGACTAACAGAACTATCAAAATCAATCAAAACATCAAAAACAGCAACAAAAGAAGCAGTTGAAGACCTTACAAAAAAAGAATTCCTACAAAAAGAAATAATTGGAAAATCATGGCTAATCTCAACAAATCAAAAACATAAATACTCCACAACAAAAAAAATACCATACAACCTCGAAAAAATATACGAATCAGAAATACTAGACAAAATACACAAAACAATACCCCAAGCAAGAGCAATAAGCCTATTTGGAAGCTACAGATGGGGTGACGATACTGAAGAAAGCGATATAGACATTGCAATAGAAGTTCTTGACAACAAACAAATAGAAATATCAAAATTATGCACTATAAAATACTTAGGCTACAGAAAGAATATTCAAGTTAATATACATACATTTTCTAGAAACAAAATAGATTTAAACTTATTTTCAAACATAGCCAACGGGATCATACTAGAAGGATTCCTAGAAGTAAAACCATGAATTTCAGAGTAAAACATCCAGACACAAAAAATGCACTAAGCATAATTCAAGCAGCAGAAAAAGAACTAGAGTACACAAAAAAATTACAATTAACTGAAGAATCAGCATTCAACATAATAAGAAACATATATGAATGTTTCCGCATGCTAGGAGATGCCAAAATGATATCAGAAGGAAGAACCTCTCAAGATCATATAGCACAAATAAAAGAGCTAGAAATGTTAAATGTAAAAACAGAGAGACCAATAAAATTAATAGATACACTAAGAAGAACAAGACACAACATTAATTATTACGGGTACATCCCAACAAAAGCTGAAGCAGAAGATGCACTATCAATAGCTAAGACATGCTTCTATCCATTACTCAAAAAATTAAAAGAAATGATAAAATAATTAAATGTTTTAAAAAAGTAAAAACAAAAAACTATATATACCATCTAGTCCATCAAAAACTTATCATGATTAAAAAAAGAGTGAAAATATCATTCTTTACAATATTATCATTATCACTCCTGCTAACAGCACAACAATGCGAACAACCAGGATATTGTGGTGATGGTGTACTAAACCAAGTAATTGAAGAATGTGATGGAACAGACCTTGGAGAAGAAACATGCGAGAGTTTAGGATTTACGGGAGGAAGAATCTCGTGTCTTGAAACCTGCCAATACGATACTGGAGGATGCACAATAGGAATAGACCCATTTGTATGCGGTGATGGAATAATAAACCAAGACATTGAAGAATGTGATGGAACAGATTTAGGCGGGCAAACATGTGAAAGTTTAGGATTTGAAGCTGGAACACTTGGTTGTACTGAATCATGTTTTTATGATACAAGCCGATGCGAAGAAGCTACAAACTTGATAGCCTATTGGTCATTTGATGAGGGGACCGGAGTTATTACAACTGATGTAATCCATGGGATAGAAGGATTATTTTCTTATGACGGAGTAAGCTGGGCTGAAGAGTGTATCTCAGGATCGTGTATAGAGTTTGATAGCACACTGGGTGGTTCTGTGCTTATAGGACAACCACCGGTTCTTGACCTTACCAAAAATGTAATTATTGAAGCTTGGATAAAAAAAACAAGTGATAATGATGGCATGATTTATTCAAAAAATGGTCCTTACTTCCTTGCAATACGAAATGGTGCGCTGGTAGGTGGTATTTACTCAGATAGTAGTCAAGGCAATCAATGGGACGAGGTATATGGTGGTACACAATTGCAGTTAAATACGTGGAATAAAATAAAATTAGTTTATGATGGTGAATCCATGAGATTATACATTGATGGTGTGCTTGATGGTTCAGAGCCTAAAACTGGGCTGATGCCTTTTACTGGACAGGACGCATATGTAGGCTGGGGTCTTCCGGGGCATAACCAATTTTTTACGGGGTTTATAGACGAACTAAAGATTAGTAGGTTAGGCAGTTGTGATTTTTATGACGATTTCTTAAGCGGTGGTGTTGATCCTGATAAATGGATCGAACACACAGAATCTGCTGGATTTCATGATGAACATGGATCAGAACCATTAAGTGGCATTTACCATGTTGCACAAATTAACCCAAGTTCCGGGATTCATCAAACTAAACTTACTGCATTATTAGAATTCTTACCGGGAGACTCCTTTTTTTATGATCTGGCATATAATTCCGCTAGTGGTACTATCGAGTCATGGCCTTTCGTAAGTAATCGTTATAGCACTTATGCATGGGTCAACTGGAACACTCCTCCTGGAGATTATAATTTTGCTATTAATTTCTTAGCTAATGGAATAGTAGAATTTAAAATGAGACATCCAGATTCTCATATAACATCTGAACTTATCACCGGTGTGACACAACCATATGTGGTTACGATTGTAAGCCATACTAACCCTAGTGCTTTAGTAGATTTTGATTATAGCAACTTTAAACTTTGTCCTATAGAAGAAGGATTAACTAGAAGTAAGATTGACCCTGAATTATACAAAACAAAACCAAAAGAACCTGGCTTACCACCAATAGAAAATGAAACAGACTATTGATAGCAAAAGCATGTTTTTATCCATTCCATAAACCTTAAATTAGTTGATAAATATTTAACAATCATGAACTTTACAGATTTAACCATAACACTTGAAGAACTAACAAAAACAAGCAAGAGACTAAAAAAAACATACATACTATCAGAGCTTCTAAAAAAAGTACCACAAAAATACTTAGAAGCAGTATTAATGCTATCAGAAGGAAGAGTATTTCCAGCATGGGACGAAAGAGTTCTAGGATTAAGTGATCAAACTGCACTAAAAATAATCCATAATGCAACAGGAGAGAGTATAGACACAATAAAAAAATTATGGAGCAAAGAAGGAGATTTAGGGATAGTAACAGAAGAATTAATGAAGAAAAGAAAACAAATGACCTTGGCCCATACTACCATAACAGTAGAAAAAGTTTTTACAAATTTACAAAATGTTGCAAGCATTGAAGGAAAAGGAAGCACTGACAAAAAAATAGGATTAGTAACAGAGTTATTAACAAGCGCAACACCAAAAGAAGCAAAGTACATAATAAAAATAGTTCTAGGAAATCTAAGAATAGGAATCGCAGAAGGATCAATAAGAGATGCAATAGTATGGGCCTTCTTTGAAAAAGAAATTAATTTCAAGTACGATGACAAAGATAATACATTTGAGGTTGATAGGAAAGTATATGATCAATATGTAAACGCAACACAGCATGCACTAGATATTTTAAATGATTTTAGCGAAGTAGCAGGCATTGCAAAGAAAGAAGGATTAAAAGCTCTTGAGAAAATATCAATCACGCCTGGAAAACCACTAAATGTAATGTTATTCCAAAAAGCGGAAAACTTAGCAGACGCATTTAAAACCGTTGGAAAACCAGCTGCGATAGAAGTTAAGTACGACGGAATGAGATTATTAATCAATAACGATGGTAAAAAAACAATCTGTTATACAAGAAGATTAGAGAATGTAACAAAACAATTCCCTGAGGTTATAGAAGCTGTAAAAAAACAGGTAAAAGCAAAAAGTTTTATCCTAGACGCAGAAGTAGTGGGATACGATAAAAAAACTGGGCGTTATTTACCATTTCAGACAATAAGCCAAAGAATTAAAAGAAAATATGACATAGAAGACATAGCAAAAAAATACCCAGTTGAAATAAATGTTTTTGATGTATTATATTTAGACGGTAAAAGTGTTATTGAATTACCATTTAAAGAACGAAGATCATTATTAAAAAAGTGCGTAAAGGAAAAGAAAAAAGAATTAGTTCTAGCAAAACAAATTATTACAAGCGATGAAATAGAAGCAAGAAAATTCTATGAAGAAGCATTATCGGAAGGACAAGAAGGAGTAATGGTAAAGAATTTACAAGCAGCTTACAAACCAGGATCAAGAGTAGGACATGGAGTGAAAGTAAAACCAATACTTGAACCAATAGACGCAGTAATCATTGGCGCAGAATACGGCGAGGGAAAACGGTCAACATGGCTAAGCTCTTTCAAATTAGCAGTGATGGATGAAAATAAACTCGTAGAAATAGGCAAAGTAGGAACAGGAATAAAGGAAAAAACCGAAGGGGTAACATTTTTAGAATTGACTAAATTATTAAAACCACTAGTACAAGAAGAACATGGAAGAGAAGTAATAGTAAAAGCAAAAATTATTTTAGAGATAACATACGAGGAAATACAAGCAAGCCCAACATATAATTCGGGGTACGCATTAAGGTTTCCAAGAGTAAAAAACTTAAGATTAGACAAACCACTACGAGAAATTTCTACTTTAAGGGACATTGTTAGAATTTATAAAAAACAAAGAGGGAAGGAAAATTAATTTCACCAAAACCTTTAAATAGCTTAAGTTACTTTAATGTAACATATGTTACAAATAAGTAGTATACAAACAACCTTAACCGTATTTTTCAATAATCCAATAGGATCATTTACCCTAAAAGACATTAGCAAAGAAAGTAAACTTGCGCATACATCCACAAAACAAAATCTCAAGAACCTTATAAGTTTAGGTCTAATTGAACAAAAAATAGAAAAAAAAGGGCAGAGAAAATTCCCTGTATACAAGGCAACCAGAAATAAACAATTTATAAAATATAAAAGGATATACAATCTCACCCAACTAGAAGAATCTGGAATAATAAATTATATTGAAGAAAAACTACTACCAAAATCTATAGTGATATTTGGAAGCTACCAACGAGGAGAAGATGTTGAGGAGAGTGATATAGATTTGTTTGTTGAAGCAAAAAAAGAATACTTAAATCTACAACCATTTGAAAAAAAGCTTAAAAGAAAAATTGAGTTACACTTCAATGAGAAATTTACAAATTATCCTGCAGAACTAAAGAATAATATTATAAACGGTATAATAATCTATGGATTCCTAGAGGTGTATAAATGATCATAGAAATAACACCGGACAAACAAAAAGCTGAAGCATTAATAAAAATGGCTAACGTGACATTAAAAAGATTAAAGACAATAAATGAAGAAAACTATCCAAGCAACACACTGGTAGATTATTATGATACAATCCACAAGCTATTAGAAGCAATCACACTACAAACAGGCATTAAAATAAGAGGAGAAGGAGGACACCAAGAATTAATAGATTACGTAGCAAAAAAACATAAATTAAATGAACAAACCAGACAATTCCTACAACAATTAAGAGACTATAGAAATCGTATTTCATACGAAGGATTCATGATAACAAAGAATTTCATTCATACCAATAAACAGAGTATTAAATATATTATCAATAAGCTATTTGAGGAAACTAATAAACAAACTAAGTCATCAAGAAACCAAATGAATCAAAAAAAATTCTAATATCTTGATTAAATAATGAAAATCTTTATATAGAAGAGTTTTCACCATTCATACTAAGTGGATATCAAACCACAGTAAGGAATAACATTTAATATTAACAAGTGGTTAAAAAAAGAGGCATGGAGGAAAATACAGAATGATTGTAAAAGAAGATTTTTTAAATAAGCTTAGAAGAGCGTTCAATCTCAACCTATACGAGGTGAGGATATGGACTGCACTTTTATCAAGAGGTGTGTCAACAGCAGGTGAGCTGTCCGATATTGGTAATGTACCAAGATCCAGAGCATATGATGTTCTAGAATCTTTAGAAAAAAAAGGTTTTGTAGTAATGAAGCTTGGGAAGCCAATAAAGTATATTGCAGTAGAACCATTAGAAGTAGTTGAACGTGTAAAAAAATACGTAAAAATACACGCAGATGAATCAACAAACCGCTTAAACGAACTAAAAGGGACAGATATATTAAAGGAACTGAACGCTCTCCACAAAGAAGGAATAGAGTTTATAGAACCATCTGATCTTTCTGGCGCAATAAGAGGAAGACACAATCTTTACACACACTTAGAACTAATGATAAAAAACGCAAACAAAAGCGTAAATATCATGACCACAAATAAAGGATTGGTAAGAAAGATAGATGCACTAAAACCAGAGTTTGAAAAGTTAGCGAAAAGAAATGTCAAAATCAGAATAGCAGCACCAATAAGCAAGGAAACTGCACAAGCAGCAAAGGAACTAGAAAAAACAGCAGAAGTAAAACACATAGACAAAATAGTAGCAAGATTTTGCATAGTTGACGGCAAAGAAGTAATGTTCATGGTAATGGACGATGCAAGTGTACATCCAACTTATGATGTCGGCATATGGATAACAACACCATTCTTTGCAAACGCACTAAACGGTTTATTTGACCTTGCATGGAAAGATTTGCCTAACGCAAAAAAGTAAATCTTTTTTATTTTTAAATTTTAGAAGAAACATTTATAATAAAGGGGTTAAGTTTGTTTTTATGGAAATCCAACAAAACATGATACCCCTACCATATTTTGAAGTTTGGGGGGAGTATGCACATACACCCGAATCAATATTTATATCACCAATAAGAATTGAATCAAGAGTTTATCACGCTGCAAATGAATATGATGCTTTACATCTGGCAGAAGCAGACGGGTTTATGCATGGTTGTGTAATAAACTTAGGTATGGCATTCTCCACCACCCGAAGCAGACGATTTAATTATGTGCAAGATGTTGGTTCTATATGGAAAGAAGAAGATTTATTAACAAAAGGTATAGACTCTGCAATAAGACTTGAAGAAATGTGGAAAGAAAGTAGAGACACAGTAAAAAATGGTGATTATGATACAGGGACTTCTTCAAAACACCCAACTAAAGGCCTAAAGACTGGAAGATTAAAATCATAATCTCTTAAATTATCTAAAGTGTCATTAACAACAATAGCAGAAATATCTTTAGGAATACTTCCTTGTTTTCTTACTTGACAACCATAAGAAAACTGCTTCAATCTTGTAATATCAATATCCATACCAAACAGAATAACATTACAACCACGACGCATTACCAACCAAGCAGCCTTTAAAGAATTCTCATCCTGAACAAAAACCCCAACAGAACCATTAGTACCAAGAGGCAGACCACCATAACATTGGATTTTTTCAGTGAATACAAAAAACTCATCAGAATCAATTTCTACACCAAACCATTCTTTATAATCTTTAAAAGAAACATCACCACCAAGAAAACCAGCAATTTCTTTACTGATCTCTAAACTACTCAATGAAAAAGACTTATCAATACGCCTGGTCTCAATAACAAATGGTTTGCCACCCCAAAAAGATTTAATAGTTTTTTTTAATAACATAAAATCAGCAGGAATTATAACCCCCTTAGAGATATTAGCTATACCAAAAACATTTTTTAAACATAAACAATTCTGATCTGATTTAATAATAATACGATTATGCTTGTTTATAACCTCAGCAATGATATTATTAGCCTGCAAACACGCACGAATATTCCTAAGTAACGCCTTCTGAAAAAACGGTCTATTCTTACCTTTTAGAAATATCTCAGAAACCCTTACTAAATATACTTTTTCCATGAACAAATCACAGCAGGAAAATTAATAAATAGCTAGTATTTGCATGGGATATGCCACGTTTGATCATAACATCTATTGGACTAAATGATAACCTTGAAAATTTAGCAAAACAAATAACTCAATCACTTCCAGGAATAGGTAGTTATAGAATTGCTGACGTTGTTGAGCCTGATGGTTTAACTTATACAGGGGATGAAGTATGGGATGTTAAAGAGCCACTTCCAATAGTGTTGGATGATACTAAAATTATGGCATATCTAATCAGAAACAAACATTCTGATAAATTAAACCTAGGTATCACTAATTACCCTACTGATCTTACTCTTTGCCGGGCTACGTCGGGAAGTTATGAACCTCAAAGAGGAGTTGCATGGGTGTCAACATGGCTCAAAGCTTTTACAGGAGAACACGCCCAAATACTCACAGCATACTTTGCAGTACATGAGCTTGCACACTTATTAGCTCCTGGAATAGCACATCATCATAAAGAAACTTTAAGCGATGATGGCACTGTCTGCCCAATGTATCAAATACCATACCAGGATCTTACAGGTGAATCTTCTGGTGAAATACTATCAATAATAGGACTTAAATTCTGTGATGTATGCAAATCAAGATTAAATCGGGCTTGACTTCAAAAAACTAGGAATTAAAACTTCTGAAAAAAAATCCTGAATAGTTTTTACATAAATAAATCACAGCAGTAAGCTTAATAAATAACTAGCATTTGCGCACTGTATGAGCAACTTGGTGATAACACCCATTGGATACCATCATAATCTTGAAGGTTTAGCAAAACAAATAATTCAATCACTTCCAGGAATAGGCAGTTATAGACTTGCTGAAATTGTTGGTCTTAATGATTTAATCTTTACGGATAGTGAGAGATGGGAATTCAATGAACGATCCCGCATAGTGCTGGATGATGATAAGATTATTAGATATTTAAGTGAACAGAAATGTAAAGGTGAATTAAACTTAGGGATTACCCGTTACCCTACTAATCTTACTCTCTTCGTAGATATGCCTGGGAATTCTGACCCAGAACAGAGAGTTGCATGGGTGTCAACATGGCTTGAAGCTTTTACAGGAGAACACGCTCAAAAGCTCACAGCATGCGTTGCAGTACATGAACTTGCACACTTATTAGCTGAAGTAGAACACCATATTGAAGAAACTTTAGGCGATGATGGTACTGTCTGCCCAATGTATATACCACTACCTGAGTATCTTACAGGTGAATCCTCTGGTGGAATACTATCAAGAATAGGAATTAAATTCTGCAATGCATGCGAATCAATATTAAATCGGGCTTGACTTCAAAAAACTAGGAATTAAAACTTCTGAAAAAATATCAAAAGAATCCTGAATAGGAACAACCCTTCTTGAAGATAATGCATTTAATGAATACGGCAAACGAATAAGCCTGGATCCAGCAGAAACAAACTGATCAATACCAAGATGAGCAAACTGTTTGTTAAGAAGAACACGATCAGAAAAAGACAAGCGCCTTGCAGAACTATCCATGACATGAACATGAGCACCACGACCAGAAAAAACAACACGAACATCACTAAAACGATACAATAATTCTTCTTTCAACAAAAAAGCATTACTCACAGCAAGCTGTATGCACTCAGGACAAAAATTAGTATGCTTACTAAGCCCACAAGAAGAACAATTAATATTCTGCGGATCAATATCAAAAACTAATTGTTGGCCCATAAAATTACCATAAGGACAAGTAAAACAACTATCAAACTTCCTACATGATAAACAAATGTTTGGATCTTTGTAGAGATTACGATCATAATAAACATCTTCAGGAGTTTCAATAATTAATTTTGCTTTCAAAGCTTTAAAACTAAGGTTAGGCGGAAGAATCTGTAAAGAATTAGCTTTTTTTGGATCATTAATAATCCTTGTTTCAGTACCATGATCAATAACAAAAAATTGAGGATGAATAAAGAAAAAGTAATCTAAAGCATCAACAGAAAACTCTTGCTTATAAAAGTTCTTTCGATTATCTAAACTGGAACGGGGGAATAAGTCCATAAGACAAAATAGAAACAGAAGTATTTAAGTTTTATTGACGTGAATACACTCAACAGGACATGCTTCTTCAGACTCTTTAAGATCTTTTTCATCCTGAGCATCACCATCAACTGTTCTAGTCTCAAGAAGACCTTCAGTGATATTAGTATGCAAACTACTAATTAAGTCCGCCTTAAAATCATTATCATCCATCACCCAAAATTTAGGCGTAACTGCTGCACAAGCACCGCAAGCAATACACTTCCAACGTTCATGTTTAACATCAACAGACATATTAATCAACTCCATAATAACTGAATTACTAATGTTTTTAAAGTTGATGGTTAACGAAAGTTGTAGCATTAACATTTGGAATAAGAACATGACATGTTGCTACATTTCTCACACCCTTCACTCATTTGTAAAGGACAACTACATAAATGACAAAGATTACCGCTTAATGGTGTAGTTTTTTTATTATCTTCAGCAGACTTATTATAGTCCTTCTTTCTTTCTTCTTCAGCACGTTCTAATAATTGTGCGATACCATCTGGCAGAGATTTAACACGATTATGGCCTACCCCCGATTGAGATTCACCACCAATCCCTTTATAGCGTTTGATAATCCTTTGAATGGGAAATCCTATAGTAAGATCATCTGAAATACTTCTTCCAATAGCATCAGCCATTGCAGCAATATCACTGCCAGCTCTTGCGATGGTAATAAAAGCATTATAAGGTGTACCGTCTTCTTTTTTCCAGAAGTAGTTTAAGAATAAATGACCAAAGGGAGTTCTTAGCTCTTGTGATGTTCCTCGAAGATTCGGATAAGCTCTATTTAATCTTTCTTCTAGTATTTCTTCTAAAGTAGCTGTAACTTCCTTCGGTTTCCTACCAACTTGGAGTGGAGCATCCTTTCTTGTGCCCTCACGATAAAATGTCAAACCCTTAATCCCTAATTCATCAGCTAAAAGAAATCCATCTATAATATCGTCTACAGTTGCTGAATGTCTAAAGTTAACTGTTTTACTTATTGCATCATCAGTGTGCTTTTGAACAACTGCTTCCATCTTAAGATGATCTTCAGGTGAAATATCATAACTTATCACCATGAACCTTTTAACTTTCTGGAGATGGGATTCTCTAGACTTAAATGCTTCATCAGATTCTGTATGGTGCCTTTTTAGACTGTATCCTTGCATTGATCCATTTGCAACTACAAAGTCAAGAAACCCATGACGTTCTTCCGGATCAAATAAGAAAGGATACTTTGTTATTTTTTCTTCAAGCACAGGATTTAAAACCTTGATTTTAGTACCTTGTACTGTTTCTCTTGTATACGCTAAGGCATATTCTGGTTCCATACCACCGCTCACCTTAGCTATTGTGCTGGTTGTTCCTGTTGGCGCTAAAGTCCTTAATATAGCATTCCTTTGAAGTGTACCTTTTCTAAGAGAACTAAACTTAAAGTTAGGGAATGCTCCCAGTCTTTCTGCTTTTACTCTTGATGCTTCTAAAGTTATTCTTTCTTGAATTGACCATATCTTTTCTACAAGATCTCTTCCTTCTTGAGAGTTGTAAGGAAGTTCTAATTTCATTAATGCATGACCTAACCCCATAAAACCCAAACCAATTTTTCTATTACTTTTCTGAGTGCGTTCAATGCCCATATTTATAAAATAATTAGCATCAATTGCATCATCAAGAAGTTCATACATCAGTTTAGTATTTTCAGCTAATAATTCTTCATTAACTTTGTAATCTGAAACTGTTCCAGGTACTCGTTCTAAAAATGAAACCCAATTAGTATGCCCAAGAACGCATGCTTCATCAGGTAATAAGGGTTTTTCACCACAGGGATTGGTTGCACGCATCTCTCCAACACCAATAGGCAGATTAAAGTATAACCCATTTTCATCTTTTTCTTGAATGAACTTAAGCAATAATTCTTCAACTTTAACATCTGGATTACAATCTCTAATACCTTCAACTAATGCTGTTGTTTCAGAATCACATGCCTTAAAACTTTCAGCTAAATATTCTAAGTAATGTCTTGGGTGTGTCGGATTACCATCATTAATATGCCCTAAATGGATAATACCAGGCTCTCCATTAAACCATGCACCAAATGCCAAATGACGAAGAACTTTTGAAGCATCTAAATAAATAAAACCATCATCACCAACTTCACCAATAACTCTATATTCTTCATCAAGATTATCTGGAAGCCATGGGCTAATAATTTTATTACCATCGCCTAACTTTAATGATACAACAGCTTTTTTGTTAAGTTCTGCAGTCTTTAAAGAGCCAATCAATTGCTCTCGTGTATAAAACTGTTGTATGTGAGGTCTTAATTCTGGATTATAATGCGGATTAACTAAAGGATATAAACGATCTTTTGGATTTTCAGCTCTTGCTTTTCTAAAAAACTCATGTTCAACAGTTACGGAAATATTAGCCGCAGAAACTTCACCATCTTGGCGTTTACAATAAATAAAACGCATAATATCAGGATGATTATAATCGAGATTGAACATATTAGCTCCTTCCCTTTTGCCACCTTGATTCATGACTCTACCAAGATAATGTGAATAACCAGACATAAAACTTACAGGGCCATCAGTAACCCCGTTTGATTTCTCAATGACCTCATTTGCAGGTCTTAATAAACTAAAATTAAAGCCAGTACCACCCATATGCGCATGAATTTCTGCAGCTGTGTCCATTGTCTGATTGATACTTTTACGTGAATCTGACATACCAAGAACATAACAAGCAAAGAGCTGTGGTTCTTGTTTTAATTGCCTTTCTAAATCCTCTTTTATATGCGAAGCTTCGCAACTTGGTGTTTTATTCAACAGATCTAACAACTCCCCTACAAATAAGGAATGACCTGCATTTGCCATATAAGGAGTATTGGGGTATATTTCACGATTAATAAATTTGGTAAATACCATTTCAACAGTTGAACTATAATCTAATTCAGGATCATTATTACATAGCCCCTTAGCAACCTGCAGAGCAACACGGTAAAAAATAATTTCTGGGGTTTCAGCAAAACGTTTAGTGTATATATCCTTTCTACTCCATTTTTCTAAAATAATTTTATCATGATTTGGATCATATAAAGGATCTTGTAAACGAGATGTTCTTGCTTCTGAAACATAAACAGGCAGCAATCTAAGTTTTGTAGCAACTTTATCTCCCTCAAACAAGTCTAGTGGGTCTGCTAATTCATAAGTCATTTACAATCCCTCTAACTCCTTTTGAAAATCTTTTGTGTCAGTAAAATCTTTGTAGACAGAAGCAAAACGAATGTAAGCAACCTTATCAAGTTTTTTTAAGGCATTCATAACTTCTTCACCAATTTTTTTTGTTTTAACTTCATTACCATGACTTAATTTTATTCTTGTCTCGATGTGATTTACAATTTGCTCTATTTTTTCAACGCTAACCTTTCTTTTTTCACAAGCTTTTTGTATACCCATTAACAGTTTCTCCCTGTCAAACTTTTCTCGCCGTCCATCTTTTTTTATTACTAATGTTGGTATCTCTGCACGTTCGTAAGTTGTGAATCTTTTCTTGCATTTTTTGCATTCACGGCGCCTACGAATAGTATCATTAAGAGACATCCGTTTATCTGTTACCTTGAATGTGGTATTAAAACAGAATGGACACCTCATTGAGTACTACATATTGTATGTATAGTTTTTTATAGTTACAACATGTTGATAAATTAATAAAATTTAGTTCTATTTAAAGATTTAGAAAGTAAAGAATTTAATTAACAATTTCATTT
>JBBSWJ010000016.1:0-12614 GCA_038046345.1 Nanobdellota archaeon | reverse complement strand
ATTATATTGATCCTGAAAGAATTTGGTTAAATCCTGACTGCGGATATGCTCCAGGAATGAGAATGCCCTTTCCCAGAGATGTAGCCTTTGCAAAAGTAAAATCTATGGTTGATGCGGCCGCCATTTTAAGAAGAGAATATTAATCTTCACTTATCTAAGCCCGTAGATGCAACAATACCTTGGGTTGTTTAGTTAAAGAATTGATCTAGTTTTGATTGTCCTTTTTCTTGTGTAAGTTCTTTTATGTTAAGATTAATTGCATCAAATATCATTTGTACTGCTGGAATAATCTGGTTGTTTATGTAATAGTTTGTATCATAGTCTTTTTCTTGGCATTCTTCTGGTAGTCTTGCTCTGTTCCCTATTGTTCCTTTTCCTGATGTCACAACGTATTCAATTACAGCTCCTGTGTTTACTGGTATTCCTTTTTGTTTCATTCTTTGTGCTACTTTTACATGTGGTCCAATACTTTCGTATTTAGATATGTCTTTTCTTAGTTGGGTTTTTATTACTATATCTTCTACTTGGATTTCTTTGTGTTTTAGTTTATTGATTGTTTCTATAACATAATCTTTTGCTTTGTTTGGATTGTTTTCTAAAAGTAATATTTTTAGAACTTCTTTTTGTAGTTTTCTTGCAAGTTTGCTCCAATCTCTTCTTACTGTTTCAAATCCTTTGATCTTTAAGATTTCTTTTTCATTTATTAGCGCGTATTTCTTTTTTGCTCCTTTTTTATCCCCTTTTTTTGCTACGAATATTCCTCTTTTATAGAAGTCTTCTAGTTCTAGTTCCATCATTTCTGGGAGTGTTTTGTTTATTTTTTTCATGAAGTTTAGTGCGTCATTTTTTGTTTTGTCTTGTAATGTTAAGATGATTGAATCAGTATCTCCGCCGATAAATCCAAAGTTTTCTTCTTGTGCACTTTTGGCTGTTTTTTGTACGTATTCTCTTCCCCATGCTGTGATTGCAGCTGCGCATTCAACGGAGTACCATCTTGCCCCAAAAAATCCAAACATGCCATATGCGGAGTTGGCTATTATCTTAAGTGCATAACTTTTTGCTTCTAGTATAACATCTTTCTTTTGTAAGTTTTTTATTTCTTTTTTTATTTCGTTTCTTTTTAGTATAATTTCTTTTAGTACTTCAGGTATGAATCCTATTTTCTTTTTTGTGAAACAAAATTGTTTTTTAAAACCATCGTCTTCAATTTCTGGTGTTACAAAAGAATTTTCTTGTATGGTTGTGAGCGTACTTTTATCAATATTGTGTGAGATTATCAATGTAGGGTATAGGCTTCTGAAATCAAATACTACAATGTTTTCGTATAATCCTGGTTTTGGCTCAAATACGTATGCTCCTTGGTATGTGTTTTCTTTTCTTCCTGCTATCTCTGAAAATATAGGCTTGTTAGGAATGACTTCTTTTTGTGTGATTGATTTTCTGATTAGGTACCATTCTATTATTTGTCCAAATGTCATTCTACATACATCATGTATTGGCTGCCCAACCAGTTGTACTATTTCTGATATGGTGGGCAATATTTTTTCACATAGCTTATAGGTTAATTCTGCATCGTGTAAGTTATAATCACATATTTCTTTTATTCCCATTCCAGTATCCCATGCTGCCGCGATTTTATTAAAGTCCATTTCAAGTTTTTGATCGCCGAGTAATTCTTTAGACACATTATCTAATGAATAGCTATCTATTTCTAATGTGTCTCCCATTATTATTCTAATAAATCTGGTTAGGTCTAAATGGGCAATTCCGTGTATTCTTGATTCTTTAATCCCGTGTTTTGAGAAGTTTACTGCACTTTTATCAGCCCCAATATCCCATGTAATGTTAAGTTTTTTAGCTCTGTCACGTATGTATGGAAAATCAAATCCGTCTGTAAAATATCCAGTTATATAATCTGGCATGTATGTATTAATTATTTGTGCAAACTTTTGTATTAGCTCTGTTTCGTTTTGTACAAATAAATAATCTAAATCTTCTGTATCAAACTTTTTCCAGGTAATGACCTTCTTATAGTTCTTCCCATAAACTGCTAAGCTGATTATTGGGTCGTATCTTGTATTAGAGTAGCTTCCTGGTTTTGTGTAAGTTTCAATATCAAATGCTAATATTTTTGGCGTTTCAAAAGGTTTGCTTGCATCGTTTTTAATGCTTTTAATTTCTATTACAACATCAACATGATAGTCTTCTTTTATTTCTTCTCCTTCGATTATGCATAGTGTTGTAGGGATTATATTTTTATCAATTAAGTATCTTCTTGCAAATAGAATATCTGTTTCAAATTTGTTAATGATATTTGGCAGATCATCTGCCAGTTCTTTTAGTTTAGGTACAGCTTGTGGTGCGTTTGTAAATACTTGTATTAATGTTATTTCTTCGCCTAAGTATTTCTTTTTTACTATTTTGGTTTTTGTTACAAATGAATCATCTTGTTTTAATTGTTCTACTTGATGCTGTGCTGATTGTACATTTTTGTCTGGTTCCACGTAGAAGTATGGTTCAAAACTTTTATCAATTGCGCAAATTTTTTTACCGTCTTCTGTTCTTCCAAATATTCTTATTATTGCTTTTCCATCATTGTCTATAGTGTAATCTACATCGTATGGGTAGAATTTTATTTTCATAAACTACTCAAAAAATGCTGTGTTTATAAGAACTGCGCTAATAATATCATTAGTTATTTGGTAGTTTCATCATTTCTGGTAGGAAAGTATAAGCTAGGGTATCATTAAAATACCCGCATCTAAACTCGGTGAGTGGTATTCCTGTTCTTTTTGAAAGCATTAATGCATAGAAATAAACTTGGGTTGTTGCGTATTCTTCTTTTTTTGGATTAGGTTTGTAATCCCATATCCATATTTTTGAGTTTTCAATTCTTAAAACATCTATATGCCCGGTAAGTTCTTCTTTTGTATTGAATAAGGTGTTATAGCGTTCTAATTCGTTATGATGTAACCATAATGGTACTTCTATTGCTATTGTTTTTTTATCGTTTTCTAACATGAATAATTGTACTCTAGAGTGATTGTCTTTGATTCTGTCAAAGTTTATGCTTAATCCATGTTTGCTTAATATGGATACTTCATGGGCTGTAGTTTCTTTTGGTGATGTGCCTGCTAGTTTGAATCTTAGTAAGCTGCTTCTTGGTCCTCCATTTGAGAAATACTTATCTGGGCATGTTAAAAACATTTTTTCAAGATATAATTTCAGTGAAGGATGTTTTTTGCATAGTTCTAGGGTCTTTGTATGGCTTACTCTATAAACATAAGCTCCGCCAGTGTGTGGTAGGTATTTTGCTTGTATCACCATTTTTTTGAAAAGTTGTTTTGATGTATTAGGTTCTATGTCTTCCGCTAATTAGTTTGCGTTTTTTATGATAATTTGTTTCCATGGCAATATTTAATTTACTCCGTTTCTTTTCTAAACAAAGTAACATTAAACTACCAGTAAGGGATATTGTCCCTACCATCGTGAAGGCGAATGTAAACCCGATGAACTGGGATAGTGCTGCTCCTACAGCGGCTGTTGTAGCTGTTCCTAACCCTGTTAGTGTGGAGTATAAGCTCCATTCAAAACTTTCTTTCTTTTTGTCCAGATGTGTGCTCCATAATCCTAACCATGTTGGATATGCTAGCCCGCTGCCAATACCATGTAGAACTTGAGCTGCAAATATTACATAAACATGTTCTGCAAATATATAAATAAATGGAGTTGCTGATATTAGAATACTTCCAAGAATTAACCACCTCATCCTTGCTTTATCTGAATGAGAGTCAACATATCTGGAGAATGGTAGTTGTATTGCGCACTTTACCACAAAATAAACTGTGCTTGCTAAACCTGCCATTAGGATTGTTCCACCTTTTAGGTTTTCCTTGAAGAAGATTGCAATTATTGGGTCAGTCAAGCCAAAGCTGGTTAATATTAGGATGTCTGAAATCATTAAAATTTTTATCATCCTGTTCATATGTTAGGATATTTATACCGTAATTTATTAATATTTGGTTGAAGCAACTTGGTAGTGGTGGTACAGTCTTTTTTAAAAATAAAAAAGTTGATTGTTATGTTTAAGCAAAAAACATATTTGGACTCTTGGAAAGAAGGCACTTAAAGTGTTAGGAAAATATTTTAAATTAAGATTTTCTTGCAAATACATGGGAATCAAAATTTCTGAGATTGTAACTAAACAGGTGTTAGACTTTAATGATTTGTCCAATAAAAAAATTGCTGTTGACTCTTCAAACATGATCTTTCAGTTTATCTCGTCTATTCGTCAGCAGGACGGAACGCTCTTGATGGATAATCAGGGTAGGACTACATCACATTTAGTTGGAATCTTTTCGCGTGTTACTAATCTTATGCAGAAAGATATTAAGCTAGCATTTGTCTTTGATGGAAAACCGCCAGCTCTCAAGTTTACAGAACAAGAGAACAGAAGGTCTGCTAAGTCTAATGCTGAGGAGAAGCTTTCAGAAGTAGATAAGGAAGATCTCAATGCATTATTAAAATACTCTAAACAAACAGCTAAGCTAACCAAAGATATGGTTTCAGAATCTAAAGAATTGCTAACTGCGTTAGGCTTACCTGTAGTGCAAGCCGATAGTGAAGCTGAAGCGCAAGCAGCTTATTTGTGTAAAAAAGGGCGAGTATGGGCCGTTGCTAGTACTGATTATGACAATCTTGTTTATGGAGCTCCTAGAATGATTGAGAGTTTAACATTGTCAAACAAAAGGAAGACATCATCTGGGGTGGTTATGATTTCACCAAAAATTATTTACATTGATGAAGTCTTAAAAAAGCTGGAGATTAATCAAAAGCAATTATTATATCTAGCTATACTGGTAGGTACTGATTTCAATCCTGGTGGTGTGAAGGGAATAGGTCCTAAAAAAGCCTTAAAATTAGTGAAAGAATACAATGATCCAAAAATATTATTTAAATTAGTCAGCCCAGAATTAGACTGGAAAGAAATTGTTGATGTTTTTGAAAAAATGCCAGTAAAAGATGTTGATCTAAAATGGGGAGAAGTTGATCAAGATAGAGTAAGAAAAATACTGGTGGATGACCATGATTTTTCATTGGTGCGTGTTAATAAAACTCTTGAGAAATTATGTAGAAGGGATAAAGGCCAAAGATCACTGGGGGACTTTTAGATGTTATTAAAAAATGCTCTTAAGGATAAGCTTACTAAAGAAGAGTTAGATCTAGTTCCTAAGGCATTTGATCAGGTTGGCAGCATTGCAATTTTCTCTGAATTTCCTGAAGGGCTTAGCAAAAAAGAAAGGATTATAGGTAATACTTTGATAGAGATTAATAAGCCGATTAAAACCGTTGTTAAAAAAGTGAGTAAGCATTCTGGAATATTTCGTACTAAAAAAGTAAAGATTATTGCAGGTAAAAGAAGTAAGATTACAGAGCATAAGGAATCAGGCGTTAGAGTTAGATTAAATATTGATACTTGTTATTTTTCTCCTCGTTTAAGTTCAGAAAGATTAAGGATCGCTAAATTAGTTAAGAAGGGTGAATCCGTTTTAGTTTTGTTTTCTGGTGTTGGTATTTATCCTTTTATTATTGCTAAACATTCTAATGCGAAAAAAATAGTTGGTGTTGAACTAAACAACCATGCCCATAAATTTGCTGTTGAAAACTTAAAATATAATAAAGTTGATAACATAGAGTTTATTAATTCTGATGTAAGAAAATACACCCCTAAAACAAAATTTGACAGGATAATTATGCCGCTTCCAGGTGATGGTGAAAAATTTTTGGGTATAATTCCAAAACTAGCAAAAAAAGGTGCAATGATACATTTTTATGATTTTCAGCATGATGGTGAGTTTGATAAATCTAAAATCGAGATTAAAAATATCTTCCCTAATGCAAAAATACTGCGAGTTGTTAGAACAGGAATGTATGCTCCACGATGGTTCAGATTATGTGTAGATTTTAAGATTTAAGTATTATCCTTTAAATCTTAATCCTACCAAGAACATCTCTTTGCTTTTGCTTTTTGATGCGTCTGGCTTAACTGTTTTTACATATTTAAACTTTTTTTTGACGGCGGTTAAAAAATTATTATAGTTAGGGCCTTGAAATATTTTACATATAAAATAGCCACCATAGTTTAGCTTTTTGCATGCAACTTCTAAGGATCTTAATGCTAACCAGTAACTTGCTTCTTGATCAAATAGCTTCTGTCCAGTTGTTCTTGGTGACGCGTCGCTTATAACAACATTAAATGTTCCATGTATCTTTTCAATTATTTTTTCGTCGTAAATATCTAGCTTAATATACTCAAAGTTTTTGCTGCTAACTTCTGGGGGGTTAATATCTACCCCAATAACAGCGCCTTCATTACCAACGCATTCTAATGCAACTTTGCTCCACCCGCCAGGTGAGCATCCTAAGTCAAGCACGCGATCTTTATTTCTTATTATCCTGAACTTCTTATTGACCTGTTTTAGTTTATATGCGGATCTTGCAGGGTATCCTTCTTCTCTGGCTTTTTTCGTGTAATAATCTTTCATATGTTTAAGTTGAACTCTTTTTTTTGAATTAATACAGATGGTGTTTCTCCACCATGCCAGCTTCTTTTTGGGTGTACTCTTAATGGATAAATTCTTTCAGAGTTATCATCTAAGATTATTGCTGATCCTGTTAGTTTGGGCAGGTCATTGATATACTCATTAATATCAGAGAGTAAGTAACTTTGCATCATACTGCTTAATGCAGCCATGTCTATTGCGGAAGTTAGCTTATGAGATAATACAATGTCTGACTGTGTTAGCACTTCCTTATTAATTTCCCCTGGTTGTTGTGTTGCTAGAACTAAACTAATCCCCGGTTGTCGTCCCTCTCTTAATAATTGAATTATGGCATTTGTTCCATCAGTTTTATCATCTTTAGGTAAAACCTGATGTGCTTCATCAATCATAACCCATGTTAAAGGAGCTTTTTTTGTTGGGATTTCTGAAAAAAATCTTCCTTCTGTTTCTATTGATTTCTTTTCTTCTTCTTTTCTTGAGGTTATTCTTGAGGTTAACAACTTTCCGCATAAGTAGTTTATCACTAGGTTTTTTATCCCCCAACTTCCTGATACACTTGTGTAACAACTCACATCCAAGATTGATACTCTTCCAGCTTTTATTATATCATTTATTGTACTCCCATATTCATTGAACAGCCCCCATGAGTCTGCTGCTACAAACCTGTTTATTGCTGCATTTTTTGTTGTTGTTTCTGTTGTTTCGTCTTTCATTATTCCTTCTATGATATCTTTTACTGAGTAGTTTTCTTTTTCTTTTAGTTTGATTATTATTTTTTCTATGATCACACCTATTGGGTCTGTTAATGAAACTTCGAATACTTCTGCCCAGTCTCCTGCATTTAGGTCAGATGTTTTTATTGCAAATGCATAGTCTGTTGCTATTCCTTTTTCTTGGTATTCCTTAAAGTAGCCTGTTGGAGTGTAAATGTCTATATCTATTGCGCTCGGTTCAATTCCCCATTCTCTTAGTAGTTTTTCTTGTCGTATGTTTGGGAATTTCATTGTCCAGAATATCCCCATTGTGTCAAAGATTAGCACTGAGATATTTTGTTTTATATCTTCTGGCATTCTTGAAATCTCTTCTGCTATGACTGATGCAGAATAGCTTTTACCAGTGCCTCGTTTTCCGCAGATTAGTATTACATGTGCCTTATTCACATCTAGGTATACATTATTAGATAAAGATGTAGTTTGTCCCATTTTTACATAACTTTTTCCAAGAAAGATTAATCCTGTTTTTCCAAACTTTTCTCGGTCAGTATCATCTCTTCCTATTATTATGTCGTAAGCCACTGCCTTATTAACTCTTTTTTTCTTTTAATACTTTCTTCTTGTGTTGTTTCTCTGCCCATATCTTTCTTGTTGAGTATTGTACTGGATTTTTTATTTTGTGGCATAAATTATCAGGGGCGCATACACCTAGTGCAGTATAATATGACTGGTTGGCACAGTTAGGTGGCAAAATAGCCTTCTGTTTTCCTTGCCATTCTATCTGCCCAGTTATGTACCCTTCACGTAATTGTTCGTAGTTTTTTATGTTCCATTCATGTAATATTCTTCTTATGCTTTCTTTATCATATCCAGTGTGGTGTAAAAAGTTTAATAGAATAAACAATGCTCTTTTTCTTCCATCGGTTTTTACTCCTTGTAGCAGGGATGTTATGCATGGTGGAAAATAATTTGGTTTTATTGCTACTTCCGGGGTGGTGTAGTCCGGTTTATCTTTTTTTATTTCTACAGCTTTATTTTTTTGTTTGTAATCAAATGCTTGTATCAGCAGCCGTGCAGCTTCAGTTTCCATTTGGTTTTTATCTATTGTAAATGGTACATCAGTTGTAACCTTGTCATGAACAGCTTGGGATACTTTGAAGTTTTTAATTTGGTCTTTTTTAAGAGGGATGCTTACTAATCCAGATTTTTCGTTAAAGCTGTATGGACTTCTGAATAAATGCCTGGAAGAGATTAATATAGGATCAATGTCTACAACTTTGAATGGATCAAAAATGTTTTTTTGGGTTAGTTCGCTGACACTCTTCCCTGTTGCTTTAGTTATGTCTTCTATCCTGCTTATGCTAAGTATCTCATCCCGTAATGGAGCTTCAATCATTGTTTTAAGGTATTTAGCAATTGCGCGTGTTCCATCTGGGAACAATACTTTTGTTTTTTGGTTATTTACTTCGCTTGGAAAACTTTCGAATGGTACCATAATATGTAGCCCTGCTCTTCCTGAGAATTTTACTCCAATGCTTCTTACTTCATGAAACTCTAAAGCATCAACTAATAGTCGGCCTGCAATTTTTGAATATTCAATAAAGTTAGAATCAATGTCTAATAGTAAATCCCATCCTGCTCTTAATTCATCTAACTGTCCCTTTGTCATGCCTACTTTTAAGTTTAAAGGATTGTGCCATCTCTCTTCTGAGATATGAAAGCTTGTTGCCCCCGCCGTTGCTAAGGCAAGCACATCACCCGGAAATTGTAGCACATCTGGTCGCTTTCCATAACCTCCGGTTCCATATTTTACTGCAACTTCTCTGGACATACAGCTCTTTATTATGGCATTTTGTATATCCCTCCTGCTGTAGAAACTAAGAATATGATTCATTCCATCATTAAGGCAGTTAGTTATTTAATAATTATTATGTATAAACCATTGTAATCAGATTATACACTCCAAATAGTTTAAGGTTCAGCTTTTAATGATTCTATTTCTTTTAAGTTTTTAATGATAATACCTTGTAAATGGGTAGTAAGGCGTTGTAGTTCTTTAACCTGATTTGAGATTACATCTTTTGCTTCGTCTAAACTTTTTACTGTTAGTATATTTGCTCCAACAGTCATGTACACGTTTTTCATGGACTTTACCTTTGCTTTTATTAATATGCCTGCACCAATGTTTAGATAAGCATCACTTTCTTCTTTTATGGAGTTTAATCCTTCAATATTTTCTTCAATTTGTTGTAGCTCAGCTGCTTGTTGCCCAACTACTTCTAATTGTTGTTGTACATGTTGTATCTGCTGATTAAGTGAGCTATATTGCATTAACTTTTCTTCTTTTGTCATTTCTTTCCTTTTTTAGGAACGGTTTCTTCTTTTGTCTTAGGTTTCTTGGCACTGCGCCTTTTTATTGGTTTTTCTGTTGTCTTTTCTTTATTTTTCTTTTCAGTTACTATCATGCCACCAGATTTAAGCTCTTTCTTTATCTCTGCTGTTGAAGCTCCTTTCTTTATCTTAATCACATTATTTGTTGGTTCTAAATGTAATAAGTTACAGTTTCTTCTTTTTACGTCGCCGTCAATAAGCACAGTTTTATCATCAATCTTATCAACTACTACACATGTTCTTCCTGATTCTTTTCCTGCAAGTTTTACGCAGATTCTTCCAATATCAAACATTGTTGCTCCTTACATTTTGGCTTATCTTTTTTCTTGAACATTTACTGCATAACAGTCCGCCAAAACGTCTGTTTACTCTTTTCTCACTCTTTGCAGTGTTTCTTTTTTTAGCATTACTCATGGCTTTTATTCCATGTAATGATTCAAAGCACATTGCGCATCTAACCCTGCCAGGTTTTGGTTTTACTCTTACTACCTTCCTTACTCCGCCAGGGCTTGTTCTTTTTATTATTCGTTTTCTCATATTAGTGCACCTTAAATAGCTTCCTTAATGCTAAATTGAAGACTATACTAAATATAAGGTATGTACCTAACCATCCAAAGGTTAAAAAAAGTTTCGGATCGCCTAAACCAGTGTAATAAGCACGCAGATAGCCAAATACCACCAATAGTGGCAACATTGTTACAATCATTGGTTTGAAACTTTGTTTAAAGCTAGCAATGCTTTTTTCAAAGCTTTGTTTTTGTAGTTGCATTAGCATGTCCTTATCATTTTTCATTTCTTTCATTTTTTTTTGTAATTCTTTTGTTTCCTCTTTCAAGCTTTTTAATACTTCTTGATCTGTTAAATACTTGTAAGCTAATGTGATTATCAAATTAACTCCCAGTGTGACTAAGATTAATCCCCATAATGGATGTAAGTTTAATATTGGGTCAAGTGCAGTTCCAACTATATCATTAAATCCCATTTATGCTCCTCCAATTACTTTTTTTATTGCTGGATGTACATCCATCATATGTTCTTTTGCAATTTCTTCATATAACCTGTAAATTATCATAACCATAAGCAGTATTCCTGTTCCTGCGCTTAATGCTCCAAGCAGGTCTGCTGTTGCCGCTAAAAATCCTACAAACGCTCCGCCCATGACTGTTAGTGGTGAGATATATCTTGATAGCAGCTGCTCTATTACTCTTGGGTCCCTTCTAAACCCCGGAATTTGTAGCCCAGATGCCATTATTTGTTTTGCTTGGCTTTTTGCGTCCATTCCGCTTGTTTGCACCCAGAATATGCTAAAGATTATTGATCCAAAAATAAAAAATAGAACATATACTAATGCTTGGAGTAGGATTGTTCCTTCAAAACTTCCGCTTCTTATACCAAAATATATTGCTTGAACAATGTTTGGTCCGTACAGCCATGATACTATTCCGCCTGTCGGTAATCCACCAGAAAATGTGCCGAGCCATGGTTTGTCAATTAATCTTGCCCATAATTGGATGTTAGCTATTAATGCAGCTATTAAGATTACCGGGATATTAGATGTGTAAATAAAATTTAGAGGCCATCGTATTCCTTGCCCGCGAATCCTTCCAAATGATAGTGGTATTTCTACTTTCATTGCTTGGCCGTATACGCTTATTACAAATACAAGTAATGTTGCAGTTATTCCTGCAAATGCTAAGACTGCTCCATCAACATTTGCTGAGAAAACGCTTTTTAGTAATACCCATACCTGTCCTATTGGATCAAGTCCTGTACCTAAAGCCCATGTTCCTGCTTGGCTTAGTGGGGAAAATGCTCTTACAAATATTTGTTCTGCCACTCCTGCTGCAATGAATAAGCTTAATCCGGATCCAAATCCCCATTTAGATACGACTTCGTCCATTAGCATGATTAGTACTCCTCCAATTACTAGTTGTCCTATCAGTGCAAACTGGATAATTCGGTATTGGTTTAATGCTAATCCTTCAGTTGGGGACAATCCGCCTAATAGCACAAATACTGATGCTTCAAATATTATAAAGAAAAATCCAAGAGTTTTTTGTACGCCTTGAAAGAATACTCTTCCTTCTTGGGATGTTGTGTCAAATTTAAGTAGTCCTGATCCATTCAACAATTGTAAGACTATAGATGCAGTTACTAATGGACCGATTCCTAAGCTTATGATACTGCCAAAGCTTGCTCCAAGTATGATTGATAATTGCTCAAATTGTGCTAGGTTGTTTGGGCCAAGGCCCCACAATGGGATTATTGACAGCACAAAAAAAGAAACTAGTATTATTATTGTCCAGTTAAGCTTTTGTTTAAATGTCAGCCTTTTTTCTGGTCCACTTACTTCTGGGAGATTACTTAGTATCTCTCGAAACTTGCTCATGGGTAATAATTTTGCCCCCTGCGTTTTTAATTTTTTCTATGGCTCTTGCTGAGGCGTGATCTACGGTGATTGTAAGTTTTTTTTCCAGCCGCCCTCCACCCAATAGTTTGGTTATGCCAAGTTCCGTTAGGTTTATTTCGTTATCAAATTTATTTAATTCTGTGACATTAATTACTCTCTGTTTTGTTATCAAGCTGCTGTTTCGTTTAAATCCATGTTTTCCAAAATATTGGTTACCATATAGTTTTAGTATCAATGACTTTTTATGGTCTGCTCTCTTTCCTGTTCCTGCATTACCCTTTCCGCCTCTGTTTCCTGATCCGCTATGCTTTTTTTTCATGCCCCAGCCATGGGTCTTTGATCCGCGTAATCTTGTGTTTTTTTTGCGTTTTTTGTTCATAGCATTCTCCGTATAAGCTCATTGATCTTATCTTTTCTGTATCCCAATGCTCCGCCAAGGCTGAAAGGCGTCTTTATCCCCTTTCTTTCAAATCCCTTGAGAGGTGGTGATAATTTAAAGAACGGCTTTAATCCGGGAACATCCTTTAATTCCTTCTT
>JBBSWJ010000015.1:0-12885 GCA_038046345.1 Nanobdellota archaeon | reverse complement strand
ATTTCATGATCTTGCAAGGAATATTATCTGGTGACATATGTCACCTGATTACACATCAATAAGTTTATGCCCCTCTTCAAATAAATAACCTCTGCTATCTTCTGCCATATAATTTATTACTCAGGACAAGTTTACAAAATCTCGCTTTTTATCCCAAATATTGATATTAAGCGAGATAAATATTCGTTTAATAGTTGTTAGGCGTAATCGGTTTCGGGCGCTATTGAGTTTCTACTAGAAGACGAGCAATTCCTGTATAGTTTGTTGGAGAGATCTGCCTTAATTCTTCTTTAACTGTATCGGAAACATCCAATTCATCAATAAATGTTCTGAGATCATCCATTGTTGGCTTTCTTCCTCTGGTTAATTCTTTTAATTGTTCATAGGGCATTACTGCTCCTTCTCTTCTGAGAACTGTCTGAATTGCTTCGGATATTACTTCTGGATGATTTTCCAATTCCTCAACAACTTTCTGCTCATTTACAGCGATTTTGCTTAATCCTTTTTGTGCAGATTTATATCCGATAATGCTGTGTCCTAAAGCCACACCAAAATTTCTTTCAACCGTAGAATCAGATAAATCTCTCTGGAGTCTCGATATTGGCAATTTTGTTGCAAAATGGCCAAATAGAGCATTTGCCAGTCCTAAATTCCCTTCACTATTCTCAAAATCTATTGGGTTTACCTTATGCGGCATTGTTGAAGAACCAACTTCCCCTTCAACAGGTTTTTGCTTGATCCAATCATCGCTAACATATCTCCACATATCTTGGTCAAAGCTAATAAGGATAGTATTTAATCTCCGTAAATTGTCGAATAATTCTGCATAAGTATCATGAGACTCTATTTGTGTTGTTACTAAATTAGGCTTTAGTCGCATTTTTCTTCCATCATTAAGTCTTTCAACAAAATCTCTCGTAAACCTTACCCAATCTACTTCAGAATAAGCAATTTGATGGGCATTATAATTTCCGGTAGCTCCATTTAACTTAACAAGAATTTCATAAGTTCCTAATTGATCTAACTGTCGTCTCAGTCTTGAAGCAAAAACCTTAAACTCTTTTCCGAAAGTTGTTGGTGATGCTGGTTGTCCATGAGTTCTTGCCAGCATTGGAACATCTTTATATTGTTGAGCCAATCCTTCAATTGTTTCATATAATTCTTCAATACTCGGCAAGACTACTTTTTCAACGCCGTCAGAAAGCATTAAGCCATAAGTAAGATTATTGACATCTTCAGAAGTTAAAGCAAAGTGAATCCATTCTAATGAATCTTCAAGCGAAGTTCCTCTTAATTTCTCTTTCATAAAATGTTCTACTGCTTTAACATCATGGTTTGTTGCTTTAATATTTCCATAACCATTAACTTCAATTGCTTTAACAACGTCAGCATCTTCTGTGGAAACATCAGATAATCTTCTGATTAAATCTTTCTCCTCACCAGAAAATTTTCTAGTTCCAATTTGAGGATGTTCAGATAGAAATAACAAATACTCCACCTCAACTTTTATTCTATATCTAATTAAACTTTTTTCGCTAAAAATATCTGCTAATGGTTCTGTATGTCTTCTATATCTCCCATCAATCGGACTAATTGCTTCTAATTTATCCATATAAACAGGAATTGCTCTTAATTTTATAAATATTTATGTTCCGCGCCCGAAACCGACTTCTCCGCAATTTTTTCAAAATTGCTCCGACCACGCCTTGCAGGCTCTCACTTCGTTCGGGACGCCTAACAGCGATTATCTGGAATTTTCCTGCGAAAAATCCCCAAATTTCACTTCGTGAAACTTCAGATAATCGCATACGTTAGTTTCAATAAGCGGGCGGGCTAGGACAATAGACTCACAATGGCGTTGCTCGAAAATATATAGAAAACCGAAAGGTTTATCTCTCTCCAATATTTCTAACTTCAATTGGTTTAGTAAAGTCTGCTACTATGCAAACATCTTCTAGAGTTAAACCAACACAATCATGAACTTTGCCTAACATCTCAGAATTCTGTGCTATATATTCTCTTGCTTCTTCAAGAGTCATAGGAGCAGAATAAGTTTGTCTCTGGAATTGTATTCTATTATGGTCATCTACATTCATATCCCCCGGAATAGCTCTAACTCGGCAATCCCCAGCGACATAATCTCTGCTGTGTGCCCAGTTTATTGAGAGTACTTTATTTCTATGATCCCAATATTGAAGTTTGTGCTTGTCTACCATAATTAAATATTATTAAGCCAATATTTATAAATATTTTGGCTTGTTCGAGTATCTCCGATGTATGGGAACATTTATATTGGTTATGAGATTATAAACTCTATGGGCATGATGGATATGATGCTGGGTTATCCGGCTGGTTATGGTTATTGGAATATTTTTTGGATGCTGCTTTTTTTTGGGGTTTTAATATGGATAGTTATCACTCTTATCAATTTAACCAATTTAGGCAAGAAAGAAGAAGATCCGTCAGCCATACTCAAAAAAAGGTATGCTTCTGGTGAAATATCTCAAAAGCAGTATGAGAAAATAAAAAAAGAGCTTTTGAAATGAGCACTTCTAAAGAAAAGTATAACTGTACTGCAAGATTTTATGATTTACACAGTCTAATTGCTGAAAAGTTATGGTTTATCAAATGGAGAAAAAAGTTTTTTGCTCCGTTAAAAGGAAAGATCCTTGAAGTGGGAATAGGCACTGGAAAAAATATTGAGTATTATAATAACAATGCAAGAGTTGTTGGTATTGATTTTTCTGAAAAGATGTTAGAAGAAGCCAGAGAAAAGTTAATTAAATCTGGCAAGAAAAATATCACTCTAAAGCAGATGGATGTTGAAAATATTAATTTTAAGGATAATTCATTTGATTATGTCATAACGAGCTGCGTTTTTTGTTCTGTTCCTAATCCAGTAAATGGTTTAAAAGAAATAAGGAGGGTTTTAAAACCAACTGGGAAATTAATCATGATTGAACATGTGTTAAGCAAGAATAAAGTAATTGCCTTGGTAGAGCATCTAAATAACCCAATAACAAAATTTTTTACTGGGGCGAATATCAACAGAAATACTAAACAAAATATAATTGATGCTAATCTGAAAATTATAAAAGATCAAAACCTTGCGTTATTTGATGTTTTTAGGCTGTTTGTGGCTGAAAAGGGCTGAGAAAGATGAAAAATTTCTAATGATGGCTGGTTTTAGACCTTCGTACCTATTTATGGCACTACTCCGTAATAGTCTAATACATTAGAAAAGTTTATAAATGAAATTTTTTATTAATTTCCCAGATGAGATTCCAATCACCGGTTATACCCACTCTTTTCGTGATAATAGCAATAACTCATAGAGGTAAGGCTGTTAACCACGGACCGGTAGCTCAGCTTGGAATAGAGCATCTGCATAGTCACAGATTACTGTGATGAAACTTTTATTCCGACGCGAAAAGAAATCAGGTGGTCGCGGGTTCAAATCCCGTCCGGTCCATACCACTATAAAACAATAAAATGGTAGATATAACAAAACATGCATATGTACCAGAGCACTTAAAGTTGTCTCCTGAAAAAATAGAAGAGCTTCTAAAGATGTATAACATATCTAAAAAACAATTACCACGAATAAATTCAAAAGACGCAGCAATACAGCATTTAGACGCAAAAAAAGGTGATGTAATAGAGATACTAAGAAAATCTGTAACAAACAAGGAGGCAAAATTCTATAGAGTAGTAGTATGAATCAACAACGCATACTTATAGAAAAGTACTTTGAGGGCAACTCTTTTGTAGAATCAAATATAAAAAGTTTTAATGATTTTGTAACAAGAAGAATGCAAATAATAGTAAATGAGATGAGTGAGATAATCCCAACAGTAATGCCACAAGAGATGGAAGAGTTTAAGATAAAGTTTGATAAGATATGGATAACAAAACCACAATTAGTTGAAGCAGACGGAAGTAAAAGAAATGTGTATCCAACAGAAGCAAGATTAAGAGGATTAACCTATTCATCACCGCTGTACTTAGAGGTATCTGCTTATACTGATGGAATACAAAGAGAAACATTCACAACAGAGATAGGAAGATTACCAATAATGGTTGGAAGTAAATTCTGCCACTTAAGCACTTTAAAGAAAGAAGAATTAATCAAACATTTTGAGGATCCATATGATATTGGTGGGTATTTTATTCTTAATGGTAATGAGAGAGTATTAGTAACAGTAGAAGATCTGGCAAGTAACAAAGTGTTCATACAAGAGAACAAAACTGGACCATCACGGTTCACTGCAAGAGTTTTCTCAGAAAGAGGAGCGTATAGGATACCGCACACATTAGAACAAATGAAGGATGGAATTATTTATGTCAGCTTTACAAAATACAGAAGAGTACCAGTGATAGTAGTGATAAAAGCACTTGGATTAATAAAAGATCAAGAAATAACAAATTTTATAACCGATGAAGAACCATATGATGATATATTTATCAATTTGTTTAACAGTATTGAAATAAAGACAGAAGATGATGCTATCGAATTCTTAGCTAAAAAAGCAGGCATAAACCAGCCAAAAGAGATTAAGACAGAAAAAGTAAGAGAAACACTTGATAAGTATTTACTGCCGCACCTAGGGGTAACAGCACAGGACAGGATAACAAAGGCATATAACTTATGTAAGATCATGCGAAAGTTTTTTTATGTAAGCAAGGAAGGATACGCACCAACTGATAAAGATCATTACATGAACAAGCGGCTAAGACTTTCAGGCGATTTGATGGAAGATCTGTTCAGAGTAAATTTTAGAATTTTAATAAATGATATTTTATACAACTTTCAAAGACTGGTAAAAAGAGGGAAATTCTCCAATGTAAAAATAATCATAAGAGATCAACTGCTAACTAGCAGAATACAAAGTGCAATGAGCACCGGAACATGGGTTGGTGGAAGGAAGGGTGTAAGCCAAAACTTAGACAGGGTAAATTTTCTATCTTCGCTTAGCCATGTTCAAGGAGTAGTTTCTTTATTGAGCAGCACACAAGAAAATTTTGAAGCAAGAGCACTGCACCCAACACATTGGGGAAAGTTATGCCCTATAGAAACACCAGAAGGAACAAGAATTGGATTAAGAAAAAATTTTGCAATGTTGTGCAGTGTAACACAAGAAGATGTACCCGGAGAAAAAGTAAAAAAAGTTCTTGAAACACACGGACTAAAAAAGGTGGGAATATGACTGAAGTATATTTAAATGAAGGTTTCGTTGGCAAGATAGACAATGCAAAAGAATTCATTGAGAAAGTTAGAGAAGAAAGAAGAGCTGGCAAATTGCCAAGAAGCGTTAATATTTATTATAACACAAAAACCGATGAAGTATTAATTGATACCAGCACCGGAAGACCGCAGAGACCGGTTATTGTGGTAGAAAACGGAAAAAGTAAACTAACAGAAGAACATATTTCAAAATTAAAAAGAAATGAACTAAAATGGGATTCACTTGTAAGCCAAGGAGTAATAGAATATATTGACTCAGCAGAAGAAGAGGGAGCTTATATAGCATTAAACCCGGAAGATGTAACCGTTGAACATACCCATTTAGAAATATCTCCAATAGTTATCTTAGGAATGATCACCAGTTTAGTTCCTTATGCAAATTTTGGGCAGAGCGCAAGATTAAGCAGAGGAAGCAAAACGCAAAAACAAGGTCTTGGAATGTATGCGCTAAACTTCCAATTAAGAATTGATACCGATGTGAATATATTACATTATCCTCAGTTACCTGTTGTGAGATCATTCATGCATGATGTAGTAAAATATGATAAACATCCGTCCGGACAAAATGTAACGATTGCTTTACTAAGTTACAAAGGCTACAACATGAGTGATGCAATCATATTAAACAGGGGATCAGTTGAACGAGGCCTTGCTAGAAGCACTTTTTTTAGGCCATACATCTCAGAGGAATTAAGATATTCTGGTGGATTAGTTGATGATATATGCATACCGGACAAAGAAGTAAAAGGATATAGAAGTGAGCATGATTATAGACTGTTAGAAGAAGATGGAATAATCTCACCTGAAATGGAAGTTACTGAAGAAGATGTGATCATTGGAAAATCAAGCCCACCAAGATTCCTAGGCGAATTAGAGGAATTTAACATTGCAGCAAATGTAAGAAGAGAAACAAGTGTGACAGGAAAACATGGAGAGAGCGGGGTAGTAGACTTTGTAATTATAACTGAGAATGAGGAAGGAAATAAATTAGTAAAGGTAAGATTAAGAGACCAGCGACTACCAGAAGTTGGAGATAAATTTTCAAGTAAGTACGGACAAAAAGGAGTTGTAGGAGCAATAGTTCCATCATGGGACATGCCATTCACAGCATCAGGAATAGTACCAGATATAATATTCTCTCCGCATAGTATTCCATCAAGAATGACAATATCACATATAATAGAAGTATTAGCTGGAAAGGCTGGTGCCCTAGCAGGAAAATGTATTGACGGAACAACATTTGATTCAACACCCGAATCAGACATAAGAAAAATGTTACTTGAAGCAGGCTTTAGAGATGATGGTACTGAAAGAATGTATAACGGTATAACCGGTGAGGCTTATGATGTGAACATATTTGTTGGAAGTATGTATTACATGAAATTAAAATATATGGTAGCAAACAGACTTCATTCAAGAGCAAGCGGAAGGATACAACTGCTAACAAGACAGCCAATTGAAGGGCGTTCAAAAGGCGGTGGTTTAAGGCTTGGAGAAATGGAGAAAGATTGTTTTGTAGCACATGGTGCAAGCTTATTGCTTAAAGAAAGATTTGATTCTGATAAAACGGTAGTACATGTTTGTGAAAGCTGCGGTATGCTTGCAGTGCATGATACAACAAGAAGTAAAAAGTTTTGTCATAGATGCGGAAACAATGTTGAGATAACTGCTATAGAAATGAGTTATGCATTTAAACTATTACTTGATGAATTGCGATCATTATGCCTTAATCCAGTATTAAGCTTAAAGAGTAAATATGTGGAGTAACAAAGATGGAAGTAATATATAAGAAAGTCGGGGAAATCCAGTTTAATGTGTTTTCACCTAAATCTATAAAAAAAATTGCCAGCACAAAGATAGTAACACCTGAATTATACGACAAGGAAGGGTACCCAGTTGATGGCGGTCTTATGGATGTAAGACTTGGAGTAATAGATCCAGGACTTAGATGTAAGACATGCGGAGAAAAACTAAAACATTGTATTGGTCACTTTGGTTATATTGAACTTGCAAGACCTGTAATACATATTAAATTCATACAACATATATATTCCATTCTTAAATCAATGTGCTGGGAGTGCAATAAAATAATGATGGAACCAGAAAAAAGAGAATTAGCACTTAAAGAAATTGAGAAATATAAAGAGTCAAGGAACGCCGAACTAAGAAGAAAAAAATCAAAGGAGATAGTTGACAGCCTGAAGAATATTAAAAAATGTCCTTATTGCAAACAAAAAAAGATGAATGTGAAATTTGAAAGACCAATGAGCTTCGTAACTGGCGATAAGAAACTTAATGCTGTGGATATAAAATCAAAATTTGAAAAAATAAGCGACGAAGATTCAATATTACTAGGCTTTGAACCAGAACATGCACGACCGGAATGGTCTGTTTTAACTGTACTTCCTGTGCCACCTGTAACTATGAGACCAAGTATAACCCTTGAAACTGGCGAGAGATCAGAAGATGATTTAACACATAAACTTGGGGATATAGTTCGTATCAATCAAAGATTATTTGAAAGCATTAATGCCGGAGCTCCAGAAGTTATAGTTGATGATTTATGGGACTTATTACAATATCATATCACTACATACTTTGATAACACCATCGCACAAGTTCCTCCAGCAAGGCATAGAAGCGGACAGGCATTAAAAACTATAACTGAGAGAATTAAAAGCAAAGAAGGAAGATTTAGATATAATCTAGCAGGAAAAAGAATTAATTACGCAGCAAGAACAGTTATCAGCCCTGATCCAGAAATAGACCTATTTGAAGTAGGAATACCGAAACAAGTAGCTATGGACCTAACAATACCTGATAGAGTTACGAAATGGAACATGAAATTCTTAAAAGAATACATAAAAAATGGATCAGAAAAATATCCCGGATCAAATTATGTTGTGTACCCGGATGGAAGAAAGAAGAAAATTACAGATGAGACTAAAGAAGTATTATTAGAAGAATTAGAACCAGGGTTTATTGTTGAAAGACATCTAATAAACGGGGATATAGCATTGTTTAACAGACAACCAAGCATACATAAGATGAGTATAATGGCCCATAGAATAAAGCTAATACCAGGAAAGAGTTTTAGACTGAACCCATGTGTTTGTTTGCCGTATAATGCAGATTTTGATGGTGATGAAATGAATTTGCACATCCCTCAAACAGAAGAAGCACGGGCAGAAGCAGAGTTACTGATGCAAGTACAAACACAGATTATAAGCCCAAAGCATGGAATGAATGTAATAGGATGCATAGAAGACAGCGTTTCTGGAAATTATCTGTTAACAAGAAAAGGAGAGTATACAAAAGAAGGGGCAGTAAAATTACTATTATCAATAGGGGTTGATACTGATAGCATGAGAAAGTTTGGAGCTAAAGTAGACGGAAAAGAAATACTTTCAGCTCTATTACCAAGTGACTTTAGCTACTTTGGGTCAACAAAAAATGGGGACAGCATAAAAATATATAATGGTAAGCTAATAGAAGGTTATTTGGACAAGTCATTAATTGGAGATGAGGGCGGTAGTATAATCAGAGAGATTCATAAAAAATATGGTGATGATGACACAATAAAAATCGTCTCAAAACTTTCAAAGTTAGGCATTGCAGTATTGCTAAATAGGGGATTTACTACAGGGATATCTGACAGCGATATATCATCTGACATAAAAAGTAAAGTAAAAGCTATGGTAAATCTAACAAGAAAAGAAGTAGATGATTTAATAGAGCAATATAATTCAAAAAAACTAGAACAGCTGCCTTCAAAAACTTTAGAAGAAACACTTGAAATAAGGATATTACAGTTGCTTAATAGCATAAGAAGTAAGCTGGGAGAATTAATAGCTAAAACAACAGTTGATACTAACCCGACATTTATCATGGCAAGATCTGGAGCTAAAGGAAACGTACTAAATCTAGCGATGATATCTGTGATGGTCGGACAACAGGCATTGCGTGGACGCAGAATCGCTAATGGCTATCAAGATAGAACATTAGCAATATTCAAGAGAAATGAATTAACCCCTGAATCAAAAGGTTTTATAGACAAGGGATATAAAGATGGATTAACTCCTGCTGAATTCTTTTTTGGTGCAATGACTGGCAGAGACAGCCTCATGGATACTGCATTAAGGACACCAAAATCGGGATATCTTTATAGAAGACTAGCAAATGCCTTACAAGACCTAAAAATAGAATATGACCATACGGTAAGAGATGCAAATAATGTAATTGTTCAGTTTAAATACGGAGAAGACGGAATAGACGTTGCAAAATCTGAACGTGGAACCATTAATGTTAGAAACATAGTTCGTGGAGTGTTACAGAAATGATTGAAGATTATGAAGGAAAGATACCAGCACCAATATTAGAACAATACCAAAAAGAAATAAAAGATTTTAAGGTAACCAAAGCACAAGAAGCTGAGATACTAAAAAGATTAGAAACAGAGTATAAAAATGCCAAAATAAGCCCTGGAGAAAGCATAGGGATTATAACAGCTGAATCATTTGGTGAGCCTACAACTCAAATGATTTTAAACATGTTCCATTTTTCCGGAGTTTCAGAGTTAAATATAACCATGGGATTACCGAGATTCATCGAGATACTTGATGCAAGAAAAACTATTGGTACTCCAATGATGGAGATTTACCTTACAAAAGAAAATAGAGATTCAGATAAGAGCGCTAAAAAAATAGCATCATTAATAAAAGAAACAACTTTTAATGAAGTCGTTGAAGAATTTTCTATAAATGTACTCAAGCTGCATGTTGAAGCTGTGATAAATAAAAAGATTATAAAAAATCTTGGAATTACTGAAGCAGTTATACTAGAAAAGTTACAGTCAGCAATGAAGAGCTATTCAGTACGTCAAAATGCGGATGGCAGTATAATAATAAAACCTTCAGGAGAAGTTACTTTAAAAGAAATTTACAGGTTAAAAGAGAAACTTAACGGGGTTTACTTAAAAGGAGTTCCTGGAATAACACAAGTCCTTCCAGTAAGACGAGGGGATGAATATGTTATACTAACATCTGGCACTAATCTAAAAAAAGTTTTAGAGCTTGATGAGGTTGATATAACAAGAACAATAAGCAATAATATTTTTGAAGTTTTTGAAGTTTTAGGAATAGAAGCTGGAAGAAATGCGATAATCGCTGAATCAAAGAGGGTTATAGAAGATCAAGGATTAAATGTTGACCATAGGCATATAATATTCATAGCTGACTTAATGACAACCAGAGGATCAATACGTGGTGTAACACGCTCTGGCATAGCATCAGAAAAAGAGTCAGTTCTTGCAAGAGCAAGTTTCGAAACTACAATTAAACACCTTATAAGCGCTAGTATAATCGGAGAAGTAGATACGTTGAATAGTGTGATAGAGAATGTCATGCTTAACCAACCAGTTCCTTTAGGCACGGGTTTACCCGGATTATTAGCAAGGATGAAAGAACCTACTGAAAAAACTAAGAAGAAATGACATTGCATTATGAAGCTCGATTTTAATTTTATAGAATATAATTAAAAACTTATTTGTATAGATAAATTGATGGATATTGATACACTGCAATCAGAGCTTGAAAAATACCTTAACAAAAAAGATTTAATCATCATCAGAGAAGCTTATGACTTCGCAGAGGAAAAACATCGTAACACTCTGAGAGAATCAGGCGAGCCATACATTATTCATCCATTAGCTGTTGCAGGAATTCTAGCATCCCACAGACTTGATGCTACAACAATCGCAGCAGGATTGTTACATGATACTGTAGAAGATACCAAATGTTCAATAAAAGACTTAGAAAAAAAATTCGGTAAAGAAATTGCTATGCTAGTGGAAGGTGTAACAAAAATCACCGGATTAACTTACAGATCAGATGATGAAGTTTCTGCAGAAGCTATAAGGAGGCTAATGATAGCTACAGCAAAAGATCTAAGAGTTATACTAATCAAATTAGCGGACAGACTGCATAACATGCGCACATTAAGTTTTTTATCAGAAGATAGAAGACTTAAAATGGCAAAAGAGACAATAAATATCTATGCGCCATTAGCTTACAGATTAGGTATAGCTTCTTTAAAATGGGAGCTAGAAGACTTAAGCTTCAAATATATTGAACCAGCTATTTATCAGAAGTTTAAACTAAGATTTGGGAAAAAACGAGAGGATAGAGAGAAGGATATCAATAAGCTAATCATGATACTTGAAAAAGAATTAAGCAAAAGAAAAATACAATCAGAAATAATTGGACGTCCAAAACATTTTTATAGCATTTACAAGAAAATGATTAGCAAAGGCAGGGCTTTTGAAGAAGTAAATGATCTTATTGGGCTGCGAGTTATAGTAAAAGAAACAAGAGACTGTTACGAAACACTTGGAGTTATACATAGCTTATGGCCGCCAATACATGGAAAATTTAAAGACTATATAGCCATGCCCAAAAAAAATCTATATCAATCTTTGCATACAGCAGTTGTAGCACTAAAACAGCCAGTAGAATTTCAGATAAGAACAAAAGAAATGGACGCGACTGCAGAAGAGGGTATTGCGGCTCATTGGAGGTATAAACAAGTTGCCGGTGATAAAAACTTTGATAAAAAATTATCATGGTTAAGAGAAGTATTAGAATGGCAAAAAGGATCAGAGAATACAAAAGAGTTTATGGAATTTCTTAAAATAGACTTATTTGATGATGAGATATATGTAATGACCCCTAAAGGTGATGTTGTTAGCTTACCAGCAGGCTCTTGCGCTATAGATTTCGCATATGCAATACATACTAGTATTGGGGACAGGTGTAATGGTGCTGTTGTGAATGGAAGGATAGTGCCTTTAAGGTATTTACTAAAAACAGGGGATATAATTAATATTTTAACTTCTAAAACACCATCCCCTAAAAGAGACTGGTTGAAGATTGTAAAAACAACAACAGCAAAATCTAAAATACGCAGGTTTATCAGAGTAAGCGGCGGGATCCCAATACATGTTAGCTCAACTATAAATACATTAAACAAGCTGGCTAGGTCTATAGTTCTAATTGACGGGGTGAGCAATAAGGTGGTTAAATTATCGCGTTGTTGTCACCCAATACCAAACGATAAAATAATAGCATATCCTTCCAGTAAGCTACGTTATACTGTACATAAATTTGACTGTCCGCATTTTATGCAAAAAGATTTAAAGAAAAATCTGGCAAAAGCATCTTGGAATGAAGATTGCAAGTTTCATATCATGTTAAAAATTATAGCAGATGACCGTGTTGGATTGTTTGCAGATATATTAAACACTATAGCAGCAGCGAATGTTAATGTTGATCCTGCAAGAGCGCAGGCAAATGCAAATGGTATAGTAGAATGTGATATAGGGTTTATACCAGAAGATTTAGATCACATATCCCATGTTATTAACAGGATAAAAAAGATACGTGGTGTAAAGATTGTATTCTTAAATCACCAGATATAGCATCAACAAAATTCACAAACATTCTTCTTAACTTTTTTTGGTGTAACTTTCTTTTTTTTTGTAGGCATTTACATCACCATTTTATATTTGATGGTTTAAGTATTTAAATGTTGTTAAGCTAAAGTTTAAATAGCTGATAGTGATGTTGTTATAAGGTAATGATAAT
>JBBSWJ010000014.1:0-24540 GCA_038046345.1 Nanobdellota archaeon | reverse complement strand
CCTTATTAACAAGGTTCATTCCTTCTTCATACAAGCTCTTAGGCAGGGATATTGTTATTTTCTTAAATTCCATAAGTATTACCTCCATACTACTTAAAGTAACACTTATTTATAAATATATCCCTTCTCAAGGAAACACAGTTATTCTCAATTCATTCTCAAAGATATCTTGGCATAATATGTACAAGCTTTCTCCTTCAATTACTGCCTCATGTTCTTTTGTTCCATCACCAGTCATTGCTATTCCGCTTCCAAACTCGAAAGTTCTATCAGATACTTCGCATATTGTTTCTTCATTGGTTTCAATATGCAATATCCCGTCACTGCTAAAAACTTGTGTTAGTACTGGTGGAAACTCATCTCTTCTTATCACAAAAGACATTACAACTTTTGCTTCGTTTCCAGCTATATCATTACATATTACTGGTATTGTGTACTCCCCGCTTGCTAAGCCGCTTAATTGTTCTGTATGTGTTGTTCCTCCAGTGCTTGCAAACTCAAATGTTACACCACCAAGAGTATAACCGCATACTGCGTTTCCATTTTCAGCTCCGACTCCTGTTTCTGCTTGTAATGTTACATTTGTTATTGCAAATTCTTCTCTGTCAGGGCTGAAGCTTAATATTTCTAATGGTTTTGTTCCAAATAGTTTAAACTTAATTCCTTCTTCGTTTACATTTCCTGCTTTGTCTTTGCATCTAAAATAGTAATTATTTTCTCCTTCTATTATGTTTTCTAGTTCTGTTGTACATTCGTATGCGCTTAAGAAATTGCTTACTGTTTGGAATCCTGATTTTGTGCATGAGAATTCGTTTTGTAATTCTTCATATACTAAATCATTTGTTCCGTACTTGCATGTTGCTGGTTCATTTAAGAATAAGCTGAATCCGGTGCTGTCTACTCCAGCTATTATGCTTCCTCCATCAGGTATACTTGTTGCTTCTATTATTGGTGGTGTTAGGTCCGGTCCTGGTTTTATTTTGAATCTTATTAGATAATCTTTATCGTTTTTGTTTCCTGATGCATCTTGGCATTTTACATATAAATTGTATCTTCCGCCATTTGTTATTCTTAATGCATCTTCACTTGCTAATTCCGCTGGGAAGCTTACTAATAATGATTGGTTATACAGGAATTGGCTTACTCCAAAGTTATATCTCATTTGGTCGTAAGATGTTGAAGCATTTAGGTCATACTTGCATGTTGCTGGTTCATTGATATTTATTCCTACAAGTAATGGTGTGAATGGATCTACATCTGGTTCTACTCCAAACCCTAAAGCATCATTTATTTCTCTTACTTGATATCCTTTTGTTAAAATATCTTTATTTGGTGTTATTTTTGGTGCTGTTACGTCATTTGGGTGTAGGTTAATGCATCTTTCATCACTTGTTCCTGAATTAATTAATCTGCATGTTTGTCCTAGGCTTCTGCATTTATATTCTGAACATGGTTTTCCTGGTTCATTGCATGTTTCACATAGTCTTCCTCCTCTTGGTGCTTGCCATGGTGAACATGTTGTTGTTATTGTGTATGAATCATAATCCGTAAAGAAAGTGTCAACTAATGAATAAATAGTGTACGCCCATGCTGCCATGTTGAGTATAGTAAAAATATGACCAGATCCTAATGCTGCAGACTCTACCCCTTTGGTACTGGCAGCTTCTGCTTCCGCAAATGCTGTTTGGGCGTTTGCTGCTACTGCTCGTGCGTTTGTTAATGCCACTTCTGCGTCTACTGCTACTGCTCGTGCGTTTGTTAATGCCACTCCTGCTTCCTCAAATGCTGTTGGTGAGGTGGAAAATAATTCTTCTGCAAATGCTGTTTGCGCGTCTAGTACTGCAGCTGTTGCTTCTTTAAATGCCACTTCTGCGTCTACTGCTACTGCTAGTGCGTTTGTTAATGCTGCTTCTGTTGCTAATTTTGTTGTTAATGCTGCTTCTGCTGCTACACCTGCTGGTGCTTTGACATTTAAAAGTTTCCCAAGACTACTTTCATGGGTAGGTGAGATCAGATTAGTTAATGATTCTGATGTACCAAAAATTTCTTCTGCAACGATGCCTGCACCTTTTAACAAACCAGGACCATAATATGCAGGTCCGCCTATCACTCCAGCTACAAATTCTCCACCAGCTAAACTAGAATACGTTCCACTTGCTGCTAATCCTAATAATCCAATCCATCCTTTATTATCATCCAGTCTGCTAAAGAAACTTGGCTCATCAAAATCTTTCGATTCCCTGCATCCACCTTTTTTGCAGTCAGGTCTTTTATCTACTTCTTTAGCTGTCAGTCTATCATCACTATTTTTAGGATTTTCAATGTTAAATCCTTCAAGTGTTAGAACCCCTCTGATATTATAATCTGCTCCGCAGTCTCCTTGTGCTTGGCAGTAATCTGCTACTGCTAGTATCCAGTCTCTTTTTTCACAATGACAATTACTTACGCATTTTCCTTTGTCACCGAATAGTTTTTCCCATCCTCCTTGTTCATACACTACAACGCATTCCCTTGTTGCTTCTGCGCATATAGCTGTTGCATCTCTTTCAGGTTGATCTCCAATTGGATTTTTTGCTTCTTGTAATGCAGGTACATTTTCCTTCCCTAAGTCTACATTCTCTGTTTCATCATTCCAGTGCACTAATCCTGGTGGTACTTGTGGTACACATGCACCAGGTGGTGTTACAACTTCTTCTCGTCCAACATTGGTGGTAAATGGTTTTGTAATATTAGTTAACGTTCCTTCAAGCCAGAAACAGTCAAATAAATCTTCATTGTCACATTCTCCTTTATTGCTTAATTTTATACATTCTTCCCATCTATTATCCCTGCATGCTGCTTGTACGTAATCACCGCCATTAGTTCTTAAACCTTCTAACGTCATTAATGCTTCCTGCCCTATAACCCCTTGTATGCATATATCTTCTCTATAATCCCTGCAGTCTTCCACCATTTCTTTTCCTGCTATGCATGAATGTCTATAATGCCTTGATCCAGGCCTGTCACTTCCAGCTCCTGGCTGATAATCATATACGCACCAGCTTTCTCCATGCTTTTTTTCTCCTCCAGAGCTTGGGCTGAACTCAAATGATTCAGTATCTGAACAGTCTAAGCTTATACATGCTAAGTCACCACTATCAGGTTTAACATCTCTTGGTGCTTCACCGCATAAATTTCCTTTGAAGTAATCACAATTACCACAGCTAGGATCATTTGTTCCAGCAATGCATGATTCTTCTACGCTTAATACTATTCCACGATTGTAGCTTTTGTCTTTGTTTGCATCGTAAATATTTTCTCTATTGCCGCATGAATCAAACCAGTACACCTTTCCATCGTAGCATTCTGTGTGGTGTTGTCTTGCGCATCCAGATTGTAATCTATCATTGCTGCATAACATGTTTGGGTAAAATCCTGATTTGCTTACTTTACTTTCATTTGTTCCAACGGCTTCATTTCCTTGATTGCAGCTTTCTCTTGTTGTAAATGTTGCAAGGTCATCAGTTACACAACAACCCACCTCTAAACTTCTTGATGCTTCTAAGCATGATGCTTCTGTGCTTAATGCTGGGTTATACTCGACATTCGCATCTGGGAATTGGCTTCCTACTTGTTTGCATTGTGTTTGCGTTACAAAAAATGCTTCATCTCCTATCAAACAGCATCCTCTTTGGCATGCAGCAATATCGCATGTTGGATTATTTACAAAACTTGTTCCTGTTGCTTGCTCGCAGCTTGCTCTTGGAGTATTTCTTGAACAACTTCCTTCTTCTGAAGAAAAACAACATCCTAACTGGCAAAAATTAGTTTGTTCACATGATGTAAATGCTACTCTTCCATTAGTATCACAATTTGAGAAGTCAGTAAACACACAAGTATCTCCAGCCCTTGTTAATTCACAGCATGCCTTGCTATCTGTTTGTCCTAATGATATAGGCATAGCTAACAAAATCAATACAATTATCAGTATATATTGTGTTTTCATCTGAAATTAAACTTATGAATATTTAAAAAATCCATGTTATTTATAATTTTTTGGAGTTTCATCCTGGTTGTCCTTGTATAAAAAATTGGAGCTGGTAATCATTATCATTTCTAGATATAGCATATAACTTATCTGGGTATGGCCTAGTTTTTATGATGGTATACTCTCCTTTTTTTGACAGCATGTACAATAATGGATCAAAGTCCCCAAATGTTATTTCTTGTTCCAACACATCTTGTACTACTAAGTATAAGTCTCCTAATGGTATTTCAAATATTTTTTCAAAAGTTTTTCTCTGTACTTGATTAGTAGTTTTATCCGATTTTATAATAACAGGATACTCCACTGCTACAACAACATTATCTTGCAGTATGTTTGTTGCAACTTTAAACTGTTCAGGTACTTCAATTGTAATAGGTCTTAATTTTCCAAAGTCTTTTATGTTGCCCACACATGAAATTATTTGTGGTTGTAATGCTGCATTTAATTCTTCTTCCATACTCTGTACTAATAATAATCTGTTTCTGCATGATTCACTATTCTCCATGTTATAGCACAAATAACTTATCCTGGTATCATTATGTAGCCTAAACGTATCCACACCAGGATTTAGATACCCACCCTGTAATCCTATTTGTATTATTGGTTTCTCACTCACCTCTCCTATACAGTCTACTATATGTTCGTTTACATCATCAAGTACTTTTGACAAAGAGTCCGGTGTTCCTGGCAAAAAAATAGTTTGTCTTCCGTATAAAATAAGCGCGACAACTACCACAATTACTATTCCAACAGCCACGAAAACTGTAGCCTGCCCTCTTTTTTCCATGATATTAGTTTGTTTCACTTATTCTTTAAATACTTTATGGGTAAACAACTATTTCATCCATAAGATTTCCTGAAGCATCTTCACAAATAATGTGATATCTTCCTTCTGAGATAACTAATGAATGTTCTTTTTCTGTTCCATCTAACAATGTTCCATCTTGAAAATCAAACGCATCATCAGAATATTTACATATTGAATATTCATCAGTTTCTATTATTAGGTTTCCTGCATTTGTAAATAAATGCATTACTTTTGGTGCTGTATCATCCTTTGTTATTATAAAACTTATTTTACTTATTACAACTGTTCCTATACCATCTTCGCAGCTTACAGGAATATTATATGTTCCTTTTTGTAATTGTGGTAATTCTGAATTATGTACAGTCTCTCCAGTTATTTCAAATTGCTTCTCGCCTTGATAAGTATATTTGCATATTGCTGCTCCTGATGTTATTATTTCTAATGTTACTAAATTTGTTTCAAGCTCTCCTTCTGGTCCTAATGATTCTATTGTTATTCCTTCCACTCCTTCTAACACATAAAGGTATGATTGTGCATTTTTATTTCCAGCAAAGTCTTGGCATGTTATGTTATATTCATTTATTCCTTCTGTTACTTGCAGTCTTGCTTTGCATACATATTTTGCTAATGATGATGCTTCTCCGGATTGATGCGTGCATTGCATTGAATTTGTTCCATATGTGCATGTTGATGGTTCATTTAATTCAAATTCCACTAATTGTTCTACTCCGGCTAATACACTTGCTCCGCTAATAACTGATGTTTCTAATAGTATAGGGGGTGTCAGATCTGGTGCGTCATCTGCTCTGAATTCTATTTTATAATCAACATCATTTGATCTTCCATTTATGTCTTCGCATCTTACATAGTATTCATTGAATATTGTTGGTGTTGGATTTATTTTTAATGCATGTTCTTCTGAAAAGTATGACTCTCCAAAATCTGCTGGCATCTCTTCATATTTAACTCCCGGAGTTGTTGAGAACTTGCATTGTGCTGGTTCATCTGTTATTATTCCAAATGTTAATAGATTAAACGGATCTACTATCGGTGTTATTTCATATCCATTAGTATACTCTTCTATGCTATAACCTTCTGTTAAAACTTCCGGATACGGATTTATTATTGGTGCTGAAACATCATTTCTATTGCTTGCTAAACAAGGATTTCTTGGGCTTCCTTCATTTTCTTGTACATATTTGCATGCTGTTCCTAATGATTTACATCTATACTCACTGCATGTGTCATATCCTAATTTTTCAAATATTTCTGAGTCTCTGCATAGCTCACAATCTTCTGATCCTCTTGGTGCTTGCCATGGTGCGCATGTTGCTGTTATTTCTAAAGTGTCTGAGTCTTCTGTAAATGATAGTATTGCTAATGTTGCTATTATAATTGCAGCTACAATACCTTCTATCAAACATGGAATACCAAAACTGAATGCTGCTGTTGTTGCACATGCTGATGCAAGACTTGTTCCTATTGATATAAGTATCCCACTAGTGCCTGCTGGGGCTGTTGCCGCTGAATAAAGCGCGACGGCCCCTACAAGAAATGCACCACCTAATGCAACACTAGTAAGCTTCATAGATTTTAGTACATTATTATCCAGGTTTACAGTCCCAAAAGAGAGTGGTGTAGCTTTACTATATGCACCAATCCCTCCAAGTGCTCGATCCCAATCAATTGAATCAAAGTCATAATCATAACCATGTATGTTTCCATAACATAATCCATCACTTGTTGAGCAATCATATCCATCACTGCTTAATTTTCCTGCAACATTATAAAATACTCCGCAATCACCATACGCATTACATGCTGATTGTGTTGGTACATAGAAGTTTTCTGGTTCTAAACATGCACAGTTTCCAGCGCAGTCCCATTCATATCCGGTCATTACTGATTTTGTAAAAAAAACTTCACAGCTATTTGTTCCTGCATCACAAAATTCTACAATATCTGCTGATGGTTCCTGCGTTCCATCATTATCTTCTTCCCAGAACACTAATCCTGGTGGTACTAATGGTATACAGACCCCTTCATCTTCTGCTGACCTGATTGTTGCACATGGTATCGGTTCTCCTGTTTCTGGATCTTCGCAAAGATCTCTTAATCCTGCTTGGGCGGCTGCTTCAAGTTCTGATGATAGTACCCCCTTCCACAAACAACTCCTCTCTGGATTTTCACAACAAACTTTATCTTTTTGAAGAGCTGCATCTCTTTGATTTCCATTCAGCCCTTTAGCGCTATTGCATTCAGTTGTACAATCTTCCCAGCTATTTGTTATACACCTTGCTTGATTATACACCTCACCGCCATCAAACTCTACTTCTCCTTCAATACAGTACTCTTCTCTATAATCTTTACATGGTTCAACTAATTCTTTGCCATTCACGCACATATGCCTGTAATGCCTGCTTCCTACTAGGTCATTTCCAACACCAACAGCACCATCATACTGACACCAGCTTTCTCCATTCTTTCTTGGGCCACCATCATTATCTCTTACGTCATCGCCCCATAATGTTTTCCTGTCTAGAGTTTGTTTACAATTTACGCTTACACATTGTACATTCTCCTTGTCTTCACTGCAAATAGTTCCGGAATTATAATCACAATCTTCTGCTAACTCTTCTTTATTCCCGCAGCTATCAAAATAATATACATCTTCATCTACACATCCAGTATACGCTTTTGCATCGCATGCGCATAATGCTATATCACTGCACTTTTTTTCTTCAAAGATTCCTTCTCCGCATAATTCTCTTGTGGTATAAGCACAAATATCTCCGCTTGCACAGCATCCTTCATCTAAGCCTTTCTTTTGTTCTAGACAACTAAACTCATCGATTATTTCAGGGAAAAAAGTTATTTCTTTTAGGCCTTCATTTCTTGTTATCTCCATGCATTGTTGTTGTGACGCTAAAAAAAAATTATCTCCTATCTGGCAGCATCCTTCTTGGCATGCTTTTATTCCTGAGCACTCAGCATCAAAATAAGCTCCGCCCTGCTGTGTACATGAATATTGTCCTGTTTGGCTGGCGCATTGATTATTTACTAAACAGCATCCTACATTACAAACATTTGTATCTTCACACTGCACACCAAGCTGGTACTTACCTTTACAATTCTCCTGGGTGGTAGCTAAACATGTATCTCCAGAAGCTGTTTCTTCACAACATCCTGTCTGCTCTGCAGATACAGTATTAAGAGAGCTTATTATTATGATAGTTATTACCAGATAAATTTGTAGTATTGATTTTGTTCTAATCAGCAACATTATCACCTTTTTTAATATTTTAATGGTGGCTTGTTTTATTTAAGGTTTTCACCAGCAAAAAAAGATATTTTTTCTATAAGGCATACTTTATTTTAACGAAAACAATATATTCAGAAAATTATTCATCAATTACTCTCGGTGCAAGTATGAACATCATGCTTAATTTGTCCATGACCTTAAAATCTGCTCTCAATGGATATTCATTTCCAAACTGTATAACAACATTTTCAGCTAGCTTTGATCCTTTTACTATTTTTTTTAAGTATTCTAACGAGTACTTTGAGACAACATCATCACCACATTCAATGGTTGTTTCATCATTGCCTGTAACCTTTACTATTGCAGAATTTAATTTACTTTCTGCTTCGATTACAAATTGGGTTTTATCTGATTTGAAAGCTACAGATTCTGCTACTACCCCCATATCATCTATTGCCTCATAAAAAACACTTGATGGCATTTCTATTTTCGCTCCAAACTTTAAGTTAGGTAAGGTATGTTCTTTTTCATCGTAATCCAACAAAGTTAATTTAAAAGTTCTTGAGCTCTCCCCTTTTAGTTTTATGATCAGCTGGTTTTTTTTATTATCCATCTCTAAGTGCAGAGTATCGCTAGGTTTTGCCCTCTTTAATATCTGGTTTAATCCTTCCAAAGAAACAGATATTTTAGTTTCATTTTCTACCTCATATTCCACAAATGCTGAGCTTAATAGTTTAAACACTATCATTGAAACCTTTGCTGGATCCATAGCCTTTAATTCTATTGCATTACTATCAACTACAAATGTTACTTCATTAACTAATTCAGATATAATACTCACACTTTCTTTTAGTAGCCTTGGTTCCGCTAAAACTAATTTCATCTGCTACTTAGGCTCAGGTTAATTTATATGAATTACTGTAATAGATCATGTATCTTTTCTTTTATTTTTTTATGGGCATGCTTATCAATCTTTGATAGCGACTGAATTACATCTGCTTGAAAATACATACCATCTTCTCCAGGCATAACCCTCCCAAAAACACGTAGGTAATCTCCATTAGGGATCGGTATATTATTCACTAAAATTGTTATATTACCACTGCCATCATCCAACACTAAATAAGTTTCATTATTGCTAATAACCGTTCCAGACACAGCTATTTTACTTCCGCTAACCCTTAATGTTTTAATAAACTCTTCTTGATAAGAATCAGCATTATTCATAAGCCCGCCAACGATTTTGACATTTTGTACATTCAAAGAATCTTGTTTCAGCTTCATCACCCGAACGAGTTTGCATTGTCCAGTATAATGCAGTACCATTACCGCATTTTGGGCACGTTTCCTTAATTTTTGGATGCGCATCAATTTTTTTGTCTATCACTTCTATTATTGATGATTTTTCTTTTCTAACCCTCTCTTTTATAAGAACATTCAGACGATGTTTAGTAACAGTGCCACATGTTTCACATGTTATCCCTTTATTCCCATCCTCTTTCTTTGGAATTAATAATGCTCCACATTTAGTACAAAACTGCATAAACAAGAAATGTCAACATGAGTATTTAAAAAGATTACGTTAATTAAAAACCGTCACAGAATAATGGCTTATTTAATATTCCAGTATGAATTTGCTTAAAACATACCGATTAATCTAACTGCTAACAGCTTTACATATCCAAACCAGGGTATCCTAAACCATGCCTTACCAATAATTTGTTCTTCAGAAATCTCACTTTCAGAATTACTACTTGCGCTGTTATGATCCCCTTTTGTATGAAACACCCTCTTACCATTTGATTCATAAATTCCAACAATCCTATGTATTATTGGGTCTGATCTGCCTACATCAAAAACTATTACCTCCCCTACAGTAAGTTTCTCTGGTTTCATTCCCAATATCACCATTATGTCTCCAGTATTAAATCCATTTTTAAAATTGTACTGAGAAAACTGCTCCTTTGTAATACTTACCTGCTCTTGATACCAAGCACCGCACATATTCCAAAACTCATCAAAACTTAATTTTTTCTTTTCGGTTATAAATACACCGCAAGCACCATAAGCCCCATCAGCACCAACAGTTTTATGCTCCATACTTCCGCTTACTACTGCTACTATTGGATGGCTTGTTCCTAAAGCTAATCCCAGCCCCGGTAAAAACAAAAATTTGACTATTAAGAAAGCTAATATTGCAGATACAAGCCAGCTCCATATTGAGTCATCATGCCATATAAACTGCCATATCTTCTTAAGGTTCATATACTAAACGAAATACTTAATAATAAAAACCTTTTCTTTTCTGTGATGTATGACACTATAATCATAGGCACAGGTTGCAGTGGTTATGCTGCAGCTATGTATTGCGGTCGTTTCAACATGAAAACCCTCCTTATTGGTGAAGATCATGGTGGTTTAATAACATGGACGGACACAGTAGAGAATTATCCCGGTTTCAAAAAGCTTACAGGTATTGAACTATCAAATAAACTAAGAGAACATGCACAAGAATATAACATTGAAATAAAGAGTGATTATGTAACAAAGATTACTAAATCAAATAAAGGATTTTCAGTTGCTACAAGCAAACAAACTTTTAAGACTAAAACAATTATTTATGCTACTGGTACTAAAGTAAAAAAACTTGGTATACCTGGTGAAGATAAATTTAACAGTAAAGGCGTACATTTTTGTGCTCTTTGTGATTCTTACAGTTATAAAGGCAAAGATGTCTGTTTAATTGGTGGTTCTGATTCTGCTACTAAAGATGCATTGGTACTTTCAGAAGTTGCGAAAAAGGTTTATATTATTTATCGTGGTACGCAAATACACCCCGAACCAATAAATATGGAGCGTGTAAAAAAGAAGAAAAATATTGAAATAATCAATAATACTAATGTTAAAGAAATAAGAGGAGACAGATTTGTTACTCATGTAATCCTTGATAGACCATACAAAAAAAGCAACGAATTAAAACTTTCGGGAGTGTTCATAGCAATTGGGCACACTTCATTATCAGATCTTGCTAAAAGCATTGGTGTTAAAACAAATAAAAATGGAGAAATTTGTATTAATCGTCGCTCTGAGACAAATGTTCCTGGTTTTTACGCTGCAGGAGATGTTGCTGACACAGGATTTAAACAGGCTATTACTGGAGTTGCAGAAGCAGTTACAGCATCTTATTACGTATTTGAGTTTATAGGCAGCAGCAAATAGCTTTACTTACTAAACTTATTATGCAATCCATCAAGTATTTGTTTCATACCCAATAACTCTTTTTGTATGCTAAGATTAGTTCTAGATAGCGCAGCCTCAACATATAGCTTTGTTTCAGAAAGTTCCTTCTTAAGATCCTCTCTAGTATCAGTTGGGTGAATCTCCTAAAATAAACCAGAGGAGTAATATTGCTACTAATGCTAATGATATAACAATCGCCCCATTAATAATTTTATCTAGTTTCATATTATCCACCTTTAAGGCTTACAGCAACAAAAAAGATTACAACAAGTATCATACCTATTATCAGTGATATCTCTATAAAATCTAGTCCATTCTTTAAGTTTTTAGTTTTATTAACAATATCACTCACCATCATTCTATTCACAGCATAGTCCTTATTAAATTCTTCGTAGAAAAAGTTGAAAGTTTTACATTAACGCCAATATTCATTCTTTAAATCTTTCAGCTGTAAATCTATGTATTTTACACTCTTGTTTAGTCCAGCTGTCCTCAACCAACCCTGCTTTTTTGCATACCTGGGTTAGCATATCTTCCACTTTACTTCCGGGTAAGAATAATTGTGGTAGTATCGTTCCTTTAAACGGTGGTATCTCCGCTATTAATCCATGTTCACCGTACTTTATTTTTTCCTTGTATTGATCATGTCTTACTTCCTCCGGGTGTGATAACAATGAAATTTCAATTTTTATCTTTTTGAGTTCTTTATTAGTTAATGGATTATGCTTTTTATCTTTTAGAGCAGCATATCTAGCTGCTAAGCACACGCTCACTCCAAGTGGCAGCCTAGTATCCATGGTCCCCATAGATCCTCTCGGATGCCCTGCCTTGTATAATGTTACAAATACTGGTTGTTTTTGTAGAAATCTTGTCTCATCATACGTCTCTTCTCCATTTATGACAGCTGACTCTATAGCTTTACGTACAAGTGCAAGAAGATCTCTCTTTTCTTTATCATTCATTCAGTAGCTTTAAACAATTCTCTTTAAAAGTTTTATTAGTTTTTTTTATTCTTTCTGCAGCATCGTTTAATGCTTTTATTACATCTTTTTTTGATTCAAAAGTTAAAATTGGTTCTTCAGTTAATGAGTGTGCTATAGAATACCCTGCTATCTCCGTATCTTTATCAGCCCATAACTCTTTTGTAAGAGCATTACAAAATGTATGATCCTCACCTTTTATCTTAAGTTTGATTAGATTCTTTGTCTTTTTTATAACTTCTAATTCCATGTAACTTTTTGTCTAGAACTACTTTTTAAACCTTCCGATCTTCCAAAGCCCAACTTTCACAATGTGCTTTCTTCTAGTATGAAATGGTAATGTGCTCATTAATGGCAGGTCTAGTGATGTTATTTCTTCAACAACAAAATCATTTTTTTTAGTTAATCTTTCAACAAACTCTTTAGACTCAATCTTATGAACTGAATAAATAATATCTGCAATGCCCATTGCCTTCTCTAAAAATAACTTATCCGCATGAACATTTTGTACTCCAAATGGCGGGTTTTGAAGTACTACATCTACTTTTTTGTTAAACGTCTTAACATTACAATTAATAAACTCTGCATTTAATTTTTTATGGAATTTTTTTTCAAGAGCTTTATGATTTTCAGACGCGATATTTAACGCGTCAATATCAATATCAACAAAAAATACTTTTTTAGCGCCTAGTAATAATGCACCTAATCCTAACACTCCGGTACCACACCCAAGATCTGCTATAACCTTTCCACAATTTCCATCAAGGTATATCTTCCATAATATCCCTGCAGCTAGTTCTGAGTTTGTTGAGTATTGTTCATATTGCGCTTTGGGAAGTTTAAACTCTTTAATCTTAGAAAGGGACATTGCTATCCATTTTTTAGTTTTCATTCTTTTTTTTAAGAAGATCCCCTATGGTTACACTTGAATCCTTAAAGCTAACTCCTTCAATATCATCTTTTTTTGTTTTTTCAGTGAGTTTTATTCTAAAAAACTGCTCCAACTTTTTTAAAATACTATCATTGGGTACTGACCCTGATTCTATTTTTGTTATCATAGATTTTTTCTCTGATATTGCAATTGCTAAATCTTGTTGGGTTAAATTTCTTTGCTCTCTTGCTTTTTTTAGTTGTACGGCATAATCACTTAATAATAACTCTTCATCATCAGCTACCTTGATAAGTATTTTTGGTTTTTCTTTTGGACGATCGATTATATTGCCATGTTTCCTGCAGTCAGAGCATAGCGCTAATATTGTGTTTTCTATTTTTGTCTGTAATAATATCCCTTCTTTTCCGCATAATTCACATGAGCTCATAAGAATTAGAAAAACTTTCTTTTTTTATGTTTTTTGGCACACTGTTATGTTACCATTCAATAATTCGCAAATAATAGGAAGTAACTCATCTTCAGTTTGCAGCCCTTCAATCCTGAGATCTCCTAACACTATGGCAGGCAGCTCATTTATCTTATAGTTTTCACGTACAATGCCTATTAACGGTTCTTGTTCAAAATCAGCATCTATAGAAAAGATTAACAATGATTTGTCAAACTTCTCTTTTATATTTGTTAAAATAGCCCCTTGAGATGAACAATCCGAGCATCCTTTGTTTGAATAAAAGTATAACAGACTAACTGTTTCAGATTCACATAATTGCTCAGTTTCTTTATACAACAGCCAATAACGTAATTCTGATAGCATATACTCTCTTTTTAGTGTATTGAACTCTTCGTTATCAGTTAATGATTGTGATATATATCCTTCAAGTTTTTTTCTTGTATCTTCCAGGCTGCCTAAGTTTATCCCTAATGCTTTTAATGCTGCTGCGCATCCATTTTCTTTGTTGCTAAAACTTTGTAAATAATTATACTGTAGCTGCACACTATCTAAATCTAACTTTTGCTGGTATGTTTCTGTTTCGACTACATTCGCCCTTTCATTTGTTAACATAACTCCCAGTAATAAGCCCGTTACAAACACTAGTAATGTTATCATCCCTGCAGCAAAATATCTTTTTACTGATATTTTTCGTTCTACCATCTCTGTTTTTTTCCTCTTGTTAAATCAAAGAAAACGCCTAATAGTACAACACCAGCTAACACCCCGTACATTAATAAGTAGGATGGTACTGCAAAGTATCCTTGTTTTGTCAGTTTTTCCTTGCATGCCTTATGTGCATAGTATAACAATAAAACTGCAAACCCGGTTAGCGATATCGAAAAGAATATATTTGTAAAATTTAGGTCTATCATACGAAAATTATTAATCCCCCACTTTAATCCAGGCAATATATTTAAGTTTGTAAAATACAACATCTTTAATTTTGCATATAATGGTGCAACAATATTAGAATATGCTACTAATAATATAATCATAAACACAACTATTCCCTCAAACATAAGTCTTGGCATTTGTAGCATTCCAAAGTCACCATATTCCTTATTAAATATCATTCTTCTATACTTCAACGCATTTAGTATTGTTCCTTTGTACCACCTGTTTCTTTGTGCATAAAACGCTTTGAATGTGGTTGGCGCCTTTGTGTATACTTCAGTATTAAAAACTTGAACTATCTTATAATGATATTTTTGCAAACGCAGCGATATTTCTAAGTCTTCTGTTAAATTATTTTCACTGAATCCTCCAACCTTTTCTAGCAACGATTTTCTGTATGCACTAAACGGGCCTGGTGCTACGCTTATGCAGTCTAAGCTGCTCATCAGTTTTTTATAAAACAAATTAAACATATACTCGGCCCATTGTATTTTTTGTATCCATGTTTTTGGTTGCCAAACCTTCATTAATGGTAGTACTGCGGCTATTTCTTCTCCTTCTTCAAACACGGGTAAAAGTTTTTTGATTGCATCTTCTCTTATTATACTGTCAGCATCAAACGGTATAAATATCTCACCACCAGATTTGCTTAACAAAACATTTAATGATGCACCTTTTCCACGATTTTCTTGGTTATATAATCTAACTAAATATTCTTTATTAGACTCAATAAATGTTTCAACAACCTGCCTTGTTTTGTCAATACTTCCATCATTCATCACAAGGATTTCCATTTTTTCTTTAGGATAATCTAGTTTTATAGCTGAGTTCAATGTGTCTATTATCCCTTTTTCTTCATTAAATGCTGGTATTGCTATAGTCACAAAAGGGAGTCTTGTTGGTTCTTTATTGTTGTCAGATATTCCATCTTCCATGAAGACTATTAACCAGAATACAATCATATAAAGCAAAGCAAAATATACTAACCAAATTAGTATTACAGCAAAGGTTATCATCTCTTTTAGGGTTATGTACTAATCTTATTTAAGATTAACGTCTCAGCAAGGTTAGATACTACTAAATAATTGTTAACAACCATCAATCAAAATTAAGCCGTATTGTTCTTTTATTGTACTTTCCATTTTTTCAAGAAATAAAAAACAAATATTATCTCACTTAATAGTTGTTAGTTGCAATCGAATGAGGGGCTTAATCTCCTCTAAAGCGATCTACAAGTTCTTTTCTCATTTCTAAATATTTATCAAAAGTTGGATTATCAAAAATTTCTCTTGCGTATATTTCATCTAATTCTCTGGCCCGATTATGAGCTTGCAATTGTGCTTCTTCAGAAGACATTCCATTTCTTTGATATTTTTCTGATAAAGTTAATTCTGCTACTTCATGAAGTACAATTGGTTTTCTAAAGATTGGACTTATTGATGCCCATAAATAAATTTCGTAATGACTGTCAAAATGATGATATTCTGCGGGTTGTCCAGAATTTTCGTCATCATAGGCGACCAAAATAGTTAAACCTTCAAATTTTAATTCAGTCCAATCTTCTAATTCAGAGCCATCAACTAAAGCTCTCAATGTTTGATAATCAATATCCATAGTTACTACTATTTAGTTAATATTTATAAATCTTTCTCGCCCCTCATTAGACTTCTTCGGCTTCGCCTCGACCACGCCGCGTTTTCGCCTATCGGCTCGCATTTTTCCCAAATCGCCTTCGGTGGCTTCGTTAAATTCCGATGTTAGTTTTAATAAAATTTCATTCCTATAAAAGAACGAATCGGAGACTAAAAAATAGATCTGGGCTTTGACTAATCTGAAAAATAAGAAACGTTGTCTCTAAAGCTCTCTGACAACTCTTGCAAATCCATTTAGACCTTCTTGAGAATCTATATGGTAAGAACCAACTACTGATTTTGCATCAAATCAAAACAAACTCTTCCAGATCTCAACCTCTTCGCTTTCGTATATTATATTAAATTTATTAGAAGCCCCAAATAAAAATAACAAACCAGTTTTGCCGTCCCAAACTTGCCCAGATTTCATATCCTTATCAATGTAAAAATATTTAATATTATACTTCCTTATAACCTTCTCTGCCTCATCAATATCAGTTGTATGAAACAATGTTTGAATATCATACCATCTTTCTTTCAGGTTAGGAGAATTATAATAATGCTCGTCAATCACATTCTTATTTCTACTAATTGCACTTATCCAAAATCCATTATCTGGATGGGACAAAACAACACTTTCAGTTTTTGATTCACCTCGCAAAAATTCCAGGCTACTAAACACATCTTTAGACGGTTCAGCATCCACTAACTGGCCAACTGCCAACACAGATGATAACACAACTCCTGCAGCAGCTAGTATTAAAATGGCATTCCGAAAAAATCTGTAACCTCGTTCATCATTAAACATATGTTGTAAGCCTAATATTGCTATTGGACTAGCCGGTATCATCAAGAAAGATGCTCCCCATTCTGTAAATAAACTTAAAACAAATAATCCAATAACCAGCGCATACACACTAGCATACTGATATTTTGTATTCTGAAACGAATGAAACCCTACAATTGTTAGGAAAAGAACAAACAGACTAACACCGTTTATAACACCAAACTCAAAAAATGGGAATAGCACATGACTGGATAAGCTCACAGGAAGACCATACCTTATTAGGGGTATAAGCCCAACACAAGCTACTCCAACCATCTGGATACTTGGAATTTTTTTTGAATGAATCCATAATACCATCAACAGAAATAACACTATCACCAAATAATTAATCCCAAACAGAGGAATTGGTAGCAAAAAAAATGTAGAAAAAAAAGTATTTTTAAGTTGTTGAGAAAAATAAGCCAAGAGTATCAGCAATAATACAACAGAATGTGTATCAGATACATTTGCAAGATACAAAAACGAGGGTGTACCAGCTAGCAACAAAATAGATAAAACACTAATTGTCTTAGTTATACCATGAAACCTCAAAATGAAATAGAATATCACCACAATCATTAAACAAACAATTAATGGCACAATCTTTGACGCCAGTTCTAAACCCAATATACTTCCAACAAAAGTAATAATAATAGGATACGGATTAAAAACATGCCTGCGCCCGCCAAAACTAAGTGGATCTTCGCTTATCAATGGATCTTCTGCGATCCTAAGATAATAATAAGATTTTTCGCCTATAATAGAGTCTTCTCTAAACACCTGCGGGATCATGATCACTAAACCAACAATCACAACTAATGGTATCAACAATTTAAGCTCAGCAAGCCACTTCATACAATTTCCCCCCGTCCAGCTGCTGGAAGATTAATGGGAAACATTCTTCATTGATAGAATAAGACAATGTTTCCTTACCAATATCCTCTTGCATGTCCTTAGATAAATAAATGTAGTCAACAGAATATTTCTCAAGGTTTTTTAAAGCAAATACCTCTGACTCAGTTGTGTATACCTCTTCAACTGCATTGTATCGATCATTGATATCCCCGCTGCCTATAAAGTTAGTGTCAATTACATTTTTTCTTTGTGTATAATAATTAATAAGATGACCCTCGTTTATTCCGCCTAAGATTACCGACGAAACAGGAGTCTCTGCTCTTATAAAAGAAAGCAATTCAATCTCAATTGGAGTTGGCGCTTTATCTACAGCTTCAGCTCCAACATTAATGCTTTGTAAGCCCATGGGCAATATAATCAACAAGAGCATTATCACAAAAATAGTTTTACTAAACCTTGCAACCTTTGTAATTGAGAGGTAATTAAAAAACCGTTCATATCCAACACTTGAAACAATAATAAAACTTACTCCTAGTAATACTATCCCAATGTTTAATGGTATTAGTTTAAAGATTAAAAGCAACAATAAAGATAGCGCAAATGCAGCATATAATAAGACAACCTCATTCTTTTTTGTTATAGATCTAAATAGCCCATATATTCCAAATATTATTGATAACACCCCGATATTTCCAGCTAACTCTAAGAAGCTTAAATCACTAAAATAGTTTTGTAATACACCTGTTGGTATATTCTGATACACCACGCCCATTCCATTGTTTAGAAACACCTCTTTGTAAAAAAAGAACTGAAAAAGTAACACGAATAATCCCAGGAATAATGTAGCTTCTTTTTTTACTGCAGTAAGCTTAATTTGCTCAACATAAATAAGTATATGCCACATAATCAGCGTTATAACAATAACAAAAACTAATGGATTTAAAGCACCAATAAAAAAGCTTACAACAAGGAATGGTGCTAAATACAATTTATTATCAATCTTCAAAAACAAATAAAAAAATATTATCGAAAGCGGTATGAACAACGCAAATGATTCTAGCTTATTAAGTATTTCACGCCACATAATTGGTAACCATACAGAAGATATCGCAGCAATACAGGCATATTTCTTATCTTTTACCAGCAATCCTGCAGCAAGATAGGTTGTTAGAGGTATCAGAAAAACAAATAATATTGGGAGTACCTTAAGTGACACCAGCCCAAATACAAAACCAAAAAATCCAAGCAAATACCAGTACAAAGGACTTCCAAATATAGTCCTTCCGCTATGGCTTAGCTCATCATATCTTAATGGTAACCCTGTTTCACTTATGTGTTCAGCTTGTCTTAACAAAAAATAAGATCCATCAGAGCTAAAAGTATCAGTTCTAAACACTAGATATAATTGTATCCCTGCTGCTAAAACCCCCATAATCACTATAAAGATTATTATTTTAAGGTTCATTTTTTTCTTCAGCAACAGTTTCTTCTATCACATTGATACTATCAGATTCTTCATCAGGCACATTAATGATAGTTTTATCAGTATGTTTTTTTGTGGATACTTTTTCTAGTTCTTTAGTTTCATGCTCCATACTAGTAGTATCTTCATCAATTTTTTGAATTTTTTCAGAATTCAAATGCGGCTTAAGCTCCCCCTCTATTATATCAAAATAATCATAAAATTTTGGGGATAGTTTGATTAGTTTAGTTCTACCTTTCCGGTCTGATACTATAAAATCATTTTCTTTAAGTGATTTAATATGATCATAAGCACCACTACCACGCATCTCAACTATCTCAGACTGCATAACCGGCTGCTTATATGCAATTAATGCAAGTGTTTTCATTGTTGGCCCATCAAGTTCTGTTTCACTTAACAAGTTTGCAGTTAAATAATTAAATTCTTTTTTTAATGCTAATTTAAACCTTCCATTTTCCTGCTGCACCATCAATGATCCTGGTCTGTCATTAAACTCTTTTATTAGTTTGTTTAAAACTTCTTTTACGTATCCTACAGACCCTATACCACAAAGTTTGCTTATCTCTTCTACGTCCATAAACCTGCCGGTTGTGAATAATATCGCTTCAACCTTATTTTTAGAATCTTCCATAATTTAATAAACAAAGTAAACTTTTTAAACCTTAGTGGTTACTTACTTCCATGGTTTTCTCAATTTATTATCTTGGAGGGGCTTTAGCATTACTTTTAGTTAGTTCTATTCGTCAAGTTAACGAATATCAACGAGGTGTTAAGTTTACATTAGGAAAATATTCAGGCATTATGAGCCCTGGTTGGAGATTAGTAATACCGGTTTTTCAGTCATACCAAAAAATAGATCTTAGAGTAAAGACTGTTGATGTACCTGGGCAGGATTGTGTCTCAAAGGATAATATCTCATTAAAGGTTAATGCAGTTCTTTATTATAAGGTCAATAAACCTGACAAGGCTGTTCTTGAGGTTGAAGACTTTGATTTTGCTGTGTCACAATTAGCTCAAACAACTATGCGGAATATTATTGGTGAATTTGAACTTGATGATATCCTTTCTAAAAGGGAAACAATAAATACTAAAATACAAAGTATTGTTGATAAAGAAACTGATGTTTGGGGGATTAAAGTTACAAATATAGAAGTTAAAGACATTGAACTGCCAGAGAACATGAAGCGTGCTCTTGCTGCCCAGGCTGAAGCTGAACGAGATAGACGTGCTAAGATTACTTCAGCAAGCGGGGAGAAAGAAGCTGCTAAGTCATTTTTAGAGGCTGCACAATTAATGAGCAAAAATCCAAGCACATTGCAGCTAAGGTTGCTTCATACATTACAAGAGATATCAGCAGAAAAGAATTCTACAATTATTCTCCCGATTCCAATAGAGTTGATGGAATTTTTTGGTAACAGGAAAAAATAATTTTAATTACTTTTAATATCAACAGCGTCACTATTTAAGGTCACAACTTCCATTACATTTCCTCTTATAGTTCTAGTAGTTGGTTTACGAGATACCCAATATTCATCAGCAACGTCTAAAACAAAAACATTCAGTGAAGTTCTGCTACGTAAACCTAATTCAGAATACCCATTTTCACCAAGGACATGCACTGGACCTTTACCGTCCCTGCCAACATTTCCTCTTATTACATCCACGATATTATCTTCTCTATCGCGTGTCACAATTTCATATTTTATATTTGCATCTTTAAAACTGCTTACTACTTGTACACATGCAGCAGTATTTCCGCATCTTGAATCTTTCGTAGCAAATCCAGTGGTTATACCAACTACTGATTGTACAAATGCTCCAAAAAAGAACACTGAAGCTAATAATAAAACAACTACAAGCACTTGTGTTGGTGTGCTTACCCTAATATCAACCCCTTTCATAACAAGATTCTAATACTTAATTATTTATAAACTTAACTGAAAGGTGAGCTGTGTGTAATCAGGTGACATATGTCACCAGATAATATTCCTTGCAAGATCATGAAATATTTCTGATGGCGTCTTCCAATTCAGGTTCTGATGTGGCCTAAAATGATTGTGCCTAGTATAAGCATAGTTTTATTGTTTGGTCTTAATATTTATTTTACAGTTTATCAACCGAAAGATTTATATACCACTAAAGAGTAATAAATGTATGAAAACTAATCGGGAATCTTCGCCTGAAAGACCACGATACTCTGAAATATTAGTAGATCATTATAATCATGAGCTTACTGCCTTGCACACCCAATTAAAGCAGATACAACACGCAATTGGAAGAAACGAAGAAGAACGCTTTTCTTATAAAAACACTCTTTTAGGAAGGCTTACACTACCATTTTTTGGTGGAAGAAACGGAATAGCAATGAGATTTAAAAAACTAAAGGGACAAGAAAAAAACATTGATGGAGAAATAAACAAGCTTATAACCAAGAGGGATAATTGCATCAGCGCTTACGTTTTACCTAAATCGCAATCAAATTCGCCTGAAAGACCACGATACTCTGAAATATTAGTAGATCATTATAATCATGAGCTTACTGCCTTGCACACCCAATTAAAGCAGATACAACACGCAATTGGAAGAAACGAAGAAGAACGCTTTTCTTATAAAAACACTCTTTTAGGAAGGCTTACACTACCATTTTTTGGTGGAAGCACGGGGATAGCAAGAAGATTTAAAGAACTAAAATTACAAGAAAGAACCCTTGAAAGGAAAATAAACCATTTTACAACAAATATAGATTATTTTAAATATTATTAGAAACTCTAAAACACCCTAATCTTCTCTTTCAAAATTAAAGTTAACTTTTAAACACTGATTCCTTTTTACAGTTACAGATTTCCTATCCTCATTTGCTTTTAAAGATAACTTTCCACCCACATTACTTTTAACATCAATGATATCAAAATCAACAGCACCTATACGATCTCTTTTAAACTCTAAATCATTATTCCCAAAATCAAGAACGTCCCCTTCACTAATAACAGCTGTATATTCTTTAGCGCCTTCTAACAAAACATGGTTCTCATCACGCAAAGTTAGCTCATAAGTTACAACAGCATCATCATATCCTGGTTCGTTTACTGTAAACCCAACAGCTACGCTTAAGCTGTCATCACATACTGATTCCATCACTGCGCTTCCAGCCAATGAATTATTAACCCCTGATGATTGAAAATACACTCCAGCAAAAAATACAGTTAAAAGCACTACAACACCTAAGACCATCCGTCTTGGAGTACTTAAACTTAAATCAACCTCTCTCATTAGAATACTATAAATAACTGCTTATATATAAATCTATCTTTAAGATTGCATTGTAATGTCTTCGGGACGCAAAGGCTTAAATATATCGGGTGCCTAAGTTTGAATATGAAGATTATGAAAGTGATTGACAAGAAAGTTGGTGACACAGTCTACTACAAGTACAGAATAAACCTTCCTAAAAAAATAGTGGAAAATAGTAGGCTTTTGGAGAAAGATTTAGTTATAACTTTAGAAAAAGGAAAAATCCTAATTTCAAATATCGAGTAATTAAAAATACTATTTAACTAGAGAAATAATTCTATCTAGCTCCTCTATAAGTTCTTTTGTATCTGCAAAATATTTGGGGTAAGCCCTTTTCAGGTTTTTTACATCATCAACGCTTACTAGAACTACATCATACTCTAAATCATCTTTATGTTCTTTTTCCTTCATACCATAATCTTTTATAGCTTTTTCTTTCTCTTCTTCAGAATTACCATATTCGGTAATGATCAGTCTCTTATTATCTTTAACCATGCTTAATTCAAGTAAAAAAAACTTGGCTTCTTTCTTATTTTTCTTTTTTTGTTCAGTATACTCTCTAAATGCATAAGTGAAACCCTTTAACTTATCAATTGCCTTGAGTTCATCTTCTTTTTCTTTTATTCTTCTGTATAATTCATCCTTATTATTAGGAGTATTTTCCAGAAAAGGATATCCTTCAAGATCGGAAAACGCGGAACTAACTAATAAGAAAAACTCTGACCATTCAGAACGTCCTTTGCCGAACTTCATAGCTTGTTGTGTAATAAAATCAATTGTTTCAATTCCTGTAGCCCACAAATGTTGTAATTTTGTTCTTATTTGTATCTCTATCTTAAGGTCATTAAATACTACCCTATTCTTATCACTCTGATAATTATAAACTAAATGAAGCCCCCTGTATCCATCCTCTTTAGGAAAATGGACATAATCTTTTTGGTTTGATTTTTTATGCTTTAAATCACCTCTTAAGAATTTTTCTTCATATAATTTTCTTGCAAGTTTGACATTAGGAACAATAGCTCTACATCCACCAATATCCTGCATTTGATAAAGATTCATAGAAGGCTTATGGTTATTATAGCCTCTTTTTAGTTTTTGGATAATGGAAGGAGTACGCTTAAGACGTTGGGCAACTATTGAATTTGTATGTAAATCTTCTGAATATTTTTTAAGTCTCATATAGAAAATATGCAGGGGATAATTATGGCAAGCCCTCCAATTTTCAAAAATAACCATAGCGCGCTCTTCATCCTCATGAGAGACTTTTTTTCTACCACTCACTACTTTTCCAGCCCAATTAACTTCATCTTTAGTATATTCTGGCTTTTCCCATGTTAACTTTCTTTTTTTTCTCATATTCTCTAGGATTATAGGTTAGTATATAAAATTAACTGCGCGGTAAATTCGGGAACCGAAAGATTTATAATCTTCGGGTACCTAATATAGAGTATGGTAAAATGTAAAAATTGTTCCTCAGAAAATATCACAAAAAGGGGACAAAGAAAAACTAAGAATAAGGGGCTTATTCAGAGATACTTCTGTAAGGGTTGTAAAAAACGCTTTGTTGTAGATGATGGTTTCTTCAAGAAAAAGAATAACTCTGACAAAATAACCCAAGCAATTCATCTTTACTTTTCTGGAGCATCATTAAGGAAATCTCAAGAGCATCTAGGAGTGTTCCATCCCCACAACGCTTCACACATGACCATCCTAAGATGGATTAGGGAATATGCTTCTCTTGTTGGTTCTTATGTAGATAGCCTTAAAGTGCAGAATAGTGATAGTATAAGCTTTGACGAAATGGAATACAAGACCAAAGGGAAGCAGAGCTTCTTTATTGATGTAATTGATATGGATA
>JBBSWJ010000013.1:1973-8164 GCA_038046345.1 Nanobdellota archaeon | reverse complement strand
ACGCAGTGTTTCTATAAGCCCCGGCGGCGGTTTGGCAGATCTATACTACAAGTATACAGAGATATTTGATTTTGTTATATTCTTGTTTTTATTTGTTGGTTTATCACAGATGATTCTAAAAGAACATTTTAATAGCGTACACAAGTCATTATTCGTTGGATTAGGGATTTTCTTAGCGTTAGCATTAGTTTTATGGGAGAATAGAACTGGAAACAAACTGTTAGAATTATCAGGGCCGGTCGTAGTGCTTATGCTTGCCATTGGTGCTGTGCTGGTTATCTATTACATGATCAAAGGGTTCAAAGGAGGGCATATAAGCACAATTGCATGGTCTTACGTGCTGTTCTTTTTTTTATTTTTTGTGATTTTTGACTTATACCAAGCACCATTCCTGCAATCAGCATTATCCTATCTGCCATTTGATTTATTCTCAGTAGCAGGGATAATCTTTATATTCATGTTAGGGGTAATAATATTCAACTTCGTAAAGGGGAGATTAGAATAAATGAAACCAGTAATTGTATTAATTGGGGTATTAACTATATTGTCGGGAGCATGGCCGCTGGTAAAAAATATTGAATATATTCCAGCATACTTACAGATAATCCCTGCAGAGGGAGCATCGTATCAAGGGATAATAATACTAATAGGGATACTTGCAATTTTATACGGAGCAAAACAAGAGAGGGTAAGACGTGAATGATGAGCATTCATGGTCAATGGAGCAGGCTGTTATTCTTATTGTGATAGTGATATTGCTAGTCGCGCTGATTTATATTTTTACTACGGTGATTCCAGATGCGTTCAACTAAAAAGGGCATGAGTGTTGTAGTGGTTAGTTTGATAGTTATACTGATAAGTTTTGTTGTATTAATTGGTGTTATAAACTACTTTGAGGATAGCTCAATAAATTTTGTTAAGAACACAGTTTGTAAAATAAGTGTAAGATTACGAACTGCAGGACTTACAACATCATTAGGAACAGGAACAATAGACTACAAACTAAGATGTAAACCAATTGAAAGATCAATAAGAGATGAAACTGAATTATACAATGTGCTTGGAAATGAATTATTCACGTGCTGGGATAAACTATTAGTTGGTAATGCTAATCTGATAAGATCATTTTCTTTAACCTTAAGAGACACTGAAACTGCATGCGTTATTTGCAGTAAGATTTCACCAAGCTATGAGAGTATAACATTAAACTCAGCTAAATTAAAAGATTATCTCAACGAAGCCACATTTCCTGGGGACAAAGGATTCATTTATGCTATAACAGGAACAAACTCAAAGTTAGACTACACTGAAAATGTAGATTACAGTTTTACAAAAGAAAAACCATTGTATGTAGCTTATGCTATGGTTAAATCAAATAATTTTTTTTCATTGCCAAATATCAAGGATATTACTGTAGGAGGTGGAACAGTTGCCGCAACTATGAAAGCAGCAAAAAAAACTTTGTTTAAAATATTGAAGGGAATGATTACAAAAACAACGTCTGTTAGAGGACTTGCAGCTATTTCTGCATCATATGGTGGGATAATACTTATACCATTAGGTGCAGCCAGCATCGCACACAAAGGTAATACCTACCAAGCTCTGATATGGGGAGACGGTGCACAGATAGAAGAGACTTGTGATTATTTGTTAAGCAGTTGATAGAATAATTTAAAAAGAATCGGGTAGTTAAATGATTAATGAAAAGGGGTTCATTTCATTTTGATACATTAGCTGCAATTATTGTTGCTATTTTTATTGCTGCGATCCTAATTCTTGGTGCATATCAATCAAGAGACGCTATAATTGCAAGTTTAGATAAATTCTTTGGAGGCAGCCTATTTTGAAGAAAGGGTCATGGGAATTTTCACAGATTGCTATACTTATATTAATTATTTTAACCATGATGATGTTAATAATTTTTTCAAAAAACATTGATAATATTAAAGATGCCATAATAGGAGCACTATGAAAAAAACTAAACCAATCAATAGAAGGTATCTAAATAAGAGCGGAGATTTTGAAATGGGGAAACTAGCAGGTTTATTACTCATATTACTAACTGTTGTTGTTATTTTAACTTTCCTCTACTTTGCATATCCAAATACGTTTAGCACCATAAGGGAAGTTTTAGATCAAAGCATTAATCTACTAAAAGGAAGTACACCGCAAACACCAGATACTATTCCAAAGATTGAAACTACTAAAAGTAGAACGATCACTATAATCCAAAATGATTGTACTAATACACAAAAAACTCTTGATACTGAATACGCTTGTCTTATCAGCAATACAAAAAAACCTAAAGATTTAAAGAACTTCCTACATCGCTTAAACAAAGACACCAACAAAGATTTATATTACTCAACAAAGTACTACCTTACAAAAGAAGATACAACTTGCACAGGAATAGAACGCCTTGGCAAAGATATGTTTGACCAAACAGTTGTAGCAAACTTCCCAATAATATCAACGGATAGTACAATATCAACGGATAGTACACCCGATCAAACCGCTAGTGGGGATATTCTCAGCTCTGTTATGACTTCTCTAAAAAATTGTTACAACATAGTAGCTCGCGAGCATAGTCCTCTTCAAAAAGAGATGGATATATCCAACAAAAAAATTAAGTTTGCAGCAGGGCTCAATCAAAATGATCCATTTAATGTTAAATACCTATCACTTCTATTAGCTGATCCACCATGCATGGATATCCAACAAAATGAAGAAAACTGCCTTAATTTAAACAAGGTCTTAAAAGGTGTTACTCGATGTGTATGGCTTGATAGCATTTCTGGTGCATTCGCCTGTAGTAAATGTTCAGAATCAACCATTAACGAATGTAATGATTACTGTACCAGCAAGATATCAGCTATCTGTCTTGGCGATGCTAAAACAAAAAAAGAAGATCCATGCGGTGTTTGTAACGATTAAGCAGTACGATCCAATTTTATCTATAAAAACATTTAAATAGCACATCAATTTATATATTTAATAATGGTAAAAAGGGGGAAGATGGATACAAAAGGTTTAGAGCTTAGTATTAACACTATTATTATTCTTGTTATGGTTTTAGTGGCTTTAGTGGTGATCGTAACATTTTTTTTGGGCGGATTTTCAAACTTAACTGATAGCGTAAAAAGAATATTCTTTGGTACAACTAGTGGATATGATAGAACATTAGCAATACAAAATTGTGATAGTTTTTGTGAACAGTTAAAAAGTTTAAACTTAGGAACTACGGAAGATATAAACAAAAGAGCTTCAGAATCAGCATATTGTAAAAGCTCATTTAATATTGATACAGACAATGATGGAAACGCAGACACTTTGTTTTATTGTATTGAAACCGCAATACCTCCAATCGTTCAACAAGAGAACACTAATACTCCAAGCCATTTAGATGTTGAATGCAATATTGGTGCTACAACAATTACATGCTAATAGTTAAAGCGGGAACGTTCTATACTCATGAAAAAAGGAGAGCTAATTACATTAAAAACGGTTATAGGCCTTGTCCTTGGGTTAATGGTGGTAGGGATTATAGCGTTTGCTTCCGGGTCAATACTCTCACTATTTCCAGGAGTAGATGACCAAGATGAGTTTGAAGCATTTGTAGAAGAGTTGCAATTGCTAAAAGACAATACAGAAAAAGAGATTACTTTTTTTATCACTAACAAAAATTTCTTAATATCCTTTAACAAAGGAGAAAAAAAGACAGATGATATAAAAAGACCAGAAGACCCATTTAGGTGTGGAAGCGCTGATGCATCTACATGTGTATGTAAATGCCCAAAAGATTATACAGACAAAAACACAATATGCGGAAATCATCTTAGTAGATGTTATCAACTAAATGGCATTAATTCTATAACAGGCATAACATCAAAAGAAGACGGTGAGTCTAAAGTAAATCATAGATCAGTTTACATTGAAGGGAGAAATAGCTTAATACTCTTCATCCAGCGCAGAGGTAATGATATTATAGTAAGCACTCCAAAGAGACCATACGATAGCATAACACCAGATGATAGCACCCCGCCTACATTAAAAAAACCTTCAGATCAAGTAACTTCAGATCAAGTAGCTGCATTAGAAGCTGAAATCAGAAAACTACCCGGTAGTACAGAATTTCCATTCAGTGTTTATAGAGACTTAATGGATTCAGAAGGAGTAGAATTTTTTGCTTATGATGATTCAGAAAGAGTCAGAACTGTTGGTGTAGGGTTTAATATGGAAGTTCAAAAAAGAAATATTAACAAAGTAATTAATGATGATTTTAACGAAGTTTATAACCAAAAAAGACCGCTTACGCCAAAAGAGACAGCAAAAATGTTTCATATTATCATTAACGATTTCGTCAAACAAATCCATAGATATGCAGACATTGACTACACAAAACAACCATCATCAGTTCAGGAAGCTATCATAAATATAGTTTACAACCGAGGAATAGGCGCTTTTAATAGTGACATGGATCCAAATTTTGTAAACTTCAGGAAAGCAATAAAAGAGCATGATTATACCAAAGCCATTACATACTTTAAAAAAACAGCTTATTATGATAGGACAACAAGAAATAGGAGGAACAGTATAATTAGCGATCTTACTAGAGCATCATGAGATACTTACAATTATCAAAAAGAACATGGTACATCAGTTTAATATTAGACTTATTATTCTTCATATCATCATTTGGATTTCTGTACTACATAAGAACCAAAGTAATAACTGCATTAAATACAGTCCAACAATACGCTCCGCAGCTTCAACAATTACAGAATGAATTAGAAGCTGGCATTGAGTCTACTGCAGTACTGGATAGTTTATTATCCCAGGTACAAGCTAGCACACAAGAAGCTTTGATCTTTGGAACAATCTTCTTGCCATTAGGGATATTTCTTTTATGGGTTATAATTAATGCATTGCATTATAAATTTCTTGCAGAAAACAGATTAAGCTTCAAGTATTTTATGAAATATCTAATTTTTAGTATACCATTCTTTATTGCAGCTTACTTAACATTACATAGGATTGCAACAATACTGGCCCCGTTACATCCGCTGTATGGGGCCACATCTACAACAGTTAAGTTTTATGAACCAATTGTTTACTTAGTTGTAGGTATCCTTTTATTTGGGCTGCTATTAGTGGGATATTCAGTATTATCAAAGAAAGGAATAATATTAACGTACAAGCACTCTATTATTAGATACATTAAACAGATCTACATATTTTTACCGCTTACAATATTATTTCTTGTATCCTTTTTTGGTGTAACATTTTTATTCTTTGAGGGATATGTAAACTATATTAGTTATTTTACAATAAGCCTTAAGTATCACTATCTCATTTTAGGGCTAGCGTTATTATCAATTGCTAGAACATCATTTTTTTCTCTTGTTATGGTGAAAAGCTAAGTATGCTACAAGCAACAAAGCAGTTATAGACAGTGGTAGCGAAGAATTGCTAGTACCAGCAGTAGACACCCCTACAGCTGCTCCGGTTATTGGTAGACCACCAATCAATGCATAAAAAGCACTCGCAGCAGTTGCTATAAGTAATAAAATACCAAATGCAGTATCCATCTCAACAGGCAATCTTGACTTCTTACCAACGGCTTTTTGTACGCGCCCAACTTCTTTTTCAGTTAGTTCTTGTATAACAGCCAATTGATCAAGCTTTCTTTCTAGACTTTCAAGATATTTTTTTGCCTCTTTAGCATTCATATTTTCTTTTTTATTCATCGAACAATAAACATACTTCAGAATATATAAATATTGTGATGTATAAGTTGCACATGAGGATAATCAAAACACAATACAAGTAAAATGCGGGGAACAGGATTTGAACCTGCGTAGACACTAAGTCACCGGGTCCTAAGCTTGGCCTTCCTACACATCAGCATGTAAGAATCCGGCCCGTTTGGCCGCTCCGGCATCCCCGCGCGTATCCTTTTAGTAATTAGTAGAATGGTTATAAACCTAACTATTACCCAACAATATCAGAATTAAACCATAATTAATTGGCATAGTCAACATAAGCTACTCTAAACTGAATTAGCTATTTTGCATAGAAAATATTTTTTTCATATTCCCATCCAATAGATCAAATCGTTTTGTCATAGCCTCAAACCTTTGATCAATCTTTTCAAACCTTTGATCAATCTTTTCAAACCTTTGATCAATCTT
>JBBSWJ010000013.1:0-1873 GCA_038046345.1 Nanobdellota archaeon | reverse complement strand
TTTGATCAATCTTTTCAAACCTTTGATCAATCTTTTCAAACCTTTGATCAATCTTCTCAAACCTCATATTTACTGAATTACTTAACTCTCTTATATCTGACTCAATCCTGTCTAGCCTATGGTCAACATATTTTTCATGATATCTCAAAGAAGTTTTTATTCCTTTTATAGACAAAGAATTTGAGATAACAAATCCGGTCATGAGTAATAATAAACCCTGATCAAATGTAGGAGAATGCCCAAATAAATACCAAAATACAACAAATACAACAAAACCAAAAGATAAAATAAGGATTATATCTCTAAGGTTTATCATAAAAAATCACCTCTGATATATCCAACTACCATAAGCACAATAAGTAATACAAATAAGATTATTTCAATAGCTTCCCTCCAATCAAATACATCTCTTGTATAACTTTCCATACCCATTTAAATAACAACTTATTAATATGTGTTTCTCACAAAAAACTGAAAAGTTTGCAGTAGCTCAATCAATTGCTATAATTATTTTTTCTTTTTTATTACTTTAGGGAATTTTACTTTTTTATTCCAAGAATACTTTCTTAATCTAGAAGACTTTCCATAACCACAAGAAGAACATACACCATGACGAACATGAAATGCTCTTTTACCACATCTACGACATCTCTGAACTCGGTTGGATTTCCCAGCCTTTTTCCCCATTGATGGTGTTCCCTTTGTCATATTAAGCCGCAGAAATTAAAATTATTGTATCACCACGAATGAACACGCTGCTCCCAAGCTTTCTTGTAATTTGGTTGTTCACATGTTCTTCAGCATCATTAAGCACAACATTTATATGAATATCAAATGCTTTCAATGAACCAATTACCTGTTTTTGATTTTTTAGATCAACAATCACACGTTTACCCCGCATCTGGTTTAATGCATCTAATGGTCTTTCTGATTCCATATGTGATCAACGACATATTTTTGATATTTAAGCTTATCTATTCCCAATAATTATGGTTTTTACGATAGTTTTAAAAGCACAAAATAATCATGCATGCCATAATGGTAATTGTACAGTCAAGACCAAAACGTAAAGCAAGTGGTGGGCGATATATCTCTTTAAGGGGAAAGAGAAAATTTGAACATGGTAACAGGCCAACTAACACTAAGTTAGGGCAAACCAAATCTAAGTTTGTTAGAACTAGAGGTGGGCATGTAAAGTTTAAGCTTCTTGAAGCAGATACTGTAAATTTATTTAATCCTAAATCCAAGAAGTTTAGCAAGGCTACTATAAAGAATGTTTTAGAGAATCCAGCTAACAGACATTATGTAAGAAGGAATATTCTAACTAAAGGAACAATTATTGAAACAGACGGGGGTAAAGCTAAGATTACTTCAAGGCCTGGTCAAGAAAAAGTGGTTAATGCAGTTTTAGTTTAAGCTTCTGGAAGACCTAGCTCTGAACATATGTAATTTGTTAAGATACATAACCCAGCATGTGTTCTTTTCCCAGCTGTTGAATATAGCCAATCAATCTCTTTTGAGATGTCTGGTGCTATAATATCTTCCGGGATACCACAACAAGTTTCAAGTGCCTTTTCTAATTGCCCTAATCTTGCATAGTTTCTTGCAGTTTCTAATTGTCGGTTTATGTGTTCACTGCTTATCATCCTTTTTAAGAGCGTTTAATATATTTAAATTTTACTATTGATCAGTAATCAAATAAACAAGGTTTATAAACAGTAAATCATAACTAATTAACATGGCATTAGAGAAAAAACTAGGAGATACAGTAATAAGAAGGGATAGAAACCCAGCAGAGACTAAAAGCTATTTTGATACAGCGATCTATCAAGAAGGCGAAGAACGTCAATATGGTGGAAACGAAGATCAATAT
>JBBSWJ010000012.1:0-10527 GCA_038046345.1 Nanobdellota archaeon | reverse complement strand
TGTTAAGCTAAAGTTTAAATAGCTGATAGTGATGTTGTTATAAGGTAATGATAATTTTGTTTATGAACGGTGCGTGTTAATGGGTGGTTATAAACGTTTAATAAGAATTGGGCTGTTAGCATTAATGTCTTGTATTAGCGGGCATAGTGTATTAGGTAAACCGGACAATACTGTGAGAGGCAGTCTAACTATTGTGAGCGATAGTTTAGAACTAAACTTAGACGGTCCGAATTATTATAATTTTCCCAGTTTTGAAGATGCTAAACATGTAGCTAGAATTCCACTTTACAAGGTTGTAATGGATTACTATGACACAAATAATGATGGGTTTTCTGATTTTTATACTATAAGCAACCAGAGATTTGAATCATCAGACTGGGCGGTGATTGTAAACCCACCGGTATTGTATGTTTATGATCGAGATGATGATGGCATAATAAACTGTGGTGAAGTACTTGCTGATCCTACAGAAGACTGGATCAATGGCAATGAATATCTACTGTCATGCAGAATAGTATGAGCATGTAAACTGCTAATAAACCTTATGGCCGATGCTGTGACCACGACGGAATCGATATGTTTATAAGCTTTGATTAGACAAATTATTGTATGAACACCCGAGATGATTGTATTCATCAATAGAATTCTTTATTTAGCTAGTTACAACTTTATGGAGGACGGTGGTAGTAGTCTAATGGTAGGACAGAAGACTGTGGCTCTTCAAACGGGAGTTCGATTCTCCCTTACCACCCTTTACACTTGAAACTTCAAACTCCAAGAGGAACAGAGGATGTATTACCGGCTGATAAGAAATTACAGCAAGAAGTGATAGAAGTACTTCAAAAAGCCTTTGAAAGATATGGATTTCAGCCATTAGAAACGCCTACAATAGAACTGTTTGATGTATTATCAGTAAAATATGCTGGAGGAGAAGAAATTCTTAAAGAAACTTTCTCATTGCAAGACCAAGGTAAACGAAAATTAGCATTAAGATATGATCTAACAGTCCCATTAGCAAGATTTATAGCAATGAACCCACAATTAAAGTTACCATTTAAAAGATATCAGATAGGAAAAGTATTCAGGGATGGACCAATAAAAAAAGGAAGAAAAAGAGAGTTCACACAATGTGATGCTGATATTGTTGGAACTTCAAGTATAAGAGCAGATGCTGAGTGCATAAACTTATTACAGGAAGGATTTTCTAAATTAAAGATACCTGTTGTTATAGAAGTTAACAGCAGAAAAATAATTGATGAATTGTTAACATCGTTTAATGTACCCAAAGAAAAACAATTAAGAGTAATTTTAGTAATTGATAAACTTAAAAAAATAGGCAGAGAAAACGTACAAAAAGAGTTAGAAGGATTAATTGATAGTAAAACCACAAAAAAACTTTTAGAGCTTATTGGAACAAAAGGAACTAACACAGAAAAAATAAAAGTATTACAAGAATTTGTAAGCAAAGACAGTTTGGATGAAATAAAAAAATTATTTGCAAAAGGTATTTCATTTGAGCCATCATTATCAAGGGGATTAGCATATTATACTGGGATGGTTGTAGAAGTTTTCACAAAAAAAGATAGAACGGTATCTTTAGGCGGGGGCGGTAGATATGATAAGATGATAGGCGGATACTGCGGCAGGGAGGTTCCAGCAGTAGGAGTAAGCTTTGGATTAGTACCAATAACGTTAGCATTAAAGAAAAAAGAGAATGAGTCAATAACCAAAGTGTATGTAATCCCAATAAAAACTGAAAAAGAATCATTTAAGATAGTGCAAGAATTAAGAGATTATGGGGTAAACACAGATTGGGATTTAACAGGAAGAGGAGTAAGCAAAAACTTAGATTATGCAAGCAAGTTATGGATACCGTATGTATTAATAGTTGGAGAAAAAGAAGTAAGTCAAAAAAAATATACTTTGAGAAATATGCTTACTGGTAAAGAAGAAAGGTTAAGTTTGTTGGAAGTTAAGAAGAAATTAATGTAGTCATAAGAGAATGACTAGAAAATTATATTAATTATTAAGCATTTGAATTATTAGAGCAAAACTATAGCAAAGTATAGTTATGACTTTAAATTGATTTCAGTAATCACTTTTAATTTTGTTCTAGGAATTGGTTTAGTACGTTAAAATGGGTATTAGAAAAAAGGTTAAAAGTAGAAAAATTAAGGACGCGAGGTTTAAACCAAAAACATATGTTATAACCGCTGCTCAAGGAATACAAAATCCTTACCATGCTTTTCTTTATGGAAGAGATCCTTCAAAAGGGAAAGTAATACGATCATTATTACAAAACATAGAACGTTATGTAGGTGATAATAATGGAGAGTTAAGAATTGATGCAATTCCCGGGTCTTATATAAGCGAAAGGTCACTTGATCCAATATTACATGATAGACCAGACGTTTTTATGGAGAAAAATGCAAAAACAAAATTAGCAATAGACCGAGAAAAGGAAAGAGCTAAAAGAGCTGGGTGGGAAGCAAGAAAGTTAAAAGCTGAAGAAAGAGAGATTGATTTTGATGCGTCAATGCCGATGCACTATTTTTGGGAAGAAATACCTGATGAAAATTATGAAGCTACTGGAAAGCGCTTAAACTCAAATATGCATGAACTTGGAATACCAGAACCACCTCAAAACCAAAATCCTTTAGCTGGTAAGGCGCTTCATACCAGAATGGACAATGGGATATCTTTTGTTATGGGCAGCACGAAACAAATGTTGGAGCCAGTTGCATCTGGGCAATCATCTGTTTTTCCGCGACTAATGTTTGCTAGCGGTGCTATAACCAGAGGTAACTACAATTGTGGAAACCGAGTTGGATTTACAGCAGATAGTATGCATGAACTTGGATTTTTTGTAGTTGATATTTTAGATGATAAACTATACCTACCAAGACTTGTACCGGCAAATGCGAATGGGATGTTTGTAGATTTAGGAATGAAATATGCTCTTGGTAAAGATCCAGAAAAAATTAGGCCAATTGTGCTGATGTTTGGTGATTCCCATGTGTCTGAAATGGATCCTGTCACTCATAGGGCTAATTTAGAGATGCTAACATGGTTTAAACCCAAACATTTACATGTTAATGATATTTTTAATGCACAGAGTGTAACACCCCATGACAAAGACAAGGCGCTTGAACTTATGTATAAAGCTGAAGCTGGCGAAGATGATCTTGAGAAAGAACTAGTTGGGGTGCGGGACTACCTTGTAGAGCTATCAAGCTATTTAGGTGATGGGGAGATAGTTATTAATTACTCTAACCATGATGATATGTTACGCCGTTGGCTTGAAAAAGGTGAAGATAGACGCGATCCAAAAAATTCAAGGCTTGGAAGTTTAATATTTGGAAAAATGCAAAAATATATGCCTGTGTTGGAGGTAGCTTTAAAAGAGATAGGTACATTACCACCGCGTGTACGGTTTTTAAAGCTGGGTGAAGATGCTATATATGAAGGTGTACAATGTGGAGCTCATGGTGACCGTGGAAAAAATAATAGCAGAGGTAGTTTAAAATCATTAAGCGATGGTTATATAAGAGCCATGATGGGACATGTACATCAGCCTGCGGTGCGGCACAAATCAATGTCTTGTGGAACAAGTTCTAAGATACCGTTGGATTATCAATTAGGTGCTCCATCTACTTCTATGGCTGGTAATGGAGTATTATACCCTGGTGGATTAATGCAAGCTCTCCCCATCATAAACGGGCGCTGGAGAAAATAACTGTTAAGGTTAAGTTTTTATACTTTTATACTGAATCATAATAGTCCTATGAGTAATTTTGAAGATAATCTGAATGGAATAGAAGGATTTCTTGAAAATTGTTTTGATAGTTGTACTTTGGCTTTTGATGAAAGAGAGCTTTATCCTATGCGTAGGCTTATTATTAATTCAAGTGATAGTTTAGAAGAGCTTGGTGATGTGACACCGCCGGATGTTTATTTGTTGCGTTTATTTGGAAGTAATCGGCAAATTGAAGTTGTAAAACCAAATCTGAAAGCAGTAAGAAAGTTTATTGTTAAATATGCACCATCATTATCATGGTGGAATAGAAGATTTAGTTATTTAGAAAAAATAATCCAAAAAGATATAAAAATAGAGCCGGTACCTAGAGAAATTGGCAGTATTTATTGTGTGGTGTTTACAGCAAAAGGTTTATTAGTCATGCCTTACGCGCTTGATGGAACTGTGAAGCATTATGGTTTTGCTTTTTCATTAGATGTCTCTACAGAGGTGGTTGATAGACCTGTAGAGTTTAATCTAGCAAACGAAAGAGGTTATAGCTCAAGTAAGGCTGCTCTGTCTGATCTAGTGGGTGATTTTGGTAATCAGACTGTTTTAGTAGCGCGTAATACTGAGGTTTATCCACTGCAAGGTACTGTATTTCCCATAATAGGCGAGAAGTATAAAACAATGATCGGTGGTTCAATTCAAGGTAGAACTGATAACAAGATAGCTCAAGCATAAACTTTAAATGATTTAGCTTACACAAACTATCTATGAAAGAAATAATTTTTGGGATGAGTGACATTGAACTTGGAGATGGGTCGCAGACAGATGATTTTGCAAGTGACGATTTATTATCGAAAACAATTTTAGGTTTTTGTAGTAAAAAATATAAAAACATTCCAATTACTTTGGTGGTTAATGGGGATTCATTTGATTTTATAAGGTCCTCGTATAAAGAAAAATATCCTCGGTATATCACTACAGAAGTGTCTTTATGGAAACTAGAAAGAATTTATCAGGCTCATAAAAAAGTATTTGATTCTTATAAAAAATTTAGTTCCATTAAAAAAAATACTTTGGTGTTTGTTTTAGGAAATCACGATATGGATGTGGCATTTAAAGACGTCCAAAAAAAGTTAAGGGAATACATAAATAAAAGTGTGCAATTTCCAGGATTTTCTTATGATAAAAGCTCAGTACATTTTGAGCATGGTTCGCAGTATGATTCATTATTTTATATAAATCCAAGACGCATATTCATAGATTATAATGGTAAAAAGATATTAAACCTGCCATGGATGACATACGGATTGTTTGAGTATTATATGCAATACAAAGTAAGATATCCAATGCTTGATAGAATTTACCCAAGAAATCTTATACTTCAGAAATACTCTAAACTAGTAAAAGAATTAAATTTTGGTGCGTTTAAATATTTAATAAAAACAGCGGTCATAAATCAAGTGCGTTATTACCATGACTTAACTTATCGTTTATCCTTTAAAACAATGTTTAATTATTTGAAACGATTATTACAAAATAATTATGAATTACTATTTGAAGATCAATTAAAAGAAGTGCTTGCAACTGATAATAAAATCAAAGTTGTTGTTGCGGGGCATAGCCATGAGGCAAAACTACAAAGGAAGAAGGGTGGTTATTTTGTTAATACAGGGACATGGAGAGAAGAATATTTTGTAAGCAGTGATGGTGGATCTGTTACGGTGAAGTATAAAACTTATGTTGAAATACATTTGAAAGAGGATATTGTTAATAAAGTGTTATTACATGCTGTAAAGAAGGAGGTCTAACAATATTTTTGGATTTTTATAGCACCGAATGGATCTCCTTGTTCAAGTAAAATCTGTTGTTGATTGCTTAGGTGTAGCAGTGGTACAAAAGTTAATATTTTGTCTGTTCTTTTATCAGATGGAACGAGGTGATCAAATAATACTGTTTCTTGTTTTGAGAGTAAATCTATTATTTTTTCATATAAAGAGTCAATTAGTTTAGTTATGTCTATTTTTTTCTCTGGTATTTCTGGAGCGTTGTACCTTGCTTCAATTAAACGCTTTCTGACACGATGCCTGTTGAATTCTAATGCTTTTTGTAATGCGTTTAAAAGATCTTTAACTGTTACCTTACGTTTTCTGGCTTGCGGTGATTTTATGGCCAGGCGTGGTATATCATTTACCCTGTTTTTTTCTGGTTCAATAAATTCGTCGAAATCTTCAATGGATTGAGGGAATAATAGCTGGTCAAATTCTGCAATATCTTCTTCTAATAATTTTGTTGATTTAATCCTTAATAAAAGAGCTGCAGCAAGTATAACTTTTCCTGATATGAACAAGTTTGTTTCTTTCATTTTCTTTATGGTGTAAATATACTTTTTTGTGAGAGCGCCGATGTCTACATCCCAAGGGTTTAATTCTTCACTTTTTATTAAGTCAAGAATAATGGTTTGCCATGTTATTTCATCTTCTTTCATTAGAAAGTCATAGAGCCGGTCATTCATAAGAACTAAATATTTGTGTTACTTTTAAAGTTTTGTAAGTGTTATAAATTGATTTTAGCTTGTAATAACCAAAATGGCTGTAGAAAATTTTATGGTGCCTAAAGGGTGTTTTGAGCGCTATTGATGACTACTTTTAAGTGGTTAAAACAGTAAGCTTTATATAGGGGTGAGTATTACTATTATTATCACCTCTTTTTTCCCCAGCAGGTTGTCCTATGGATGACCTGCTAGGGTTTAAAATCTTGTGATGAAAAAAAATGGTTGAATCTGAAATATTTAATCATAAAAAAAGTACTAGGATCATTGCTGGATTATGCAGCGTTGCAATTGGTGGATTGGCTGTGGCTGCTATTCACTTTGGAGGCGGTTTGGTTAAAAATAATCTTCAGAGATTAGTCGGTGAAGAGCAATGGGTTACTGCTTTATCTAATTCCGTGTTTAGATATGGTGATTTTAACTGCGATAAAGAAATAACAAAGCTAGAGTGGTTTATACATACTATAAATGTTTTGAGCCCAAATGGAAGTTATATGGACGGTTCAAATACCATTCGTTTTTCCGGTACAAATGAAATAGTACCTACTGAAGTATTAACTGAATGGTTTAATCAATATGTAGGCGGGCAATGTCCTTATACCATTTATGATGATAATGGTATCTTTGATCCAGATGGTTAGATAATAAAAAAGTATTTTAAACATTATGTTTAACTAATAGCATGATAGATTTAGTTCTTAACGAAAAATTAGAAATATTGCCTGATTTTAAACGAAATATAGCAGTTAAAATTATGAAGATTAAACACCCCAAAGACTTACAAAAAACTAAATTTGATATCAATATTATTGAAGGCTGTAATTATAACCGAGAAATCCTTGAGACAAAGAGTATTGACATGCTAGTTAGTCCTGAAAAAACTCAAAGGAGTGATATGCTGAATCAGAGAAATTCAGGGCTTAATCAGGTTCTATGTAACCTCGCCAGAAAGAATGGTATAAGCATAGGATTTAATATACAAGAGCTAATTAAAACAAAAGGCGTAGAAAGAGCCCAAATACTTGGCAGGATGAAACAAAATGTTGTTATATGCAGAAAATATAAAGCAACAATGATACTTGCAAGCTTTGCAGAAACGATATATGATCAGAAGACAGCATACGAACTGCAGCAATTTGGAAAAATAATAGGCATGACCCCAAAAGAAGCAAAGGAAGCATTGAGCAACATTGAAAAAATAGTTCAGGACAAGGTTGGGTTTATAAAAACCGGATTAAGATTAGTTAGCTAATGTTTAAAAACTATAAACGTGTTTAGTTACTAATGAGAAAAAGAGAATACTTATTGTTCATAATACTTTTAATAACTCAGGTAAGTGCGGCAACAGGATTGCAAGATATAACCCATGTTATAGTCACGTTTGAAGATCATGTAGACAGTAACTCCAAGGTAATAGACTCTGTGATAAGGAACATACCCAATGATGAAATAGACATAAAACATGAATACAAATTTTATAACGGATTCTCTGCTGAGGTAACACCAGATGGTATTAAACAATTAGAGAACGATCCAAGAATAAAACTTGTACAACCAACAAAGAATTATTATATAGACATAACAGAAGGGATAAAACTAATAAATGCAAGTATAGTACATCAAAGACAATTAAAAAATATGAATCTAACCGGCAGCGGACAGACAATCTGCATTGTTGATACAGGAATTAATTATACACATGAAAGCTTTGGTTCGTGCGCACGCGGAGATTTTCTAGCAGGGAATTGTTCAAAAATAATCAATGGAACTGATACTGTAAACTCTGATAATGACCCATATGATGATCAAGGGCATGGAACACATGTAGCTGGAATTGCTGCCGCAAATGGAAGTGTGATAGGTATTGGGCCGGATGCGCGTTTAGCTATAGCAAAAGTTTGTGATAGTTCTGGAGTTTGTAGTGATGCAGATGTAAAAGCTGGTATAGAATGGTGTACGTTATATGCTGAACAGTATAATATCTCTGTAATCAGCATGAGCCTCGGAGATGGAGCATCTTACACTAATGCAACATGCCCGAGTGATTGGGATACTGAGATACTAACTGCAGTGAGCAAAAACATAACTGTAGTTGCTAGCTCTGGTAATGAAAACTATACTGAGGGAATAAGCCATCCAGCATGCGCTGACAATGTGATAAGTGTTGGTGCTACTTATGATAAGGATATAGGGTCAAGAAGTTGGTGCCTGAAAAGTCCATGCGTATCAAGCAATAGGTGCACAGATGCAGAAACTTATGCAGATTTACTTACATGCTTTAGTAATAGAGCATCAAACTTGGATATATTAGCTCCTGGAGCAATTATTACATCTCTGAGTTATGACGGGAGTACTGAAGACAGATCTGGAACAAGCATGGCAACACCATTTGTAGCAGGAATGCTTTCAGTGATGTACCAATACACATTATTAGAGAATGGTGAAAGACTCAATAATACAATAGCATGGGCAATATTAAATCAGAGTGGTGTTAAGGTTAAGGATAATGTTACTAACTATACATTCTCACGAGTTGAGCTTAATAATGCAATAATACTCCTAGATAAGCAACCACCAGTCATGACTAATTGGACTAGAGATGTAGAAAACGTAACAAACAATACCAATGTTACATTTAGCGTAACAACCAGCGATACACACTTGTCAGATGTGCTATTTGAAAGTAATTTCGAAGAAAATATGACTAATTACACCATGATTAAAGAAGCAGGCAATTATTCTTTCTTTGTTTACGGCGGGAATTTTACTCCAGGCAAGGTTGTTAGTTATAGGTTTATAGCAATTGATGACAATGAAAACCAAAATCACACAGCTCAAGAATCTTTTACTGTGCAAAGCATACCAAACCCATTAAATGTTGAACTGATATTCCCAGATAATGATACTTATCTTAATTACTCAAGCATAAATTTCAGATTTAATGCAAGTGATAATAACAGTGAGGTAATTAATTGCTCGCTTTATATTAATGATCTCTACAACCAAACAAATACATCTACGCTTAGTTATCAACTTACTAATTTTACAATCAGCTTAGATGAAGGTTTAGCAACATGGCAAATAAGCTGCAATGGATCTGGTAATTCAAATATAACCTCTGAAAAAAGAATATTACATGTTGATAAGACAATACCAACAGTAAGTTTATCATCTCCAAGCGATGGGGCAGCTCAAACATCAACCCAAGTAAACCTAGATTATACTCCTATTGACACAAATATAGCGAATTGTAGTCTGTTTATAGATAATAGTTTCTCTAAGTCTGCTAGTTTAAGCAGTTCAGGTGGTAGTGAAAGGTTTTCAAATACATTTAGTGATAATACCACATATAACTGGATGGTACAATGTACTGATTTAGCAAACCAATTTGGGCTGTCAGAAACAAGAACATTTAGCATTGCTGTGCCAGAACCAACTGAAAGTAGTAGTGATAGCGGAGGTAGCGGCGGCGGCGCATCTACAAGCAGTGATGGCGGAGGCGGAGCTAGCAGTGAGACTAATGAGCTTAGTGATAATGTAGCTGAAACTGAGGAAGACGTTAAAACAGAAAATGAAAAAGTTGAAGTCGTAGAAGAAAAACCTACAGAAGTTGTGAAACAACCGGTAACTGAAACAGAACCAGAAAATATTATCACTGGTAGAAGTGTGTTAGATACAATCAAACTGGCTAATATTCCATTTGGTGCTGTAGCTACTGGTGCTGGAGCGGTGGTATTGGCAGGGATATCATGGTTATTTGTACGCAGCAAATGGAGGAAGTTAAGAGAAGTTGGCTATAATAAGATTGATAAAAAAGTCGAAGATCTTGAGAAGAAAGGTAAGAACAGTAGCTAGTTCTTGGATTATTTTTGTGAACTTGGCTAACAAGTTTATTACAATGTATATTTACTTATGTTGTAATAATTCTATAACAGCTGGGCAACAGATAACTTTTTGCAAGAATTTAGATAAAAATCTTACGCGTGGCTGCTAGTTGGTGGGATCCTCTGAACAAGTTTAATAATGATACTTGTTCTAAAACTCGCGACTAGGCCCGGTTTCTGCTGCTTTTGCTATAGACTGATCTAAGCTTGCAAGTATGGAATCAGATGTTTGTGCTAGTGAAGGATCAACAACAGTCCCATAGTAATTCCTTACTGCCTTTGCTGCATTAAGTTTTTTATGCTCATCACCATCAAAATATACTTTTTTATCTTTTACGTATAAAGGGTAA
>JBBSWJ010000011.1:0-55108 GCA_038046345.1 Nanobdellota archaeon | reverse complement strand
TCTTGATCCAGAAATATGGGAGATAAGACAAGACCCAGAAGGGCAACCATTAGCAGAAGAACACGATGTAAGACAAGAGCATGGAAGTTATGTATTCCATACACAACAAGACCAAGGAATGGACACTAGAACTTACTTAGTACCAACAAGACTTTTTGTTGATGGAAATACCATTGAGTATGAATTGATAAACCCAACTCCTGGTGGTGGGCATCATAATCTTGTATTAATAGTTGGGCAGGAATGTTCTAGATGTATTCTTGATGTAATAAATCCAGAAGAGCCAGGAAGATGGGATGTGGTGGTGTCTTTATATGATAATAGAATAGAATCTGTAAGTACTTCTGAAACAGGGGATCAAGTAATAACAGGCATACCACTAAATAATCCTGCAGGGGGATATGAATTATGGGTGGGATTCTATACCAATAGTTATGCTACAGGACATCTTGATTTTGATAACTTTATAATCAATTAATTAGAACTAACTGTTTATTCTCTCATTTCATTAACATTCTCTTTTCAAAATAAAAAATGGGCCTGCGGAGATTCGAACTCCGGACCTCTCGATATCTGACTGGCGTTATCAGTCGATTGAGCTAAATGTAGATGAAACTAACATTTATGTGCTCTAGCCAGGCTAAGCCACAGGCCCATGGTTTTTATCAGAAATAGTTCTTTAAAAGCTTTTTTAGTATCATGCTTTTTCTTTTGGTTTATTGCTTTCTGTTATAAATTGCATTCCACAGTGTACGCACCAGTGTGTTCCTTGAAACCAATTGTCAAATTCATTTCCGCATCGATTGCATTTTGCCATATTATCTTATCTCTGCTCCTGCTTTGATATCCTTATCTGATGTGAGTATAACAACATTTCCATCTTTTTCTGCTGCTAATAACATTCCATTACTTTCAACGCCCCTTAGCACTGCTGGTTTGAGGTTTGCAACAATTATTATGTTCATTCCTTTTATTTCATCTTTCTTGTAGTACTTTTTTAATCCTGCAACAATCTGCCGTTTTTCATTACCAATGTCTACTTGTAATATATATAGATTGTCTGCTTTCGGATGATCTGATACTAATATTACTTTCCCTATTCTTAATTCAAGTTTTTTGAAATCTTCTATTGTTACCATCTTCTTACATGTTGATGTTTTTTCAGTTAATCTGATTATGTCCTCTTTTTCTAGTTTTTTAAATAATAACTCTGGTTTTTTAATTTTTCCTATTACTTTAAATCTTGCTAAGTCATCCCATGTCTTGCTTTTTGAGTTGATAGTATTTAAGATTTTTTTAGATGTGTCAGGTAGGAATGGTTGTATCAATAGTGCTAGGTCATTGCATAGGTTAACGCAATAAAATAAGGTGTCTTTGTCTTTTGTTTTCCATGGTTGTTTCTTGTCAAAGTAGATATTTCCATAACTAGACAGTTTCAACACCGAAGCTAACGCGTCTCTTAATTCTACGTTTTCAAAATGTTTTCTTACTTCATCGCAATGTTTTTTCACATCGTTCTCAAACTCAATATCTCTTTTCTTTGGTTTTGTTATCTTACCATCAAAGTTATTATTAACAAATGTTAAAGTCCTGTTTACAAAGTTACCAAAATTTGCTATGAGCTCATTGTTTATTCTTTTTTGAAGTTCATCCCATGAAAAGTTTGTGTCTTTATTTTCTGGAATTAATGTGGATAGATAAAATCTCCAATAGTCTGGCGATAAACCTGCTGTTGGTAAGTTTTCACAAAACACTCCCCTGTTTTCACTTTTTGAGAATTTTCCTGATTCATAATTTAAGTATTGTAATCCTACTACATTGTATGGGAGGTTATAACCACCATGTGCTAATAATTCCGCTGGAAAAAAAATATTATGAAATGGAATGTTATCCTTGCCTATAAAATGGTATATTCTTGATTCTTTATTTTTCCAGAATTTATCTGATTTTTTTTTATTCCATTCAAGTGTTGATGATATATATCCTATTGCTGCTTCTGCCCATACATAAAACTTCAAATGTTCATACCCTTTTATTGGTACTGATATGCCCCATTTTAGATCTCTTGTAATGCATCTTGGTTTTAACCCTTCTTTTATCCATGCTAATCCTATACTGCGTACTGTGTCTCTCCAATGTTTATTTGATTCAATCCATTGTTTTAGTCTGGCTGATAATTTGGTTAGATCAAAGAATAAATGTTTTTGGTTTTTGAAGATTATTTTTTCATCTCCAAACAATGGTGCTATTGGGTTAATTAAATCTGTTGGATCTAATAATTTGCTGCAGCTCTCACATTGATCTCCTCTTGCTTGTTTATATCCGCATTTTGGGCATGTTCCTTCTACGTATCTGTCAGCTAAGAATAATTTTTTTGATTCTATGTACGGCAAAGTTAATTCTTTTTCTATTAGGTATCCATTTTTATGTAAAGTTATAAAAAAACTTTTTACGTTTTCATGATGTATCTTTTTGCTTGTTCTTGAAAAATTATCATAACTAATCTTTAGCCAATCATTGATTTCTTTGTGAATCTTATAATATTTTTTTGCTATTTCTCTCGGTGTTGTTCCTTCCTTTAATGCTGCAACTTCCATTGCAGTTCCATGATCATCCGTTCCGCCTATTAAAACTGTTTCAAATCCTGCTAGCCTGCAATATCTTGCAAATATATCTGCTGGTAAGTGGCTTCCAACTAGGTTACCAATATGTGGTATATTATTGACGTACGGCAGTGCTGCTGTGATTAACCTTCGTTGTTTTTTCATTGTCTTAAAAACAGCTAGTGCTCTTATATATGTTTCTGTACTATCGGAAGAAAAGTTATTTTTTTAATGGTTTTCCATTTTTATCGGTCATCTTATCTGTTGCTATAAGAAATATATCAACAACCCACCATATTAATCCAGCGCCATAAACAGCCGTCAGTAACAGCTTAAGTATGCCTGTACCTATTTTTCCCAAATAAAACCTGTCTACTCCAAGATAGCCTAAAAGTATTGAAAGTATTAATGCTGTGTTTTTATCTGCCATTTTTCCTCCTAAGTTTTATTGATAAAGTATACTAAAAAGAGCTTTAAATATTTATCTAAAAAATAGCGTTGGTACAACACTATAAAAATTTATATATTACTTTGGAAGATTGAATACAAGAATGAATAGCTCAACATGCATCAATTATCAAACTAGCATTCATATTCCATGCCTTTAAGAATTTCATTTCTCCGGTTATATCCCGTAACATTTTTTTTAATATTTTAGATGCACCTGAATATCCTAGGCTATGATCAAAATGCATCCACACATGAACCGTTGTATCAGTCTTAGGTATCCAGCGAGTTGAAGTGGGGTATAAACCATTATGGAAGAAATAATCATCTCCGTCTAATTCTGGTGTAATAACTTCAAATCCTTCTTTGTCCATTGCATAAAGTAAGTACATTCCTGCTCGTACTCTTGGTATATCTTTAGTTCTTTGTTCTAAACTTTGATATTGAGTGCGCATTTTAATTTACATATAATTCTAACAATGCTATTTAAACATTTCTATTATCACTACTATTTAGAGACAGCTATAATTTTTTGGGGTGCTTGCAATAAATATTTATCTGTTGACATGTGTTATTTGATTACAACCCCCTAAAAACTAAGAATATTTACTCGACAATAAAATTTCCTTCCATACCTGCTTGTCTATGATCTCCCACACTGCAATAATATTTGAAGGAACCTTTTTTATCCGCAACAAATTCTATCTCGGCAGAGTTTCCAGCTGATATTTTCTGAGTAGCTGCTGATAGTTCATCAACAGTCCAATCATGAACGCCTAATATACTTTTAAGCTCAATACGCACAATATCTCCTTCTTTTACTCTGATATCAGGATTTTCTTTACCGTCAACAATAAACTTAAAATTTTCACCAGTAATTTCAAAAATTTTTTTGTTAGAAGAATCGTTCATAGCACTTTTTAATTCTTTATCCGAATTTTCTTTTACTTCTTTCTGGATATCAACAAGTTTTTTACTGGTTTGACTGCATCCTAAAAGGAATATCACGCCAATAACAAGAATTACAAATAGTTTTCCTTTCATATTTTTAACCTCTAGCTGATATTTTAATACTTTTATTTGGTAAGTTATCTATATATAAATCTTGTCATGATGATCATAATCCTCAAAAGTTATTATTTTTTTGGCTTCATCAACAGAAAAAACTAGAACAAAACTTCTATCAATATGCACACGTTTCCAATTCTGAAGTGGTACTCGTAAATTTTTATAACGTTGAGGGTTTTCAATTATCTCTTCTATTTTCTTTTCAATGATTAAAAGTTGTTTAGGATTTTTCTTAGCTAATTTTTGTAAACTCTTTTCTACACTTTCCCTAAACTCATATTGATAGGGCATTTTATTTTAGCCCAAAATGTTTTCGGAAGTATTTGACTTTAATTGTTTTTTCTTTTTGCCGTTCTTTCATTTTTTGGATGAATTCAGGACGTAATTGTGGCTCAAGAAAATCCTCACCAAATTCAATAACAACTTTTTCAATAGCATTAGATTTATCTTTGAGACCATATTTAGCTTTGACAATATTTAGGATTTGATTTGCTTTATCAGATATTTGTATCATTGCTTGTACCATGTGTTATACCTATATACAGTATATACATGAAGTATATAAAACTTTGGTCAGCTTAGGGTTAACTTTCTGCGTCATAAGTAGTTGAATGTTCTACATCAACTAATTTTACCTTTGAAACTCGCATAAGTTTTGGAGAAATACACCCATTTAATAATATCTCTACTACAAAAAAATGCTATAAATTTATTGTACTATCCATGTTTGATACCCTTAATAAGTATGCTCCGGCCGAGATTTGAACTCGGGTCTATAGCGCGAGAGGCTATCATCCTTGACCGAGCTAGACTACCGGAGCGTAGCCCCGGGAGGATTTGAACCTCCGTCAACAGATCCAGAGTCTGCTATCCTTGACCACTAGACTACAGGGCTTTATAGGTTTTTACTTGAACAGCATTTATTAATCTTTGTTTAAAAATATCTAAAAACAAGAATAGGAATAGTTAAATATTGTAATTTTAATGGTTTTTCCATAGAGGTTAGTAACTTATGATTTTCATAAAAAATATTATTGAAGGAAAACCAGACGCTCTTGCTCATAAACATTTAGCTCGTTATGGAAAAGGGGATTATGAGAGAGCATTGATTAAGATTAAAAAATCAAAAAATGATATCAAAGTTAAAACTAGCTTTGATTTTGCTAATGACCTTGTTGGAATTGCAGCTGAACATGCTTCTGGAAAGATAAATATTAAAGGTAAGATAATTGCTTCTTATGATTTCTCTTCAAAACTGAATATAGAGCATGAGATGATTAAGAAAGGCAAACATTACATAGCTGAACTAAACACGGATGTGGATGATCTTCATGAAATCTTTAATAATTTTAAGACATGTTCCTTGCTTTTATGTATCACCGCAGATAACCTAAAAATTTCAGTAGGAAAGAGCTTACCCAAACCAGGTGGTAGGGTTAAGGATAATTTTTGTAGCGCATCTCTGCCAGTAAGATTATTGAGTGAATTTGCGTGGGATGTAACAACAGACTTTAAAGAATTGAGTATTACACACGTTTATCACATTAAAGAACTAATCATGCCTACTAATACCAAGATTGAACTTACTCGTGATTCAGCGCTTAGGGTAGGAACAATTACAAGAAGAATTACAATTGATGGAGTGATTTCAGAAAAAGATTTTCCACTGAGAGTATAATTATTATTTTGCAGCTAGTTTGATATCATCGCCCTTTACCGTTTTTCTGCTTGCATGAGCGGCCATTTTTACAGCTTTTTCTCCTATTTCTTCTGCTATTTCTTCTAAGATCTCTCTTAATGCTTCTTTAGCTGATTCAGAAACCCTTACGGCGTTAGCTCTATGTTTTAATAATGATTCCATTGCTGCTAAGGGCAGTATCCTTTTTACCATTTTGTTATTTAGGTGGGTCAATATTTAAGACTTTCTCCAACCAAAAGTACAAACCTGTTCTTTTTCTTGTGGTTTTAATCAAAAACTATTTAAACCTCTTATCAAAACTAATCCCATGAATATTATTTTAACCAAGAAACCAAAAAATGCTGTGATTATTGAGGGGTTTCCAGGGTTTGGGCTTGTTGGGAGTATTGCTACTGAGTTTCTAATTCAACATCTTAAAGCTGAAAAGATAGGCAAAGTTATGAGTGATGAATTCATGCCAATTACTGCCGTCCACGATGGTAATATAATTGAACCGTTGAGCATTTATTATTCTAAAAAATATAATATTGTAATTGTTCATGCTCTTGCCAGTATGCAGGGGCTGGAGTGGAAGGTTGCTGAAATGCTTATCGTTCTTTCAAAAATATTACAGGCAAAAGAGCTGATTAGTGTTGAGGGGATTATGTCTAATTCTGGTACAACAAATGTTTTTTACTATACTGATATTGAATCTCAAAAAAAGAAAATGAACGAATTAAAATTGTTGCCTCTTAAAGAAGGGATAGTCATGGGTGTTACTGGTGCTATTATTACTAAAGCTCCTAAAAAAACTTGTTTCTTTGTTGAGAGTAGTATGCAGGTAGCAGATAGTATGGCTGCTGCAAAGATAATTGAAACTCTTGATAATTATCTCGGATTAAAAGTTGATCCAAAGCCATTGCTTACAGCTGCAAAACAGTTTGAGCAAAAGCTTAAAGGGATAATAGAACAAAGTAAGAAGTCTACTGTTATAAGAGATAAAAAGAATTTAGATTATCTTGGTTGAATCCCTATTATTGCATAATTCTCAAACCTTGGTGGTCTTGGAAATGCATCTATGTTTGTAACGTTAAAATTTTCTATGAGCTTAGACTCTTTTTCTTTGAGTTTATTCTTGGTATTATTCCCAACATTGAGCATAATTTTTTCTGATGGTTCAACGCTGGTTAATGTAAAATTAACTCCGAAGATATTGGATGTCTCATCTATTTGCAATAAGTACTGACCCTTTGGGGTTATATATTTTTTTGATTCAACAATTGCGTAATTATTTTTTTTATTGATTGAGTCATAGTTTATTCTAATTATTGTTATTTCTATTCCCCTGTATATCTCTTTGTGTTTAGATGCGTAAACTACCCATGGAATTCCGTCAACTTCGAATAGTACTTCACCATCATTGTTTATATTAATTAGCCGTAAACCATGATCATTAATTGTTATCTTGTCTCCTTCATGCATTTTGTACTGATCGGTTGGTAGGCTTGGTTCTTCTTGGATAGTTTCGTTTTCTTCAGGTATGTCATATGCTTGTGGTTCAATGATCTTTGCTTTTGAGTCAACTTCTATCGATGAGCATGCTGACAGGATCATTATGACAATTAGCACTGCGAGGCGTTTCATGCATTTGATTTGTGAAAATTATATAAAAACTTTTGGGTGGTTGATCGGAAGGTATAAAAGGCATGAACCATGATTATAAAGGATGAGCCTAGATGACGCATCAATTATCCTAGTTATCGGGCTTGGGAGTATGCTGCTCCTATTAATAGGGTTATATTTAGGTAGACGTGAGGTTAACCAGTTTAAAGCTGTGAATGAGAAGATATTCTATGTTACATATTCTCCAAGGAGGGCCCACATACATTATTATTTTATCTTCGCTTTAGCTTTTCCTGTTTTTGTCTATCTTAAAGGTAATATCTTGCTTATTGCAGGTTTTATATTGCTTGACGGGCTTCTTATTTCAGAGGTAGCATACCAAAAAAAGAAAGTTATACTTACTGATCATACGATTATTCTTACCACGGGGTTTATTGCAAGAGATGTTATCAGTGTAAACTATGCTGACATTAAGGTTGTTCAACTAAAGGAAAATGAGCTTGGTAGAATTTTAAGATATGCTGATCTTATGCTTGATGTTGTTGGTGCTAAAGATACAATTATCTTCAAGAGTGTTAGAAGGCCTTTAAGGTTAAAGCAAGACATTGAAAAAAAGAGGGAGGAGCATATATCTAGATTAGAGCGCAGGTCAGACCATTAGTTCATCACTGGTGCACTTTAATGGAGGGTTATGAAAATATTTTACCCCATAATCTGTAGTGCTTAGTTCCTTCAAAAAACTTAGTAACCCTTCATGCCCTAATGTATCATTTATACCTGCTCTTGTTATAGCCTCAATATTTCTTCGTGTAGCTTTTAGTGAAGAAAGTTTGAAACTTGGTCTTATAACATGTGCTTCACCATTTCTTTCTCGTTCTTTTATCTCCCGTTGTCTTTTTCTAACTACGTCTGGTCTTGCTTGAAGCCCTTCATATACTCCTGGGGGTAATCTTCTTTTGAGTACCTTAGCAATTTTTTGCTCAAGATATGGGGTATGGTAATCTTCTGGTTGTGTCATAGCTATAATTTTTCTGGAGTTAGCTATTTCTCCATAATCTATTGGAAAAGGATCACTTACTGCACCATCAAAGTATTCTCCGTCATCTAGTCTGACTGTTCTGCCGTATAAGAAGGGCACTGCCATTGCTGCTTTTAATACTTCAAAGATGTCAACCTTATCAAGGTCTCTCTGTGAGTCAATATATCTTGGCTTGCCAGTTTCAGCTGATGTAACAGGAATTACTAGCTTCATTGGTGAGCGTTTTAATGCCTCCACATCAAGCCCAAACCTACCTTTAAATATTTTTTCAATAAGTTGATCAAGGTCCAGAAACGGTTTTCCAGCAAATAAATTTTTTATGCCTATAAATTTAAGATTTGGTATCTCAACTGGCCACACTTGTCTACCTATATTAAGTTGCCCAGAAGCTACATAAGCAAGGTTTGCAATTCCAGATGAAGATCCGGTCAGGAAGTCTACGTATTTTAAGCCTAGCCATTCTAATGCTTCAATCACCCCAAGAATGTAGGCTCCTCGTATTTTTCCACCTTCACCTATAAAACTAAGTTTCATAAGCTTAATTTGTTATGAGGGGTAAGTGATATAAAGCTTATGTTAACATGAGCCCGGAGGGATTTGAACCCACGACCTTTCGGTTAAGAGCCGAATGCTCTAGCCAGGTTAAGCTACGGGCCCATTAGAAAATCGTGGTGTATTATGTTATAAGTGTTTCTAATGTTTAACAGATTTAAAATGGTTTTTTCCCGCCTATGCAAAAAGTACAGAGTGTGTGCTTTGGTAGTCCCATACTTTCAAATGTTTGAAGCATACCTGCAACTGAAAGGAAATAAGTTGGTATCCCCTGGAGTTTACTTATTTCTTCTTGTGTCCTACCCTTCGCAATGAATTTATCTCCCTTGGGAATGTCTACTCCATTGTCACAGTATCGTTCTTGGCCGTCATCTCCTATGATTCCAACCATTGGGGTGTAATTAATTAAGATCACTTCTTTAACTCCTGCTTCTTCTTTTAATAGGTGCGTTGCTCTTTCAGCATTTGTTCCTCTTATCTCACTGTCATCTATAAGGATTATTCTCTTTCCTTGTATTTTTGTTTTGATATTAGGTATTAAGTGTAAGTTTTTTTGTATTGAATTTTGTCTTTCTTCCTGTGTTGAACCAAGGAATGAACGTTCTTGATTTTTTTTGTACATGGTAATCATAAATGGGATGTTACATTTATCTGAATATGCCATTGCTGCATCTTTTGGGCAGTCTGGTAAATAAGTTACATAATCTGCTTCAAAATGAAATTCTTCTGCGCATTTTCTTCCCAGTGCACGTCTAAGATGGAGTACACTTACTCTGTTGATAATACTTTTTTTATTTGCAAGATAGTTCCATTCAAAAAAACAACGTGAAAGAGCTGGTTGCACAACTTGTTCTTTTCTGTATTTGCCTGAATGGCTTAGGTAATAGACTGCGCCGGGGTCAAGGTTTTCTGCAACGGAATCTTCTTCGCTTTGGAATACAATATCTTCTGAAGCTACGCTGTACTTCCCGCTGCTAATTCCAAGAACTCCGGGTCTTATTCCAGTTTTATCTCTTAGTATTATTATATCATTACGTGATTTGTCTGCTATTGCTAGGGTGTAAGCTCCAGGTATGTTTTGAAGTATGGCTTTCTCTCCGTATTTAGCATAGTAATGTAATAGTAGCTCGGTATCGCATTCTGTTTTTACATCTGTTTTTGGAATGTCACTAAAATAAGCGGGGGCTACTTGTCCGTTATGTACTATTGCTTTATCGCAGTTTAGTATGGCTATGTGATCACCACGAGGATGCATTGTACCACCTATAACATGGGGGTGTGCGTCTTCTAGTAGTTTGTCTTTTCTTCCGCGTGTTGCATATCTTACATGCACCATAAAGGTGTGGTAGTTTGTTCCGGGGAATATTTGATGTAATTGTTTAATGCTAAACGCGTCTATTGTACCAATCCATTTTAGTGCATCAATTTTTTCTCCTATGGCTACAATTCCTGCGGCTTCTCTGCCTCTATGTTGGAGTGCTAATCCTGCTTTGTATGCATCTTGCAGGCTGTGTGTTACAGCAAAACCACAGTTATGACTTATGCTCATATTGCATTTCTTTTTATTAGATTAATATTAGTTACGCTTCTCTTTCTATAGTTTTGAATCCTGTATATTTTTGTAGAATATTAGGTATATGTATGCTACCGTCTCTTTGTTGGTAGTTTTCCATTATCGCTACTAATATTCGCGAAGTAGCTAATGCTGTGTTGTTTAAGGTGTGGACTATTTGTTTGTTATCGTTTGTTATAAATCTAATGTTTAAGTCCCTTGCTTGGTAGTCTGTACAATTGCTTAACGACATCACTTCTCCATAACCGTTTATTGTTGGTCTCCACACTTCTACATCGGCGCTTTTTGTTTTCCACGCTGCTAAATCTCCAGAGCAGATTTCTATTACTCTGTATGGCAGGTCTAGTAGTTGAAGTATTTCCTCTGAATTTTCTAACAGCTCATCATACATTTGGTATGATTCTTCTGGTTTGCAAAAGATGAACTGTTCTACTTTGTTGAATTGATGTGTTCTCCAAAGCCCTTTTTCGTTGATGCCATGCGCACCTTTTTCTTTTCTGAAGCACATGGAGTATGAGTAATATTTTTTTGGTAGTTCTTCTGGGTGGAATACTTGTCCTGCGTGCATACCCAATAAAGAGTGTTCACTTGTCCCGATAAGGGCTAAATCTTCTTTTTCTATTGAGTAAATTGTTTTTTCAAATTCTTCTAGGTCTATTGCTGCTCCAAGTACTTCTTTTCTTAGTAATAATGGTGGTTCTATGTAATTATACCCTTTTTTTTCCATGAAGTCTACAGCAAATTGGAGTAGTGCTCTGTTTAAGTGTGCCAGTTTTCCGTGTAAAAAATAAAATCCATTACCAGATGTTTTTGCAGATGAGTCAAAGTCTAATATGTGTAGTGCTTCTCCTAGTTCTACATGGTTTTTTATGGGAAAATCAAAGTTAGGTTTTTTTCCAAGTTCTTTTATTGTTGGATTTTCTGTGTCGTCTTTTCCAATGGGCACGGAGTCATGGATGGTGTTTGGTAGTTTCTTTAACAGATTATGGGATGTTTGTTCTGCTTCATGCATAAGACGTTCTTTTTTTGTTAACAGGTTTACTACCGTTTTTACTTTTGTTAATATTTTATCTGGTGATTTTTTTTCTTTTTTTAAATTGTTAATGTCCAAAGATAATTTGTTTCTTTCATTTCTTAGTTTGTCTACTTCAGTTTTTATTTGTCTCCATTCCTTGTCTTTTTGTAAGAATTCGTCTACTATAGTATTTTTGTATTCCTGGAATTTTTTTGAAAGATTTTTTTTAACTAAGGTTGGATTTTCCCGTACAAAATGAGGATCTAACATTAACTTCGCAAAGCTTTGTTTAGTTTATAAACATTATGTTACCTTTAAGTGAAATTTGTATGTTTTGATATGTATTTAGCGAAGCAAACATTTAAATATCTGCTACAAAATATCATTTCTTGTAGTAAAAAATTAGGTGATAGGGGGAGTAAATGGATAAAAAAGATATATTTGAAGTTTTCTTTAGAAGAAAGCCGGCAATGATATTAATGGCTTTAAGAAAGAATACTAGATTCAGATATGGAAGTGTATTAGCAAAAGAAGTGGACTGTACATACTCTCATGCAGTAAAAATTTTACAGGAAATGGAAAAGGCAAAACTCGTTGGGTTTGAAAAGCAAGGACGCATTAAAGTAATAAAACTTACCGACGAGGGTAATAGAGTTGCTGAACACATTGAACACATCAAGAGTATTTTATAACTAAAATAAAAGGGGGTGATTTTTTTTAGTTATTTGCTTCATAGCTTACAAGACCTTCTATTTGAGTTAGCTGTGTTTTTTGAAACAAAAAATTACGATATTTTTCTTCTATTCGAACACCACGTTTTCCTAACTCTCTTGATAATATTGAATAAATCTTTTTACCGGCTTTGTCCAAATCAGTTAGGATAATAACTTCTTCAAAATTATCAGATACAAGTTCTATAATCTCATATAATGGACGATCAAGAGTAATAACATTCTTTATTTCAAAGTATTCTAATGCCTTTTTATCTTTCTTACCCTCAACTATTATGGGTCTTTTTTCATGTTTCAATAAAAGTATCCAGTCCTTAATGGTTTCCATGAATGTGATTTAGCTCATCTAAATATAAACTTGTTTACAGTCTTATTAGGGCTTTAGCTAACTTTTTAGAGTTATGTCTTATTAAATCACTGCGGTTGACAAAATTTCCGTTTATCATTTTGACATTAACTGCATCTATCTCGACTGGGAAAGAACCTTCTTTCGCGTACTTTTTTAACTTCCTTTTTTTACCTGTGTTACAAATAATATAGTCGACATCAACAAATCTTTGAATAACCTTTAAATGATTGCTAGCTTTATATCCATTAGTCTCACCAAACTTCGTCATTATATTGCATACATAAACTTTTTTTCCTTTATTTTTTCTAATGGCATCACAAACACCCTTGACCAGTAAGTTTGGAACAACTGAGGTGTACAAATCGCCAGGCCCAATAACAATCAAGTCTGCATTTACTATTGCCTTTTTTGTTGCTTTAAAGATTTTAGCTTCAGGTTCTAAAAAAACGTCTGTAATTTTAATATTTCCATCATGCTTAGGGATATCAATATTTTTTTCTCCTTTAATGACTGTTCCATCTTCAAGTTTTGCACATAATGTTGATTTATTGATAGTAACTGGCAAAACTATTCCTTTGATCTTTAATATCTCGGCTGCTTTTTTTATAGCTTTAACATCACTTTTGGTTATTTCTTTTAAAGCTGTAAGAAACAAGTTACCAAATGAGTGATCCTTAATACTCCCTTTGTCAAACCGATACATAAAAAGGTCTCTAAGTATTTTTTCTTCACTCAAAGCTATCAAGCATCTTCTAATATCGCCCGGTGGGAGGATTCCATATTCATCTTTTAACACCCCCGTACTGCCGCCAGAATCAAACATGCTAACAACTGCAGTTATAGCTATATCGTGTTCTTTGAGCCCTTGCAACACTGTAAAGCTTCCTGTTCCGCCGCCAATAACCACAACACGTTTCATTTCTAATCAGCTTAACTAATGATTTAAATAAGTTCCTAAATCTATTACAACCACTCCACGTTTGCTGTTGTTTAAATCTAAGCTGTAAAAATCAAAATTTAAATGTCTTTTTGGTTCAACTTCTCCGCCTGTTTGAACTGCATGCTCTAATGGGGTTATGACCATGTTGTAACAGTATCCTTGTTTTTTAACACGGCCCTCGCACACTCTTAAATCTGTACTGCTAGGCCCTGAAAATGGACGCGTTCTGTGAAAGTGAAAAGCAGCTATATGCAATTTTGAAAGATCGCTTGCACGTAAGTATGCTCCGTCTTTCTCTAATGATAATTCACTTCTTGTTGGAGAGAATCTAACTGTTACATCACATTGTTTATCAAATTCTAATTCTCCACCCCATTCCGTATTTTTGTCGTATATATCAGCTACTTTAGCAGCTTGTATAACTCCCATGAACTCCCGTTTTGGAATAGCTTTAAGTATTGGGATTAAGTGTTTGATTTCGTCATCGCTCAAAAGAAAAATATTAGATGGTTGTTCTGTGTATAACTCTTGCCCGTGTAATAATCGGTATGTATGTGTTCTCTCATTTAATACTTCAAATAATATTTTTTTAAGTATGTCTGGGTGTTGTAGGTAATCATCAAATCTTGGATCACATTTTTTAAACTGTTTGTTATATGCGTCAGTAAATATTTGAAAGCTTTGTTCTGCGGTTAATCCTGTTGGGTTATGTATTAAGTTAAAGCCTATTAGCAATGAGGATATAATTGCTTTTAGTGAGATCATTAATCTTGTTCTTCACTCCAGTATTTATAAAATTCACAAAACATTTTGAGCCCGTCTTCCATGTGCTGGTTTGCTCCTTGCATATAACCAAGTCTTATTGTTCCAGGCGCATTGAAAAGGTGTCCAGGTGTTACAGCAACTCTAGTCTGGCCTAGAAGTGCATTAGAAAAGGTGGTATCATCCTGCAAAGCTAATTGGATTAGTACAGTGCACCCGCCATTAGGTCTCTGAAACTTAATTCCAGCATTAGTTAAGTACTCGTTTACTATTTCAAATCGCTTTTGTTGTGACCTTTTGATATCTTTAAGTATTCTTACTCTATGGAAGGAATAAAACTCCTTGATTATAGTTTCAAGTGATGCTGAGTTTGATGGGAAGCATTTGGTGTTAAAAGCTTTAACATCGCTGATAACTTCTGGAACCGCGAGTATAACTCCGTGGCGAAGCCCTTCTAAACCGTAGCATTTAGATAAACCATTAGTGCTTATACCGCACTCATTTAGTGTGGCTGCTGGCGGGGTGATATCATCAGCAAGATCCATGTAAACTTCATCAACCATAACGTATGTCTTTCTTTTTCTTTTTCTATTTCTAACCTGTATAGCATATAGTATCTCGTCAAGGTTGTTTAGTCTTACAGATGTCGGAGCGTGTAAGTTGGTTAGCACAATTAGTCTTGTATTTCGTTTTAATTTTTTGTTTATAGCCTCTATGCCTAATTGATAATCTTGTGGAGATCTATGAACGAAATCTGTTGATATCCCATTCATATCCATAGGAATACTAAACAACGGGTCGTAAGTTGGTGATTCTATAAGCACATGATCACCTGGCTTTAACAATGAGCAGAATACAATGTAATTCGCAGCTGAGCAGCCTCCGCCAACAGTGTATACTTGTTCGGACGGTAGGCCATACTGGTCACCAATTATTCTTAAAAGGTCTTTTGATCCTCCGCCATGTACGCTTCTTTTAATGTCAGTAGCTAAATGAGCAACTGGAAATGGAATATTTAACTCAGCGCTGCTTGAAGAAAGATCAAAATTTATTTTTGTTTTATCTCTTGAACAATAATACCAAAGGTATGGTGAGCAATTTTTTGGGGTATTCATCTCTCCTCGTGGTTATTAACTTACTTTTAAGTTTTTTTATAGATAAAAATACGCCTCTGGCGAGACTCGAACTTGCGACCTCGTGGTTAACAGCCACGCGCTCTACCTGCTAAGCTACAGAGGCATCTATATGTATCTCGTTAAAACATTATTTAAAAGGATTTCTATGTTTTAAATTGTTGCTAGGTTTTTGAAAAGTTTTCAACTTTGTTATAGAACCGCAGTCTTAATCAATAAAATCTTTTTTCTTTATTTTTTCAGGTAGATAAGTTTCAGAAATAAAACTAATCCCCTTACTGCTAAGTGCTTGTATCTCTGCTTTTGCACCAAATTGTTTCATTAGTTTTAATTGTCTTTGCCATTCTTTATTGTCTTTAAACCAGTCATATTCTGATACTTGTTTGATCCTGTTTATGTCTGTGTCTTTTAATTTGATAAAATGTTTATTTAAATTGTATTTTTCTATGTCATCTGCTGTAATCCCTAAAAATCTAACATCAGGGATAGTCAGTCTTTCTGACGCGTGTGCTAATGCAATACTTCCATATTTTACTACAGAATAAATATAAAATCCCCACGGATCAAAATCTGTTAGCACATAAATTGGTATTTTATGTTCTTCTGATAATCTTTGTAATAACCGTCTAATCCCTCTTGTAGTTTGTCCCTTTGACGAGATTATAACACATTTATTTTTTTCCCAAAATTTATCCTCATGTAGTCGTTCCCATACTGCTTCTTTTTCCATGTAGAGGATATAGTTTGCACTTACTTTCTTGAATTTTATGTCTTCTACTACTGATGGCACACTCCATCCGCCGCTTCCCATTTTGCTCCAGTCTATTGTGTCGCCTCTGTCTTCAATGATTACCTTTCCGGCGACGCTTCCATTTTTTCCTGCGCTGATGTTTAGTTGCTCCCTTGAAAATCCAGTCATCACTTCTAAATCTTCAATTGCTTTGTCTGTTTCAGTTTGTTCTTCCACGGTTTCTATTTTTGTTCCAGGGATTGTTCTTTTTATTTGGTAATATAAGTCACGAAGATTAGTGTGCTTTTCGCGTTTTAGAAGTTCTTTGCTTACCACTGCAACAAGAATTGTTTGTAAAAATTTCTTAGCGTGAGCTACATTAAAAAAACTTCTTGAAGCTGTTTTATTACCCATCCTGAGAGTTCTGCTTTTCTTATCGAATGTAACATTGCTTAGCCCTCTTAATGGGTAGATTATTTCTGGATTCTTTCCTTTCTTTGCTTGTTCTACTAGTTTTTCCCCAAGCTGGTTTAATGCTATCTCACTCTTTTTCTTTGTTGTCATTATCCTCTAGCCCTTTTATAAGCTCCCCTATGTTCTTTTTTAAAAATTTGGTTAGGTATCCTTCTATATCAGTTTTTTTAGCAGATGATATCATTGATAACCCCTCAGCTACTTCTGGTATGTACTTTTCAAATAAGTTAATCTTTTCTCTTTGTTCTCTTGCTTTTACAGTCTTTCGGATGTATGTAGATAGCTTCCTTCCTGCTTCTTGCAGTGCTAGTTTCATTTCTTTAATAATTTCGTCATAGCTTGCAATTGCTTCTTTAGCTTCTGATGTAAATGGCACCCACACACTTACCATACTTACAATTATTAATATTGGACCTTGTGGTAAACTTCCTTTACTTTGGCTAATGTTATAATTTTTCCATGCTGTTTCTATAATCGCTTTTTGTATCGCTCCAGCTCCCTGTTGATATAATAATGGCACTCTATTGGCAAATCTAATTACTTGTACAGAACCTTCTGGATCAATACTGCCTCCATAAGCTATCCCAACTTCTATAGAAAAGGGATTACCCCTGTATACTGATGGTGGTCTTGAAACAGTAGCATAAAATTCTGCATCAATTTCTTTTCTCATTCCTTTTTCTAAGGCTTCAGCTCCTATTGGTACTAAGCAATTAGTTGGTGGGCTCATTATTTTTGTTTGTTGTATTGCTTCGTAAAGCTTTTCTGCTTGGTTTCTTACAATTGTATTTGGTCTTGAGTGCATGTTTATTTCTGCTTTATCACATATTTGTTGTGCTATACTTGCACTTACTCTGCTGAAGTCTTGTTGTAGAAACGTGCTCAGACTTTTTGCTGTTGTAGAGTGTAACATACTTATAAGCATGCCAAGTTCTATTCCATAGGGATGCGGTTTAATCTCTTTTGCTTCTTTAGGTAAAGTGTTAACAGCTCTTGGAAATGTTATTACTGTTCCTTCTGGATCTTTGAATGTTATTTTAGCATGTGGGTTGGATAACGCTATTTCTTTTAGGTATTCGTCAGCGCTTTGTTTTCCTTTTTGGTATTTTGCTTCCATTTCAAATTCAAGTCTTGTACCTTGATCTTTCATGTAAGGCACTTCTTTTTCAGTAACTATCTTTGGTTCGTTTAATTTTGTGTCAATATGCAGTTCATAGTAATATGCTGGTCTGTTTTTTCCTATCTTTGAGATTACATGAAAATTTTTTCCTGTTGTTAGTTGACCGTAAAGTGCTGCTGCAGATATGCCTATACCTTGTTGCCCCATTGATTGGCGTAGTCTGTGGAACTTGCTTCCGTATAATAGTTTTCCAAATATTCTAGGTATCTGTTCTTTAACAATTCCAGGACCATTGTCTTCTACTACCAAGCTGTATCTGTCTTCTTTTATTTTTTTTATTTCTACATAAATCTCGGGGAGGATTTCTGCGTCTTGGCATGCATCAAGCGAGTTGTCTACGCCTTCTTTTACAGCCATTAAAAGTGCTTTTCTTGGGTTATCAAATCCTAATAGGTGTCTGTTTTTTGTAAAGAATTCTGAGATGCTAATCTCTTGCTGTAGTGCAGCCATCTCTTCCGCTTTTGTTTTAGTCATCTGATACTAATTTTTGTTGTATCTTTTTAAACTTTTGTGTGATGCATTGTTTTATAATTTAAAACTCAAAGTTCTTTTTTGTTATTGATTATAAAAAATATTTCATTTTTTGTTTCTAATAATTTTTTGCTTTTTACAATTTTATTAAACCAAATAAGTCTTTTTGTATTTAGTTTTTTACCGCTTATGGTTATCTTTGGAAAGCTTACTATTATATATTCTGCTGGTATTTTTTTAAGTAAATTTTTACTTTCATTTCTTTTTAGAGTTTCAAGATTGTCTAATACTTTAAATAAAAAACATATTTTAGTTTTAGGAAATTTTTTAACGTTTAATAGATCTGCTTGTATGGCAATTCCATTGATTTTCATAATTTTAAAATATTTATTTAAGAAGTTTACATCATCTTGTGCTAGCTCTGTTGCTATGTACTCTGATGGTTGTTTTGAGTATACCAAGCTTACAGGATTTATCCCAGCGCTTATGTCTAAAACACTTTCTAATTCTCCCGCTTCTTTAGTTATAGCTTCATAAATCTTTTCATAATCTTTTAATCTTTCTTTTGTGCTTCTATGGGTTTTTAGTATTTCTTCATGTACCTTAAGAATGTCTATCCCTTTTTTTAATGATTTAAGCAGGCGTTTTCTTTTTTTAATGTCCAGCCTAAATACACCATAAGTTTCATGCAGTATTTTTTCTGTGTTGTCAAATCTTTTACTTATGTAATCTATATAGCTGTCTGGTAAGGGGGAGAACTCAGGGTTTCTCTTTATTTTCATAATGATCTTTGAGTAGTTTTTTCTTTTTTGAGTCAATCCAAGCATAAACATTGCTATGTATAGACCCTCTTAATATATTTTCTACTGCTTCCTTTGCAATTTCGGCCATCTCTAATTCCCCTATGATTCCAACACTTTTTCCGTAAATACTAATCTTGCAGTTGGTCATTGCTTCAATTGTTCTTCTGCATTTTCCTTTTGAGCCAATTATTCTGCTCCTTATTCTTGCTATTGCGTTTTTATTCTTACCGATGAATTCTTTCATGTCAACTATATGTAAGATTATATCTTCTTTCAGTAATTCTTCTGCTATCTCTGGGTTAAATCCTCTTGAGATCGCTTTAATAACAGGTATTGTATTGTAAATATCTACTGGGTCACCGGATAATGTTACATCTCCATCATGGCTGTCCACACTAATTTTACATTGTGTTATTCTCTCAAGTTGTCTTCTTTTTGTTCCTTTTGTACCTATTAGCACTGCAATTCTATCTCTTGGTATTTTTATTATATCTTCCATTTAGAATTCTTCTATATTCTCTAGATTTTTTAAATACCCTCTTCTTTTAAGCCATTCAACTTGGTTTGGTTTATACTTGTAGACCACATCTCCCTTTTCATCGCCCCCTAACTCCCATGGTTCTATGAGTAATGTGTCTCCTTCTCTCACCCACAGTCTTCTTTTTAGCCTGCCTGGTATCCTGCACACTCTTGTCTTTTTGTCAAGGCATATTACTTTCATCCTGCTGCCACCTAATCGTTGATTAAGGATTCCTAAAACTTCTTTGCCCTTTGGAGTTCTTACCCTTATGAATTCTTCTCCTTCTTGGAATCCTTCATGAGTATCTTGTACCATTTCTCATTTTTTTAGAAAGTAACTTTATAAAGGTTTGCCAGTTTCAGCCAGTCTAAAGCAAACAGTAACACGGTACACACTTTTACCTTGGTGTCTATCAAATGAAAATAAACTTCTGGTGCTTTTCAACTCACCTTTGAAGGTATCTTTTAATTTTTTTCCTAATGCTCTTGCAAATCTTTGGTTGCTGACATAATAATCAATACCGTATTTTTTCTTTTCTTCTTTGTTAATGAAACAATCATTTCTTTTTGCTATCTGCTTTTTTATGAACATGTCAATTTCATGATTAAATGGTCTTAACTGGAGTATTGCCTGAAAATTGCTTTCTTTTGTGTAAACATCAGAAGGATTGAGCATATGGGACTCCACCAATTTTTTTTATGTTGTCCTTGGTAATTAGATTATTCTTTAGCGCAAATTTAATACTTTCATCCCCTACAATATTAAAGATAGTACCGTCTCTGATTGATGCCAGTATTTCTTCTTTTGTTTCTTTTCCTTCATAGAATTGTTTACTTACTTCCATCTGTTTATTGCCTTCTTTAATGGTCTTGCCAAGAAGGTGATTATCACAAATAGCTAAGATACAACTACCGCTTGTCTCATGTTTTTTGATGATCATATCTTACCTTTTATGGTATTTCTTGCACCGCATGCTGAGCATATCATAATGGTAACAGTCTCTTGTTTTATGAGTGTTGTATCAGGCTTGCTGCACTGTTTGCATATTACAGCATCTTTTGCAAACTGTTCTATTTTTGCATTGACTAGTGATGCTTGAAGTTTTCGGTTTAAAACTAGCCTTGGCCCGTCAATAGCTACTGGTGCTGCTAGTTCTCTTTGTAGATATTTGATTATTAATTCTGGGGTTCTTCTTAGTTGGTCTGTGATTTCTTTAAAATTAGTTATTATTGTTTTATTTCCTTCAACTCGCCCTGTTGCTTTTGGTATTTCAAATCGTTCTCCACTACTAGTTTGTTTAGGTAGTTGTTCTTGAGCTCTTTTGAGCATTTTTTCGTAGTCCATAATTTCATCTGAAGTATTATACTTTTTAAGCTTATTTATCATTGATATTTTTTAAATAAAATATTACATTATGTTTATTCGCCCTGGTTTGTGCTGATATATCTCTCCTTCTTTTAATAGCTCATGAACTATTGCTTCTACTTCTACTTCTTGTAAGCCTGTTTGTTTTATTATACTCTCAATAAGAGCTCCATCTTCTCCGGCGGTTTTTTCAATTGTGCTTAGTATAATCTGTCTCGCACTGTTGTTTGTGGAAGGTATTATTTTCTCTGTCACTATTCTTTCTTCTATCATATCAGTTGAGTTAGTTGTGACTACTTGGATCATTGGTTGTTTTTGTGCTAAATTGCTTTGTGGTGTATCCTGTTTTTCTTGTAGTCTTATTATTCCATATTTTTTGATTAGCTCATTTTTTCTTAATAATTCTAGATTTGGATCTATATGCGCTATAATCTCCGGGCTCAAATATATCTCTCCATTATACTCTCTTGTTCTGCCTATGAATTGTATTAAGTCTCCTGCATTAAACTTCATAATATTCTGTGCGTCTTCTCTCCATGCCTTTACTCTTATGCTTGCGCTTCCATCATCAATCGTTAACGCTACATATGTTCCATCATCTGCTGAATACTTGAATACTATACTTGCGATTATGTTTACTCTGCCGATTACCATTCCCTTGTATTCAATATAACTGGGCTCCCACTCGCCTAACTGTTTTACAAATTTTCCATTATGTAACATGCTTATCCATACATGAAATGCGGTTTGCCTTTTTTGTACCATCTTATAATTTTGAAAGCTGCCCCCTCTTTGGTTCAAATACCTGCCCTTCTCTTTTGAATCTTTCTATTACCTCTTCTATCTGGCTTTCAGATAGTCCCTTTTGTGTTGCGCTTGTTACAATTGCTTCTATTGGTATTGACTTGCCTATTTTTTTCTCAAGCTCATCTATGATTTCTCTTATGATACTTATTCTATTTCTTTGCTTAGCTGTTATCCCAGTAGCAATTCTATCAATGTCTATCTCTCCTGTTTCTGGGTCAATTCCAACTTGGGTTAAGCAGTATGTTACTAGCTTAATTGCTCGTTGTGAATCTTCTTTTGTTACAATATCAGCCAATCGTAATCTTGCTGATGCTTCTGCCAGCCTAATCAATGACTCTAACTGTCGTGCGCTTATTGGTATTGGTTTTATTCCGTCATCTCCTTTACCTTTTGTGTTTCTTAGATTTACATAGAAGTTTTTTATTTCATTTATTGCTTGTTTGCTTAACTTGGGGTTTACTGTTTTTTTTGCGTACGATACATATTTCTTTAGAAACTCTGATGGTATTTCTGGTTCTCTTCCTTTAAAGTCTTGTTCTAATATATGTAATGCTATTCTTTCATCCATTTCTTTGCTTGGTAAATCTCTTACTGGGAAGATTAAATCAAATCTATTAATTAACGCGGGGGGTAATGCTATTTGGTTTGCTATTGGTTGATATGGATCAAACCTGCCTAGTTTTGGGTTTGCTGCTGCCAATATACTTGTCTCAGCTATTAATTTTGCTTGAATGTTTGCTTTTGAGATTGTTATTGAATTGTGTAGTACAAGTCCTTCGCTTATGAAATTGTGGGTTGGTTCAACTGTGATGTCATAAGTCCATTTTACATTTTTATTTTTTATTACATGTATCTTTCTAACTTTAATGAACCTTATGTCGTTAGATATGAACTCTTTAAGGTCTTTGACCTTGCTTTGGATATTTTCTATTTTTTTATATGACTTTCTTGATTTTGTAAGTTCTGGCATGATAAGCATGGGATCTTTTTGTAGTGTTGGCAATTTTCGTGGTGACGGGGCAAGCATTCCTGCTTTTACTGTTTCAGCTGGTATACTTGAAATAGCTTCATTATAGACAAATACTGGATGCTCTGGGGTTACAACAATCTTCCTTCCATTTGAGTAAGTGATTTCAATAAATTTATCTGGAGCTTTATGCCTGCTGATTCTAACTGCTTTTTTTGGATAAATAGATTTGAAATCAGTAGTAAGTATGTCTACATTATTTACCCCAATAACTTCGCAATCATCAATTTTTCTTACAGAATTATAATTATCTTCTATAATTTTATCAATAAATACCCCCATTTTTCTTACAGTACCATCCGCCAAGAGTATTTCTGTGTCTGGGTGGTAAGATTGCTGGGCCATGCATTCATGTAACGCTGATGTATCTTCTGTTGTCATTTTGTCCATTTCATCAAGACACAAAAGTCCTTTATTTGCTAGCACTACTGCTCCGGCTTCTAATGCCCATCCTCTTAAGAATTCATCCTTCACTACTGCTGCAGTAATTCCTGCACTTGTTGTTGATCTTCCTGCAACATATCTTGCTTTTGGTGCTGCTTTCTCCATGAATGTTAGCATTGTTGAATTATGGCAGTATAAATTATTGGCTACAAAATTATGGACTTTATCTACAGTTAAATCATAAACATATTCTTGATCAGATTTTATTTTTTTAATGGTTTTAATTTTGTCCCATACAATTGAGGAATATGCTAAGTATTGTAAGTTGATTAATAAAGCTTTTAATTCGTAATCTGAAATAATAGTCTGAGCTAAACTTTGTAAAGATTCTATTATGCTGTTTTGCTGTATGGAGTTAGCGCCTAGTTCATATTGTGAGATCAAAGTCTGCGAACATTGGGCGGATTCAGCTAATGAAGATTGGCTTAGGTATAATGTTTCTCTTGCTTGTTTTAGGCTTGAAAATTTTTGGTTTGCTAAAACATAATTCAAATAAGAGATTCTTTTATACGCAGTATCTAAAATTTTTCTTAATGAACCTCTTGAAGGGTTTCTATCACCGCGTTCATAATGTTGGTATGTGGTTCTAGGCACTCCCAATTCAGATTGTTTTAGTCTAAGTTTTGTTCTTATTTTTCTCAGTACATAAAAAAGATTTGGGATGACATCTATATCGGGGTTATAACATTTGTTATTTAGTAGCAAGTCTAATTTTCTTTTCTTTGCTGTTGATGTAAATCCAATTTTGCTGGAATATTTTACAATATCTTTTCCGGATATCATTAATGTCCAATATGGCCTTCTTGTTTTAGCGATGGTGTTTGTAGCGCATCCAATAGTTTTATGTGTTTGTGACAGGATATTAAATCTCAGTAATAAGCTTCTCAAGTCATAAATAAGGTCTTTGCTGGCAGAGGATACTTTTATCTCTCTTTTATTGTTTTGGACATTGGATTCTGCATCGTAATAACTTTTGATAAATTCTTTAACAACAAAATTTGGTGATTTTTTTATAATATCTGGTATTTGTTTGTGTTTAGATCTTTTAAGTAAAGTTGGTTCTATTTTATTAAAGAACCTTAGAAACTCTATTGAGTTAACCCGTAATCTTTTAATGCTGTTTCTTGATCCTGTAAACTTGGGTGTTACTCCTAAACGTCTAACTAGATAGTCATAATCATCTAATAAATCATAATCTTTATTCGTGAAAGTTGCTTCTCCTGAAGTTTTTGTAAATGCCACATAAGAATCTGAAATTAAATACCCGATTAGTCTGGCTAGTTCAATATCACAAATTTTTGGTATGTTTATATGGATACCGTTATGTGCGGTGGTTCTTACAATATCAAAGTTTATTTTTTGTAATTTTGTATCAAGTTTTAAACTTCTTGGACAGGCTATAAAGTCTCTTTCTTTCAGATCTTCGCTTTTTCTAGAAGTTACAATACTATTTTCCGTTACAAACATCGGGTGTGTTGGGCTTACAACTATTTCATTTCCAGTATTAGTTACTATTTTATACAGGTATTCCGTGGATTTTCTTTTCCATACATATGTGCTTTTACCATTATAACCTTTACAATCAACTCCCATAGCCGGTAATGATATGTTAGTTTTACTAAAAATACCGTCATCACATTTTTGTGGATTAATCAAATTTTTTTCAATTAGGTCTTTTACTTTTATTATTGAACCGTCATTTAATGTGATCTTAGTTTCTCCATGAACACATTTCGCCGCGCCAGGATCACCTACCAACAATATGTGCACATCTCCCCGTAACCTTGTTTTGTCCGGTCGTTCTCTCTTTACTCCGCCCACTAATTGTAAGACTAATGCCTCTTTAATATCTTCATGCCCGTATACACTTGGGCAGATAGAGTTTATCATACGGTCATATAACGCAGGGTCTAGTGCTAATTCCTGTATTTTCTTTTTGTCTTCTTCATTTATTTCTATGTCTTCATAGCTTTGTTCTATAGGTGTTACATGATTTGCATCTACTGCTATGTCGTATCTTATGCTTTGCACACCAGTTTTTAGTTGTATCGGTATTTCTTTTACAATGCCTGTAATTCTTACCTTGCTTCCAGGTGTTGTTCTCCTTTCCATTATTGGTTCTACTAAATCTTCTTTTAGAAATACTGAAAGTCTTTTTGGTTGTGCTCCGCCCTCAAGATTTTCTGGTGATTCTTCTATGACAATTCTTTGTGCGTCTACTAAATCTTTGTCTAATAATCTAAATTGCCCGCGTCTTCCGCATGTGCATCTTGTTGGTTCTTTGAATTTTGTGTCTAGTTGTAATATTGATATAACATTTCCACAGCTTGGGCATTCAAATCTTGCATTTGTTACTTGTGGTCTTACATCAGAACTTTGTCTTACTATTCCATCAAAGCTGTAGAATTTCCCCAAGTGTGTGCTTCGTATATTTCTTATTGGTATTTCTTGTGTTTTTGGTAAGTTGAATATTCTTACTCTTAGATTTTTTTGCGGGATGTTTAGATCGTCTAATGATAATTCTGCTGCTTTAGTTGCATCTTCTGGGTGAATCAATAAATCTTCGCTTAGTTCTGGCCAGAATTTTGCTATGTCATTAAAATCTATGTTTATACTAACCTTTTCTTCCTGGGCCAATCTATACAGGGTATTACTGTGATATGCCTCAAAAAATTCTCTAAATTTTTCTATTTGTTCTTGGGTGTCCATTTTTAGCTCTTTTTTAAGAAAGGGTTTTAGTTTATGTACTAAGCTTATTTTATATTCATTTCTCTATTAAAATAGTAAGATTTTCATGATTGTTGTTAATACCATTGCAGTGCTTGACCGCAAGGGCATAGCCAGCTGATTCTTATGTGCTATTAATACTTTAAGCATGGCATTTAAGTATTGCTCTATTGAAGGCTACAGAAGTATGTTTCATACTGACTATTTTTTACTTATTTCCTTCTTAAGATTGTCAATTAATAAATCTACTGCTTCATGCAGTTTTTTTTCGCTTCTTGTACCAGTGCAAACTATCTTCCCGTTACTAAAAAGCAGGAAAGTAGCTCTTGTACCACTTAACTTGTAGACTAGTCCTGGAAACTGTTCTGGTTCATATTCTGTGTTTTCTAAGTGCATTGCTAGGAAGTTTAGATTTAAGTCCATGCCTATTGACCCGGATGCTACCATATTTTGTACAGTTATTTTTGGGTCGTGTGTAACCTTTACCTTTATTTTCTCTACGTTTTTGATTATTGCTTGTATTGACTCTTTCACTTTTTTCATACTTTTTGCGCCAGTGCAAACTACTTTCCCTGAACTAAATATCAATGCTGATGTTTTTGGTTCTTTTATCCTCATTACCAGCCCTGGAAACTGTTCTGGGTTATACTCTGTATTAGGTAATGTTTCTGCTAATTTTATAAGGGGGATGTCTGCTTCCAATGATGTTGTTGCTACTATGTTTTGTAGTGTCACTTCTTTTCCTTTTGATTTTTTTTGTACTGCCATGCGGCCTCCTAAAGTATTATAAAGAATATTCATATCGAAAACTATATAAAGTTTGTTTATAAGTTAATTAATTACTCCGTATAGGTTAAAAATGAAGTTTTTGATTATTGGCGATTTACATGGACAAATTCCAGAGGTTCACTATAAAAGTTTTGATGCTATTATTGCTCCATGGATTTACAAAAAGATAAAACAATTAAAGTTTTATCCTAGGATGATGGGTTAACTTAAAACTATCTGTTGTTACATCACCACTAGATGTGCTTAGACAGAAAGTGTCTACTTCCCATGTTTCCCCTAAAAATTTATGTTTAGGCAGTTGATATTTACGTTTTATGAACGTTCCTTTATTAACTATTGCGACTGCGATATGTGGTATGTAAAATTCACCGTAATGAGGGTTTCCATATTTTAAATAGCTTTCTTTTCTTCCGGGATTATGACGGTATCTCTTTGATAATGGCGGGGTGTTATCATGGTCTATATACTCTTGTAGTTTGGTAATAACCATAACATGTAAATCATGAAGTGCTTGTGACGGTACAACAAGCGTAATAATAGTATCTTCTGAATAAACTCCTTCACTCAAACCAGTTTTTCCCAGCTCAATCGGGAATGATTCAATCACAATTTCTTCAAGACTTTTTACAATGTCATCCCTTGATCCATCATAAAACCTGCCGGCCATTAATGTGCAGTGTAATGGTTTAGTATGTATTGGGCTAATAACCGGTTTGATTAGTCGTTTATATCTTTTGATATCTTCACAGAAACTGCTAGGCAAAGGAATGTATACTAACCCTCTCACTAGCATTTTTAATGTGCTTAAAGTTTATAATAATTATGCTATTAGTTCAATACCAATTGTAAACTCATAATCTTTTATCTTCTCTCTTGACTTATATTTTGTTTCATATTGTTCAAAGTTAATTTCTGTTGCGCCTACTCGTTCTTTGATTTCTTCTTTCCAATCTTCTAAATCATATTCTCCATAGATGTATAACTTAATTCTGTCGTCCTTTTTTAGTTTGGTTTTCTTTCTTAAATCTTGAATCCTTCTTATTACTTCCCTAGCGTATCCTTCACATATTAGTTCATCGCTTAGCTCAGTGTCTAGTCTTATACTTAATTTGTCTTCCATTTTTTGTTCTGTTATCTCAATATTTTTTATATTAACCGCTCTTAAAATAATTTCTTTTGTTTTTATCACAGCAGCTCTAATCTTTGAATCTTGTGTGTTGACTGTTACTTTGGCTAATGGCCATCTTATCCCTAATTTTACTGTTTCACGTTCTGCTAGTATCCTGGTTATAACTGTTTGAGCGACTTCAAATTGTTCTTCTAGCTCGTTATCAATTACTCCTTCGTTTGTTTCCGGCCACGGTTCTAGATGAACTGATTCTTTTCTAGTTATTTCTCTGTAAACTTTTTCGCTTATGCCCGGGCTGATTGGGGCTAATAATATACTAATTTTTACTAATGCTTCTTTTAGTACCCATGCTACTGTTTCATCATTTTTGTCTAGTCTATTCCTGACAATCTGGATATACTCTCTTGATAGTGTATTCAAAATAAAATTTCCTATTGCCCGCCCAGATATGTGGTACTCAAAGTCTTCTAAACCTTGTTTGTACTCTTTGGTCATGCTGTTTAGTTTTGATAATAACCATGCATCTTCCAAGACCAACTTCTTTTTATTAATCCTTTTTTGCGATAGCAATAGCATTTTTAAGTTGAGAAATACGTTAAATATCTTCCAAATTTCTTTTTTTATTGTGTCAATATTAAATTTTATAATATCATAAGGTGCTGCATCCCACATTATGTACAGCCTTACTGCGTCCCCTCCCACTTCATCTACTGCTTCCTGAGCTTCAATGCCATTACCAAGGCTCTTACTCATTTTTTCTCCTTTTTTATCCACTACCCATCCAGGCATCCCTACATAATCGTAAGGTTTTTTCCCAAACGTGTTTGTTCCGCAACATAACAGATAATAGAACCACCCTCGTATTTGATCTTGTCCCTCATTAACTCTTGATACCGGGTAGTGTTCTTCAAATATTTCTTTGTTTGTTTTTGGGTATCCAAATGCTGCCCATGGAGCTATACTAGAATCATACCACACATCAAAGATGTCTTTTGTTCTTTCCATCCATTCAAGGCACTTATTACACTGTATCTTTATGTAGCTCGCATCATGCAAATCAAAGTCTTCAGTTATAGGGTCTTTTGATAGCTCCTTTAATTCTTCAACTGATCCTATGACTTGTAAATTACCGCAAGTACACTTCCAGATAGGTATTGGTATTCCCCAGTATCTTTGCCTTGAGATATTCCAGTCTTCAGCATTGCTTATCCATGCGTCCATTCTTTCTTTTGCGTATTTTGGTTCCCATCTTACTTTGTTATTTTCTTTTAACATCAACTCTCTATTAACTTTAAGAAATAATTGTTTGCTCATTCTGAATATCAATGGGCTTTTGCATCTCCAGCATACTGGATAGCTGTGTTCCACCCTTTCATAATGTAAAAGCATATTTGTTTTTTTTAACGCTTCAATTATATCCATGTCAGTATCTTTTACAAATCTACCAGAGTATTGTCCTGCTTTTTCTGTAAACTTTCCTCCATTGTCTAATGGGCTTGGTTCTGGCAGGCCGTAATGCTTTCCTACTTCATTATCTGTTTTACCATGACCGCAGCTGGTATGTACTATCCCTGTTCCTTCTTGTACTGTTACAAAATCCTCAAAAATATCTTTCATTTCTGAGATGCCTTTTTTGGCTGCTACTTTACTTGCTGCTCTTTCTTTTAATATTGGTATTGATAGATAGACCATGTGGCATTTTTTATTTTTATGTAGCTCATCTTGTTGTGGCACTTCTATTATTGGGTCATATCTTGTTCCTTCTAGTTTTTTTCCTTTGAATTCTTCAAGTATTTTGTACCCCATCTCGAATTTTTCTAGAATTTCAATTCTTTCCTTTGCTAGTATTAACACCCCTTGTACAGTTTCTACTTTTATGTATGATTCATCTGGGTGCACTGCTAGTGCTACATTGCTTATTAGTGTCCATGGTGTTGTTGTATAAACTAGTAAACTTTCATCTTTATTTTTTACTTTAAATTTAATGTAAACTGCTGGATCGCTTAACGTTTTATAAGAGTCTGTTACTTCATATCCAGCTAGTGAGGTTTCGCATCTTGGGCACCAAAATACTGGTTTTTCTCCCTCGTATACTTGCTTTTGCTTCCATAGTTTCTTAAAGGTCCACCATCCTGCTTCAACATAGGAGTTATCAAATGTATGATAAGGGGTTTTCCAGCTGTACCATGAATTAACATCGTCATAAAATTTCATAAAATGTTCTTCGTTTGTAGCAGCTAATTCCTTGCATCTTTTTGTAAAGTTGCTTATTCCAAACTTTTCTATGTCCCTTTTTGAAGATATTTTAAGCTCCTTTTCTACCTTATTCTCTATTGGAAGCCCATGAGTATCAAAGCCAGGTTGAAATAGTACATTCATCCCTTTCATGAACGCAACTCTTATTGGGACATCTTTGTATACTGATGTTCTTAAGTGTCCCGCGTGGGGGGGCGCATTTGCGTATGGTGGTCCGTCTAACAGAAAGTAAGGTTTTCCATGCTTATTTCGTTCTTCAAGCTTTTTTAATAGATTTAGCCGTCTCCAGTACTCTCTCTGCTCTTTTTCAATATCCTTGAAGTCGTACATCTATTTTTTTCTATGGTCTAAGATTTATATTGGTTTTGGAAAATAGGGGTAATTTAGCCCGGGAGATATTTCAAGAATGCCTTCACAACCTTTATATATACCAGTTTTTATTAAATTCCAACCCGTTAGGGTAATAATATATGGAGAAGTGTTAAAAATATGGACAATGGTAGGGGCGGATACCGCCAACAACAACAAAGAAGGCGCTTTGCACCAATAAAGGTTGGTGACGAAGCGGAAGTAACTATAGAAGCTATAGGCGAAAAAGGTGATGGTGTTGCAAAGGTAAAGGGCTTTGTTCTTTTCATTGCAAATGCTAAGCAAGGTCAAACCTACAAAGTACGAGTGACTAGAGTACTATCAAAGGTTGGTTTTGCAGAGATTGTAGGAGAAGGATCAGCAAAGGAAGAATCAGCTGAAGAAGATTCTGAGCAAGAAGAAGAGGAAGCTGAATCAACTGAAGAAGACACGTTTGAAGGCGAAGAAGATAACTAATACTTTTTTAGTCCTTCTTTTTTATTTTTATTTGAATATTTTTTGATTATATTAAGACAGCTACATAATCCTTATAAGGCTCATCTTGTTGACCATATAAATGACAGAAGAACATACTTTATGGATAGAAAAATATCGCCCTCAATCTCTTGAAGATTTTCAAGGGCAAGATATTATTAAAGAGCGAGTTGCTGCAATGCTCAAGCAGGGCTCCATTCCTCATTTATTGTTTGCTGGTCCTGCAGGTTCAGGAAAAACAACTTTATCATTAATAATAGCTAAACAATTATTTGGAGATACTTGGCAACATAATATTCTTGCTTTGAATGCTTCTGATTCAAGAGGGATTGATGTTATCAGGAATGAAGTTAAAGATTTTGCTAGAACAAAATCAATGCATGGTAAGATAAAGATTATTTTTTTGGATGAGGCAGATGCCTTGACTAGAGAAGCTCAACAAGCGTTAAGAAGGACAATGGAGATTTATGCGCATTCTACCAGATTTATTTTAAGTTGTAATTTCTCTTCAAAAATTATTGATCCGATTTCTTCGAGATGCACAGTTTTTAGGTTTCGTCCTTTGGAAAAAGAGGCGTTGTCTAATGTAATAGATAATATTTCTAAAAAAGAAAATTTAAAGATTGCTGGCGATGCAAAAGAATCTTTAATTAATCTTTCACATGGTGATGTCAGGCGCGCAGAAAACATTTTGCAATCTTGTGCCTCTATTAATAAGACTATTACTAAAAATTCTATTTTTGAGATTGTTTCTGCTGCTCAACCTGAAGAGATTAGGAGTGTCTTAGCTCTTGCAATAAACAAAGATTTTATTAAGTCTAGGTCTAAGCTGTTGGATGTAATGCTAAAACAAGGGCTGTCTGGTCTTGATATAATTAAACAGGTATCTGAAGAAACCTGGAATTTAAAAGTTTCTGATGAAATAAAATACCAAATTCTTGTTCATTGTGGTGAGACTGAGTTCCGCATGGTTGAGGGTGCTGATGAATTCTTGCAGCTTGAAGCATTTCTTGCGAGGTTATCATCATTATGAAGCTTTCATTTATTTATTCACCTGCATATGATAATATGCTTACTTCCATGGCTTTGCAGGAGTTCTCTAATGCCCAAATTGTTGAAGTAAAACAGTACATTAGTGATCTTGAAGTTTTCTGGGAGAATGAAGAAAAAAGAATAATTAAAGAAATAGAGAAGGTTTCCGGTTTAAACTTTCAAAAAAAGATAGACTGTTATGTCATTAAGAATATGCAGTTTACTGCTTTTTCCATGCCTTTAACTATTAAGATGGATCCCAAGTTTTCTCGTGTTCGGGCTGTGTTAATTCATGAGTTGATCCATTTTTTATTGTCATCTCATCGCTCAACTAAAACTCTTATCCACAAATTGAATGCACGTTATCCAGCTAAAGATCATGAGTTTAAGTCTCACTTGCCGGTTTATTTAATTCAAAAAAAAGTTTTAGAAAATTTATTTGGTGAAGAGTCTATTAAGAAGGATATGAAAGGCCAAGTTGATAATGACGTTCAAATAGAGGCTAACAAACTGTATAAAAACTTTAATAAAAATATATTAAGATTCTTCAAATGATTACTTTAAAATATAAACCAAACTCTTGTAAAGAAATATTAGGTCAGTCTGCTGCGTTAGCTAAGCTGGCAAATTTTATTAAGATTAAGAATAAAGCTGTTCTAGTTTATGGCCCAACTGGTTCTGGAAAAACATCTGCGGTTCATGCTCTTGCTAATGATTTAAACTATGAAATCCTTGAGGTAAATGCTTCTGATATCCGTAACAAAGATGCTATTACTAAAATTGTTGGCGAATTTGGTAAGCAGCATTCATTATTCTGTACCGGGAAGATTATCTTAATTGATGAAGTTGAAGGTATATCTGGTAGATATGATCGTGGTGGCTTACAAGCTCTAATGTCTCTTATTGATGAGATATCTTTTCCTGTTATTATGACTACAACTAATATTGAGTCTGAAAAAATTGAATCTATGAAATCCAAATGTAACCTTGTTGAGTTTTCTCCAGTTTCTGTTGTTGAGATTCATTCCCTGTTGAGCAGTATTGTAAATAAAGAGAACATATCTGCAAGTAGTTCATTGCTTAGAGATATTGCAGTAAACTCCTGCGGTGATGTTCGTGCTGCTATGTTGGATCTGGAAATTTTATCTGTTGATGGAAGATTAGAGGAAAGGTTCTTTAACGTTTTAGGCAGAGCTCGTCGCGAGGCTATTCATGATATTTTGATTAAGATTCTTAAAGGAAAAGATCTAGTTTTAGCTGAAGAATCTTTGCAGAATAGTGATTTTGATCTTGTTGATTTGTCTGGTAGAAAGGTTTACCCGGTGCTGTTTAGCAAAGAGTCTTGTGTTCGTTTTCTTTTAGAAGAGAATATCCCGTATGAGTATGATTCATTAGATGGTGCGTTTGATTGTTTGTCTAAATCGGATGTATTTCATGGTCGTATTGGTCGCTGGCAGTATTATAGATTTCTGGTTTATGTACAGTCTATGCTTGCTTCTGTTTGTTTGATGAAGAATTCTAAAAATCCCAATCCGGTTAGTGTTCGTGGATCGTTTCGTTCTCCAAAGCATAATAGAAAACTTTGGTTTATTATGAATAAGCGTAAATTTTTAGTGTCTGAAAAGATTGCTGCTGTTACTAATTCTTCTGTTAAGCGAACAAATAGGGATATGTTTTTTTATAAGATTATTCTTAAAAATTATATTAATAATTTTGTTGTTAAAGAGTTTGATTTCGATGATAAAGATGTTGAATGGATAAAAAAGTAGATTGTAGTTTTATTTGCGATGACTCTTGTTTTAGGTGTTGTATCTTTAGTTCGCAAGTAGCTCCCCGCTATTGTGATATTTTTTAATTCCAGTTTCTATATCAATATGTGGTATAAATCCTATTTTTTCTTTTGCTTGTGTCATATCGCATTGTATAAATGTTTGGTATCTGTCCTTAATTGGGTTGTCTATGTATTCTGGTGCTCTCTGTAATCCTAGAACTTTGTTAAGTATTTTAACAATTTCATTAAATGATGTTGGTTTATCAGTTCCGCAATTAACTATGCAACTTTGTTTTGCTTTTGCTGCGAGTATATTTGCTTGTATAGTATCTTCTACGTATTGATAAGCTCTTTTTTGTTCTCCGTACTTGAACAATTTTGGGTTTCCTGTTTTCATTTGTTTAGCAATTTGTAAAATCATACTGGCTCTTTTTCCTTTAAAGCGTTCTCCAGGACCGTAAATATTACAATATCGTAGCCCTACAAATATTACATCGAGATGGTTTTTGTTTAATTCATGTGCTGTTCTTTCAAGTGCAATTTTTGATTCTGCATACGGGTTTAATGGGGTTAGTTTTGTTATTCCTTCTATGTATGGTGCTGGTTCATTTCCGTAAATTGCTGTTGATGAAGCGTACACAATTCTTTTGCATCCTTGTTTAATTGCATGTTCAAATAGTTTTTTAGAGGATTCAACATTTGCCCTGAACATTTCTGTTTTATCCAGTAGTGTTGTTTCATTTATTGCTGCTTGATGAAATAATATATCTACTTTTCCGATATCATCCCAGTTTAATCCTATAAAGCTAGGGTATAAACACTTTCCTTTAAACCATGGTGCTCTTAAAGTTACATCGCTTCCAGTGATTAAAACGTTATGTTCTTCATCTTGAAGTTTCCTTGTAAGGTTTGATCCTATTAATCCAGTACCGCCAGTAACTAATATTTTCATTTTAATATTAAACTTTAATTCTCTTAAAACTTCATAGCGTTTAATCTTTTAACTCTGTCTTCTGTTGGAGGGTGAGTTGATAATAATCTAAAAATATTTTTTCCAGATAATGGGTTTACTATAAATAAGCTGTGTGTTGATTGTGTGCCAATCTTCATGGGGTTATGTCTTGATCCATTTTCTAGTTTCTCTAATGCGCTTGCAAGTCCTTTTGAATTATGTGCTAGTTTTGCTCCTGTAGCATCTGCGATGAATTCTCTTGATCTTGATATTGCTAATTGTATTAACATTGCAAGTATTGGTGTTAAAATTGCTAATACTAATAATTCTGCAACATTTCCTCTGCCTCTGTCATTACCCGCTCCACCGAATATTGCCCCCCATCTTGCTGCAAATGCTACATATGAAATAACACCTGCAATAGTTGCTGCTATGGTAGCTATGAGGGTATCACGATTTTTTACATGACTTAATTCATGTGCTGCTACTCCCTTTAGTTCTTCATCATTAAGCAGGTTAATTATACCTGTTGTGAATGCTACAGCTGCTGTCTTGTATCCGGGCCCAGTCGCAAATGCGTTTGGGTTTGCCGAGTTTATTAGATAAATTTTTGGTTTAGGTAGTTCTGCTCTTCTGCATAATTCTTGTATGATGCTATGTAGCTTTGGCTCTTCTGATGCACTTACTTCTTTTGCATGGTACATGGCTAGTACTATTTTATGACTGAACAATAAACTTCCAAGATTAAACACAATAGCAAAGATTATAGCAATTGTTAACCCTGTGCTTCCCCATATACTTCCAACCCATAAGAATATTCCTGTGAGTAAGCCTAATAGGATAACTGTTTTGATCTGGTTTTCTATCATAGTAAATCCTTTGTTGAGATCTTCCTTTTAAAGTTTTTCTTATACTCTTTTGCCAGCTTTCTTGTTTTTTGTGGGTCAAATATTATTTTCTTTTTCTTAAGTATTGCTTTATATCCTCCGGTGGTTATGTATTGGCAGAATTGTGTTAAATTTTGTGGTTTTAATGATTTCCTAGCTCTTTCAAAGTCAATTAGTACAGGCTCATTTTTTATGAGGATATGCTTGTATGGATTATGCATTTCTTCCTTTGTGATTCCAAGTCTGTCTAAGGTATAGCATTGTTTTAGTATTTTATTAATAATTTTTAGTATCTCTTCCTTTGAATGTTTTTCTGTCCATAATGGTAAATATTCTCCGTCAACGAACTCGTAAACAACATAATTACCTTCATAGAATAATAGTTTTGGTCCGATTCCTTTTTTATTTGTTTTTCTTAGCCAGTAAGCTTCTTTTTGTGCAATATTCATTGATTTTGTGTCTTTTCTTTGCTGTTTTATTGCAATCTTTTTAGTGCCTAGCATTGCAGTATATATTATTGCATGTTTTCCAGTTGCGAGTAATTTTTTGTCTTTAACAAGCATTAATTATAATATCAGTTTAAGTTTTATAAGGCTATCATCTCGCTTTAAACTATAGTGTAAGTATTCCAAAACTTATTTAAATAACTGATTCTCTTTATAAGTTAAGAGGCGATTGAATGAGGAGAATCTATCTTGGAATAATTTTATTATTGGCAGTTGTGCTAGTTTTAGCTGAAACTGATCTTAATGCTGCTTATACCTACCTTGTTAGCAAGAGAGATAATGGTACATATAATCATAATGTTGTGGATGCTAGTGCTGCATCTCTTGCTCTTGGGAATATTAATTTTAATACTTCTTTAGAAAAAAATTACTTAAAGTCTCAGGAAAGCTCGGGATGTTGGCCAATCAGCGCTTGTAAGATTAAAGATACAGCGTTTGCTATTATAGCATTAAGCAGACTTGGAGTGAATGTTGATCAGGGTCTTGACTATTTGCATGATAAGCAGTCCATTGCTCCATTGACTGGTAGCTGGTTATTACAGATTGCTACTGATGATACTGGTACATGCAGGGTATCTTATGAAGAAACAGATGCTTCATTTGTTGAGAAGGAAGTTGAAGTTGTTGAGGGTGTATTCAAGACATGTGGTAATTCCACTTTTTTTGATATAAACAATTGTCTTCAGCCCGGTGTTTTAAACAGAATTGCCCCTCTAGAGTTAGACGTAAACTGTAACTCTCTTTCTAATGTAGATGTCATCTCTATTATTTTTAGAACTGGTAGTAGTTACTATCTTGTTGATGAAGCCAGGACTTCGCGTGCTATAGTTACTGCTCAGAATGGTTGTTTTGGTGTATCTTCTTCAGGTGCATGTGACTTAGATTCTTCTTTATGGGCTAGCCTTGCTTTGACTGATGCTGGTAAGTCTGCTCCTGAGTTTTTTTTAAGATTGAATGCAGATAAGTCAAATGCTATGCATCAGGCATTATTATACTTAATTACTGGTGATTCTTTGTTTGCTAAATCATTGAGTAATACACAGAGAAATGATGGATCATGGGGCGGTAATGTAGTGCATACTGCTCTTGCGGTTAAGGCTCTTGAAAATACTGAGTTTTCATCTTTAATCCCAGAAGCAATTAATTTTTTTGAAAGCGCTCAACGAGATGATGGGTCTTTTGGTGGAACTGTCTTTGATACGGCTATAACTTTATGGGCTGGTTTTTCTCCGTCTTCAATTGGTATAGAGTGTTTTGATGGCCAGAAAAGATTGTGTAGTCTTCAGGCAGGGGTGTGTGATGGTGCTGTTGAGACATGTGTTGATGGTGCATGGCCTGGTTGTACTGAAGAAACATATTTAGCGTATAATAATAGTTATGTTCCTTTTGAAGTTGATTTATGTGATGGGGCGGATAATGACTGTGATGGTAATGCTGATACTGGTTGTATCTGTTCTACTGGTGATGAAAGAGAATGCAGTCTTCAGGCGGGGGTGTGTGATGGTGCTGTTGAGACATGTGTTGATGGTGCATGGCCTGGTTGTGATTATGAGAGCATTACAGCCTATGAAAACCCCGAATCTTCTTGTTCAGATTTGCTTGATAACGACTGTGATGATTCTTCTGATGGGGATGATGATAGTTGTGTAACATCTAGTATTTGTAATCTTGATGATACTTGTGATTACCAGTTTGGTGAGGATGAGTCTAATTGTCCAGATGATTGTACTTCTTCATGTAATAATGATATCTTAGATCCGTATGAAGATGGAGTTGACTGTGGTGGTCCTTGTTTAGAATCTTGCCAATCCCAAGGTAAATGTGTTGAGGATGGAGTTTGCCAGTCTTCTTTAGGTGAAGATCAAAATAATTGTGTAGACTGTTACTGTGGTGATGGTGTTTGTGATAGTGTTGAGCTGATTAATGGATGCCCAGATGATTGTGGGTCTTCTACTGCCGAGTGTGGTGATGGTGTCTGTAGTGACGATGAAAGTTTTTATGGTGATTGTCCTGATGATTGTGATACTGGTGTTGAACCTCCAGAGCCTGATGAACCAAAGAGCAGTACATCTTATTTATGGTGGATACTAGCTGGTTTAGTAGTTCTTGGTGCTGCTGGATTTATATTTTTGCAGATTCAAAAGAAGAAAAAACCTCGTGCTAAGTTCTTGCCAGGTTTATCTGGATCGGATAAAAATGAAGATGTTCCAGTTTTCGAATCAATTATTAATAAGTTTAAAGGCGGTGAGAGTCTGCCTAGACAAAAGATTGTTAAAAAAGATTCTAAACTAGAAGAAGAGCTTGATAAGTCCTTGAAGGAAGCTCGTGAGTTGCTAAAAAAATAATTATGACAACTTTTTTTTAAGTATCTTATTTTCTGCAATAGTGTTTTTCAGCATCATAGAGTATTGGTGTAGTTTTGCTAAGATATCATTCAGTAGATTGTTAATATCATTATGCCCTACTTTAAGTTCTTTTGGGCTTATTATCTCTACTGAGCTTGGCATGAAATCAAAACAGAATCCTGTTAGCTGGTTCATATCGTTAAAGTTTATTTCTAATTCTGCAAATGTGCTCCACATCCCCTTTATTTCTTCTGGTTCATTTATTGTTTCTTCAACGACCTCAAATTCTTTTTTGATTTTTTCGAGTAAGTCATTGAATGTTGTTTCGATGTGTTCCTTTGGGCTTCCGACCATTTCTTCGATGATTTTTGCGCGTATTTTTGTTTCCATCGTTCTTTCATCAATGCTATTATTAAACAAATTATAGCTGCTGTATATACTACAATTGGTATGGCATTTTTGTCAAAGTTTAAAAATATATTGGTCATTCCATGATTAAACTGGTTTTATTTATTTTAGTTTAGTTAGGATTATTGGAGAATTTTCAAAATGGGTATTAAACAAGCATAAATGTTAAACGGGTAGATCAAGCTATTACCAAAAAGTTTATATTTTTTGTTATTTCAGTGTAGTTATGATAAAGGCTAATAATTATAGTATCAGATTTGACCCGGAGGATTTTATTCCTGAATCTGATGCAGTTTATGTGAGTGTTATGCCATCAAAAGGCAGGGGGTATATTCTACTTGGTTTACCACACTGAGATATATCCATTATAGCCTTGAAAAAAATAGACGCACTGGTGAAGATGAAGCTGGAACTTTTTTTTGCTTGCCACGTATGATAATTGTTGGTGAGATATCTGAAGGTTCAGTTAGGCGCACAGTAGATAGATTGATTCAAAATTTGGAATTTAGAACTTATTTTACAAAATGGGATTAATTTTTGTAAATTCTAGTCAACTCTGCCATCACACGGTCTTGATTTTTTCCTTTTCCAGATTCACCAACGATTTGATAACTTTTTTCCCCAGTTCTATTAAAGTATAGTCTTCCACCATTGCGCCCACGTAAATAAAAATACCTGTATCTTCGATATGACCTTGACGACCCAATCCAGCTTCAAGGTTACCTTTTTTTAATTCATCTCCAAGGTGCGTTAACTCGCTTCTAACGTGAGCATTTTTTCTTGCATCTTTTGCTAATTTTAAAAGTATTTTTGATTCTTTGATGTTATCTGTTACCCTTATTTCTAACCCATTAGTCATAGACGTTGCAATACTTAAAGTAATTAGTATCAATCCTAAAATTTGGCTAAGAAAAGATACACTAGTCGTAGTTCCGATTAATGCTCCAGTTACAGTTGGTGGTGTAGATAACAAAATTATTCCAATGATTGATATAAGTACACTAATTGTTAGTTTCATTCTTTCAGTGATAATATTTTACAAATTATTTAAACCTTATTGTTGGTTTCAAAATAACTATGTTAAGCAAGATTTAAAAGTAAATAGCAACTATATTTAGTAAAGAGATGGTGATTTAAGTGGTAATTGAACAGGGCTTGGTTTATGACATAGGGGTAATAATAATTGTAGCTACAATACTTGCATACATTGCTCATTTATTTCGTCAGCCGTTCATTCCTGCATATATACTCACGGGAGTTATTATTGGGCCGTTGGTTTTAGGTTTGGTAAAAGATACTGCAGACATTGCTAGTCTTTCAGAGATTGGTATTGCCTTTTTATTGTTCATTGTTGGTTTAGAGATTAATTTACCTAAGCTTAAGCAAGTTTCTTTATTCGCAGTTGTTGGCGGGTTGCTGCAAGTAGGTATAACCTTTGCTATTGGCTATTTGGTTGGTTCTTTATTGGGATTCTCATCATTAGTTTCTGTATATACTGGGCTTATTATTGCTTTTTCTTCTACGTCAGTTGTTGTTAAACTGTTAAAAGATAAAGAAGTGGTTGATACTTTGCATGGAAAATTAATGCTTGGTTTGTTAATCATGCAGGATGTAATAGTGGTTTTTGTCCTTGCTGCGCTTGCAACTGTTACTGATTTTAGTTTTAATGTGTTAGGCTGGGCATTTTTGAAAACAATTATCTTGATATTAATTGTTGTTATAGTAAGCAGGTTTGCTCTTCCAGGTATATTTAATTTTTCTGCAAAATCCCATGAGTTATTATTTTTATGGGCAGTTACTATTATGTTTTTGTTTGCTTTGTTATCAAGCTGGTTTGGTTTTTCTATTGTTATTGGTGCATTTATGGCTGGTGTAGGTCTTGCAAGTTTACCTTATAATCATGATATTGCTGGTCATGTAGAAGGTTTACGTGGGTTTTTTTCAACGATTTTTTTTGTAGCTCTTGGATTGCATCTTGTTCCTATTACAAGTTCGATGGTATTTACTATCATTGTGTTGTTGTTGGTGGTTTTGATCATAAAACCAATAATAATCTTTTTGTTGGCAAGTATTTTTGGTTATGAGAAACGTACAAGCTTTATCACAGGCGTGGATATGGGGCAGGTTTCTGAGTTTAGTCTTATCATGGCTGTTCTTGCATTTTATACGTTTAAGCATATAAACCAAGAATTTTTTTCAATAGCTATTTTTGTTACAATAACAAGTATGCTGATAACAAGTTACATTATTAATCATGATTCGGGTTTGTACTTATTTTTCTCTCGTTTTCTTAGTCCATTCGAGAAATTAGCGGTTCTAAAAAATAAGTCTACAAGTTTAGGGTATAATAAAAAGAAAAAACATCATGTTATCTTATTCGGATGTCATAGAATGGGCAGTATGTTCTTAAAAAATCTCCAAGATATTGGTAAGAATGTTATCGTGATAGACAGTAACCCGGATATCATTAAACAGCTCATGGATAAGAAAGTTGATTGTATCTATGGTGATGCTACCAATATTGAGGTTTTAAGGCAGATTAACGTCAGTTACGCTAAGATGGTAATCAGCGCTATTCCGGATAAAGAGATTAATAAGATTCTTGTTTCTTACCTAAAGGACATTAACCCACAAATTGTTGTTGTTGTTACTGAAAACCATGTTGAATCAGCTCTTGATTTATACTCTGTTGGTGCTGATTATGTTTTATTGCCGCACCTGTTTACTGGTAAGCATACAGCTATTTTAATGAAGAAGTTTCTTAATGATAGGAATATTGCCACAAAATTACGCAAAAAACATGTAAGCCAATTATTAAACTCAGATAGGTTTGGGCATTAATACCCAGTAATTAAAACACAGTCATTGCAGCCTTTATGGCAGCATGCTCGTCTACCTCTGAAATTTACATTACCTAGATAGTCCGCACTTTTACTATTATAGCCAGTATATTCCATCTTATTAAGGCCTAAGATACTCTTTTAAACCTTTCTTTACCATGCTATGGCATGGGATACAACTCAGTAGATAATATCCGTAAATTAAGTTAAATAGTGTTTTCTTAGTTTTTAAAATGGCTTATGTGAAAGATTTTTATTGGAAATCCGGAATGAGTGTGCAAGATCTTGTGAATTGTTATAAGAATCTTGGGTTTCAAAGTATTGAGTTATCAAAAGCTTCAGAAACAATCATTAAAATGAAGAAGGCTTCAGCAAAGATCTTTCTTACTTTTACATCAAACATGGTTACTTCTGGGCTAAGAGGTTTTTTTTCTCAGATCATAAAGCTTGGTATGGCTGATGTTGTTGTTACAACTGTCGGTTCTATAGAGGAGGATATTATGAAGTCTATTGGTGAAAATTTTATTGTGGGGGACTTTAATTCTAATGATGTAGCTTTATATGAACGGGGGGTTAATCGTGTTGGTAACTTATTTATCACCAATGAAAGTTATTGTAATTTTGAAAATTATTTGCTTCCGTTATTTGATAAATTATATCAGAAGAAAAAACGTTGGGCTGTTTCTGAATTTTTAAAAGAGATAGGGTTAGAATTAAAAGATGAAAACTCAATTTTGTACCAAGCATCTAGTAATAATGTTCCAATATTCTGTCCAGCAATTACTGATGGGTCTTTTGGTTTTCATTTATTCTTATTTCAGCAAAAATATCCTGATTTTATTATTGATGTAGTTCAGGATTTTCAGAATATTCTACTGACTGTATCTCAGGATGATATTAAAGGTTTGATCTCTCTTGGCGGGAGCGTATCTAAACATCATGCTATACTTGCTTGTTTGTTAAATGGCGGGCTTGATTATGCTGTGTACATGACCACTGCCAGCTACTATTCTGGAAGTATGAGCGGTGCTACAACTAATGAGGCCAAATCTTGGGGTAAAATCAAGGATGATTCTGATGCTGTTACTGTTATTGGGGATGTGTCTATTAATTTTCCGTTAGTAATGGTTTCTGTTCTTGAAGTGTTAAAGAAGGATGGTTTAATCAATGAGTAAATTTGTACTGAGCAAGAAAAAACTTTTAGAACAGTTTAGTATCATAAGCGGATTAGCGGATTATATCTCTTATAGTGCAAAGACTAATTATGAAGTTGCGGGTATTCTTGAGCTTGAAACTGACTGTTTTTTTAGTATTCATACTATTGAAAGTATTTCTAAGATAAGAGATAAGAAGCGTATTTGGTTTTTCCTTCAGGCTTCTGATTTAAAAAAAGTTTTTTCGTATGGTCTTGAAAACTTTGTTGTAGATAATGAAGCTGACTTAAATTCGTTATTAGATTTTATTCAAAAAAATAACAAAAAAATAAATTTATTATTGAGGATGCGGTTGAGAGAGCATACAATTCACACTGGTAAATATTTTGTGTTTGGTATGTATTCATATCAAATTAATAAGTTAATTCCAGAATTAAGAAAAAATATTAACATAAACAAGCTAGGCATACATTTTCATAGAAAGACTCAGAATATTAGCGAATGGAATTTGGTTTATGAGCTAAAAGATTCTTTAACACCAGAAACATTTCAGAGTATTGATCTCATAAATATAGGCGGGGGTATACCAGTTAAGTACAAAAATTTACATGCAGATGTTGGGCCTATTTTTGAGGATATAAAAAAATTAAGGGAATGGTTAAAAAATATTAAACTGATCATAGAGCCTGGTAGATTTATTGCAGCTCCATGTATCAAGCTAGTAACCAGCATAAAAAATATTTATGATAATAATATAATTATTGACTGTTCAGTTTATAATTCTGCAATTGATACTTTTGCTACGCATCATCGTTTAGAAGTGGGGGGGGAATTAGAAAGTGGTAAAGCTTACGTTATCAAAGGGCAAACACCGTGTTCTATGGATATTTTTCGTTATAGTGTATTCTTAATAAACCCTAAGGTTGGTGATGGGCTAGTGTTCTTAAATGCAGGTGCTTATAATTTTTCTTCGGATTTTTGTGATCTTAAAAAGATTCCTACTGAGATCGTTGACTGAGTTTCTTCATTTAAAATAATGTTAGATAATTAATCATATACATTAAACATGTAAGTGATCAATCTTATGTTATTATCAAGAAATCAGTAATTTCATGTTATAGAATGCCTCCGGGGGGATTTGAACCCTCGACAACCAGCGTATGAAACTGGCACTCTACCAAGCTGAGTTACGGAGGCGTGCTAACGTATCTCTAATTTTTTTTGCAATATTTTTTGATTCTATTGGACTGCAGTCTTTACCTTCCCAGTGGTCGTATCCGTCGTTCTCAAATCTTGGGATTACATGTACATGGGCATGGAATACTACTTGTCCTGCAAATTTTCCGTTGTTCATGCTTATATTAAAGTTGTCAGTACCAACAGCTTCTTTAAAGCTTCCTGCAATCTTTTGTGCAGTTTTGAATATAGCGTCCCTTTCTTTATCATTTAGTTTAAGTAATGTGCTTACATGGGTTTTTGGAACTACTAAAGTATGCCCTTTGTTTATTGCAGTTCTGTCTAAGAATGCGAAGCTGTGCTCATCTTCGTATATCTTATTATGTTCGACTTCTCCGTTTATTATCTTACAAAATATGCAGTCTTCCATTGTAGCCTCCTGTGATTATGGACCTGTCGGGATTCGAACCCGAGGCATTTTGGGTTATTACCTCCCATGCCGAGGGAGCACTCTACCGGACTGAGCTACAGGCCCTTTTTAGCCTTAAATGGCCGTGGTGTACTTAAAAACTTAACTGCGCGCATTTAGTTTAAACTTTTGTTTGTTATGAAGCCAAAAATTATTTAAGCCGGAACTTTTTTTAGATGGTATGTTTGTTCAAAAAGCAAGAGATAAGTTAAGAGACGGTGCGAACATTAGTAAAAAGCATGCATCTTATTTTAAAAGAGAGTTTAGTAAACATACAATACTTGCCATTACCACTTCACTTTCTTTGATAATAGGTTTGTTCTGGCGTGATGCTATTCAATCATTTGTTGATGATTTCCTTGTTGCTGAAATTAACATAAATAATGTTTATCTGTACAAGCTAGGTGTTGCATTGGTTGTTACCGTTGTTGCTGTTGTTGTTTTGATTATGATTGCTAAACCTTCTAAAGAAGAATCATAATTCTTTTCCAATGCTCTTAAGGGTTGCATCACCGTCAAACAGGTTTCTTAAAGTTTCATTTATCCCATCTTCTTTTATTCTAACTTGTTTTTCAGTGTCTCTGTCTCTTAATGTGATACCATCGTAGTCTACTGTTAACGCGTAAGGTGTGCCTACTGCTGCTGCCCGTAAATATCTTCTTCCAATGCTTCCAGTTTCATCATATTCTACTATGAACTCTTTTTCTAATTGTTTTCTTATCTTTTTAGCTGTGTCTGTTAGTTCTTCTTTTTTTACTAATGGTAATATTACAACATCAACTGGTGCGATATGATAAGGTACTCTAAATATGGTTTTTCCTTCCTCTTTTTCTTTTTTTTCATAAAATATATCAAGTATGGCTAGTGTTGGTCTGTCTGTTCCGAATGCTATTTCTAAGACATGGGGTTTTATTTTTGTTCCGTCTTCTCTCATAGCGTCTAGTGAGGTTTTACTGAACTTCTCATGCTGTTTTAGATCATAATCTGTTCTGTCATGTATGCCGCACATTTCAATCCACCCATAAGTGTTTAGTTTAACTTCTATGTCCCATGCTTCTGCTGCATAGAATGCTTTTTCATCTGGGTGATGCTCTCTTATGCGTATGCAATCTTCTGGTATACCCATCTCTCTGAACTGTGAGTATGCTAACCATATACACCATGCATATGTTTCACCTTGTAAATATTTTTTTTTGATAGCGTCTGCAATTTTTATTGATTTTACTTGTTTATGTTTTTCTTGATCGTTCCGTGACCATAAAGGTAATTTTTCTTTGGATATACTTTTGTACTTCTCCCATGTTTTTTTTTGTTCAGGATCTACAAACAGTTGACCTTCAGCTTGTGTGAATTCTCTGCCGCGTATTACATGTTGTCTTGGGCTTATTTCGTTTCGGTAAGCTTTTCCTATCTGAAATACTCCTATTGGCAGTTTTTTTCTAAAAAATGTGTAAAATCTTTTGAATGGCAGGTATGTTACTGTTGCAGTTTCCGGTCTTAATGCTGCATCTTGGTTTCCTATTTTTGTTTTCATCATTAGGCTTTTTCGTTCTATTTTTTGATTAAAAGCTGACTTACACTTTGGACAGTTTATTTTTTTTTGTGTTATGAATTCAAGCATTTCATCATCGGACAAATTAGAAGCGGTTATGTCATGTGTTTCTTCAATTATTTTGTCTGCTCTGTATATTGCGTTGCACTTGCTGCATGTTACTATTGGATCTTTGAATGTGTCTAAGTGTCCTGATGCTTGCCATACGATATCTGGTAGCACAGTTGGTCCTTCTATCTCCCAAAAGCCATTGCTTGTAAAAACTCTTCTTACGCTATTTTCTATCTTATTTTTTAGTAATTTGCCCATTGGGCCATAAGTGTATGTTCCAGATACACCCCCATAAATTTCAGGTTCTGGGCCCCATATAAACCCTTTTTCCTGTAACCAGCTTGTAAATTCCTTCAATACTTCTGATTGTGTCATTATCCAACACAGGGGGTATTGTTGTTATTTAAAGGTTTTGTACTATTTTAGTGTATTAATCTCAGATAGATTAATTACTGCTTTATCTAAAAAATCATCTTTTAGTCTTGGACATGCTGTATTCACCCAGCAGTCTATATCGGGGTAATTTTCTAGTTCTGTTGGGTCTAGCTTATTAAATAAGAATAAGTGCAGCTCTTTATTTTTTAATGCCTTTACTTTTTTTATAGTATCAATTTTCTGTTGTAAATCAAGGTATTGTTTTGGATGATATTGTCCTGGTTTTGTTGTTATTAGTATCCCAATTTTTTCTGCGGATAAGAATCTAGCCTTTAGTCCAATTTTTCTTTTTTCATAATCTTTTATTTCAGTTTTTTTAAGTTTACTGAATGTTTCTGATTCTGGGTTTAATAAGTATACTTCCTTCTGTGTTGTGAGTGCTATCTCAATTGGATGAAATTTTCCGGTGCCGATATATAAAAAGCTGTCAACTTGGTCCTTTATTTTCAAAGCATTATGTGCCTCGCACCCTATTACTTGTCCGCCAATAACCGATCTTGGTATTGCTTTGTGTATTGCATCTAATTGGTTAATGTATTGTGCTGTTGTTAATAATCCCAATCTTTCACTGATCTTGATCTTCTTAACTAATGGTAATACATCTTTCTTGGAGTATGCATTGATAAAAAATAGTTTCATTTTAATTTTTCAACTTCAACTTTCTCTGATATTATCGCTGAATTCCCGCTTGGATCTTCAATAATTATTTTTGCTGGTACATCTCCTATTTCTATCTTCCAAATTTTCTTTAGTAAATTTTTTGCTGTTTTTTTTATTTGATCATCGTCGGCGTTGTCTCTTTCGTCTTCGATTATCTTTTTGAATCTGGTTAATAATCCCTCTATGTTTGTAACAAATCCTTCACTAGCAGGTCCTGGTCGCATATCCATTTTTAATGTTGGTATTTTTACTCTTGCTTCTGAGCTTTTTACAACTCGCACATTTAGATCTTCACTTTTGCTTATTTCAAAGGTATATCTTTTTGGTTCTTTTCTTTCTTGAGATTCAACATCAGATTTTGAGTATTTGCAATTGTTGCAATTCATTGACAGGATGTATGTTTTACCAAAGTACGGAATGTCCATCAAGTCTTCTGTAAGAGTTAAGGTATTTTTAGCACAGAATGGGCATGGTTGCTTTTCAAGTGTTTCTACCATGATCTTATTTATCACTCAAAAGCTTTAAAAGATTTTTCTTTCATATGTTATGCATTGAGGTTAACTGTTTTACAATGTTGCTTAAACAATTTAGGGCGTTATTATTACCTTTAACAGCTGTGATTATTATACCATGGGTTCTGTTATACCTTTTTCCACCATTAATGCCTAAGTTTGATATCTTTAAGTTTGCTGGTAATATATTTTTATTCAGTGGTAGTTTGTTGGTCGTTTTAACTATCAAGTTATTTATCCGCATTGGCAAAGGTACTCTTGCACCATGGGATCCAACAAAAAAGTTGGTAATTGTTGGCCCTTACAAGTATACCCGTAACCCAATGATATCTGGTGTGTTTTTTATTTTGGTAGGTGAAACATTATGGTTTAAGTCTATTGCGTTAGGCGTATACACAATAGCTTTCTTTTTGTTTAATGATTTATATTTTAGACTAAGCGAAGAGAAAGGTATGGAGAAGCGTTTCGGTAAAGAATACTTGGACTATAAGAAAAAAACTCCGCGTTGGATCCCTAGATTACGTAGATAGTGTCGTAGGTTATTTTGTTTATAGCAACATCCAAAACTTTATTAATAATCGTTGTTATAATTAAATAATGCCTCTTGTAGCAAGGGATACACCTTTAACAGAAATTACTCTGCGTCGTTACGAAAAACCTTTTGAGGTTTCTGGGCGTGAGTTGTATAAAAAGTTATGCTTATCCATAGGGCTGTTACAACCGGGGGATTCTAGGGATGTTATAGTTGATGTTTTGCAGGTTCTGCATCATGCATCATCTAAAAAACAATTATTAGCCTGTGATGAAGTCCAGCAGCTTGTTATTAAAAATCGTGATTCTTTAGGCTTGCCCCAGTTAGGTATTGCTCCGTCAAACATAAGGAGGCAGATTAGAAGATTAAAAGATTTGTTTATTGTTGAATCAGTTATAAATAAGTATCGCATTACTGAGTTTGAGCAGCTTTCCGTGTTATACCACGAGCGCATAGAGCAGTTTCTTATTGCTAACATTCTTGAGCGTGTTCGTGAGTATTTTAGTAAACTTAATTAGTTAATAATAATTACAGTTTGTTATGAACAGAAGGATTGCCATTAAACAGTTTGTTGCAATAAAAAAGTTGGAACATGCTCCAATGCGTTTGGCTGCTGAGTCTTGGAAGAAGGAATGGCAGATCTTAATCTCTACTTTACTTTCTGCTAGGACTAGAGATGAGATAACAATACCTGTTGCAGAAAGTTTGTTTAAGAGATATTCAAATATTGAAATGCTTGCAAATGCTAATATTGCTGATTTGCGAAAGATTATTCATTCAGTTAATTTTTATAAGACTAAAGCTAAAAATGTTTCTGAATGTGCTAAGCTAATTGTTAATCGTTTTAATAAAGAGGCCCCGCATACTGTTGAAGAACTTATTACCCTTCCTGGAGTTGGTAGGAAGACTGCTAATGTGTTTCTGTCCGAATTAGGGTACAATACTATTGGGGTGGATACCCATCTTGCCCAAATATCAATTAAGCTAGGTTGGACTAATAATAAATCTCCGCATAAGATTGAAAAGGATTTACTAAGTTTATTCCCAAAAAGGTATTGGAAAGAGCTGAATCCTGTTTGTGTTAGGTTTGGAAAGACTCATACTAAAAGAGCAGAGTGGAATAGCTTGTTAGACAAAATAAGAACTATCTAGTAAGTTTTATAACATTTGCTCTTATGCTTTAAGCATGACATTAGCAAAAGAGCTTTATTTGTTAGCAACATTAGGAGTTAGGTACTCGCTTAAGGTTGATGTATTAAGAGAGTTGCCGCATTTTCTACATGATTTAGTCTTTGGTGCAAAGGAGTTACCAAAGGATGATAGTAAAGTGTATATGGATTTGCATGCTCATTTTCATAAATCTTCATCAATTAGAGATATTGTAGATACAGCTTCTAAGCGTGTTGATATTTTAAGTATCACTGAGAGAGTTGGAGATCAAGATCATTTGACCTTAAAAGTGGCTATTGAAAAATTAAATCAAGAAGGTATTGAGCATACGGTTTTAGGAGATAATGTAGTAAGGGTAGAAAAAGAACCATCTTTTTATCTCTTAAGATCTGTTGAGGTTTATTCAGAAGAGGGGCAGGGCATTGTTATAGCACGTTTTAATGAGCAAGGTTTTCCGAATGTAAAACGCCCACTTACTGAGCTTATGTCTAGAGCTGATGATATGGGCGCTGTTTGGTTCTTAGATCATCCGGCTAGTATTATGGCTCGAGGTATTGGTTTTAGGTACCCTACTAAACAGGAGATTGAACAGCGTAGAAGATGGTTTGAAGATGAAGGTCCAATAATCGAGGTAGGAAATCATCAGAATACTTTGTATATGTTTCCTTCAAATATTTTAGCAAGAAGAATGGCAGAAGAAAGTGACTTGATAGGGATAGCTAATTCATCTACTCATTTTAATGTTGCAGAGGTTGGTTTGTCAAGAACAGGTATTCCTAGAGATGCTTTTGAAGATGCCACTGAATCAGATGTATTTGGTTCATTAAATGCAGCGTTGCTTACACGTGAGGTAACAATTGATTCTGGGTATTCAAGTGCTGCTGCGTTTTATGAATTCATGATCAAACTAGCAATCATGCCATCACGATAATATTAGTTCTTCCTTTCTTGAACTTGCGTATTTTGCCTTGATTTTCCAGGTCTGCAATTATTAAGCTTATTTTTGCTTCTGATAATCCTAACTCTTTTCTTATTGCTTTTTGAGTAGTTCTACCGCCATGTTTTTTTATGATTGTGATTACTTTTTCTAAATCATCTGTTAGCGCTTCTTTTACTTCTGGTGGTATCTTTGGTTTAAATTTAATGTATGCTATTACAATTAAGATGGGTATAATCAACAGGCTAAACCACATATAATTTTTATTGTCTTCATAAGGGTATTCTTCGTCAATGTCTATAACGTCATCTGTTAAACCTTCATCATCACTTAAGTCTACAAATAAAAATAGGTCTAAGGTATATTCTCTTTCATCAACAATAGTTATCTTTTCTGTTGTGCTATACCCGTTTTGTGTTGCTTGTATGGTATAATCTCCTTTCGGTATGTTTAGGGTATAACTGCCGTCAATTGCTGCTACTTGTTGTTTTGGTATTGTGTCAACTGATACTATTGCTTTTTGAGCTGGTTCTAAGCTAAGATCATACACAGTACCATGCAGTATCGCAGCTTGAGCAACGGGGATTAGCAATAACACCGCCAGTAAAGATAAATACTTCATATTAATGGAGTTTATGCTTTTTCATATTTAAATTGTGTGGTATTCTCCTAAATAAGCTTTTTTTTGCCATTTTTTTGTTTAATAAAGCGTTGTAAAGCTTTATTATCTTGTTTGTTAAAGTTTATTTATAAACAAGGCAAACTTTGTGATTCATACCATAGGGGGTAAAAAACTATGAAAAAAATAATTTCATTATTAGTATTAACAGTATTATTGTTAAGCAGTATTTCCGTAGCATTTGCTGAGAATGATGATAATGTTGTTAAACCAAAAAATGTTAGGCGTATGAATATTGCCCGTGATAATTTTGAAGATGCAAAGGCACGGTTTCAAGAAGCAAAAGATAATTATCACAAAAATTTAGTTAAGTTTAAGGAGACCCGTGATGCTATAAAAGAAGCGTGCGATGATGAAAATGATAATCTAGATTGTGATGCAGTCAAGGCGCAGGCGTTTGAAGATGCAAAAGTATTTTTGTTAAACTCTGCTGATCAAGCTATTGCTTATCTTGAGAAGGTAAAGTCTCGTATTGAAGAGAATGAGAATATCCCTGAAGAAGAAGCTGCCGAAATGCTTGGTAAACTTGATGCTTCTATTTCAGATCTTGAAGCTGCTAAGCTAGATGTTGAAGCTGCAACTACAAAAGAAGAGCTGCGTGAAGCTGCAAAAACTATCAAGGATTCATGGAATGATATCAAGCATCATGCTAGGCGTCATGCATGGCGTGTTGTTGTTGGTCGTCTTGATGGAGTAATCGATCGTTTTGAGAATGTTGAAGATAAACTTGAGTGTGCTGTATCTGCATTGTCAGAAGCTAATGTGGACACTTCTGTTTTGGATGAAAAGCTAAATACTTACGGTGAGCATTTAGACTCTGCTGATAGTTTGTCTGAGCAAGTTCATGCTGTACTTTCTGAAATTAAAAGTTTGGGTGATTCAGCTGATCCTAATAAAGTCAGAGAGTTACTGGATAAAGCAAAATCTTTGGTTAAGGAAGCTCATTCTGAATTAAGAGTTGTCCATAATACCATGAAAGATATGCTAAGAATTATACATTCATCTGGTGTTGATGTTTCTGAATGTAAACTTCGTGGCAGTGATCCAAATTCTGGTATTAAACCACCAATTGAAGGAGAAGAGTCACAATGAAAAGAACACTACTTGTGATGGCAGTATTAATTATGATATTGACCATTGCAGGATGCAAACCAAATCAAGTAGATGATGGTCCAGATAGTAAGGCACCAAATGATGCGCTAATAACAGATAGTGAGATTGCTGGGTTGCAGGATGCCAGTGATGAGCTGTCCAATGACAACCTTGATTCTTTAGAGTCAGACATCGACTCTATTGATTGGTGATGATTTACGAACCTGAAGAGGATTCTTTCCTCTTTCTTTCTTTTTTAGAATACGCTAATGGTAGAATATTAGATATGGGCTGCGGGTCTGGTTTTCTTTCTGTTAAATGTAAAGAGTTTGGTGCAGATGTTTTGTCTGTTGATATTAATGAAGAAGCTGTAAATCATTGTAAACAGCTTGGATTAAATGCTGTCCATTCTGATCTATTTGATAATGTTAATGGTAAGTTTGATTTGATCTTGTTCAATCCGCCTTATTTGCCGAATGATCCTGCTGAAGATGAAGAGTCTAAGGTTGTTACAACTGGCGGACAAAGTGGTTCTGAAGTAATAACAAGGTTTTTGAGAGATGCAAATAGATTTTTAAAAGATGGTGGTAAAATTTTGATTGTTGTTTCTTCTTTGACTAAAGATATTGATTTTTCTGGATATCATGCCACACTGTTAAAAAGAAAAGCGTGTTTTTTTGAAGAACTGAGATTATATGAGCTTAAACATGACTAGTTTAATAGGTAAATATTTTAATAGTTTATAGTTTATGTTACATTCATGGGCTGGTATTCTCACTCTAGGCTTGAAACCTTTAAGCAATGTGCCTTAAAGTATAAATTTCAATACATCGACAAGATAGAAGTTGATATTCCAACAACTATTGAAGCTTTCTTGGGTGATTTAGTACATCAAACTCTTGAAAGATTATATGCTGATTTGATGAATAATAAACTGAACTCTCCCGAAGACTTAATTGTTTTTTTCAATAGCTTATGGAATGAACATTGGGTTGATAATATTCTGATCGTTAAGAATGGAGCAACAAAGGAAGATTATAGAATAAGGGGTGAGCATCTTATTTTGGGTTATTATTTAAAGAATAAGCCTTTTAATCAAACAGCTACTTTAGGTGTTGAAACTAAGGATTTTTTAGATCTAGATGGTGAGCATAAATATCATATCCGTATTGATCGCCTTGCAGATGCTGGTGGCGGTAATTATGAGGTTCATGATTTTAAAACTAGTTCAAGGTTAAAGTCTCAGGAGGCTGTTGATAATGACAAGCAGCTTGCTATGTATTCTTTATGGGTTAAGAAGAATTTTGGTGATGCAAAGAAAATTAAACTGGTTTGGCATTTTTTAGCGTTTAATAAAGAGATGATCTCTGAAAGATCAGATGAAGAGTTGGAACTTTTGAGAAATGAAGTTTTGGATGCAATAAAAGTTATAGAGTCTACTAATAATTTTAAGCCAAGTGTAACTCCATTATGTAATTGGTGTGTTTTTCATTCTATTTGCCCTGTTTTCAATGGTAGTGAGTCTAATAATAACTTACTTTCTACAAATAAAGAAAACCAGTCTGTGCTTGGTGACTTTTGATTAGCATGTATTTTAATTTACATATTTATCTAACTCTGCTTGTTTTTCTAATAGTCTATACACTGTCAGTGCGGTAATTATAGCTAATCTCATCCCGGCTTCTCCCACGTTCTCGTTGTTTTCCGTAGCCCCCGCTATTACTGTCATAACAAGCGGGTTATCTCCTCTTGCTGCAATACCATCACCAGATAAACGATCAACTAGCGAGCTAAGATACGTAGTCTCATTGTCAATACCAGCCATCTCAAGCCTAAGCATAGTTATGGCCGTGTTTGACACTAGGGGTAATAATCCCTTTCTTGAACTCATGATAATGAGATATATTGCTTATTTTTAAAATATGCCTTCACAGATCGTGGGGGATTAGCTCACTCTACAAAACATTGTTTTCAAGATTTATAGTTTTATGCTTGTTTGGTGTAGCTTACCTATTGCAGGTATAAATTGCTCTTCCAGCCTCATAAAAAGCTGATGCTAAGTTGGTAAAAACAGGGATTAATAAAATTTCAGGATAACCTCCCCCAATGATAGTGGAATACAACCCAATTTCTACTAGCACAACAGTTATTCCACCCAGCGTGCCAAGCTCTAATGCTATAATATCTCTGTCGTCGAGGAGTGGCTGGTTTATTCTGGTGTCGTTTATTTTATGAACAACAGCTGAAGGTAAAAAGTTTACGGCGGATATAATATTCGCAGCCCCATAAGCAAAGCAGCCTATTAGCGTTTCGATTCTTTTTAGCTTGGTTGATGGATCATTGCTAGTTATACCTATAATTTCTTCTAAAGCGTCTTTTCTTGGTTTTTCCATGATGTTACTACCCATTAGTAATCAGAACTATATAAGGTTAGCGGTACCAGTGTTTATTGTGATATTCTCTTCCATTGAGGCATAATAGCTTTAGAACTTAACAATGTCATATGAACGCTGAGATAAGCCATGCATATCTGTGTTGTCAGAGATAACTTATATGATTAATAAAAATAATAAAATTGCAAAGGCGTAGCGAAGTGCAACAGAGCGAGTGTGCTCATCAGTTTTATATCCATGAATACTTAGGGGCCAAGAAATGAAACCTTAAAGTTGTCGGTGTAATCGTAAAAAAGGTGGTAGGCTCAATTAAAACCGAAAAGTATTTAAGTACAAAAGTAAAATAATTTTACTTGGTGGTATGCTATGGAAAAGGAAGTTCAGATAACAACAACATCTCCCAAAGGACAGGTTGTTATACCGCAGGAAATCAGAGAGCAGATGGGTATAGAATCTGGGACAAAATTTGCAGTATAT
>JBBSWJ010000010.1:0-1181 GCA_038046345.1 Nanobdellota archaeon | reverse complement strand
CCTTCAATAAAAGCGGTACGCATGCATGGAACATTCTGCTCTAAAGAAAGGCGTGTAAAGAACATTGCAAGTTCTGGATAAGACTCTTGAACTAATCTTTTGTTATATCCTGCAAAGTAAGCGGCATACAGTGGGTCTAACTCAATTGCTGTTTTAAAACATCGTTCTGCATCTTTAAAATTTCCATTCTCAAAAAATGAAAATGCATTACAAGCAAGGATGTGTGACCGGTCTAGAGTGATTCCTGCCCAAATACCTGTTAATCTATCTTTTTCTTCTTTATTGTGAGCAACTGAGATTCTATGGGCATAAACTGAAGAGACTATCCCCCTCTTATTTGAAACTCTTCCGTCATGTCTTTTGTAGTCATACCCGTATGGAGTGGCCGTTTCGATATTTATTTTATTTCCTTCAACTGTCTCTTGTAGTAAATAGATATGATTATATGTTAACATGGGTACTGTTTTGATTCCAATAAGCTCTCCTACTGTATGAAATAATGATGCTAGCCCCACACAGTTTCCAACTTCCTCTGTGGGTGATAGCTGTGCATTAATAACTTCATGAAATAAAAAGCGATGAGGGTTATACCTTGTTGGTCTGTAACCAAATAAATACTTGTGAAGAGCATAACTTTCCAATGCTTCATTATCTTGCTCTAATTGAGGGTATTTTCTTCTAAATTCTTCCCATAAACTTATTTGTAGGCTATCTCTTAACCATCCGATTCTAAAACTTGTTCTAAAACCTAAAGCAATTTGGCGTAATTTTTCTTTATAGTCAGCTATAGTTTTTTTAGAGTCTATTCCAGAAGCAATTAGTAGGGCTTCAGCTGTATCAAACTCTTCTCCATTGGTAATTGTTTGGGCTAGTTTATCTTCTAGGCTCATATAGCCTGATGGACAGGGTGAGTTTATGAAGCTTTCTGTTGTAACCACTATTACATAACGATAAATAACCAAAGCTTCAAATCTTTAAAATTGGTTGATAAAAACGGGGCATTTTAGATGGGAGCAGCAAAACCAAAACCTTATATATAACTATATAATTACTACAAAAATGGAATGGACAGCTAGCGGTAATGAAGATCCTTATTATTATGGTGAAACAAGGTACTCAGCAAGGTCAGAAAGATTAATTAATCATTGTCCTACTCAAGTTTTTTTTGATGTTAGAATACA
>JBBSWJ010000009.1:14417-32286 GCA_038046345.1 Nanobdellota archaeon | reverse complement strand
CGAATATAATGCCCTTATGGGTGAAGCAAACGCAATAATTAGTGGAACAGCAATGGCTGTATTAATTGGGGTTGCATTAGTAATTCTGCCTTGGGTTTCTGGAATTGCTGATCATATCTTTGCAAAATTAATAATAACTTTCATAGGAATAGTAGTGTTTCTATTTGGAGTAGGTCATTCTAGGGGTTAAATCCACCTACATTACCATCTACTGGTAGACAGTAGATGGTAAGGTACCAAAGTGGGCGGTGAAATGAAGATAGTGGTGTTATAAGCTTCCTCTTCCATGTTTGTGAGTTCTCATACTAAATACCAATCTCTTGAAGTTATTTGAAACTCTGAGATATTATATTTTGCCAATAGGTTATCATAAACTTTTCTCAACTTTTTTAAATTGAAGTTACGTAACCCAGTTGGTCTGGTCTCACCAGGATTTTCTTCAAAAAAATCACACAACCACCTAAAACACAGACCACGAGAATTTCTTGGTGGTTCAGTAGCTTGCGGTATCACCAAACTATACGTTAAGGTGAGGCGTAATTGCATAGAATTAAAGCATTTAAAGCTTTAAAAAAGTTACTAAAGCAGTTTTAGTTCATGAGTAACCTTATCAATAAGCTCGTCTGTATCCGGTCCAATGCCTAAACAAGTTGTTGTAACAGTACCATGAAATTTAGTTCTACCACTATCAGTAATTAACGCAGCAACAAGTTTTTCGTGTTTAGCCTTTTGCTGAAAATCACGTAAAGAGTTAAGATCAGTAACTTTCAATATCACCTTTTTCATACCTTCAGAACGCCAAAGATCAACCTTTGAAGAAGAACTTCTTAAAACAGCTTCTACAGAAGCATGAGCAACTTGAGAAGCTAATTTACCCTTATCCATTTTAAGATCAGCACGGACAAGAATTGCCTGTTTCATAAACTAAACAAAGACTATTGATATAAGAACTTTTCTAATTGTTACTATTATGATCAGTGTTTTGTTTTTCTTGAAGAATTCTTTAGTGTTGTTTTGTTTTTCTTGTATTTTGTAATGGGTTTTTGGTTTTATTTAAGAAGATGATATACTCCCATCTGCACCAATCTCTCAACTTCTTTCCCACCTCTAAACATATTAAGAAAATCTTCTTTAAACGATGCTCCTTCATCAATAAAACGATATACTCTTAATTTTAGTAAGCCCCAGAAAACTTATTGGTAGATATTATCATGATGGTCATAATCTTCAAAAGAGACGCTTTTGTTTTGATGGTTAACAGCAAATACCAAAACAAAATGTCCAATATGCACTCTTTGAAGTCCTTTCATTTCATGATGCAAAAACTTATAGCTTATGTCTGGATTTTCCAAAATGGAGTCCATCTTCTTGCAGACTTTTGAATATTGTACTGCATCTTTCTTCTTTAGCTTAGATAATTTCTTAGTGATTTCTTCACTATAGGAATCTTTATACATTTATGCAACCTCTTTTTCAAATTCCTCTCTGGAAATATGTTTTCCGTTTATAATCTTAGCCAACTTGATTTTATATTCTGGTCTTAATTCTGGCTCTAATGCTGTTTGCTCATACTCATTCACAACTAAATTTATGGCTTCAGATTTATCTTTCAAACCAAATTTAGCTTTTACAATATTCAAAACTCTATTTGTATTTTCATCAATGTTTATTACAGCTTGTACCATATTACATCACATATATTAGTATATATTCTGAATATATAAGTTTTCCGGTTTCTGGGGTTTCGATTTATTTTTCTTGGGCGGTCTCCGCTCACTCAGGAAACTTCGCTTAATCACATACATTACACACCTTAATATTTAAACTTAAGATGATTTAGATTTTTATGGAAACTTTAGAAAAAATTGCTTCAATGATTATTAATTGCGGTGCTATTGAAATAAAAGATGTAGAAGGGGGAGAAGACCCTTTTGTATACACAACAGGAAATAGAGGACCTGGCTATGTAATGATTAAGGGGCTTGTCGGCCAACCGGCAGTTTTAAAATTTTTAACTAAAAAACTCGCTCACAAAGTTATTGATACAACAGAATTTGATTTTATAGAAGGAACTGCAACAGGTGGCATGATTCCTGGTTGGCAATTAAGAAATGATGTTTCTGAAATTTTAGGAAGAGAAATACCTTTTTGTTATTTAAGATCAAAAAAAGATGGAGGGCATGGTGAGCTTATTACCGGAGATAGAAATAATCCTTTAATCCAAAAAGGGATGAGAGCATTGGTAGTTGAAGAATTAGTAAACTATACAGAAACTACTGTAAACGCTGCTGAAGAATTTAGGAATGCCGGTTATCCTGTTTCTCATGCAGCATGTATTTTTTCTTATGATCATGAAGAATCAAATACAAGATTAAAAGAAAAAGGAGTAACTTTAATTCCATTAATCACACTTCCACAATTATTAGCCATATCAGAAGCTAATGGCTTAATTCATAAACGTTTAATTCAGTCTTACAAACATTTTTTACGTGATCCATTAGAATGGCAATTAAGCAGAAATTTAGCTGTTCCATCAGATACAGCAAAAAGCGCTATAAAAAAAGGATACTCTATGAGCAGGCTAAATGAAAAAGAAGCATTGGAAAGAGGGGTGCCTCCTGGAAAGATTAGAGATGGACTAGTTTATTGGATTCAAAATAAAAAATAATCAGTTTATGTAACAAGGCTTATAAATAAAAAATACTCGAGAATAACAAAGGGGCTATAGTCTAACTTGGCTAGGATTCCAGGTTTGGGACCTGGCGGTCTCGGTTCAAATCCGGGTAGCCTCATTTTAATTGCAGAAACATTTAAAAACTATTAACAAAGAACTTTAAAAGGACATGACCAAGAAAATTCAGTTTACCGGCGGATGGGGAGCAAGATACGGAAGAAAACTAAGATATAGAACAATAAACGCCATAAAAAAAATGAAGGGATGGCAGATATGCCCCTACTGCAAAAAAGAAAGAGTAAAAAGATTCAGCTTTGGCGTATGGCAATGCAGAGCCTGTGATTCAAAATTTACTGGGAAAGCATATGAGGTATAATGGTAAGCTATAAGTGTTTTTATTGCGAAAACGCAATCAAACAAGAGTATCTGAGAAAGCGAGTTAGATGCCCATACTGTGGGAATAGAATCTTATTCAAACAACGAAGCACAGCCACAACAGTTGAAGCAGTATAATGACAGAAGTATCAAAAGAACTAGAAGAAAAAATAGAACAATTACATATGCTAGAGCAGAGCATACATGGGATTATGCAGCAACAACAACAAGCAAAGATGCAATTAGACGAGATAAAAAATGCACAGGAAGAATTAGAGAAAACCACTGAAAAACCATTCAGGATAATAGGAAATGTAATGGTACAAACAGATAAAACAAAATTAAGCTCAGAACTCAAAGAAAAACAGGAGATCTTAGACTTAAGACTAAAAACTCTTGAAAAACAAGGATCACAAACTCAAAAAAAAGCAAAAGAGATCCAAGAAAGATTGATGAACCAGCTACAAAAATAAGAAAAAAGGAGCTAATATGGATGGATTCGAGGAAACAATAAACATGATGGTACAGATACAAGAAGATAATACAGTACCTAAAAGCATTAGGGCGGTGATAACAACTACAGTACAACAACTACGAAGTTGTAACGAAGATCAGGCACTACAACGTGATAGGTCCATACAAAAACTGGATGAACTAGCAAATAACCCTCAAACACCGGCACATACCAGAATGATGATATGGAATATAGTGAGTATGCTTGAAAGCACACAATAAACGATCGAAATGTTTAAATATTAACGCCATCAAATAAAGTGATAAAATGAAAGAAACATTTAAGAAAATTAAAGAAAAGATTATGGGTGAAGAAGGTTATGATTATGATGATTACAGTGAAGAAGACTATTTAGAAATAGACACTGATAAAAATGCAGTAAAAAAACAGAAGGTTATTGTACGACCATACACGATAGAAGATTTCAGTGATATAAAAGCAACACTTGACGCATTAAGAGACGGATACACAATAGCACTAGTTAATATTAAACCATTAAAAGATAAAGATATTGTTGAACTTAAGAGAGCAGTTAATAAACTCAAAAAAACCTGCGAAGCCATAGAAGGAGATATTGCCGGTTTCGGAGAAGACTGGATTGTTGTTACACCTTCATTCGCACAAATACATAGAAATCAAGGTACGGAAGAAGTTGACGGTTAAGAGTTTTTCTTTAAGAAATGTTTAAATATTAGCAAAGACAAGTAAATTAATTGAGGTGATAATATGACATTAAATACATTAGATATACTTGCAACAATATTTGCTGTTGTTATACTAACAAAATTATTAGTTGTGATAATAAAACCAAAGTGGCTTGTTAATCTTTCTATAAAATTATTAAAAAAACAAAAGACAGTTACTGTTACATACTTAGCATTAGCAATGATCATTGGATATTCTTTGCTGCAGGTGATTGATATTGTAACAATCTCAGCTGTAATGCTTTTGACTACACTGTTGTTTGGTGTAGGCATGTTAACACAGGGGAAATGCCTAGTTAAGATATATCAAAATATAAATACTAAAAGTATAGTAAAAGACAACTTGTTAAATATACTAATATGGACAATGATAGCATTATCAACACTTTATGCAGTCTTTAACTAACGCCAAAAACATTATTAAACTTAACTAAATGTCCACTAATTTATGGAAAAAGAAGTAAATGATTTTCTTAAGAATAATAATATCAAGTACAAGGTTTACACTCATAAACCAGTGTTTACAGTAAAAGATTCTAAAACACACTGTAAAGACATACCAGGATTTCGCTGCAAAAACCTGTTTTTAAAATCTGAAGATAAATTTTATTTGGTAATCCTTAATGGGGATAAAAGACTTGACATAAGAGGTTTGGCAAAGATGCTAAAAGTACGAGATTTAAACTTTGGATCCGAAGAACAACTTATGAAATATCTGCATTTAACACCAGGATCAGTATCCCCGTTAGGATTAATGAATGACACAGAAAAGAAAGTAATACCGATAGTTGACCAAGAAGCATGGGACGCACGATCAATAAATTTCCACCCGAACATAAACACGGAAACAATATCAGTGAATAAGAAATATTTTAATAGTTTAATGAAAAAATTCAATGCAAAAATACTAAAATTACCTACTCTTGATTAAAATATTTTTCAGCATAAAAGAATTTGGAATAAAAACAACCTCTTTTTTGTTTGTCTGAATCTTAGTTTCAAGCAAACCAACATGAATCACCTTCCCTTCAATATTTGCAACTTTAATCCTATCACCATGACTAACCATATCACTGTTATAAATTGTAAACCCAGCAAAAGCATTTGGAATAAAATCTTTGAACGCCAGCAAGATAAAGCCAACAATGATTACTAATAACCCAGTAAAGATAACATACAATACAGTAGTTGTAAGACCAAGTTGATTTAAAGCCCAAACAATCGCAGCAAAATAAATAAAATACGCAGCCGCTGATGCAATAAACTCATCAACGTGAACCTTAACACGAGTCTGCTCATGGAGTATTCTATCAGCCTCAAGATCATGAAGTACGCGTTTTATTAATCTGCTAACAATACTCCCAATAATAAAACCAGTAACTAAGATAATAACCGCTGCAATTAGGCGTAACAAAAAGCTTGGATTGTTAACATTTAATAAGTTAGTTATATAATCAAAAAACATAAATAAATAAGAGATTACATGCTTTTAAAAGTTATGGACATAAAACATGCCAATAAACGCAACACCACAATACGGAAAACTTGAAGAAAAATATTCCGAAGCAAAAACAACCATAGAAAAAATAAAAGCTCTAGAAGCTATGCTCAAAGAAGCACCATCTCATAAAGGAGCAGAAACTTTAAGAGCAGCACTAAGATCAAGACTAGCAAAACTAAAAGATCTATCCGAAAAAGAAAAAAAAACTGGAGCTAGACAGGCTACTGGGCTAAAAAAAGAAGGAACAGCAAGCATATCAATAATAGGCTTGACAAATAGCGGTAAATCAACATTTCTAAGCAAGATTACAAATGCAAAACCAAAGATAGCAGAATACCCATACACAACCAAAGAAATAGAAGTTGGAATATTTGAATACGAAGGAGTAAAATTACAACTGATAGAAATACCAGCAATAAACAAGAATTTTATGAACAAACCAAGAGGGAGAGAAATAATGAGCATAGTAAGATCAACTAACATGATTATCCTATTAGTAATTGGTAATGAAGAGGAAATGCTTAAAGAAGAGTTACATGATGCAGGAATAATACTTGACAGAAAAAGACCAGCAATCAAAATAACAAAAACAGGAAGCGGAGGAATTGAAATCATAGGCAAAATAAAAGGAAGCAAAGAAGAAGTTATGGCAATATTAAAAGGCCACCACATACATAATGGCACACTTGAAATACACGGAAGCGCAACACCACAGGAAATAGAAGAAGGAATAAATGAAAGAATTGTTTTCCTGCCACTATTAGTAATCAGAAGAAAATATAACACCAAAGAATTAGGAAAAGAATTATTAAAAAAATTACAGATAATCAGAGTTTATACAAAACAACCTGGCAAAGAAAAAGAAACTAACCCGATAGCACTAAAAAAATGGACTACTATAGAAGAGCTAGGGAGGGAGATACATAAAGACTTTACAAAAAGTGAAAAATCCTGGGCAAGAGTCTGGGGAAAAAGCGCAAAACATCAAGGGATGAGAACGGGAATGGATCATATTCTAGAAGACGGAGACATAGTAGAACTGCATATGGCAAGAGGGTAATAAATTACACCAAAGAATTTTGAAACTCTTAATAAAACTTAAACTCCTAATTTCTAGCGGTCATCTGCAAAGAATAAGCGGCAGCTTTTCTTATGTGACTTATAAGGCTATGATCAACCACCCAGTTACCAGAATCATCACGCATCAAAGGTTCAGCAACACTAGACTGAACAAACCCAGCATCATAATACATCTTTTGAGCTTTAAAATTATCTGCAAATACTTCTAGAAAAACCTCATCAAGCTCTAGGTTATCAAAACAAAAACGTAAAAGCTCACGCGTTGCTACAGTCATACCACCCTTACTAACAAGTTTGCCATCCCCTGTTGTTCTAACTCCGCGTACCGTTCTTCCATACTCAGCCCTAGCAACACCACTAATATCAGTACAATCATAAATTGAAGTAAACCCAAAAGGTCCATTAGCACCGGATAAAAGGAATAACAACGCATTAGGCATGTCAATATACTTCCTTCGAATAAATTCTGCCCAATATACTGGATTTGAAGGATGATTTATATAAAATTGATCTTGTACAGGCTGCCTCCATGTGCTCATTCTTTCTGCGTTAATCTCTAAGTTAGCAGTTGTTACTGGTTCTAAAATAATTTTTTCAGAAGCAGATAGACCACATTCCAGCTTAATTTTGTGGTCTTTTACTGCCTGGATCACACTTAGGCTTAGGCCCATCTAAGATGAATTAAGCCGTTAGCTTGCCCATACATTAAAGTTGCAAGAGAAAGCCCGCAAATAATCTCCCCGTTACAGATACTGCCACGAACTTCAAGCGCTGGAACAAACTCAGCTGCAAGAACCTTCTTAATACCAGCCACTAAACCTTCATCACTGCCTAATCTATCCACTAGTGAGGCATCAGCCTTCAATTTATCAACTGCTTCGCCGTCTAATCTCACAGCAATAGCTTCATTAACATTTGATGGGCCATACAATGAAGTTAATGGGTTAATAGGTCCTAAATACTGTACTTTTTCTACAATATCAGTACCCATAAACTGTAATAACTTTCTTAAGGCAGTTTCACTCCGGTCTTCACCGGTTACCCCATAACCGCGTGGCAATTCTAGGCTTATTACATTTCCCTGATTCCCATATTGGTCTATAACAATTGGTCGCTTTACACGAAGTATAGCAATCCTCTGTTGTGTCCCACCGCTCCATGGCCATGGAATTCTACGCCTACCGGTATAAGCTAATACAATACTACCAGGCCCTTCTGAAATCTCTCCTAGATCATAAATAGGTGCTCCTTCTTCATCACAAACTGCTACATGCCTAACCTTAATACCAAATCTAGGATTACCAATAACATAATCCTCGCTTGGAGTTTCACCACTTTTTGATCTCCAACCAATTTTCTCTCCAAAATCTGGATGCGTACTCAACACATCTCTAATCGGTCTTATTGTTGTCATATTAAACTTCCGTCTATTAAATTTTGAGTTTTAAAATTACTTACACTACTTAAAGTATTAGTTATTCTTAAACAGTAATAAACCACACTGGAGAATCTTTTTAAACACTGATAAAAAAAACATTTTAATGAATCTAACCCTAATACTATTAGGAATACTCCAAGGAATATTTGAATGGATCCCGATATCAAGCGAAGGAATAACCTCACTACTAAGCGGGCTATTAATAAAAGAAATAAATCCAATAGAATTAGCCATATTTCTACATATCGGCACACTATTCTCTGCAATTGTTTATTACCGCAAAGAATGGATTGATGTAATTACATTTAAGGACAAAAAACTATTTAGATTTCTGCTAATATCAACTGCAATATCACTAACAGTAGGATTCCCAGTATTCCTACTCATCCATAACATAACAGTTGGATCAGTTTTATTAGCAATTACCGGAACAGGACTGATCTTAACATCAATACTTCATAAGAAAAAAATAAAAGCAAACATCCCACTTTCCTCAGCGTCAGTAATAACTGGAATATTACAAGGATTATCAGTAATACCCGGATTATCAAGATCTGGAACAACAATATTTGGGTTATCATTTAGCAACCTTAGCCCGCAACAAATACTTAAAATATCATACATGATGTCAGTGCCAGTTATAACAGCTGCAACAGTATACCTAACAATAAAAACCCCATTATTATTACAAACATGGCCAGCGCTAATAGCTGCATTCATAACAGGGATAATAAGCTTACATATTATTATAAGATTATCCCAAAAAATTAATTTCACAATGTTCACAGCAATATTTGGGCTATTATGCTATATTGGCGCTATCATACTACTTTAAACTCTACAATTATCACATTTCTTGATAACACGCGAAACAGCAATATCCAAACCAGCAGCACGAGGAGTGATACATCTCTTTGAAGAATGATCTAATACTAATGAAACATTCTTACGAATTTTTTGCTCAACAAGCTTAAACATTTTATCTTTATTACCACCTTTAAATTCAACATAACTTGAAATAACACCACCAGCATTAGCAATAAAATCAGGTATAACCAACACATTTTTCTTCCACAATATTTCTTCTACCTCACTCGACATGGGAATATTTGATCCTTCAACAATTAACTTCGCATTAACCTCATTAACATTACTCACAGTAATAAGATCTGGAACCGCAGCAGTAATTAATACATCAACCTTTTGAGAAATAATTTTAGAACATTCTAATGGTTTATTCTTAGAATAATAAACAACAGAACCTTTTTCTTTCTTAACTTTAACTAGTCTAGCAAAATTAATATTATCATCAACAACACACCCACGACTATCAGAAGCTGCAACAATCTTAGCACCAGCATTAGAAAGAAACTTAGCAGCAAACATCCCAACATTACCAAATCCTTCAATAGCAACAGTTGCATTCTTTAAAGGAATGTTTAAGTGTTTCAGCCCGACTAAAACAGCATGATAGACACCAAAACCAGTACTTCCAAGCTCATGAGGAATACCACCCATTTTTTTAGGTTTACCAGTACAAGCATTCATTGATCCAGCAGCTTTTGCAAAATATTCCATCTCTTTCTCAGCCATATTCATATCTGGAGCAGCAATGTAAAGTTTTGGTAATAATATTTTAATAGCATGCGCAAATGCTTCAACTAACTCTTTCTTTTTTTGCGGAGATATTTTTTTATCATCAGCAATAATTCCTGACTTAGCACCACCAAAAGGTAAATCAGCAAGAGCACATTTCCATGTCATAGTACGAGCTAAACGAGCAACCTCATCAATACTAACAGATGGAGTCATACGAATACCACCTTTTCCTGGACCAAGAGCTGTGTTATCAATAACAACAAAACCACGCATACCAACCTTTGCGTTATATACCTCTATAATTTTTTCAGGACCATAGCGATCAAAATATGAAGAAACATCAACCATGTTAGTATTAATTATGTTAATTATATAAAACTATTGAATCAACTCTCTGTTGTATTCCAGGCTTTATTTGGAAATAAAAAAAGTTAATACAAATATAACCAACCAGACTATAAATGATATTAAAGCCCAGTCTTTTTTTCTTAAAAAACTAGAGTAAGCTAATGAAAGTGTTGCTATTATTATGGGTATAAAGTTTAATGGATTCATTTTATATTTGCTCCTATTACTAATAAGAAATTGCCAAATGCAAAGATTCCTTGCGCAATTGGATTTGAAGGATAGGCTATCAAGAAGGGTAATGATAATGCTATTATAGATCCAGCAATTATTCTAACAGTAAATCCTGCCGTAAAATTAATTTGCCCTCTTCTATCCATTTTTAGTTTATTCTTATATAATTAACTTCTATTTATTATTTTCGATTTGTATAAAATCTAATGTTCAGTATATCACCCGCATTCGGTCTAAGAATCATCACCCGTTATTGCGACAGAGAGTGAATTAAAAAAATATAAAACAAAGATTTTTAAACAAGAAACAACTTTTAAGTGCAGTTAGAAACAGAGGTGAAAAATGAGCGGTCGTTTATTATGTTTTTATGGTACTGAATGTATCCATTGTAAAAAAATGTACCCCCTTATGGAGAAATTAGAAAAAGAGTTAAAGATCAAAATAACCAAACTTGAAACATGGCATAATTCTCAAAATGCTACACTTCTTAAAAAATTAGACACAATAGACTGCGGCGGTGTACCCTTCTTTTTCAATGAAAAAACAAAAGAAGCAATCTGCGGATCAATGAGTTATACCAAACTAAAAAAGTGGGCAACAAAATGATAAAAACACTTTACAAGTTTGAAATAAAAAGAATAGAAATACTAAAAGAAAACGGATCAGCAGACAACAAACTAGCACCAAAGTTTTCTAAAAAACAAATACATGAACTATACTATTACATGACACTAAGCAGAGCATTTGATAATAAAGCACTGAACCTACAAAGAACAGGAAGACTTGGAACATATGCATCATTATTAGGACAAGAAGCAACAAATGTAGGGAGCGCTTATGCATTACGAGAACAGGATTGGTTATTTCCATCCTTTAGAATGCACGGCGGAATGATAACAAAGGGGGTTCCAATAAGAAATCAATATATGTTCTGGGGCGGAGATGAGCGAGGAATGCAATACGATAAAAAAATAAGAGTATTTCCGGTATGCATCACCGTAGCGGAACAAGCACTGCATGCAGCAGGATATGCATGGGGGCTAAAACTGCAAGGAAAAAAAGAAGTAACACTAACAGATTTCGGAGATGGAGCAACAAGTGAAGGAGATTTTCACGAAGCATTAAATTTTGCAGGAACATTAAAATTACCGGTAATATTTTTATGCCAAAACAACCAATATGCAATATCAACACCAAGAAAATCACAAACAGCATCCGAAACAATAGCACAGAAAGCAATAAGCTACGGGATCAAAGGAATACAAGTTGATGGAAATGATGTTTTTGCAGTGTACAAAGCAACAACTGATGCAATAAAAGATGCACTGAAAGGTATACCAACATTAATAGAAGCAGAAACTTATAGACTTTCAGATCATACTACAAGTGATGACTCAAAAAAGTACAGACCAAAAAAAGAACTAAACATATGGATAAAAAAAGATCCGATCACAAGATTAAGAAAGTACATGGAAAAGAAAAAGATATGGAATAAAAAACAAGAAGAAGAACTTCAAAAAAAAGTAGCAGCTGAAATAGAAAAAGCAGTAAAAGAATACGAATCAATACCAAAAGCAGATGAGGGCGATATATTCAAATATTTATTTGCAGAGGCTGAATAGATGGACCTAGCCCAACCTACTCAAGAAAGTAACGTAACTGTAATAGACTTAGGATTAGAAAGTTACAATCTAACACTTAAGAACCAAGAAAAACTACTTGAAAGAAGAGTTAACGACGAAATTGGAGATACATTATTGTTAGTTCAACATACACCAGTCTATACAGGGGGTGCTACAGTAGACTCCCCATTAGAACACTTCAAAGATAAAAATGTATTAGATGTAATCAAGTTTGTAAAAGTTAATAGAGGCGGTTTAGTAACCTATCACGGGCCTGGGCAATTAGTAGCATACCCAATATTTAAACTGCCACTGAATGGTATAGCAAAACTAATTGACTTCATGGAAACAGCTGTTATTGAAGTGATTAGAGAATACGGAATTAATGGTTATTCAAGAAAAGACGAAGAAGGAAATAAACGCGGAGTGTGGGTTGATGTAAATGGTATACAAAAAAAGATATGCTCAATAGGGCTAGGAACAAGAACTGACCAAGAAGAAATTGTAACAATGCATGGACTAGCACTTAATGTAAACACTAACTTAATCTATTTCTCTTACATTAAACCATGCGGATATGATTATGATGTAATGACATCAATGCACGATGTTCTTAAACAACACATTAATTTTGAAGCCGTAAAAACAAAAGTTGGGGAAAAGATGCAACAATGGAAACAACACTAACAAAACCTGAATGGCTAACTATCAAACTTACAAAAACACAAACATTTAATGAAATAAAAAACATTATTAAAAAAGATGGATTAGCAACTGTATGCGAAGAAAGTAATTGCCCAAATATTTTAGAATGCTGGAATGGAGGAACAGCAACATTCATGGTGTTAGGCAATGTATGCACAAGAGGATGCAAATTCTGCAATGTAAAAACAGGAACAAATGGCGGTATAATTGACAGTAATGAACCAGCAAAACTACTAGACGCTGTAAAAAAACTAAAGTTAGATTACATAGTAATAACCTCTGTTGACCGTGATGACTTACCAGACCAAGGCGCAGAGCATATCGCAAAATGCATAACAAAATTAAGAAGCATACATGTAGAAGCACTTATACCTGATTTTCGAGGAGAAATAGAATGTATAAAAACCATTGTAAACGCAAAACCAGATGTTATATCCCACAACATAGAAACAGTAGAGAGATTACAAAAAACTGTAAGGGATTTAAGAGCTAATTATGAACAGTCACTCAAAGTATTAGAATCTATAAAAAAAATAGATCGGCACATTTATACTAAATCATCAATTATGGTTGGCCTAGGAGAAACATACGAAGAAGTAATACAAACCATGAAAAATCTTAGAGATGTAAATGTTGACTTCATAACAATCGGACAATACTTAAGACCATCAAAAAAACATTTAACAGTAAAAGAATACGTACCATTAGAAGTGTTTAATGAATACCAAAAACAAGCAATAAAATTAGGATTCAAATACGCAGCATCAGGACCGTTTGTAAGAAGCTCATACAAGGCAGGAGAACTTTTTGTAAAAAATGTAATCGAAAATGGCGCAGCTTAATATCGTAGATGCAATAAATCTTGGATTAAAACAAGAGATGAAGAAAGATAAAAGTGTGATAATCTTAGGAGAAGATGTTGGAATTGACGGCGGAGTGTTCAGAGTAACAGACGGTTTATACAAACTATACAAAGGAAGAGTATTTGACACACCATTAGCAGAATCAGGAATAATCGGAACATCAATAGGATTAGCAGCATCAGGATTAAAACCAGTAGCAGAAATACAATTTGAAGGATTCATGTTCCCAGGAATAGACCAACTAATAAACCACGCAGCAAGGATAAGAAACAGATCACGAGGCAACTTCCATGCACCAATGGTAGTAAGAATACCAATAGGCGGAGGCATTAAAGCATTAGAACATCATAGCGACAGCCCAGAAACATACCTTGTCCATACACCAGGATTAAAAGTAATAATCCCATCAACTCCATACGATGCAAAGGGATTAATTATAAGCGCAATAAGAGACCCAGACCCAGTTATATTTTTTGAACCAAAACGGATATACAGAGCAATAAAACAAGAAGTACCAGAAAAAGAATATACCATACCAATAGGAAAAGCACAAAAATTAAGTTTAGGAAAAGATGTAACAGTAATAGCATACGGAGCAATGGTCAGAGAATGCCAACAAGCAATGGCATTATTAAAAGATGAATATATATCAGCAGAACTAATTGATCTTAGAACATTAAGCCCATTAGACAAAACAATGATACTCCAAAGCGTTAAAAAAACCGGAAGAGCAGTTATTGTACATGAAGCACAACATACTCTTGGAGTTGGAGCAGAAATAAGCGCAACAATCAATGAAAACTTATTATTAAATCTAAAAGCCCCAGTCATAAGAGTAACTGGATATGATATAATAGTACCATTAGCAAAACAAGAAGATTTGTACACACCAAACGAAAACAGAATAGCTGAAGCAATAAAAAAAGTGGTGAAATTTTAATGACTTATGAGTTTAGGCTACCAGACATTGGTGAAGGACTGGAAGAAGCAGATATTGTTGAATGGTTAGTCAAAGAAGGAGACATAGTAAAAGAAGATCAAATAATTCTAAAAATTGAAACAGATAAAGCACTAGTTGAAATACCATCACCAAAAGATGGAACTATACTAAAGATCAATAAAAAAAAAGGAGAAAATGCAAAAGTTGGTGAAGTGCTTGTAGTAATAGGAGCCAAAGGAGAGAAAGTACACATAACAAAAGTATCAGTAGTAGGAGAACTTGAAGAAGGAACAGAAGTAATCCAAAACCCGCAGGAAAAAAATGATAACATAGCATTACCAGCAGTAAGACACCAAGCCAAAAAAATGGGCATTGATCTAACAAAGGTGAAGGGCAGCGGACCAAGCGGCAGAATTTTAATGCAAGACCTGGATAGAGCACAAATACAAGAATACGCATCGCTAACAACATACACTCAAGAACCAAAAATAAAGATCACAAAGAAATATGACTTATTTGGTTATGTTGATAGAAAACCACTGAATGGACTAAGAAAAACAATAGCCAAAAATATGGAATTACAATCAAGCATCCCAGCTGTAACTCACACAGATGAAGCAGACATGACCAAGATGTATGAATGCAAAGAAAAAAACAAAGTAACTTACCTACCACTCATTGTAAAATGCGTAGTTAAAGCTCTTAAAAAATTTCCAACACTAAACTCTGTACTAGAAGGAGAAAGTGTTGTTATAAAAAAATATTATAATATAGGCATAGCTGTTGCAACAAATGATGGCTTGATAGTACCAGTCATAAAAGGCGCAGATGAAAAAAAAATAAGTGATATACATAAAGAAATAAAAGAGCTAGCAGAAAAAGCAAGAAACAGAACAATTGACATGCAAGAATTAAAAGGCGGGAGCTTTACAATAACTAACGTTGGAAGCATTGGCGGATTATTTGCAAGCCCGATAATAAACGTAGGAGAATCAGCAATACTAGCACTTGGAAGAGTATATGAAAAACCAGTAGCAGTTAATGGTAAGATCGTTATAAAAAAAATGATACCACTAAGCTTAACATTTGACCATAGAGTCTTAGACGGCGCAGATGCAGCATACTTTACGAATCAATTAAAGGAATACATTGAAAAAGCAGATGTTGAATAATTCGCAGGATTTTATTATTAGTTATTTGGACAGCGATTCAAGCAGTCGCTGTTGCCACCATAGTTAAAGTTGGGCAGTAGTTTTTAGAAAAAAAATTATCTTGTTAAAACTTCAATAAGTTTGTTTTGAATTTCTTTAATTTTAGCAGGAGTTATTTTTCCTGCTTTGTATTCTATTTGAGAACGGTCAGCAGTAAATATAAGAGAAGCCATGATAAAACTATCAGAACTAAGAGAGCCAGAAGCAAAATCTTTTCTTGTAAGAGAAACTAAATCCTCATCATTCCTCTGGTTTGTAGTAATTTGCGCAAGAATAACATTTTGTCCTCTAAGTGTTGCGATTACAACAGCAGGCCTTTTTTTCACGCCTGAAAAATCAGTATACGGGAAAGGCAAAACAACAACATCTCCTTTTACAAGTCTTTCCATGCTTCTTCATCCTCTTTTGACAACCAATTTTTAGCAAGTGCTTTTTCACTAGCCAACATACAAAGTAAAGCTTCATTCATTTTTTCTTTTTGAAATGGTCTTAATTCTACCTTGTCAGCATAAACAATAATACTAATTTTTGTCCCCTCTTTAAATCCTGCAAGTTGCCTCGCTATACTTGGAATTGAAATTTGTCCTTTTTGTGTTATTGTTGCAGTTCTTATATCTTTTATTTCTTCATTCATTTTAATCTCTCCTTAATAGTAAGATATGTAAGATAAGTAAGAAATACTATATAAATGCTTCGATCTCATAAAAATAGAGTTTTAAAATAGCAAAGAAGGTTTTAGTTAAGTTGGTGGGCAGTAGTTTTTGCTTCTTTTTTCATAAAAGCGGATCATAGAAATGCTCCTTTTTATCTGGTGACATATGTCCCCTGATTACACATAAGTTATGGAAGAGCAATATTTTTAAATTAGACAATAATTACTGGTAGATGGACATAAACCAAAGATCATTAGCCCTTCATAAAAAATTAAAAGGTAAAATAGAAATTAAACTAAAACATCCGCTTACTTCTATGGATGATTTAAACTTATTATACACTCCAGGAGTTGCAGCACCATGTATTGACATTCATAAAAAAAAGAATATAAGAGAGTACACAATGAAACAGAACTCAGTAGCTGTAATCACTGATGGAAGCGCAGTTTTAGGACTGGGAAACATCGGTCCAGAAGCAGCATTACCCGTAATGGAAGGGAAAGCAGCAATATTCAAATCATTCGCAGGGATAGACGCATTCCCAATATGTTTAGACACACAGAATACTGAAGAAATAATAAAAACAATAAAATATATCTCACCAGTGTTTGGGGGCATAAACTTAGAAGACATATCAGCACCAAGATGTTTTGAAATAGAAAAAAGACTCCAAGACATCGGCATACCAGTAATCCACGATGATCAACACGGAACAGTAATAGCTGTAATAGCTGGATTAATAAACGCATGCAAGGTGGTTAAAAAAAATCTAAAAGAACTAACAGTTGTAATATGCGGGGCAGGAGCTGCAGGAACAGCAATAGCTAAAGCACTTGTGAACAACATAAAAGTAAAAGATGTAATAGTCTGCGACCGCGAAGGGATCATAAACAAAAATGAAAATTATGCGCCGCATAAAAAATTTCTTGCTGGGATAACAAATAAAAAAAATATAAGAGGTAGTCTAAAAGAAGCATTTAAAGGAGCAGATGTATTTATAGGAGTATCAGGACCAAACTTAGTTACAAAAGATATGATCCAAACAATGGCAAGAGATCCAATTGTATTCTCATTAGCAAATCCAACACCAGAAATAATGCCAGCTCAAGCAAAAGAAGGCGGCGCCAAAGTAATAGCAACAGGCAGAAGTGATTTCCCAAATCAGATAAACAACGCATTAGTATTTCCTGGCTTGTTTAGAGGAGCATTAGATGCCGGCTTAACAAAGGTAACAGATGAGATGAAAATAAAAGCTGCATACGCACTTGCTAGCATAATAAAAAAACCAACAGCTGACAAGATCATTCCAGATGTATTCAATAAGGATGTTGTTAAAAACATTGCAAAAGCAATTAAATGAAAAAAGTTGATGAAATAAAAAAAGCTTGTGAAATTAATACAAGAATATTTA
>JBBSWJ010000009.1:0-14317 GCA_038046345.1 Nanobdellota archaeon | reverse complement strand
ATGAAAAAAGTTGATGAAATAAAAAAAGCTTGTGAAATTAATACAAGAATATTTAATGAAATAATTAAGAATTTTAATTTTAAAACAGAAAAGGACATAGAAAAATTTATACTTAAAAGGTTTAAAGATCACAGAGTAAGAAAGGCATACCATCCAATAGTGTCTAATAATTACGCACCAGAAAACCCATGCAATATAACAGAACTGCATAAAAAACCAAGAAAGAAAAAATTAGAAAATGGATTTTTGTTATTAGACTTCGGAGCAAGATACGGAAAAAACGCTTCTGACATGACAAGAATGTTATTCATAGGAAAACCAACAAAAAAAGATAAAAAACTCTATAAACTAATATTAAACTGCCAAGAAAAATGCATAAAAAAAGTAAAGCCCGGTGCAAACTGCAAAGAAATAGGATTATACGCAAAAAAATTACTTGGACAATACAATAAATACTTCTGCCATGCATTAGGTCATGGAGTTGGATATAGGATTCATCAAAAACCAAAGATTAGCAGAAAATCACCGCATATACTCAAGGAAGATGATATAATCACAATTGAGCCAGGAATATATCTCAATAAGACTATAAGCATAAGAGTTGAAGATACCATCCATGTAACCCATAACAGACCAATAATACTAACAAAAGCAACAAAAAAACTTATTTTAGTTAATTTATCTTAGCGTGATATGTTTTTTTAACACGCTCAACTAATCCATCTACATCATAAGGCTGATCAACTTGAATAAAACCTGCGCGGTTAACATACGATTTGTATCGCTCTGACAAGCCTTCTTCAACTAAAATTATAACCGGAGCACCTGGCTTTTTCAGCTTGCGTACAACATTAGGAAATTCTTTAATCCTATTATCTAACGTATAATCTGAGAAAAATAATCTAGTGTCACATAATACTATATCTGCTGGTAGATCAAGCATTCCGGTTATTTGTCTCTCATGCCATATTACCCTAAGATTAGTACCCGCCAAAAGATCAAGCACCATCCCAAATCCTTGACGATGATACGCTACAGTATCGCCACCAATAGCTAATTTTTTAACAAGATCATCATGAACTGGATCAAGTATTCCATCAATTACTTGAGGACCACCAATTAGTATAACAGCCATGAATATTTTAAGAGAGTAAAAGTTTATAAATTTATTTTTAACACCGCTGCTGTTTAAGAAATACCATTGCGCCATATTCACATAAGCCTTTTAAGTTGTTCTTTTTGAAAGTTCCATATGATCACTAAAAAAACCGAACCAAATAGCGAAGAAGAAATTTTTAACGTGATGCACCCATTAGTAAAACAGTGGTTTAAACAGAAATTTCAAAAATTTACACCACCACAGTTATACGGATTATTAGAAATACACAGCAGAAATAATATACTTGTAAGCGCTAGCACTGGAAGCGGAAAGAGTCTAACATGTTTCTTATCCATATTAAATGAACTAGTAGACTCATCAGAAAAAGGAATACTAGAAGATCGAACTTATTGTGTGTACATATCACCACTAAAAGCATTATCAAATGATATTGAAGTAAATCTAAAAGAACCATTAAAGGAAATGGAAGAAATTTATGGAAAGAAATTAGGGATACGAATTGGAGTAAGAACCGGTGATACTACCACAGCAGAAAGAGCAAAAATGGCAGCAAAGCCACCGCATATATTGATAACAACTCCAGAAAGTTTAGGGATATTATTAAACACTATAAAGTTTAAAGAACATCTAAGAAAAGTAGACTGGATAGCAGTTGATGAGCTGCATAGTTTAGCAGAAAATAAACGAGGAGTACATTTATCATTAACATTAGAACGATTACAACAATTAAGCCCGGGGGCGTGCAGGATCGGTTTGAGTGCTACCGTCGCGCCATTAGAAACGGTTGCAATGTATCTAGTCGGAAACAAAGACTGCATAATCGTAGATGCACCATTCTTAAAAGAACTAGACCTAAAAGTTATAAGCCCAGTAAAAGACCTAATTGAAACAACATACGACTCAATGAATAAACAAACATATGAATTGTTAGACCAACTAATACAAGAACACAAAACAACTATAATATTTACAAATACACGTGCAGGAACTGAGAGAGTTGTAAATCATCTAAAAACAAAATTTCCAAAAAACTACAGCGAAAACATAGGCGCACATCACGGATCATTAAGCAGGGAACACAGATTAGATCTCGAACAAAAAATGAGGGAAGGAAAATTAAAAGTATGCGTTACAAGCACATCACTTGAATTAGGGATAGATATTGGGTATATTGATTTAGTGATATTATTAGGAAGCCCAAAGTCAGTAGCAAGGGCAAAACAAAGGTGCTTACCATATGATAGCCGTATTCTTCTAAGCGACGGCACATATAAAACTATTGGTGAAATTGTAGAGCATAAGCTTGATGTTCCAATTCAATCTTATGATATAAAAAGAAAAAATTTTGTAAAAAATAAGATCATAGATTATCATAAAAGCATATCAAGACAGATTCTCAATATTAAGTTACATTCGGGATCACTGCTTCGCTGTACCTATGAACATCCCATAATGACTCAAACTGGGTGGAAGAACGCAAGTCAGCTTACTGAGGGGGAATATGTTGCAGAAATCTTTGATTTAAAAAATAAAAGCACATTATATCTATATGAAATAATCCCAAAACATAAATTTTATGTAGAAAATCAAGATGATTTCTTAAGGAAAATTGTTGATAGATATGTCCAAAAAAAAAGGTGTGATTACAGCGGTATAGCCAAAAGGGTTGGAATCCATCAAAATACCCTCCAAAATTATATGCGTAAAAAAGGGAGGAGAAAATCAATTAGGCTTGATACATTCTTAAAATTGATGAAGATATGCAATGTTCAAAAAAAACAATATTTGTTTTATCTCCAAGAAATTAAGAGTAAATCCCATCATAGAAAACCTTTACCACTAAAATTTACAAAGGATTTGATGTGGCTTGCGGGTGTTGTCGCTTCTGATGGAGCATTAACCAAATCAGCTTACTCATCAGACATAAAAATAAAGATTGGAAACAAAGATAAAAGATTATTAGAACGATGCAGAAGGATTTATAATGAAATCGGGTTTTATCCAAAAATAAGATACGATAAAAAACGGAAATTTTATTCACTTGATTGCGGGGCCCAATTTGTTGTAGCAATATTTTCGGCACTCGGAATAAAAATAGGCAAGGGAAAAAGTCATAATATAGAAGTTTCAAACATACTTAATAAACTCCCAAAAGACCTTATCATCCCATTTATAGAAGGAGTTTTAGAAGGAGATGGAAATAAAGATATCAATATTCGCATATTTTCCTCAAGCAAAAAATTTATGCTTGGGATTCATAACTTATTAAACCGGTGTGGAATACATAATTATTTTGTTTATCAGCAGGCTAAAACATCAAAAGTTATTAAAAAAATAACCTCAGATGAGGGATACTGCTTAAAGATCGGAAGAAATAAACACGTTCAAGAATTTTTGAAGTATTGTACTTTGTATGGTAAGAAAGCCCAATTTTTAAAAAATAAACATTATAACAAAGGACCAAATGAGAAAGATGTAGATGCTAATATCAGTTGGACAAAAATTCTTACTATTACTAAAGAAAACAAAAAGCAGCAAGTTTATAATATAACTCTCAAAAGTGAGCCTAATAACTATTATGCAGAATCATTACTTATGCATAATTGTGGAAGAGCCGGGCATAAATTGCATGATACCATCAAAGGAAGGATCATTGTTTTAGACCGGGATGATTTAATAGAAAATGCAGTATTATCTAAGCATGTAGTAGAACACAATATAGACCGGATACATATTCCAACAAATTGTTTAGATGTACTAGCACAACAAATATATGGAATAGCAATATCAGAACAGATCAATATCAAAGAGTTGTATGCCCTGATCAAAAATAGTTACTGTTATCAAACTTTAAAGTGGGAGGAGTTCTTAGAAGTAATAGACTATTTATCCGGAAAGTACAGCACGTTGGAAGAAAGGCATATTTATGCAAAAATATGGTACGATGAAGAAACAGGAATGATAGGAAAGAGAGGAAAACTAGCCAGGATCATATACATGACAAACATAGGCACAATACCGGATGAAAGTTTTATTAGTGTTAAGATAGGTGATTACATCATTGGAAAAATAGATGAAAACTTCTTAGAAAAACTAAAACCAGGGGATATATTTGTTCTAGGCGGTAATACATATCAGTTTAAGCACGCAAAGGGGATGGTAGCTTACGTAAGTACAGCAATTGGAAGAACACCAACAGTTCCATCATGGGTGTCAGACATGCTACCATTAAGTTTTGATTTAGCAATGGGCATACAGAAGTTTAGAAAATTAATGGAAGAAAAACTTAAAAAATACGATAAAGAAGAAGTGTTAAAATTTATACAAGAATATCTTTATGTTGATTTAAACACAGCAGAAGCAATATTCAATTACTTTTATGAACAGTATAAATACTTAGAAATACCACATGAAAAAAAAATACTGATGGAGCATTATGACGAAGATAAAAAAAAGTATGTGGTTTTTCATGCATTGTACGGCAGAAAAGTAAATGAAGTATTATCAAGAGCTGTTGCATATGCAGTATCAAAAACAGAAAAAAAAGACTTAGAGATTGGAGTTAATGACAACGGGTTTTATTTATCATTTGACAAAAGAATAAATGTTACAGGAGTACTTAACAAAATAAAAAGCAAAGACATGGATAAGATAATGGCATTAGCAATAGACAAGACAGAGATTATTAAAAGAAGGTTTAGACATTGTGCAACAAGAGCATTAATGATACTGAGGACTTACAAAGGCCAAACAAAGAGAGTTGGAAGACAACAGGTATCATCAATGATCTTACTAAGCGCAGTCAGAAAAATAAGCGAAAACTTCCCTATATTAAAAGAAACAAGGAGGGAGATATTAGAAGACTTAATGGATATTGAGAACGCAAAAAATGTAATGAAAGAAATAGAAGATGGAAAAATAACAATAAAAGAAGTACACACAAATATCCCCAGCCCATTCGCATTTAATCTTGTATTACAAGGCAAGATGGATATAATGAAAGCTGATGATAAGATAGAATTTTTAAAAAGAATCCATAAAGATGTGATGCTTAAAATAAAGATGAAGGGCGGCTAATGTACATAGACAAAAATGTAAAGATTATAGATTTAGGATTATACTTAGAAAAACAAGACTTGTTGATAGTCGGAGATATACATCTTGGATACGAGGAATCATTAAATAATAGGGGCATATTAGTACCAAGATTTCAGTATAAAGAAACCGTTGAAAAAATGAAAAAAATGCTAGACAATGTTAAACCTAAAAAAATTCTAATTAATGGCGACCTAAAACATGAATTCGGAAGCATAATGAGCTATGAATGGAAAAATGTTTTAAACTTTATAGACTTCTTACAAGAAAGATGCCAAGAGTTAATAATAATAAAAGGAAACCATGATGTGATACTTGAACCCATAACAAAAAAGAAAGGAATATTATTGATACCATATTATAAAATTGATGAGTACTTCATATGCCATGGAGATAAAATATTTGAAGAGATTGATAGTAAAGTAATAATAATTGGTAATGAACATCCAGCAATATCGCTAAGCAAGGATGGAAGAAAAGAGTTATACAAATGTTTCTTAAAAGGAAGATACAAAAAGAAAAAACTAATCATAATGCCTAGTTTTAACATGTTAACAATAGGATCAGATATATTCCAAGAAAAAAGATTGAGCCCGTACATACCAAAAGATTTGTCAAAATTTAAGGTGTACGTAGCAGAAGATAAAATTTATAATTTTGGAGAAGTTAAGAACATAAAAAACTATGTTAGAAGAACTGTATGAACAAGCAAAACTCGAGTGTGTAAATCCTCAAGCATACTGCAATGCGCTACAAAGGCGGTATCCGGCAAAAGAACTAGAAAAATTACTTTATGATCCAGACGGAAGACACAAAGAAAAATTTAAACGTATAATGGCAGGGAATACTACTGACACAAATGAAATACGCAAACTTGATAAAGACTATACTGGTTTTATAACCCACGCACTAATGTTTGTACCAGCCCTCAATGATCTTGGGCATGAGACAAAACAGCATATAGTTTGCACGCCACTCAGTTTTGCAAGTCTTTCAGAAGTAACATTCAGAATAATTTACTCCTTTCATGAACTACAGCATGTAAGAGATAACTTTCATGGATTATGCTTGCCTAACGGAAGAATTATTGCTCAAGAAGAAATAGATACTACACCATTTTTAGAAATTGTAGTATACCACATTATGGAGATACGCGCACTAAACAATGAGCTAAACGCATACAAGAAACATGGGTATAAAGATGATATTGACACAACTAAAACATTTATAAAAAAAGAAATTAGAAAATTAAGAATGCTATTTAAGCAGAGATTAGCAGACCTTCCTAGAGATGATTTACGAGTCTTAGCAGCAACAAAATATCTTGAATACAAATAACTATTGTTTACCGGCTTCCATAACAAGCTCCATCGCACGCTTTCCATCAATACGCCCACTAAAATTTTTCATTACCTCACCCATAACAACATTGGGTCTTGAATCAGGATTTTTTTGAAAAAACACTGTAATAAACTCACGAACTTCATCCTCATCAACTGGTGTGAACTTTGAAAGATCAACAGTTTTACCCTGCGCTTTTAATAATAATGTATTAAATATGTTCCCTGCTTGTATTTTACCCTGATTAACCAAATCAAGAACGTACTCAATATGCCCATGTAAAGGTTTTATTTGAAATCGTTTCTTTATCTCTTTAGGCATTTCGATCATAGTACGAGCAATAAGCAATGGCTCTAAATTAGGAAACTGTTTCAGGTAGGTAGCAAAGTGCCCCTCATGCTCAACAAGTTCACGTGATAGATCTGATCCAAGATTAAAATCTTGTTCTAAACGAGCAGCCTTTTCAGTTATTAATTCTGGTATGCTAATTGCGTTGATAAAACTTTTTGAAAAAGAAAATGTTGGTATATCAGTTTCTGGATACATCCTTGATGCGCCAGGCATTGGACGTAAGAACTTAGTGGAACTGTCAGTGTTTACTTTTCTTACCTCTGGTTTATGCTCTTTTACGGCTTGCAATCGTTTTACCTCTGTTTCTATGACTCCTTCAATTATGCGAATGTCTTGAAACCCTTTAAGCTCAACACGTGAAGAAGACTGAATGCTTAAGTTTACATCTTGACGGATGGAACCAATACCCCTTCTTACTCTGCCAGTAGAACGTAAAAACATTCCAATTAGATAAGCAACCTCTTTACAATGAGCTGGATCTTTAATTGATGCATCAGTAGCAATCTCTATTAATGGAACACCCAAACGATCTATCCTGTAAGTGACAGTATCGTCTTTTACCTTTATCTTCTTAGCTGACTCCTCCTCCAGGCATATTGAGTCAATTTTTACAGGCCCTTTGCTGGTATCCAACATCCCATTATAAGCAATCAAAGCTGTTCTCTGGAAACCAGAAACATTACTACCATCAATAACAGTTTTACGCATGAACTGCACTTCATCAACAAGAACAGCCTTAAACAATTTAGCTACTTGTACTACAACTTCAACTGCGTGCCTATTAACCATATGCGGTGGCTCTTCATCTAGCTCTACCAAACAAGCACTGGACGAACAAGCTTCATATTTGAAAATACGATTCTTTTTAGATTCAAATTTAGCAGCGTTATCTATCATACCTGACTCACCTGCAACTGCTCGAAGCTTCCTAGAAAAAAATATATCTGGCTCTGCGCCATCGTTTACTAGGCTGGGGCAATCACAAAAAAGCTTATTAGTGTTTAATTGCTGATGAATTTCTAAACCACACTTAAAGTTTAGCTTTTGATAATCAATCATATCACGGTATTGAGATTGATACAGTTTATATGTTTTTGGTTGTTGTTAATGACTGGCTAAGCCTAAATCTTTCCTTGCACCCCATTTAACTCTATCATTAGAAAAATACCTGCGCTTATTTAAGATTCAAAAAACATTTCTGCCCAAATAAATAACTAACTGTATAAACGTTTCATTTCTTCGTGTAATCTTGTGAAATTGCATGCTTGTGTACTATCTAACTCTTCTGGAATATAACTGCTACGCTCAAATCTTTCTACAGGGAATATTTTACCATCAGAACAAAATAATTCTCCAGGAAGAACCACTCTTACAACATCATTCACCATATCACTTTTAAATTCGGCCTTTTTTGTACAATCTAATAGTGCTTGAAATCCATCTCCAGCTTCGTCAGCAATCATAACTGTTTCTTCTCTATGAAATGTTGCAATTTTTTTAACATGATCAAAGGATGTGCTGCCCGTTGAATCTACTTGAAAATGAGCAACACCCCTTGCGGCGCGGTTATTGGCTCTTAATAACATTGATAAAGTTGGTTGTAATCCTTGAATTTCTGTGTGTAATATATCAAACAAACCATAATCTGGATTACCTCTTTCTACATATACATTTTCTATTGGAGGTTGTTCTACAGTACCACTCATTTCTATCAATCTACCTTCGTCAACTGATTCAGCTGATTCTACATTAAGAAATAATGAAGGTCCATAATCCCTACTAACTATTACCTGATTAGGGGGAGAACTTCCAATAATTTTCTCAATGCCATTAAACTCTATTGCAAGAGCATCAAAAGCAGAACCAATACCCCCCGGATAAGTTGTTATTACGTACTGCCCCGCTGAAGTTCTAACTATTTTTATTTTTGAAATAACAGAATGATCTGTATACCGGTATCTACCAAAAGTATCAAACTTATCATGAATCTCCTTTAATACTGCCATTTTAGATTTAATAACTAAAGCTTATTTATAAATCTTTCTATATTGACCACTCTTAAGGAGCAATATAAGCCTGATCGGAAAACCACTATATGACCGGAAAGTAATATTTTTACGATACTATTCAGACAAAGCCATCAAACCCAAAACATTTATAAAATGGAGCTATTTTTATGGATATAATAAATCAATTACGAAATTGAGATTACAAAAATGAATAAACTAAACTTTGATATTGAACCATTTGGAGAAAGAGCTGTTAGATTGTATAATGATAGTCATTTAGAAGGATCAAGTGGTGAATCTACAAGCTGCAATAACTCTAGATGAGACCGTAACTGAATGGAATAAGGCTGATGCACCAACATTTGATTCTTTTTTAGAACTAGCAGCATATGAAGTAGAAAGAAGGGCTGAGCTTACTGAAAGGTTAAAAATAGGTTTAGAGGCACCATAAGCGCACAATTTGCCGATTATGCTGCACGACAAGTTGATCTAGCAATTCAACATTTAACAATTAAATTAGCATTTCAAGATTATCTAATAGCCTTCATATCTGAGTCTAAAGGTAAACCAAGAGAGCAAGCAATAAAAATAATTAAAGCAGAACCAGAACCATTGTATAACGGATTTAGAAAACTTGTTGCAACTGGGTATCACTCCTTCTGTAGAGATTTTGAGTTAGATGAAAAATTTAGAGAAAGCACGGAAACCATTGTTGATTTCTTCCAAACACAGTTCATGCAAAATGACATAAAATATTTAGCCGATTGCTTTAAAGCAGTTGGACAACAGGCATTGAAACAAGCAGGATACACAGAATAATTCGATTTATTCCTTTGCCAAAGAGAAAGCAAATACAACCAAAAACTAGACAGCAGATTATAAAATATGCTTCAAGAAGAGTAGGAACCAAAAAAAATGTGACACCAGCACATTACAGCATAGTTTTGCCCAATAATTTATATCACTAAACCATGCTAAAACTGGGGTAAAAACTCATCTGGAAGACTTCGTTCACTAAGCTCACCGCGCAAATTCTTTTGAAATAAATCTTTTACTTCAGCCTTTTTGAAATTACCAAGCAACCAGGATAATTTAACAAATGCAGTTTCAGTAGTCATGTCACCTGCATCAATCATTCCCATCTCCTGCTGAATACGGCCGTTTGCATAAACATTAAGGTTTACTCTGCCATAAATTGTTTGAGATGTTACAATCAAAAAAATTCCTTTTTTAGATAATGATTTGAAAGCAGCTAAATTAGCTTTATTTTTTTCTAATATAGGCAAATTACCAAGCCCAGTACCCTCCACTATTACCCCTTTAAACCTAGAAAAAGCTTTAATTGCCATTGGTGTAATACCAGGATAAACTCTTAAAATTGCAACTTTTGGATCCATTCTTACACGAAAGACAGGTTTTCCAACACCGGGATTAACTTTTTGAACCATGGTTACAGTTCTTGTAAGGTAGTTTATTTTAGCTATTGGTTTTGCGTTAATTGGCTGGAAAGCATCACGCCTAGACGTGTGCATTTTACGTACTTTAGTTGCTGGTAAGATAACACAAAAGTCATCGTTTATTGATTCATGCATACATACAGCTACACCCTTGAAATATGTTTTATTGATAAACTCTAAAGCACAAATCAAGTTCATAAAAGCATCTGTTGATCCACGATCTGATGATCTCTGAGAGCCGACTAATATCACTGGTATTGGCAATGACTCAAGCATGAAAGAAAGAGCTGCGGAGGTATAATGTAAAGTATCAGTTCCGTGAGTGATTATGATACCTTGAACCTTGTTATAATTTTTCTTTACTGCTTCTGCAATGACAGTATAATCTGCAGGGGTCATGTTCTCTGAAAGGATGTTACCAACAGTTAATGTTTTAATATTTGCAATTGACCTTAATTCTGGATACAACTCAGCTAACTCTTCAGCAGATACTTGCGGAATAACACCACCAGTAGTATAATCTACTTTAGAGGCTATTGTCCCACCAGTGTTTATGATTAAAACTGTCTGTAAACCATTAACAGGTTTTAATGGTCTATTCATCTTTTTTGGCTGAATTTTTTGAGGATGGGATTTAGATGCTTTAATAGTCTTTCTTGCTATGCCAATTGTATAGCCTGAGTCAAGTTTTAGAAATACAGTAGTACTATTAGAATTGGGCATAATAACCCCCGTATGAACACCACCTGCAGATGTGATTGTCACTCTTTTACCAAAAGTATAATCCATTTTAAGATGAAATAGTGTTTAATGATTAATTAATTATTTATATAGTATAAAATACACTTAGATAACTAGATATTTATGAGCAATAATATTTATATAATCCATGATCATTCAAATAATTAAATAACGCTTATTACGGTTTAACTACCCTCTGACGCGGCAACGTCTTCCAGGTGGATTATACCTCAATTGATCGCTTATGTGTGAAGATACATCATCGGCAAACAATGCTTCTTCTAATGGGATAGTAATATGAACTTAAATATAAATATTACTATAGTCAAACGTATATATTCCAACATAGAAAAGGAGGGAAACCAAAATGGAATTTATTGTACAAGACGCAATAAAGTCTGCCCCAGCAGCGGACTTTGGTCACTCAAATGTAGGCCACGCAACTATAAAAGTGCTGGGAATCGGTGGAGGCGGCTCAAACGCAGCAAGCTGGTTACATAGAAAAGGTGTGCAAGGAGCAGAAGTTATAGTAATGAACTCTGATGCACAACACTTAGGATTAATGAGCGCAGACAGAAAAATCCTAATAGGAAAGAACCTAACACGCGGATTAGGATGCGGCGGATATCCACAAAAGGGAGAAGAGTGCGCAAGAGAATCAATACAAGAAGTACGAGAATGCCTTAAAGGCGCTGACTTAGCATTCTTAACCGCAGGACTAGGCGGAGGAACTGGAACTGGCGCAGTACCATTAGTAGCACAAGTAGCAAAAGAAATGGGATCAATCGTCATAGGAACAGTAACCATGCCTTTCGATATAGAAAGAGCAAGGATTGACAAGGCAGAGCAAGGATTAAACCAATTAAGACAGGTATCAGACACAGTAATAGTAATTGACAACAACAAACTTGTCCAGATAGCAGGAAATCTACCAGTAGAACAAGCATTTGCAGTAGCAAACGAGCTTATCAGCACAATGATTAAGGGAATAGTAGAAACCATAGCAGTCCCAAGTTTAGTAAACCTAGACTACGCTGATGTAAAAGCAATAATGAGCAACGGAGACGTCTCAGTAATAGGAATCGGAGAAAGCGACAGCGAGCATAGAGTAGTTGAAGCAGTAAAAAGAGCACTATCAAACCCACTACTAGAAGTAGACTACCAAGGAGCAACCGGTGCACTAATCCATATCTCTGGCGGAAACGACCTAAAACTAGACGAAGTAAGCAAGATCGGTGAGCTTGTAACAGAAACTCTTGATGCAGACGCAAATGTAATATGGGGAGCAAGAATATGCCCGGAACTAAAAGGTAAAGTAAGAGTTATGACCATAATAACCGGAGTCAACAGCCCATACATCCTAGGCAAGGGTAACGCAAGATCAGAAGCAGCTAATGCAAAGAGGTTCACACACGAACTAGGCATAGACCTAGTCAGATAATTTAGCTTATTAAGTAAGCCCTCCTTTATCAGCCGATGTCATTAATTGGCATCGGCAGGCTTTTTCTTTGAAAAATTTAATTTAAACAATAGTAATAATATACTACGAGACTTAAGAACTTAAAATTACTCTCTGTCATATTAAAGGGTCATTTTAATATTACCTCCTTTTTTGTCGTATTCGGGTGATTGAGACTTTGTTTGAGTAGACTTAGCCACCTGTTTCTGCCTAATTCAATATCTATTTCTGCTACTTGAGAAGGTGTTGCTCCATTTAGAGCCATATGCTTCTTGATGAAGCTATGGATATCATTGAAAGAGATCATCCCTCACTTAAAGGCGTTCTTCCAAAAATTTAGGCACATTGCAAAATGGAAAGCTACAACAATGGGACATATCCAAAGGCACAATCTAACAGAATCAAAAGTTTTAACCAGATAAGCAAACATTAGGAAGGACGGATAAAGTGATGTCCCCAATAATAGAACAGATCGTATTAATAAATTTGGAATCCAGAAATTTATCACAAATCCGTGATTCCCTCCTCCCGAGATTGATGACTGGAAAGATAAGAGTTCCAGTTGAGATCCAAAGAGAACCGAAAGACATATAAACTAAAGTATTCACGTAATAACTAAAATGGATATATACAAATTAAAATGGACTAAGCTGCAATCAGAAATATTTAGATTGTTTTGCATCAAATCAGGGATATCTCTTAATATGAGAGAAATTGCCCGTAACCTCAAAGTAACGCCAACGGCTGTCTCAAAGGCATTGCCGAATCTAAAAAAAGAAGAAATTATCACAATAAAAAAACAAGGAAAGATCAACCTTACCTTAATAACATTTAATAGAGATAATCCCCGGGCAATCCAACTAAAAAGAGCAGAAAATCTAAAATTAATCTACGAATCGGGGCTCTTTAATTTCCTTTATAATGAATTTCCAGGTTGTACGATCGTCCTTTTTGGTAGTTATTCAAGAGGGGAAGATGTTTATACTGAGAAAGAAGAGAATCGTTCCGATATTGATATTGCTATTGTTGGAACCAAAGAAAAAAAGGTTGAAACGGCTAAATTTGATACATTGCTTGAGAGAGCCATCAATATTAATTTTTATGAATCCTGGACTGCAATACACAAAAATTTGAATGAAAATATACTTAATGGAATTATTCTTACGGGGGGGGTTGAATTGTAATGATGCCTAAAAATTTCAATGAATATCTCGACGCAGGAATAATAAAAAGATGTTCTCCAGACTCATCCAGAGCAAGATTTCTTATTAGTGAGTCAGAAAAATCATTTAGGGGTTTGAAAGAAAGACTGGTGGCTATGATTATTAATGAATATAATGCAAATTCTATTGTAAAAGATTGTCATGACATAATCATGGAATTAATACGTGCTAGACTTCTACTTGATGGATACAATTCCTCTGGGCAATTTGCTCACGAAGCAGAAGTTTCTTACCTTAAAATATTAGGATTCTCGGAAAAAGATGTTTCATTGGCTAATGAGTTAAGATATTTTAGAAATTCGGTTACTTATTATGGGAAGCAGCTAACGGTTGAATACGCAGAAAAAGTTACAGAATTTACAGAGAGGATGTATCTTCTGCTGAAGCAGAAAGTGAAACAATGAAACACCTCATAACTGAAGAGCACGTTGAAGAGAACGTCTTACAAATCCTCAAGTCTTTAGACTATGATATAATCAGAGGAAGCAATGAGGAATATCTGCCTGGCGGAAGCTCTGCCC
>JBBSWJ010000008.1:0-16536 GCA_038046345.1 Nanobdellota archaeon | reverse complement strand
CACTTCCAGAAAGTTCAGTTTTAGCAATAGGAATTACTACCCTTTGTAACTCTTGTTCCAAATTCGCATCATTCACTCCTAAAAAACTATTAGGGATCCTAAAACGAGTCATGATAACTCCCGGTTAGCATTTGATAATCCTTCTAGAGTACTTCTCATAAATTTCCATCGTCCAGTAAACTTATCAAGAATAGAACCATCACTTCTTCCTCCATGCACCATCTTCAATCCGGAATAAATTAGAGCTTTCATAATTTCAAATTGGCTATGTGTAGCTTGAATTACTGCATCCATCGCTGCATACCGATCTCCCAAAAATGTATTGCGTACAATTCCTTCATTCAAAATTCCAGAATATGCTCCAACTAATTTGAATGCTTGCATCATTGAATCAAGATACCCTTCATCAACTACCTCGCTCTCTGCTCCTTTTTCCAATGCAATCCCATCTAATGCATTCGATAGTCGAAGAATACTTTTTGCTGCACGCAGTGATACAGGAAAAATCAATGCTTCGTCAGAGCCTTTCTCATGATTATCCACTTTATTCGGCCATGCGTCTTTCATTTCTCTTTTATCAACTTCCATACCGCCCACTATACAAACGCTAAGCCCATGAAGAAGATAATTTGCCACCAATAATTTTTGTAAGCTAGGCTGAACTCTCATAGAAGCATGATATTGTTTAATAATATGATCACCAGAATGTACATCAGTATTATTACCAGACTGTGCATCATCAAATACCACTCTTGGGTCTGTATTGCCTGCAAGAATTTCTAGTGTATCAGATGGCTGTGGGAAGAAATGATCCACATCAATGATCACATGCATTCTATCTAACAATGCACGACCTAGCTCATTAGATGACTCTGTAAACTGTGGACCAATGTTTCCGGTAGCAATACCCACTGAATATCCGCCACCGATAGGATATGGGTTTCCGCCAATTTCAATAAATCCATCAAACAAATTAAACAACTGTGCTCGAACTGCAGGAACACAATTTGTTATTTCATCTACCACAATCAAATTTGTATCAATCTTAGACGTTAACTCACGAATATCGTCTGACGTTCCAGCTAAGGATTCTAATCGTGATCTCACAACAGCTGCTTGATCATTAGAGATTTTTCTGTAGACAAACACATCTTGGTTATTTAGCAATGGATAATACCAATTAATTTCTCCAGTTAAAGGATCTACTAATGGTTCCAGATCATACGTTCTTTTTTGCTGCAATCGATGTAAATTAAATCGTTGAAAAAGATCACGGGTCTCCATGTCATTTCTCCCCAACACAAACAATGTTCGATCCGTAGGAACTAGTTTACATGTATCCATGGCAACAGTAATTTTTTGGTCTACACGATCTTGGTAATTATCTGCAATAGTTTGAATTAATTTACCATCCCCCATACTAAAACCAAACTGCCCCATCATATCGTGTGCTAATTGAGTCTTTCCACTTCCTGTATCTCCTTGCAAGAATAAGTTGAGCCGGCTACGTAAGCATGCTTTAGCAATATCATTCATGTACATTGGAATACCATGCACAGATACCACTTCAGTTGAATTTCTATAAACCCCCATCTTCTACCCCCTTTAGAATACTAATCTTTACTTCAGCAAGTGTTTTAGATTTTAACTCACTCAAAAAGCTAGGAATGACTATAATAGACTGCTTTCCATGTTTTGCTATTCTTTTAGTCAATATATAAGTGTATGATCTACCCATATTTACCACCTAATAGCTACTTTATAGTAATACTTAAGGCTATCGACGGAGTTAGGATTGATGCGAAACTCAAAAATGTAGCTCATCAATCCACGGGTAAAACGGCAAAGCCCACACCTAAATTGTGAAATAGTCTCTTGATCAGGAAAAACGCCGATAGAATTCAAGTAGAAAACCAAGGCTCTGCGCCTATTTTTAGTGAGTTGCAACAACACTGTTTATTGCTTATACTTATTGATATAAAATCAGCCCAGTCATTAACCACTCTAAAAAGACAAAGGCAAAAGCTTTTTATACTATGAGCACTATTAAGATTTAGCCCAACAGGGAGAATTACCCAAGGAAGTAACGGCAATAGCCAAACTATGAGCTTGGGAGTTGCTGTAGGGCAATATTACAATTCATAGAACAAGAGAAAAAATATCATATTCACTATTACCAGTCAAAGATCGGCAATAAGTAATACTTAAATGGGGAGATCATGAAAGTTTATCTTGTTCTATAGGGAATTACAAATGAATAAACACCGAGGAGAGTTATCACATGGGAAAAATCAGTTTAGTCAGTGCGAAATATATTGTTCATGCATTCATCACAATCGAGGGTGTAGTGGACCGGCCAGACGTTATAGGGGCAATATTTGGGCAAACAGAGGGCCTTCTTGGATCAGACCTTGAATTAAGGGAACTACAAAGATCAGGAAGAGTAGGCAGAATAGAAGTAAATACTGAAACAAAAAACAGCAAAACTGAAGGAGAGATAATAGTGCCTTCAAGTCTTGACAAAGCAGAAACAGCAATAATTGCAGCAAGCCTAGAAACTATTCAAAGAATAGGTCCATGCAATGCATCAGTAAAAATAAAACAAATAGAAGACGTAAGAATTTCTAAAAGAGGATTTGTAGTTGACCGCGCAAAACAGTTATTACACGACCTCACAGAAAATGTCTTACCAGATTCTCAGGAAATAACAGAAGAAGTTTCAAACGATGTTAAAGTAATGGGGATCATAGAGTATGGACCGGAAAGATTACCAGCCGGCCCAGACATTGAATCAAGTAATGAGGTTATTCTAGTAGAAGGAAGAGCAGATGTTATTACTTTACTTAAAAATGGTTTTAAGAATGCCATATCAATGAATGGCACAAACCTACCACGCAGCATAATCCCATTATGTAAAAACAAACAAGTAATACTATTTGTAGACGGGGATCGTGGCGGTGATTTGATAATCAAAGAAGTAACAGGAATAATCCATGTAAATAGCATAATCAAAGCACCTGATGGAAAGGAAGTTGAAGAACTAACAAAAAAAGAGATTCACAAATCTCTGAGATCCCAGCCCGAACAGCTAAACCACAGAAAAGAATACCAACCATATAGAACACAAATACCAAGACACCAAATGCGGCAGGAAAGACCATTTCAAAGAAGGTATTCCGCACCAATAAAACAGCCATTAACAAACCATCAAAAAGAAACCTTTAAACAAATGCTTGATGACCTTGTTGGAACACGCGGAGCATACATACTTGACGAAAAACTTGATATTTTGGGTAAAGTACCAACTTTAGAACTAGCATCAACATTAAAAAATTTAAAAAATGTTTTTGCAGTTGTATTTGACGGAATTATAACTGATGACATTAGCTATATTGCAGAAAAAACAGATGTAAAATACCTTGTTGGAATGAGCTCGGAAATACATGGAAAGAAACGAGTTGAAACATTAATCAGCGCTGAGTTATAAAGCGCTTTTTTTATTTTCAAAAACATTAATAAATACTAGAAACTAATCACCACTCAAGATGAAAAAGAGGAACATAATAAAAAGAACATCATTTCTAACAATAAGAAACTATGTCTTGATAACTGTGATTTTATTGTCATTACTCTATTTAATATTCTTATCTGGTTTAATAAAGAAAAACTGCGGTGATGATATAAACTGCTTTAACAGCAAAGCTTATTCCTGCAAAGCAGCAGCAGTAAAAACAGCCATTAATAATAACTTATACAAGTTTGTTATATTCGGACCATCAGGTGACAGGTGTGTTATAAGGAGCACCATGCTATCCGTAGCTAATGGAATATCCCAAGAGACAGTAGAAAAACTTGAAGGACGATCAATGATTTGTAATGTACCTAAAAATTTACTAAAAAAAGAGCCAATTACTGAAATGCAAAACCTGATAAGCTATTGTTCTGGGGATTTAAAAGAAGGGCTTTACGAAGTCCTTTTAGACAAAATGTATACTTTAATAGTACAAAATCTTGGGACTATAATAGCAAACATAAATACAGAAGCATTGAACGCTGATTTGTAACAGGAATGTTTAATAACAGCTAGTTACTACCATTTAAATAGTAACTAAGAAAAATGCTTACCGAACATATACAACAAGAAATTGGACCACGATTGACTCATGATACTTGGACTCATTCTGGCAGCCAAATAGATGGGATATGCTATGCTATCTTCAGTAATATAACTAAATGCGAGAAAAAAGAGCACATCTCGCAAAAGCTAAGAGCTTATTTTGATAGCCTTGGTGTTCATGAAGCTGGATACAAACCAGTTTTAGAAAGAATAAAACCAGTGATCAAAAGAAGGGTAATCGCAGGAGCAGATATTCCCCATGAAGGATTAGAAGACCAATTTGAAGATGCTTACGAACTTGTTGAACTGATTGCAAAACTAGTCTACTGGGATATGAATGATACCTATACAAACAGAGCTAAACACGAAGACCCAGATATTGATGAGTTGATATACCTAGCCTATAAGGCCCTTGAAGATGAAATTGAATCACATCATGAAGATGATCAACTATCAGACCAACTTGATCACCTAAGCGTACCAGCATTTCAGAGTGATTTGCATCAACAAATTTGTAAACTTGATAGTTTTATACTTCAAAGACATGTAATACATGGTTATGCTGTACATAGAGCAGCTCAACTAGAAAAAACCGAAGACAACAAGGATTATCATGCAATGAAGTTTGCTAATGGTGACCAAAGTTTAGATTATCGTAAACATTTTTGTAAAGCTCTTGAAGAATTTGTCAGACTTATTGAATGGGACTTAGAAAAAATGGACACGCCTGAAAGTGGAAGATAGCTTAACCATCAGCTACCCATTGCCTTTCTCCATCCTGCGCCCCCCTAAGCGCTATCATGTCTGCTAAGAGCTGCTGCATTCCTGCCCTGACTCGGTTCACAGACATCACAGCCGAAGAGGACAAGACTTCTACGTCCAGCAAAGGACTGATGATCAATACTAACCTCGCCTCCCAAGCTTCAGTCCCGCCATGAGGCCTGTTTGCGGTGACAGGAATAAGGCCAAATTCCCAACCTAGTCCATTCCTTACACGATAAATGAACCTTTTAAACTTTACCACAAATTTCTTAAACAATTTAAACATCCTTTGACTATGCGGGGATGCCGGAGCGGCCAAACGGGGCGGACTCAAAATCCGCTGGCTTAGTGCCTACGCAGGTTCAAACCCTGTTCCCCGCATTTTATTACTTGAATGTGTGAGATTCTATAATAAATGACTCTAGTTAAAAACCATTTAATTCTTTGAAAGCAATAAATGATTATCTAAAAGCACAATAAATATATAAGATTAAATTTTAGTATTATTATGAAAGCAACATTTGCGGCTGGATGTTTTTGGGGTGTAGAAAGTACTTTTTCTAAAGTAAAAGGAGTTATATCAACAAAAGTAGGATATACTGGTGGAGAAACTAAAAATCCAACATACAAACAAGTATGCACCGGAAAAACAGGACATGCAGAAGCAGTACAAATAGAGTTCGATCTAGAAAAAATAAGTTATGAAGAATTATTAGAAGTATTTTGGAGATGTCATAATCCAACAACCTTAAACAGACAAGGATTTGATTTTGGGACACAATATAGATCAGCAATATTCTATCATTCAAAAGAACAAAAAGAAACAGCAGAAAAATCAAAAGAAAAACAACAGAAAAAAATAAGAAAAGAAATCATAACAGAGATTGTTAAAGCAGACACTTTTTATGATGCAGAAGGATATCATCAAAGATACAATGAAAAAGCGACAAAATGCTAATAATATAATTCATGAAATATGAAGCTTGTGTTAAAACTCAACTCTAAGCTCAAAATTACTTACCAAAACTGATTTAAAATGATACTAACAAAGCATAATAATGATACCAAACAAAATATTATTAAGAAATGGCAAAAAATTCTTTTGGGAAAGCAAAGATTTACACACTCAATTCGGGGTTATAAAAGAAGATGACCTTAAAAACGCTGAAAATAAAGTTTTAAGCCACACTGGAAAAGAATTTTTAGTTTTAAATGCTTCATTTTATGACAAATTACAAAAAATTTCCAGAGGCCCGCAAGCAATAATAGAAAAGGATATCGCTTCCATCATTGCTTATACTGCCCCAAACAATGAATCTAAAATTGTTGAGATAGGCACAGGATCAGGCAAGCTTACTTGTTTTCTTGCACACTTATTTCCAAAAGCAGAAATTATAACTTATGAAAAAAACAAAGAGAATATCATCATAGCAGAAAAAAATCTAAAAATGTTCAACATAAAAAATGTAAGCATAAAACACTCAGATATATTTGAGCATTTTAATGAAACAGATGTTGATCTAATAATAATAGATATTCCTAACGCTGATAGAGCATTAAAAAATATTTCTTTATCAGTTAAAAATGGCGGCTATATTGTTGCTTATTTACCTAACATCAACCAAGTTGATTCTTTTATAAGATCTTCAGACTCATTAATCATAGACAAAATTATTGAAACAATTGAAAGGGAATGGCTGATAGAAGACAAAAAGATGCGCCCAAAATCACCAGGAATTCTTCATACTGCATTTTTAGCCTTTGTACGAAAGCTATAAAAAGTGTCTTATCGGGGTTATCTCATGGACAAATTTATAATAGACACATCGGTAGTGATAGAACGCGCAATTACCAAACTGCTTAAAGATAAAAAAATATCTGGAGAAATACTTATCCCAAAAGCAGTTATTGCAGAATTAGAACATCAAGCTAATTCAGGCAAACAAACAGGAATTATAGGACTTGAAGAACTTCAAGATTTACAAAACTTAAAAGAAGCAGGAAAAATAGACCTTGCAATAATAGGAACAAGACCTAATCTATACCAGATACACAACGCTAAGCAAGGCGGAGAAATTGACGCTTTGATACATGATCTTGCATATGATAATTCAGCCATACTAATAACTGCTGACAAAATTCAGGCTAATGCCGCTAAAGCATCAGGCATCCAAGTTGAGTTCATAACATTGAAACCTTCTAAAGAGTTCAAGCTTGCATCTTATTTTGACAACACAACAATGTCACTTCACTTAAAAGCTAATGTCCCACCATTAGCAAAAAAAGGTAAGCCTGGTGAATGGCAGCTTGTAGAAGTTGATAAAAAACCTTTATCTTCAACAGAAGTTGAGGACATAGCAAAACAAGTTATTGAATTATCCAGAATTGATCCTGAAGCATTTATCGAAATATCACGTGAAAGCAGCACAGTAGTTCAATACCAAAATTACAGAATTGTTATCGTAAAACCACCTGTAGCTGATGGATGGGAGATCACTGCAGTAAAACCATTAAAACAATTGTCTCTTGAAGAGTATAACCTACAAGAAGAGCTAATGGCAAGAATAAAAAAACAAGCACGAGGCATAATAGTAGCTGGTGAAACCGGATCTGGAAAGTCCACATTCTCCAGCGCACTTGCAGTTGTTTATTCAAAAAGCGGAAGAATTGTTAAGACAGTTGAGTCACCAAGAGATTTAGTTTTACCAGATAACATCACTCAATACAGCAAAAGCTTCACATCATCTGAAGAGATACATGATATTCTGCTGCTATCAAGGCCAGATTACATAATATTTGATGAAGTTCGTGACACCCCTGATTTTAAATTATTTACAGACCTGCGTTTGTCAGGCAGCAACTGTTTAGGGGTTTTACACGCAGCTACACCAATTGATGCAGTAAACAGATTTATTGAAAGACTTGATGTTGGATTAATCCCAAGCGTTCTTGACACTATCATCTTTATTGATAAAGGAGACATTAGCAAAGTTTTAACTGTTAGAATGACTGTTAAAGTTCCGTCAGGAATGACAGAATCAGATCTAGGAAGACCAGTTGTTGAAGTATCTGATTTTTTCTCTGGCAAATGTGAGTTTGAAATCTACAGCTACGGGGAACAAACTGTAGTCATCCCTGTTTCTCAAACAAAAAAGGTTTCGTCTACAATAAATCTTGCTACCCAACAAATTGAAACTGTAATGTCAAGATACGTTGATAAAGTTAGAGTTGAAATTATTGACGATAATAAGGCTGTTGTTTATGTCCCTGAACGTGATATCCCGCGTGTTATTGGCAAGCAAGGTGTTACAGTTGATAAGATTGAGAAAGAACTTGGAATACGTATTGATGTTCAAGAACTAAAAAAAGAATCAGATGGATATAACACGACTTTTGATATTCAAGAACGCGGCGCTAACATAACTATTTTTGTCAGACCAAACGCACAACTTGATATTTTTGTAAATGACCAGTTCTTGTTCACTGCTGCCTCTAGTAAACGAGGCGAAATTAGAATCAATAAAAAATCTAAACTTGGTTATGCTTTACTTGAAGCTTTAACTGAAAAAAAGAAGATTGAACTGAGAACAGCATAAGGGTCTGTAGTATAGCTGGATAGAACAACTCCCCCCTATTGGTAATGGTGAAAGGAGTAAACCGGGGTTCAAATCCTCGCAGACCCAGTTTTTAGTCAACCCCCTCCCCCTGAGAGAGTGATACCAGATTCATGAGCTAAATATTTTTTCTTATGTTGCAAAAAATATTCTGAAAGTTCTGGGTAATCTGTATCCAAAAGACCTTTTACTTGAGAACCAAATTCTAAGCTGTCCTTACATTCTGTGCTACATGGAATATGAAAGCAATACAGTAGTGATAAACCAGCATCACTAGAGTCTACTAGGCCTAACCACTTTTTAAAAAAATCTTCATGCTGTGTATCATTACTGACTACTTGAATAAATTCAGTAACACAGCATACAGGATACAACAAAAACCTTCCTAAATTAGTAATAATCCTAGGGTCAGCACAACAAGGGCACGGATAAATCTTGTTATAGTTACTTACATCACCAAGCCCTAAAGAATGTATTAATCCTTTTTCATTTGAAGCATAATAAGCAGATAAAAGGCCATCAATAGCAAATTCAAGACCAGCTACCTCAAAAACATTCCTAAGATTAGTTATGTTACTTCCAGGCTCATATTCTATCTGGCATCCCGGCCTAAGATCCATCAAAACACTTATTAGTTCTATTCTTTGAACTGGATGAAGCCTTAACCATTCAGCACTTTCAGTTACTTTAATGCTCATAACCTCTGGCTTAATAGTATAATTTATAATACTTTTTGATTTGAAAAAAGCATGAAACACAAAGTAATTATTTTAGGAGCAGGTTATGAAAAAACATGCTCTTTTGGTAAAGGCGCATCAAACGGCCCAAAAAAAGTTATTGAATGCTTTAATGAACAAGTAGAATCCTATGACAGATTCAGTAAGTCTAATTTATTAAATTTTGTTGAGATAAGGAGCAAACAAATTGAAAACATTAAAGATCTTGATCCTAAAGAAATGATTGAGGCAGTTAAAAATGAATACGAAAAAAACAAAGAATTCACTATACTAATTGGGGGGGAACATACCGTTTCTTTGGGGCCATTAATAGCCATATCAAAAAAATTTAAATCAAACGACATTACAATTGTTCAAATTGATGCTCATTTAGATCTAAGAGATACAGACGAAGATTTTAATCCAATACCATTTGGGAAATACCACCATTCTACTGTAATGAGAAGAGCTCATGAGCTAGGATTTAATTTGGTACCAATAGGCATCAGACTATACTCTGAATCAGAGCTTGATTACGCTAAAAAGAATAACATAAAAATATTTGAATGGAATAGAATCACACCAAAAATACACGAAATAATTTCTTCAATACTAACAAAAAAGGTTTATCTAACAATTGACGTTGATGGCATAGACCCTTGCCACATGCCAGGAACTGGAACGCCAGTACAAGGCGGTCTTGAGTGGTACTACACCATTGAGTTAATTCAAGAAATTTTTAAGAATAAAGAAGTAATCGGCGCAGACATAACTGAAGTTGCACCTCAAGAAAATAACTCATTAACAGAATTCGGAGCAGCACAATTATGCCATATCATTATTGCTAATAAGTTTAAGTAAAATTATCCACAGAAAATTATTTATTTAGGTGTAATAAACTAATAACATGTTTCAAGAAATACTATTCTGGTGCGAGTTCCCTGAAGAAGTAGACTGGGCAAAATTAAATTCATTACTGAATAACAGAAAATGCTCAATTTTTATTGCCGCCTCTTCAAAAAAAGAGTTTTTGCACTATAAAAACAAAATCAAAATTAATATTACTGTTGGAGTATGGCCCATACTAAAGCTAAAGGACGGATACTGGTTCTCATCTTTTGCATCAAAAAAAGACATTAAACAGCTTAACCAATTTGCTGGTATTCCAATGAAGATAGATATTGAGCCACCGTTCCCTAACAAAAAGTATGGTCTAGTCTCGGGGGTATTTTGGCTTATTAAATATACATTCTTTAAAAAACAAATAAACAAAAAACTTTTGCAGGAAACAATCATAAAGCTATGCAAAAAGGGTGATGTCATCATATCTAGTTTTGCGTTTCCTAAATCAGTAAGAAAACTCTACGGGTATCCAGAAGATATTACCTGTAAAAGAAATTTTATTTTTTACACAACATTTTTTCCATGCTTGTGGTTGTATTACAAATTATTTTTTAGGTATCACAAACATGATTATTTTGCTATCGGGTTGGCAAATCATGGCATATTCCAAAACGAACCACAATATAACTCTATCAAAGATTTTCAAGATGATATTCAAACCTCAAAAAGTATTGGTATAAAAAAAATAGTTATTTACTCTATTGAAGGTATATTAAACAAACCGGATGCTAAAGAGTGGTTATCCATAATTTTTCAATAAAAAATCAACAAACACTTGTGCTCCATTGTAGTTTGCATGAAGTCCATTAATCTTTTTCTGATATACTGGTAATTTTTTAAGAAACATGCTAACTGCTTTTACTGGATTACTTACATCTCCCTGGCATATAACCCCTCTCAAGGCATACGCATTAAGATTTTGCTCTAAATGCCCTTTAAGCGGGAATGCTAACACTGGTTTTTTGAATGCAATTGCTTCTGCAAAAGACATACTGCCCCCCAAAGAAATAACTGCCTTAGCAACTTTAAGATACTCTAAATAATTATCTCTAAAGTTGTAATGATACGCTGCTATTGTTTTTTCCGTTCCAAAAAAGATAAAATCATCATCAAACTTAGAAATATTCTTTCTTATAATCTCTGCCAATCCAAAACCAAAATTAGACCCGCCTAAAGAAACTATCACTGGCTTTCTTTTTAGATTTAGTTTTTTCATTAAACTTGTTTCATCATCTAAACTTGCAGAAGTTGTTTTTATAATAGCCGGGAGATAATGTGTATTCCCTTTAGTTTTAGATTTAAAGAAAGAAGGCACAAACAAATGGGTTGTACGCTTTCCAAGAAGACTAAGAACTTTAGCCTGAATATTAAATAAGCTATTCTTTTTAGGGAAGACTGAATAAAGTTCTTGATCATATGCGAATACTCTAATGAGTGGTTTGTTTATTCGTTCTGCAACATACACAGAAAATGGTTGCACATCTGAGATGATAATATCCGGAGAAAATTTTATTATAGATTTGCTATGCTTTCTCCAATCAAAAAACATCCTTATAGGATAAAAAAGGTTTCTTACAACAAAAGATAATCCAAATACATTTCCGCGGTCTGAAAAATAAAATTTGCCTATTTTCAAAGTTAAATATTTTTTATGAAAATAATTGTAACTATTACCATATCCTACAATCATTATCCGCAAATCACTTACCCTTTTTCTTAATTCACTTATTATAGCCTTCATTCTAATAGTATCCCCATATCCAAATCCTGATATTACAAATAATATTCTCATTTTATCTTGTAAAACTTTTCAGCATATTTTACATTTATTTTTCTACCATACTTTCTCGCCCTAAAATAAACAGGGATAATCTGCATTAGCATCGAAGCTTTTTCTGAAGTAAACATCTTCATCATCTGCAATTTTTGTTTAAAAAAAGGAGTTATATCCACATAAACAGCTGGATGCTGTTCATCAGTTAAACTCCATACTTCATAAGTATAAACTTCTGAGCTGCTAAACATCTTTTTTGCAAAATTATGCACCGCCTTATGATCCGGGTGAGTATCATTTGATGCAGGGACATATATCTTTTCTGGTTTTTCATTTTTAAGTAATGATTTAACATCATGTGCCACAGAGCTTATTTCATTTTTTAAATTTTGATCAGTTAATCTGTAAAAAATTGTTTCATTATACCCAAACTTTCTACCAACTGCCTGCGCTTCTCTCTCCCTTCTTTTTGTGATTACATCCTCCTTAAGATGGGGGTTAGACATCTGGCCGGCTGAAAAAACCAATTTTACAACTTTATACCCATCAAGCAAATGTTTCATAACTGTACCGCCCAAACCAACTTCTAAATCATCATTATGAGGGGAGAATACAACTATTGTTTTCATGTTTATAATAAATTTGTAGAATATATAAATATTAGCACAACTTGACGCTGGTTCACCTCATTACCTTGATAATAAGTGCACCGGCCGGGATTCGAATTTCTGAACGCTCAGTAGCACTAAGCATTTCCCAGATCAAAGGCTTGGAAGGCCTCTATTTGCCAGTACGGTTGTTCACCAACTGCACTCCTGGCCATTAGACTACCGGTGCATATGTTATTTTCATAACAACCGCTTATTATTGATTATAAACTTTTCCATGAAATTAATCTGGCTTGGATGTGTAAATAAACCTGTCATCCTTTTTTATATATACACCATGAATTGGATAATAATGCACATCCTCGGAGACTAACCTTGATCTATAACGACCACGAGCTAACACAATATCTTGAAATCCTTCCCTTGACAAAATAGCTGTAGGATTAAACTTGAACCTTTTCCTCAGCGTACCCACTAATGTGTTTATGTTTATATCACCGTAAATATTAAATAGCCTATCAAGAATATCTTGAGTATCTCTATCTACTGGTATACGCATCAAAAACGGAGTGATTAACTCTTCCATGATAAACAGTTAAACCAAAAACTTATAACTCTTTCTTTGCCTGTTTAAATGATTCTTCAATTTGCTCTGGCATCCATCCTTTTTCATTAAGCTTTTTCTTAACTAACAAAGGATCAGCATTCAAAAGCATACATTTCTTTACATAAATTACTAACAATCTTAAATCACCTTTATGCGGTTTTGGAGTAATGTCAAATATTACTTTCCTTAACTCCCACCTTGCCTCTTGATAAGCATAATCTATTTGCTTACCCTTCCATCCCTTTTCTTCAAGTTTTTTCTTGGTAATACTTTTCTTTTGACCGCCGTCTATTGCTTGTTTTATGTATGTCTTTACTGTATTAAACTCGCTCTCTGATCTGAAAGGTGATCTTCCACGTGTTAGCCTTCTTAAATCCCAATTACCTTTGTAAGCATTAAAATAAATCAAACCTATAAATAACACAGCAGCTAATATAATAGCGTAATCCCATGGAAATTCTCTTTTAACCAAACAATCATTAGGACACACAATCTTAGTTTCAAAAGGTACATCACAGTATCCATCACCACATTCAAACACATCATTTGCTACTGGATCATCAAGGCTGGCATCATCTTTTGGCAGGATTATAGTCTTAAACTCAAACAAATCATCTAAGGCTACAGCTGTATCAACAATTGCGTAATTTAAGTTAAGCTGGTTAGTTATGCTTGTAAAGCTATACTTATACGCCCCGCTTTCCAAAGTGTATTTTGTATTTGTTTTAAACTTTGATGCCAAATAATCAGGAATGGTCTCATAGATATTAACATTGGTTAATTGACTTTCTGGACTAATTTGTTTAGTTACTAGACTAACAACCTGCTCTTCACCAGAATAATATTTTATTTTATAAACAGTTATTGTTGTTGTTATATCAATTTTTTGCTGGAACAGATATCCTTTAGTTTTATCATAGCCAAACTTGGATAAATCATCAGGCTCTGGAATGTAATTATCAGTGTACTTTGTTTCAACCAGGATATCACTCGGTAAAGTTTTTGTTTCATCAATGGAATTTAAATTGCTAACCTCCCAACCCATCACAGTAAACAACTCTGGATATTGGTTTTGTAAACTAACTAAATCTGGTTTGACTTCTTCTAAAGAAGCTAATGCAGTAATTGTCGGTTCATTGATTAGTCTAATAAACAAGATTACTAAAAAAATCAATGATATCATCACCAGTTTATTTTGAATGCCGCTCATTTGTACCATGATTATATAGGATGAAATATTATATAAACCTTTAATGTACATTAATTTATCTAAAAGTAGTAACATACCACATTTCTAAACTCTTATAAACCAATAGTTTAAAACACTTGAATGGCAATCAGCGACCTTTATTATAATAACCTCAGCAAATTAATGGTTATTCCTGTAATACTGCTACTAATCAGCGTTATTATAGTCGTAAATACATACAAAACCCACGGAGATATAGTTATTAAAGATGTTTCATTAACTGGAGGGGTTACAGCAAGAATAGAAGTAAACGCTGACACAGAAAAACTTGCAAAATCACTATCAGAAAAACTCAATCAAGAAGTACTAGTAAAAAAAATTTCTAATTTTGGTTCAGAAGAGGCAACTGGGATAATTATTGAAACATCAGAGATTGAAATATCCTTACTAGAAGCTGCAATTGAAGAAGAGCTAAAGATAGAACTAAATGATAAAAACTACTCTGCAGAACAAACAGGCTCCAGTTTAGGAAAAAGCTTTTACAAACAAATGATTAAAGCAGTTTTGTTTGCTTTCCTTTTAATGGCTATCACTGTCCTTATAGCTTTCCGCTCTTTCATCCCGGCCATAGCAGTAGTCGGAGCTGCTTTTTTTGATTTGATAACAACTATCGCAACACTTGATATCCTAGAAATTAAAATCTCAACTGCCGGAATAGCTGCACTGCTATTATTAATTGGTTACTCCATTGATACTGATGTTTTACTTACAACACGTGTTCTTAAACGACAAGGAGAATTAAAAAGCAAAATATTCTCAAGTATAAAAACCGGCATGACTATGACCTTTACCACATTAGCAGCATTGACTGTAGGTGCAATCGCTTCTAATGCCGAAATAATAAGACAGATGTTCATTATTATCATAATCGGACTATTATTTGATATGATAAGCACATGGATTGTTAATGTGTACATCATTAAAAAATACGTGGAGAGGAGAGAATGAAAATTCCATTCAGAGTATGGATATTAATTGCTGCACTTGTTTTTTCAGTAATATCAATTGCCCCAAACCCAAATGCTGATGGAGTAATAATCCATCAAGTTGACCCCAATAGCCAAACATATAATCTTGGAATGAGAAACAACCAAAAACTATTGTCTATAAATGACATTGAAATCAAAACTGTTAATGATGTTACAGGCAGTTTATCTTACCTTGAACACCAACCAACTGAAATTAAGATTAATACAGAAGTAGATGACGTAACTATCACTGTTATAACTGACATAGACTTATTACTTGATTTTGATCTAACCGTTCTTGATAGCGGCCACCCAGAATTACGCAGTGGCATTAAAATTACTGGCGTTGAAGGAACAACAGTATCATCAAAAGAAGAGTTTGATGCTGAGATTAATAAATTATTACCAACAAAAAGCCTAAACATAAAAACCGATGGAGCAACAATTGCTTACCTAGCCCGAGGTCAACCAGACTTTACTGTTAAAAAAGAACAGACCAGCAACATAAAAAAAGGTCTAGATCTTGAAGGCGGCACCAGAGTTCTTATCAAAGTGTCAGGTGATAACATTGAAGATTCTTCCATAAAAGACCTTATTGCAGTTTTAAGAAACCGCTTAGACTTGTACGGCCTGTCCGACCTAACTATCAGACAAGCAAGAGACTTAGAAGGAACAGACTTTATACTCATCGAAATAGCTGGACTTTCAAAACGTGATATTCAAGACATTCTTGAAGCCCAAGGTAAATTTGAAGCTAAAATTGGTGAAGAGCTAGTTTTTACCGGAGGAAAACCAGACATCCAATACGTATGCAGAGATGATGGCAGCTGTTCAGGAGTTCATTCTTGCACCACAACCAATACAGGAAATCAATGCATTTTCCAGTTTAGCATAAGAATCGGGCAAGACGCCGCTCAACGTCATTCTGTTATCACATCAAAACTTGAAACTGAAGTTACTGATGCTGGTTCTGAAATTTTATCTAAACAAATTGATTTTTACCTAGACAACCGTCTTGTTAGCAGTTTAAACATTGATAAAAGCTTGAAGGGGTCAACAACACAGGACATATCAATCTCAGGCCCTGGCTTCGGTGAATCAAGACAAGCTGCTGAAGCCGATGCTGAACAAGAAATGCAACAGCTACAAACAGTTTTAATAACAGGCTCACTACCATTGGATATCACCATTGAAAAACTTGACACTATATCCCCGCTG
>JBBSWJ010000007.1:10128-27195 GCA_038046345.1 Nanobdellota archaeon | reverse complement strand
AAAGTAACAATCATCGTAAATAAAAAAGATGGAACAAATGGAACACCTTCCTTAATCAAAACACGTTTTAACTTTAATTTTTGCATAAGAGATATCTGAGTGCGTGAAACACCAGGATCTGCTGTAGAATAAATCTTTTTTTTACCCGAAAAAACATCCTGGGCAATCCAGTCTCCTTCTGTTAAATGTTTTATCTTAATACTCCTAAACATACAAGCATCTTCCACAGTTTTTACAAAGATAATGGTTATAACATAAAATAATACTAATCCCCCTGATAAGGCCAGCATCAGACTTATGATAGCGTGTTCTATGAAAAAAGACATTAAAAAAAGCAAAATAGCAACAGGTAAAAATATTTTTAATCTTTTTTTATGCGCTGGAATTTCTGCCTTAAAAATTTTAACAAAATGTTTATGATGTTTTATAGCCAGATAGATACTCCATGCAAGACCATAAATGGAGCCTATAAGCACCAGATTAATCAAGAAATGAACTAAGAACCATCTGCTAAAAGACAGAGAACCAAATAATGCACCAATACCAATCAGAAGTTTAGTGTCACCGCCGCCCCATTGTTTAGTGTAATACAAAGCAGTACCAATAATGATCATAGAAAATATACCAATAAGACCAGAGATAATAACAAAAAGATTTAACTGACTTAATGAACCAATTGTACGAATACCTAACCCTGAAGCTATTAGACTAAAGTTTAACCAATTAGGAACTTCACGAGTTTCAATATCACAAAAAGAAGCTATTAGCAATCCAATAAGGCCAATAGTGATTAAAAGAAACTCAATCATCCCATGCGTTTACTTGTTTTTCTGCTTTTCTTAGGTGGACTAATTGCTTTTTTAACATTCTCAGCATATCTTGTTGTCTCTTTCTTAAGAACTCTTTTTATGTTTGGAGCTTCCTGCTTTGCTTTATGCATGGCCATCTCACTGAGTCGTTTTCCTTCTTCAACAGTCTCTTTGGCTACATCTCTAGCTATCCGCTTTGTTCTTGGAGAAAATAATCTGTAAATGTTTCTTAATCCCTGGCTAAGCACTGACCTTTTTCTCATTTAATCGCCTCCTTTTCTTTTACAACTGAAATTACAAGGAATAGTAAAGTTAGCGCAGCCAGAATTAATAAAACTATCGATAAAATAGGAATACCATTAAGCTTCGGTGGAAGATCAGCAAGGATAACCAAAGCAGAACCAACAACAAAAGCTGCAATTAAGATGCCAAAGGTTACCCTGTTTGAAGATCGATCAAGCTCAACACCCAGTTCTTCTAATTTAGTGTCTTTTATAGTAACCACAATTTTACCCTCACGTAAATATCTAAGAGTCTGTTTAGTGTCTTCTGGTAAGCTGCTTAAAACTCTTGAGATGCTGATTAACTTCCTTTGTAATGACTTAAGGATGTACTCTGGAGTTGAATGCGTTGCTTTCAGCTGATCTACTAATGGTTTAGAAGCTTCAATAAAATTAAATGACGGATCAATTAATTTGCCAACTCCTTCAGTAGTTACTATAGCCTTGATTATTAAAACAAAATCGACTGGCAGGATAAGGTTATGCTTTTTTGCAAGCTCAAGAACATTGTATAAAAAGTCAACACCATTAAACTGCTGTAAATGAATATTGTGGTATTTGCCTAAGTAGTTTGAAAGATCTTGCTTGAACATGTTAAAATTGACGGTGCTATCTGCAATACCAATCTCGATAAGCGAATTCGCAAATCCATCTTTGTCCCCGTCAACTAATGCAATAAACATTACCTCAACTTTTTTCTGCAATTCTTTATTGATAGAACCAACTATCCCCAGATCAAGAAAAGAAATGCGATTATTGGCTAAGATAAGGATATTTCCAGGATGCGGGTCTGCGTGGAAAAAACCAAACTTAACAATCTGCAATGTTAAAGCGTTTACTAATCTGTTTAAAATTACTTTCCTAGAAGACTTTAAGGTGTTAAAACTTTTGATATCATTAATTTTTTTCCCAGAAATAAACTGCATTGTAAGAACTTTGGTTGAAGATAACTTCCAAAAAACTTTAGGGATGACAATATACTTATCGTTTTTGAAATTGTTATAAAATATTTCCAGGTTTTTAGCTTCAACTACATAATCTAATTCATTTTTAGTATAATGCTCAAACTCTTCAACAATTTTGACAGGACCAAACTGCTTTGATGCCGGAATATGGGCCTCTAAAAGCTTTGCAATGTGGTATAATAAGTCGATATCGGTTTCAAATACTTCTTTAATATTAGGGTGCTGAACTTTTACAGCTACAATTGTCCCATCTTTTAGCTTAGCCTTGTAAACCTGACCAATTGAACCAGAAGCAATCGGAGATTTATCAAATGAAGTAAATGCTTCATTAAGCGGCATCTTCAATTCAGCTTCTAAAACCGGCTTAATTTCCTCAAATGGAGTTGGTGCAACATTTTCCTGTAAATTTGAGAGTTCTTCAATGAAGTTTTTAGGCAATAAGTCCGGACGAATTGATAATAATTGCCCTAATTTAATGAATGTGCCTCCAAGCTCTTCCATAGACTTACGTAGTTTGACAGGAAGGTCTGCATACGCGTTTTTTGATGTAATCTTTCTCTTTGCTGTGAAAGGAACATGAATCTTCATCTCATGTACAAACCAGCCAAGCTCGTATTTGATCAGAACATTAATTATGTTGTTTAGACGTTTAAAATCCTTATAGGACTGAGAAATTGTCATAGCACTATTGTGATTAGAGGGTATAAATATCTTGTGGATTACTTCCTTCCTTTATGCTATCCAATATGACCAGAAAGCTTTTCATTAATAGTGCTAATGTCTCGTTGTAGATAAAAGGAATATCCTAAATTAGCTACTAACAATGCTATTACTAAATCTTCAAACTCTAAACTCCCACCCAATATTTTTCTGGTAAGCTCAAAAATTACATAAATTAATGAAGCTAAGAATAAGATATATACTACTTTTTTGATGATTTTTGTGATGTTCATGGTGTCACCAGCACACGTTTAAGGAACCATATAATGAGTAAAATGATTATAATTAAAACCGCTATATTGACCGGATCAATATCTTTTTTAAACATGTTAGTAATATAATATTATCCTTTATTAAATTTATGTAGAAATTATTGAAAATGTTTTAGAAGCTATTAAAAACCTTTTTCTTGGTAAATTTGATATGATAAGCATAATTGGAGCAGGACCGGCTGGAGGATACTTAGCAAAAATCTTAGCAAAAAAAGGCCAAGAAGTATCAGCCTTTGAAGAGCATAAAACCATAGGGAAACCTGTGCAATGCACCGGAATAATGAGCGGAATGTTAGCAGATATAATCCCAATAAGAAAAGAGTTTATGGTAAATACAATAAACAAAGTAAGAATACATTCTCCAGACAAAAAAGTATTGGAATTAAATCTTGATAAAAAAAATTACGTTGTAGACAGAACAAAATTCGATTCACATTTTCATGACGATGCAAAAAAGTTAGGAGTAAAGTATTACCCAGAACATAGATTAACTGACTTTAGCAAAGGAAAAAAAGTTAAGATGACGTTTTCAAATGGAGAAACAGTTACAACAGACACTCTTGTGGGCAGTGATGGATACAAAAGCACAGTTGCAAGATTGTTAGGCGAAAAATACAAAACAATAGTTGGAATACAAGGACGGTATAGTGGAAAGTTTGATTCAAATACGTTTGAAGTGTATCTTGGGTATGGCACTTTTGGATGGAGTGTACCCGAAAATGAATCAGTAAGCAGAATCGGATTAGGAAGCTATAGTCATAGTGAAAAATTACTTAAAGAGATGATTAAAGATATGAATTTAAAATTTATTGAATGGCAATCCGGACCAATCCCCGTTTACAAACCAAGCATGAAATTACAACACGATAATGTGTTTTTACTAGGAGATGCAGCTGCACATGTAAAAGCTACAACATTTGGCGGAATAGTATACGGTTTAATGGGCGCTGAAGAACTTGCGAACGTGCTAGTAGCAGGCGGAGATTACCAAGAAGCATGTAAGAAGAGATTCGGGAAAGATCTGTTAGTATCACTTTACATACATAAGATAATGAAGAAGTTTAACAAAAATGATTATAATAAGTTACTAGCCTTGTTCCTTGAAGAAAAACCAAAAAAGATAATCGAAACATATGAAAGAGATGTACCATCACAATTCTTGCTTAAGCTAATAAAAGCAGAGCCAAGATTGTTATTGTTCCTAAGAAAATTATTTTAGTTTATATCTTAATAATGCAGCAATGCCGCCAAGCCCGTCTAATTGTTTACCAGCATCATGCTCAGCAGAAATAATATGAACATTGCCGTTAGTTGTTTCAACATTTTTCATAATAGAATTAATTCTAGCAAAAAAATTATCAGCCTTAGCTTTTGTTAATAATGAATCACTAACAGCCAGATCACTAACAGCACCGGACATACTTGCAGTTTCAACTTCATCAATTGCATAAGCAACATTTCCATCTTTGTGAAGTTCACTAAGAATTTTATCAATAATTTTAGTTTCTTGAACAATACGCTCTTGTTTTAGCATAGAAGTAACCTCATCACGCTTTATGAGCTCCTGTAATCCGACCTTACCAGTGGTGCTGATTTTTGCCATGATTACATTTTTAGAAAGCGACGGATGCAATGTTTTGATCTTATTATATAATTCGTCTTTCCAAAATGCAGGGCTACCAATAATTATGTGTTCTGGAGACAACCTTTTTGAGTAATCCGCAATCATATTTATTACTGTACTAAAAAAATCTTCTTTAACATTTTCTTTCATTCTTTTTTTCTCAACAGTGCCAGAAATCTCAGATAATAACTCAATGCCATACTGTTTTAATTTACCAAATGACGCATCACCACGATCAATAGCAACAAGCAAAACCTTAGGAATATCTTTTGAGGCGTCATTCAAACGCTTAATCTGGAAGCTTAACCACTCATTTTTGGTTATAGTAACTAAAGAACCTTCAACTAAAACTAATGATTGATGCGACCCCTTTGGTATGTCTTCTATTTCATCAAAAACTGTTCCGTTCACACGTAAAGAATCTGCAAGAAACTCTATTTTTTCTGCTATAACAGTAAGCACATATGACTTTTTGATATTTTCTAACCCAACTTTTATTTTTCTGTTAGTTTTTGATTTAACTAAGTCACCAGGTTCAATAAGCTGGGATAGATACCATAAATCATCAAGTTGAGTAATCTCTGCAATGATGGTTCCATGCTTTAAATCACGGGTTATTAACCTCATAATGCGATAATCTCAGTAAGATTTATAAATATCCCGCTATGTTAATGGATTATGCTACGTAGAAAAAGAGGGGAAATAACCCCCGGCACAGATGTTGCTGCTTTAGTTTTGCTTATAGGGCTGTTTATACTGTTATATGTTTTACTGTTACCTCCATCTGACAGGGCTGCTTTGTTAGGCGAGGATGGAACTACAGTTGATAAAGATGGGGAAAGCAATGATAAAGGGCTAACACTTCTAAGCGCTGTTCCAGGAGATTTAAGTTCTTTTGATAAAAGTGAAATCGTAAAAGAATTAGCAACGGCAACATTGTTCACAAAGTCAGAGAGTGTGGTTACAAATCTTGCAACAGGAATATCTGTAAGTAAGACCCCGTTTTCTTCAAGTAATAGATTATTTCCATTTCAAGCAGAGAATTTAAACGACATTGAAAGTGCAAAATTATTTTTTTTTATTGAAGAAGGAGACGGGACATTTTATGTGAAGCTTAATGGTGTGGTGATATTTGAACAAGAGCTGAGCCCGGCTGATATACCAATAGAGCTGCCAGTGCAGGCTCTGACTGCAAATAATAACCTGGAACTTGGAGTACGCGGCAGATGGTGGGAGGATTATACTTTAAGAGATATCAATATAAAACTTCAAACAGCATACGAAAATACAAGAGCACGCAGGGCATTCTTCCTTACCAATACTGAGAGAAAGGGAGTGGAAGATGCAGAATTATCTTACTTTTTAGACTGCCTAACATTAAGCAAAAATGGGTTAATGACTGTGCTTCTCAATGAAAAAATATTAAGCTCAGACTTTGTAGTGTGCGATGCTGGAAAACAAACTATTGATTTACCATTTAGACTGTTTAAGGATGGAGAGAATATCATAGAGTTTAGAATTGATAAAGGAAATTACCAAATAGAAGATCTAAAACTAAAAATCAAGCTGGGAGAAGCTGAGTTTCCAAGATATAACTTTGAAGTAGATGATGATACATACTTTGAAATATTTACAGAATGTTATGATGCATGTATCGATGATTGCGAAGATGATTGCGGATCAAATGAAGATTGCGATGAGTTATGCGTGAATGATTGCAGAGATGAATGCGACAGAAAGGAAGTAGTAATAAAACTTAAGTTTGACGGCGAAGAAAGAGCAAGAGGAGCTATAACAATAAATGAGTTTCAGATAAACTTTAATACAGTAGACAGCAAGTACGAAAGAACGATCACAGAAAGTATAAGAAGAGGGGATAATGTGATTAAAATCATCCCAAAATCAGAGTTTGAAATAATTGATCTAAGGGTGGTAGTGGATGGATAGTAACCATAACATTAATAAATTAAGGCGTGATTAGAAATGGATAAGAGGTGCTAAGTGAAAAAAATATTTATATTGCTTGTTGGAATTTTAATGTTAGCAACAGCATGCCAAACGACTACCGATGATTCAAATACTAATAAAAGGTACTATGGCGGAAGTGACGGCCTTGATGTAACATTTGTGGAAGGAGAGCCTCCAGATCAAGTTCTTGATGGGTCACAAGATATATTTGATATTACACTATTAGTAGATAACATAGGCGAAGAAGACATAAGTCCTGGAGAAGTGATTGTAACATTAAACGGAATAGAAAGAGATGTATTCCAGTTAAACAGCCTAACAGAAAAAAATGAAAACGAAATACGCGGAGTTCATAGAATAGGAGACAGAAAAGAAAACGGAGACCAAGATGAAGTAAGATTTAAAAGTGCACGTTATAATGATGTTTTACCATTTGATTTTGAAATAAGCATGAGAGCAGATATATGCTATGAGTATGGCACAGAAGCAGTAGCTGATGTATGCCTAAAGAAAGACGCAAGCGCAAGAAGAACGGAAGATAAGTGCGAGATAAGTAATGATAACGTAGAAATAGAAAACTCTGGATCACCAATGAGGATTGCTAACTTTGTACAAAGTGCAAGGGGCAGTAATAAAATACAGTTTATATTTGATGTTGAGTCTATTGGCGGTGGAGATTATTTTCCAACAGGAAATTTTGTAGACAGCTGTACTACTGATGAAAGAAATGATGACACGGTAAATATAGCAGTAGATTTTATACGATCTGATGTAAGTGTAGACTGCACTCCATTTGGCGGAAGTAATGGGGAAATACGACTGGTAAGCGGAAAGAGAACAGTAAGATGCACGGTTGATACAAGTAATATGCAAGAAATAGCTTTTGAAAGACCAATGAGAATAAAATTAGACTACATGTATAAAACAAGTAAAGATAAAACATTCATAGTTGAAAGCACACAAGATTTCTAACCAATATAACTTGTTTCTGATGGGCTCCATTTTTTTGGCGACTTAACTGGGCCTAGTTGTTTAAGCTTACTGGAAATTTCTTTTTCAATGTTGCTAATCTCAGAATTTAATTCCTTTAATTGAAGGTTCATACCATATCTTTTGTTAAGTATCATAATTATCTCTCTGGCCCCTTTTATGCCAAGATATTGTGGATGTCCATAAGTTTCACCAAGAAGAGCTACACCCGGAATGCCCCACCGTATTGACAAACCTATAAGTAATCCAGTAACACCAACAATTGGGCCCACAACATTATAAGTTTCTTTTGAAATATTTTTACCATTAAATGAGCTTATAGCTTTTTTATCATTTCCAGTAACAAACACTTTAGGGCTATTAGGAATCTGATGAAGTCCAATTCCACCAAGTGTGATGATCTCCTTGCATTTTACACTTTTTAAAAACTTCAATAATACCTCACAAAACTCGTAAGATGATTCTTCGTCAATTGGCTGAATATCACCAATAAGAAATATAAGATCATGCTTACCAACATGTTTGTAGTATATTTCAATTACTGGCAGTTGAACAAGGTTATCTTCATCAATGAGCACGGCATGAGGAAAGTTGTAAGAGTGAATTTCGATAATCTTCTGAGCATTTAAGCTATCAATCATAAAATCAGCAGCGATCTTGCCAACATTGCCTATACCAGGCAAACCTTCTATTAGAATGGGGTTGGTTAGTTTTTTCTTCTTAACTTCTATTAATGTGAACACCATATTATCCTAGATTAACTTTTCTTATTAATGATTGTGTTTTTGATATTCTTCTATATGCCCCCCATTTGTCATCAATTGAATATCTGGCAGGTTTTGTAGAAGCAGTTTTAGTATTACATCTAAGACAGGTTGATTCCATAGTATAAGTACTGCAGTTGTTACAAAAAAGAATTTTCAACGCACCAGCTCCGCAACAGTTCCATGTTTTTTCATGTCTTTAATAACCAGCTCTGAAATTTCGCTTAGTTGTTTTTCTGCGGACTTATAATCACCGGCATGTATAGTTACTTTATATTTTGGAGCTCCAAGATAAGTCAAGTTTAGCTTATACTTTTTATTGACGGCAAGATCAGAAGCGTTTTTCAAAATATTTTTGATAACATCTATACCATCTCCTTCATTTGAGCTTAAGAGGAAAGTGCCAGAAATGCTTACTTCCGGTAGTTTAATTTTTTCTTTAGCAGCAAGCATTAATTCTTTTTTAATGGACTCATTTTTTATGGTCTCCCAGTTAGTTTTACCTTCAACAAGCAATTGAAGTGCATTACTTAAAGATCCAAACTCATGTACAAGCTTAAGCCCGAGTTTTTGGTACATCTCTTCAATCGAAAGATTTAGTTTTTTACCAACTGAGTCTAACAATTTTTCAGCTTTTTCTTCAAGCTGTGCTTCTGCTATCTTTGTTTTTCTTTGCCCCAACGAAACACGGCGCAATGAAAGATCAATTTGATTTTTAACTTTATCAGCACGTAAAACTTTACAAATAAGTTTTTTACCTTCTTTAACAAAGTCACGAATGTTCCTAATCCTACCAGGGGAAATTTCAGAAATGTGGATTAATCCTTCAAGATTAGTATACTCATCGATTGTTACAAAAACAGAATGAGGAAGAATATTTTTGACTGTACAAGAAACAATGTCTTGTTCTTCTGGAAGACCGGTTTTCTTAAACCACATTTATTCAAGTACCTCAAGAATTCTAGCTTTGATTTTTGCCTTACCACCAGTTGGTTCAGCTAAATCCTTTTGACATACTAAGCATTTAACTATTGAAGCTGGTTTGCCAAATATGATCTGTTCGTTTTTGCACTTAGGACAGCGAAGTTTAACAAACTTGCTTGATTTAACAGTAATTTGTTCTTCCATGCTGCGTATAAAAGAAACCCCTTTAAAATGCTTTCGTTGATTGTGTTTACGTAGATAATAATGGGATATTAACATTCAGGTAAAGATTCATCATTAGTGATAAATGCAATTGTTATAGCTTCTTTTGGTCTTTCCCCGTTTAAGATATCAAGCGCCTTTGGCAGGTATAATCTCATATCTTTTGGAGTGATAAATCCAAACTTTTTATCTCTAGTTATCATCTCTGGTGAATAAACCTCTAGGCATAAAGGATTTGGCTCGGCAGTAGCCATTACTAGGGCATTAGGCTATTCCAATGATATCTTCACGGTTGTCCTTAAATATTGTGCCAGGGGTATTTGCCAAATGAGTTAAACAAACTGAAACGCAGTGCGAATCTAGACCTGGTGTATCTTCTGTACCTTGAAGCATGTAAACTAACGAAAACTTAGTACCTGTTAGCATTTCATATCTACACTCTCCGCATCCTAATGTTGGCATGTTTATTACTCAAAAACTGGTTTTTTAATCCTTAGACCTTTTGACTGCACCATGGTCTTATTGCATGTATTACACTTAAAACGCAGATCAACTTTTTTTGAAAGTTTAGCACCAGTACGTTTGTATTGGGTGATTGGTTTACGGGAATATCTTCCTTTGTTTCCGTATCCTGCCAGACCACTACCTCGTTTTTTAAGTCTTAACATTGATCCTTTTTTTAAAGTGCCACGCTCTCTCTTTTTAGCCTGAGCAACACTAAAAGTAGTATGATGCTTACAATGTTTACAATACATTTTTTTTGTTTTAGGTAGTTTCATAGTGCCGTTGCTTTTTCTTTCTTTATTAATAGTTCAGCCACAGTTTCAGGAAGCAAGGCCATATCCTCTTCATCAAAAGGACCATAGGTATTCATGTCTGTTCCTACAAACTTAGGTATAGCCCGAATAAATCTGACAGTTTTTAATCCTTTCGTAGCTGATTTTTGTGAGACGAAACTACTGTTGCTGGGAAGTTTAGGAATATTTTGAGATAATACTGAATAAAGTACATTCTTCCTGAAGAAATCAAGCATTTCAAGAACGGAATCATAAAACTGTTTTTCTGTATCCAACATGAGAGATGTATCCACAAGCTCTTTAGTCCTGGAATGAAATAAAGCAAGGTCAATAAGCTTATGTTCACGACGTTCATAACTTTCTTTTAGGATACGCTGAATGTTATCCAGCTGGTGTTTAGTCTTCATAGTTTCTGATGCTGTAAACACACTTGACTTTGACTCCTGCGATGTAAGAATAGCCTGTTTTTCTGATAAATATTTTACAACTTTTTCAAAGAAGTCTTTTTCTAATTTTGTAAGAGCATTGCTCTCTTTTTCTGCTCTAAGGATTCCGTATAGAACTTCATAGGTTATTACTTCTGACATGGGATATCATAATAGAGCAATGTTTAAATTTATTATTGTGATACTATGCAGAAATACAGATAAAGAAGCAAGGACTGTAATCTTGATGTGGTTTTTGTTGGACCAATACAAAAAAGACTGATTGAGCTCACTAATGTTACAGAATTACAAAGTGAACATCTTCTTGATAGGGTAAGACGGCTGGACGATAAAGCGTTGGGAGATATGTTAAGTGAGATATTTGATGTTAATGAAAGTGATACAAATAGATTTGTAGATGAAACTAAAACTTACAGGGCAACTTATAGAAAGTTTGAAAGAGCAATGAAAGATAGAAATATGGGGGATAACCTGGATAAGATAGTGACTAATACTCCTGCATACAGCATGTGGCTGTTGAATTATGGTGGGAGAATTATCAGACGAAGCACTTAAAAACATTTACCTTATTTTTAATTCATGTTTACAATCAAACAGAGTCCACAAGATTTTAGAGTGGATGAACAAATGTCCTTGGATGTTCATAGAAGCGGGGAATATACCTATTTTTTACTTAAAAAAATCAATTGGACAACATCAGTGGCAGTTGAGGTTATCGCAAAAAAATTAAAACTACCATTAAAGTATTTTAATGTTGCAGGTCTAAAAGACAAGAATGCAATAACAACACAACATGTTTCATGTTATAAATTACCCAAAGATAAACTTGAAGCATTAAACATTAAAGGTATTGAAGTAAAATATTTAGGCAAAGGAGACGAGCGGATAAAACTTGGCCAGTTAACCTCCAATAAGTTTGTTATAACTGTAAGGAACATTGAAAAAAAATATGAACCAATAAGCTTTATAGAAAATTATTATGATGATCAAAGATTTTCTGGAAAAAATCATTTTATAGGAAAAGCACTTGCAAGAAATGAATGGTCAAAAGCAGCAGCAATCCTCAGGCTGAAGGCTGAAGGTAATGATTTTATTGGAGCATTAAGAAATGGTGTAACCAGAAGAATGCTGGTATTTTATTTAAATGCTTATCAAAGCTATTTATGGAACGAAGTAGTAAGACTATACCTATCAAGCAAGTACGAGTACAAATGGGATATTGGCTACCAAGCTGGAAACTTTGTGTTTAGTAATGAATCAATAATGAACAAGATAGTGCCTATACTTGGGTATTTGACACAGTTAAGAGATCCAACCATTAAGAATGTATACGAAGAACTGATGGTAAAAGAGGGTATAACCAAAGAAGCGTTTAAGTTTATCCCCATGCCTGAAATAAGATCAGAAGGCAATGAAAGAGATATGATCGTTAGGCTGCCAGATCTTAAACTAAATTATTTAAAAGATTCTAAAAATTATTCTTGCAAGCTAAGTTTTACATTACCCCCTGGTAGTTATGCAACAATGGTTGTTAAAAAAATGTTTTGCGATAGAAATCTTTAAAAGTAATAAACATTATTTAGTGGTTATGCACAAAAAGAAAGGGGAGCCTAAAGATAATAGAGTTTTAATCATTGGTGTGCTAATAGTGTTTATTATTGCATTAATAGTATTAAATCTTGGGAATATAACCGGAAATGCAAGCCGCGTAGATGTTACTAAACTAGAAGTATCCCCGCAAGTAGTAAGGGCTGGCGAGTATATTAATATTAAATTATATGCGGGTAATGAAGGCGCGTCAAAAAAACTGAGAGTATGCGGGGTATTAGATGAAACATGCCGAGATGTTGCTGATTATAAACTAAGATGTGCTGATACAAACCCAAAAGGGGCATTATCTGCAGGATTCCGTGTAGAACCTGGAGAAACATGTGAATCACAGTTCAAGACATTTGGAAGCTGGCAGGCAGGAGATTATTTTGTTCAAGTTCTGGATTATGGAACAGCTGAAATGGTTTCAGATATTTTAACAATAATTGAGTAGCTATAAAAAAGCTTAAAAGACTATTTGGCTTATCGCAAATTATGTTTAAGTTTTTAAGAGATAAACTAAAAGACGCAGTAAACTTGTTTAAAGAGAGTGCAGAAGAACCTGAAGAGGTTGCAGAAGCTACTAACCCCCCTGCTAAATCATTTCAAAAATTTAAAAAAGAAGAATCTAAAAAAACGTTTATTCAAATTGTTAAAGAAAAAGTAGCAACAAGAAAGATCGACGAAGAAAAATTTTCAGAGCTGTTTTGGGATATAGAACTAGCTTTGCTTGAAAATAATGTTGCAGTAGAGGTCATTGAAAAAATTAAAGCTGACTTAAAAGAAACAATAGTTGATAAACCAATTCAAAAAACTGAGTATAGTGGAGTTGTAACCTCTGCATTAAAAACTAGCATTAAAAAATTGCTCAGCACTGAAAGTTTTGACCTTATTAAAAAAATAGCAGAACATGATAAACCATATGTGATCATATTTGTTGGGGTTAATGGCGTTGGAAAAACTACGACCATAGCAAAGGTTGCGAATTACTTGCAAAAAAATAATTTAAAAATAATACTTGCTGCAGGTGATACTTGGAGAGCTGGAAGTGTTGAGCAACTGGATGAATGGGCAAAAAAACTTAAACTGCCAATTGTTAAAGGGCAATATGGGGCTGATCCTGCAAGCATAGCATATGATGCAATATCTGTGGCAAAGTCAAAGAAGTATGATGTAGTAATGATAGATACGGCCGGAAGACAGCATAAGAATATCAACTTGATGCGAGAAATGAGCAAGATAATCAAAGTAAGCAAACCAAACCTTAAGATATTAGTTTCAGAAAGCATAGTTGGAAATGACGCTGTAGAACAAGCAACAAGTTTTGACATGGCAATAGATATTGATGGATCAATATTAACCAAAGCAGATGTTGATGAAAGAGGTGGAGCAATATTGTCAATAGCTTATGTAACAAAGAAACCAATATTGTTTTTAGGTACTGGGCAAGAAATAGATAACCTTGAAAAGTTTGATCCTGAGAAAGTAATTGAGCGGTTAGGATTGTAGCTGTTTGTGATGTGATATTCTTATAAAATAAATGTAAAAAAACTTAAAAAGTCTGTTTCTGGTTTAATAACATGGTTTTAGATAAGCTGGGGCTTAGTTTAAAAAATACACTGAAAAAGATAGCGAGCAGTTTGTTCATAGATGAAAAAGTTATAAATGAACTTGTAAAAGACATACAAAAAGCGCTACTACAATCAGATGTAAATGTTCAACTTGTTTTCAATCTAACCAACAAGATAAAAAGCAGAGCAATAAAAGAAGAAACACCAAAAAATCTTGAAAAGAAAGAACACCTTATCAATATAGTTTATGAAGAATTAGTGAACTTTTTAGGCGAAGAAAAAAACGAAATTGTTATTGAAAAAAAACATCCGTATAAGATAATGCTGGTTGGGCTGTTTGGTGCTGGAAAGACATCTTCAGCCGGAAAAATAGCAAAGTACTACCAACAAAGAGGGTACAAGACTGCAACAATGGCACTCGACGTGCATAGACCTGCAGCAATAGATCAGCTTGAACAATTAAGTCAAAAAATAAATGTAACCTGCTTTAGTGATAGACTTGAGAAAGATGTAACAAAAATTTACAAAAAATTTGAAAATGAAATTAAGGATTATGACTTAATAATATTAGACACAGCAGGAAGAGATGCTTTTAGTCACGATCTCATTACCGAAATTAAAGCAATTAATAAGACAGCTAAACCAGACCAAAACTTATTAGTAATAAATGCAGATACAGGCCAAACAGCAGAAAAACAAGCAAAAGCTTTTCATGAGGCAATAGGACTAACAGGGGTTATTGTAACTAAATTAGATGGAACTGCAAGGGGGGGAGGAGCACTAACAGCCTGTGCTGCAAGCGGGGCAAGGATAAGATTTATAGGCACTGGTGAAAAATTAGAAGATATTGAGTTGTTTAACCCAAAAGGATTTGTTGGAAGATTATTAGGAATGGGTGATATTGAAGAATTATTAGAGAAAGCAACAAGAGCAATAAAGCAAGAAGATGCAGAAGAGCTTGGCAGAAGGTTACTAAAAGGAGAATTTAACTTTTTAGATTTGTATGAACAAATGCAAGCCATGAAAAAAATGGGTCCATTAAATAAAATAGTTGAATTAGTTCCTGGAATGAGCGGGATGAACATTCCAAGAGAAATGCTTGATGTTCAGGATGTGGAACTGCAAAAATGGAAATACCAAATGCAGTCAATGACTAAAGAAGAATTAGAAAACCCAGATATCCTAACATCCAACAGAATAGAAAGAATTGCAAGAGGGTCAGGATTAACATCGGGTGATGTAAGAAATCTGATAAAACAATATCGAAACAGTAAAAAATTAGCAAAAATGATAAAAGGAAAAGATCCAACAAAATTAATGAAAAAATTCTTTGGGAAACTTGGGCATTTTAGATTGTAATGGGAATAGGTCTATAGTTATGGCTAAACACCCGCAAGAAGTTGAAGGTTTTAAAGGTTCATTAGATCAGTTAGTTAAGTCCATTGGTAATATGACTTATGATCAAACCGCGTTATTTATTGGAAAACTTGCTGATGAAATAAAAAGACAAGCAGATGCAGATTCGGCAAGAGGAAGAACAAAACTTGCTTCTGAATTGCATGCAACTGCAGATGAATTATATCATGCAAGAGACAAAATGAATTTAGCATGGAAGATTTGTGAACCTTATATGAAAGACTAAACGCAAAAAATATTTATTGCTCTTGCCAGTGAAAAGTCTCTTGCTAAAGATTGGCTAAGCAAAGAGGACGAAGAAACAGGGAAGGACTTGTAAATGGAGATGTTGCGCAGTAAGTTGAATGATTGTAAACTATATTTATCTTAAGAAAAATAAAACTAAACAGAAATCTATATAAAGAAAATATCATGTTTGTAAGATATGCACAAAAAGGGGCAGGTAACTGTTTTTGTAGTTGTAGGACTAATAGTCTTGATCATCGTGGCATTAATGTTAGTATTCTTGCAAAAACCAGCTATAACACAACCAGAGTCTGTACAATCAAACGACATAAAAGAATTTACAGAAAACTGTGTGGATGAAGTTGGAAGAGATGCATTATTTATGATCGGTCTTCAAGGCGGATATTATAATGTACCAACTGAAACAGAACCAATACAGAGAAATGACCCAGAATATGGAGATTTTCAAATACCCCATTGGTATATTATTGATGAACAATACTTACCTGATTTTGAAGATATTGCAGAACAAGTTAACCTTTATTTTAAAGATAATTTTGCAAAATGCACACAAAACTATCAAACATTTGAAGTAGACGGATGGCTAGTAAGCACGGATGAAATTAATATAGAAACACAATTCCCAAGCGAAGAAACAATACTAATTGCAACTTATCCTCTAAAAGCAACAAAAGGAACAAGTGAAGTAAGCTTTGAAACCCTTAAACCAATAAGGATACCATGGGATGTAAAGAATACAGTTGAATGGGCATATGAAAAAACAGCCCAATACTCAGTAGAAGGCAGTTTAACATTTCCGCAAGCAACAGATAACCGGTTATTACAGATATTTCCTTCAAAAGGATCGTGGATATTAACGTTCATAAATGAGAAAGATGATATGGAGAAAAAATATGTTTGGAAAACAGCTGTACGCTAAATTATTATTTGCAGCAGTATCATTAATACTATTAGCCTCGTTGACAAGCGGGAGCCATATATGTTTTCCTGATCCAGAAAGTGGAACTGTAGAATGTATAGGACATGATGGTGGTAGTGATGGTGGCAGCTTGCTTCACTGTGGCGGCGGCGTTTATGTCTGCCCAGGAACTGCAAGATATGACTCAAGTTCAAATCCTGTACCTACTTGTCCATGCACTCCAGGAACAAATAATTACTGTTATAATCTTGGAGAGGAACCAAGTTCATTTTTTTCATCGTCATGCTATGCTGATTTTATTTGGGCAAATGACCTAAGCACAATAAGCAGCGGAGAGTGGACAACTATAAATGAACTGATAGATAGAGATCAAGAATATCTTACATACAGAGGATCTTCAAGTTCTTCTATAGCAGGAACAATGGGGGATGTATGTGATCAGTCAGTTGAAATACTAAGCCACATAGACATAAGAAATGTAGATGATTCAACAACCGGGTCATTCACATTATTAACATTGGATTCCTGCTTAGAAAATGCACC
>JBBSWJ010000007.1:8660-10118 GCA_038046345.1 Nanobdellota archaeon | reverse complement strand
GTTTTGATCAAGATGGTTTTTGTAATTTTATTGCATCAGATGGAAGCGCTTTAGTCTTTGTAAATCAACAGCAAAAGAATAAGCTAGACTTATTACAAGAAGAGCTACAAAATCTAGTGATAATACTTACAAGAAGCCAGATAAGAATAGAGAGCAATAATCCAGCTTTAACAAGCGGGACCGCAAGAGATATAGAAACTACATGTGAAAACCAAGCATTACAAGTAGATTTCTTTGAAGATAACAACGCAAAAAATACCTATGAATGCACATCTCTTGGCAGAGTAGAATTAGGCAGAGGATCTAGAATAAAGTTTGATAAGGACGGGTATAAACTACAAGTAACATCATTTGTAACTGATGGCAGCGCATTAACGATAAGTTTTGATGAAAATCTAAAACCCCCAACTGGGGTCATAATAAAAGATACGGGTAACATAGAAATAAATGGTAATCCAGAAGAGTTCGATCTAATATTCAATTGTGGAAGATACAAATGGAAGAACAACGCTCTATCACCAGTATTTAATCCACCATTAATTCCCGGGCAGGATTGTGATCTAGATCCTGAAAAAGTAGTGAGGATTATGTACAATGGAGTAAGCGCAATAGCAGGACCAGCTTGTTACAGGCCTGATGAAGTAGAACCAAGAAACTGCCAAAACTTTGCTGAAGATTATATAGACTATCAAGAAACATGCCCCTGTGAGACTATAGCTCCACCAGGTGGGCCGGGACAAGGAGAAGAGATTACAGAAGTAACACCGGAAAATTGTGCAGAAGCAATAGAATTACCACCAGAATATGATTTAACAGAATTAGAAATGGAATCGAGATGTGCATCACATGGTGGAACATACTGTGCAAAACCAAGTTTGTATGAAACTCTTTGCATGAGAAAAGTAAAAGGCAGACCAATACCGGAGAATACAGCCCCATGGGTAAATGAGATCGTAGACAGAGTTAGAACATGTGATATGGGCGGCATAGTTGGATGCGGTCAAGATGCTGTAGGCTCAGAAAGTTGTGCTGAGCTAATAGGGCTACCAGAAGAATATGATTTAACAGAATTAGAAATGGAAGCACATTGTGCATCACATGGTGGAACATACTGTGCAAAACCAAGTTTGTATGAAACAGTTTGCTTAAGAAAAGTAAAGGGCAGACCAATACCGGAGAATACAGACCCATGGGTAAATGAGATTATATCAAGATATAACAGATGCTCTCAAGGAGATACAGTTGGATGCGGTGAATCAGAAAACTGCGGAGATGGTGTATGCAATGAGATAGAATCTTCTTTAAGTTGTCCGCAGGATTGTGATGATGACTGTGGCAATGGTGTGTGTGACAGCGATGAAGATTATACTACTTGTCCGCAGGATTGTGATGATGATTGCGGTAATGGTGTGTGTGACAGCGATGAAGATTATACTACTTGTCCGCAGGATTGTGATG
>JBBSWJ010000007.1:0-8560 GCA_038046345.1 Nanobdellota archaeon | reverse complement strand
AATGGTGTGTGTGACAGCGATGAAGATTATACTACTTGTCCGCAGGATTGTGATGATGATTGCGGTAATGGTGTGTGTGACAGCGATGAAGATTATACTACTTGTCCGCAGGATTGTAAAACAGAATGTATAGCGGGAGTACAAGAACAATGTTTTACTACCCCTGAAGATTTAACATGCACATATTCAAGAACATGCGGTGTGGACAGAATATGGGGAGAATGTCAAAAAACAGATCAATCATGCCCAAGAAGTTGCATAGACGGTAAAATAATGAGTTGTCCAAGACAATATGGAGTATGCACTGGAAGTGAACAAACATGCACTCTAACACAATGGCCTGGATGTGATTATACCACCTTAACTGGATATGGAGAAACTGACATATGCGGGGATGGATTAGACAATGACTGTGACAGAGCAATTGATGAAGGGTGTATATGCGCCCCCGGATCTGATAGAGCATGCGGAAGTATAACAGGATTATGCTCGGCAGGAAACCAGATATGCCTGACCAGCGGGGTATATAATGAATCATGTGTTGGCGGAGTACTGCCAGCCCCTGAAATATGTGACACTAAAGATAATGACTGTGACGGATCAGTTGATGAAGGATGCTCTTGTGCTTCATATAGCCAAGGATTTAACCAAATTTGCGGGACGAATGCATGCGGAGCTGGAATAAGGGTTTGTGAGTCAACAGCAGCAGGCCTGGTATGGAGCGAATGCTTAGGTAATAAATTACCAACAATAGAAATATGCGGTGATAGCATTGACAATGATTGTGATGGAAGCCCTGATGAAGGATGCGGATGCGTAGAATCAAGAGCATGTGATGGAACTGATGTAGGAGTATGCGTTCGAGGCATACAAAAATGTACCAATGGACTATTTGAAACATGCACCTCCGGAGTTGGCCCAGAAGATGAAAAATGTAATGATGATCTAGATAATGATTGTGACGGCTCAGTTGATGAGGGATGCCCATGCCAAAATGGCGATCAACAAAGCTGTTCAGCAAAAGGAGTGTGCAATACCACGATTTCGGTATGTGTTAATGGAATATTCCCCGAATGTGATTTCACTAAACTAAATGACTATGAAAAATTCTTTGAGCTAACATGCAATGATAAGAAAGATAATGACTGTGATGGATCAGACGATGGAAAAGATTCAGACTGTAAAGGCAGCAGTTTGATAAAATGCTCTGATGGAACATTAAATAATGAATGCTCAACAATAAAACCAAAATATTGTGATGGCGGAAGTTTGATACTAAAATGCAGCAGCTGTGACTGCCCAACAGGTGAAGTATGCTCTGCGCTTGGTAATTGTGAGGATGTAGTTTTACCGCCTGTTACACCACCAAGAAAAGAACCAATATATGAACCGCCAAGTTTTAGCTCAGAACCACCAGGTGATGATTATCAAGACGAATCAAATACACTTATATGGTTGGCACTAGCTCTTGTAGTAACTAGCAGTGTGCTGGGTTATGTTGTGTTCATAGAAAATAAAAGACTAAACGCAGAAAAAACTTATTTGGTATCACAAGAAAAAATACAAGGAAGCAATCCATCATTTGTGCTAAAGAAAAGAAACTTTGAAAGAGACAATCAGAAATTAAAAATGGATATTGTTGTGATGTTTGTTTTGGGTTTATCCGGAATTGGATTGGTGATATTGTCTTTATTAGGGGAGAATTTGTTTGAGTGGTATATCAATGTAAGTCTTGCAGTATTAGTACTGTTAGCTGGCGGAGTATATATCGGCTTGAAGTTTAAAAGAAAGACTCAAAGTAACGAACAAGCACCAACAATAACCACACCATTTACTGCAATGAAGAAAAAGCTTAATCAACATAAGAATCTACATCAGCTCAATGATTTTGTACAAGTAAGCTTGCAAAGAGGAAAGACAGAGAAAGAGATAAGCACAGTATGCCAAAAGGCAGGATGGACTGCAACTGAAATTGATAACGCATTGGATAAAGCAAGAATACACAAGAAGATATTAGCTGGAACAAATCTTGAAAATTACATAAGCAAAGAAATAAAGAACGGTAAAAAACCAGTACAAATTAGAAAGGCATTACTAAAAGCCGGATGGAAAAAAGAGATAGTAAACAATGCAATAGAAAAGCGCAAGTAAAAGCTTATAAGTTTCTAATTAAGTAATAGATTCATGCAGAAAAAGGGGCAGGTTACTAATTTAGTTATTCTTGGAATAGTTATTGTAGCAATAATTGTTTTTGCTATATTTGCTGCGCCAAGATTAAACATTAAGAAAACTAGCGGGGATATTGAAGATATAGAAACATACCTAAAAGAGTGCATGGATGACCCATTAAGAGATGCGATAATTTCTAAAGAGTTTATAGCACAAGGCAGTATTTATTTAGGTGAATTGTGGTTACAAGAAAGATTAAAAGAAGATTTTATTTCAAGATGTTCTGATGTGTCCCGATTTGCAGGGGCGGCAGGAGATGTATCATCAGTAACAATTGACGTAGAGATTGATGGAACAAACTTTAATGACATTACTAAAGTATTAGCTGTGATAAGTTATGATGTTATTATAACACAAGGTGAGTTTGTAGAGGAATTTGATAAATTTAGCATAGAGGCAATGCCACCATGGTAAAAAAAATAAGTCTGGCACTGATAATAATGTTAATCATAGTTAATGTAAGCGCACAAGAATCAGAAAACTGCATTCCGGAAGAGTCACATCTGCAGTGTTTTGAATCTGAGCTGGTTTTAAACTCTGCATGCGATGTTGTTGTAAGCGCTTTGGAAAAATATAGCGGGTGCAGCAGTGAAATAACAATAAGATATAATTTACAAGGAATGCAATGCCAAGATGAATTAAGCTTACGAATGGCAAAATATAATGGTGTAAAATGGGTTGTCCTGCCAGACAGTCAAGTATTTTCTGATGGTGATGGAACAGGATTTGTAACAGCAAGAATCAACTCAGATGGGGTATTTGCAGTAATAACTAATGTTGAAGGGTGTGTTCCAGAATGTTTACAAAATGTATATGACTACCCAGACCCAGTGTTAGGCGGAACGGATATTACTTTAGGAGCTTGTGGTAGTTTGATAACAACAGAAATAAATGCTTCAGCACAAATCGATCTAGATTTGTTAGCTCCGGCAGTATTTATGATAAAGTCTGATCTATGCAATGGTATAACCTTAGAAGACGCATGCCCTGAGGATTATGTTACTTCTGGAAGTTTTAAGGTAGGAAATAACGAATGTAACAGCGAACAGACGTATACTGGATTGATGATAACATCTGATGGAATACAGGAACGTTCAATACAAACAGGATGGGTAGATCTATGCGTTCAAAATGAGTTAGCATACTTACAAAAATCAAGGGATGAATGTTTAATAAAACCATATCAAGGCGGCCCAATAATTTCAAATCAAAATGGACCATTTGGTGCTATAGAATATTGCGGAACAGAAGATTATGCTGCATGCGGAGCTATTAAACAGCAAGGAGACAGCGATGGAAGTGAGTTTCATGAAGCATACTGCTGCGAAAGCAAATTGCATATTAAGGATGCTATAGAAGCTATCATTTCTCCACTAGAAATTGGAACACCATTTTTTTGCGAAGAAAACCAGATTGTTACAGGATTTACTTACAGCACTAAAGGAGGCGATTCAGAAGAATTATCTGAACTCCATTGTTCAAAAGTACAACGTGGAACAGTAATCCAGAAAACCACAAAAAGCATAGACGCTAGAGACTACTCAATAGGTTTTGGAGATACCTGCAGAAAGTATGGCCCTGATTACGCATTGTGCGGAGCAGTTGCAACAAACTCTCATTTCTCAGACGAAATTGGCAGTGTGTTATGCTGCCAAATAAAAGAAAACATTAATGACTGCAATGAAGGATATACCAATGTTGGATCAATAAAAGTAAATGATAATAATCTTAATAGATGTGAAAGTGATGAACCATCAAGTATTGTAAAAGATGGCGGGCAATTAACCTCCGGATTAGTTGGAGTGTGTGTAAAAGACAGCTTATTGACAGAATTTAAGGATGCCATAAAAATTGTTCCAGAAATAGTAATAGATGGCAATGTTGCGCCACAAAAATGTCCGGAAGAATATGAAGCTATAGGCAGATTAGAAAGCTCACAAGATGATTACGCGCAAGCTTATTTCGAAGGAGCAAGCCTAATAGATGAAGAATTTGAACCAGTTTTGAATAAAGGAACAGTTACGTTCTGTGTAAAAGAAAACAAACCGCATGTAACATTCTGTGAAAGTCCCGGATTTGAAAACGGAAAATGCTTAGATGAAGAATACTGCAAAGATACTAGCGGTCAATTCCAATGTGAATATACAACTCAAGTAGAGGATGCATTAAGACAGTATAATGCCTTTGTGTGTGACTTTTTTGGATGCCCAAGCAATCAATATAACTCTATATATGGCAGTGGTAATTTTCAAGTATGCTCAAGCTCGGAAAGTTGCGGAATTGTCAGTCAAAGTATAGAATGTATAGATGTAGATATAGACGGATACTGCAATGATGTAGACTGCAATGATAATAACTCTGGAATTAACCCAATAGCTAGTGATGTATGTGATGGGCTGGATAACAACTGCGATAGCATAATAGATGAAGATTTTGATCTTGATAGGGATGGAATAAGCACATGTGCAAGTGTACCTGACTGCAATGATAATAACAACTCAATATCTCCAAGCGCTGGAGAAATATGCGGTAATGATGTTGATGAAGATTGTGATGGAGAAGCAATTGAATGTCCTACTTGTGTGAATGGAAGTGTAGATATAGACGTGGACGGATACTGCAATGATGTTGACTGCAATGATAATAATAACACAATTAATCCCGGTGCGCTTGATGCTTGCGAAGATGGAATCGATCAAAATTGTGATTTAAAAGATGCTCTGTGCGCACAGTGTCTGCCTGGAACGTATAAGTCTTGCTTCCCGGCTGTTGAAGATTTAACATACACCCATCACCAGCTCTGTAATACTGACAAGATATGGGGAAGCTGCGTGCCTGATTATGAAACAGGAATACTGCCCTTGATTACAACAGTGTGCGTAAACAATGCTAAATATTCATGCCCAAGACAATATGGTGTTTGCGCAGGAAGCAAACAAGCCTGCATGGACGGAGAGTGGCCCGGATGTGATTATAGTGTGTTAACAGGGTATAGCGAAACAGAAACATGCGGTGACTTCTTAGACAATGACTGCGATGGATCAATTGATGAAGGATGTACATGCATAGAGAAAGCAACAATGGAGTGTGGAAGCAATGTAGGAAACTGTGCAATGGGAATGCAGACATGCAAGAATACACAATGGGCGGAATGTAATGTTAGTGCAGGCAGCTGGCCACAACCAGAACTATTCTTTGATAAAATAGACAATGACTGCGATGGATCAATTGATGAAGGGTTTGATTGCAAACAGGTACTAGGCCCAGGAAATAGCAGAACATGCGGCGAGAGCAGAGTAGCACAATGCTCACTTGGAAAACAATATTGTACAACACAATTATTTGATGGTCTTACAGTATTAGGAATATGTGAAGGGGCTGTAAATCCTGGAATTGAAATATGCGATGATCTGGATAATGACTGCGATGGATCAATTGATGAAGGATGCTATTGTGAAGCTGAAGAAACACGCAAATGTGGAATCGAGGTAGGAGTATGCGGAACTGGACATCAGGAGTGCACTGAAAATGAATGGAGCGAGTGTAAGGATGTTGTTTTACCCGTTGATGAAGTTTGCGATGATCTGGATAATGACTGTGATGGATCAATTGATGAAGGATGCCCATGCGAAGGCGGAGCAACATCAATCTTATGCAGCAAACAAGAAGGAGTGTGCAAGGGAGAAGTTGCATTATGTGTAAACGGGAAATTTGAAGATTGTAAGTATGATGATGCTGAATTACCCGTTGAAAAAAGTTGTTCTGATGGTCTTGATAATGACTGCGATGGTAAGGTTGATCAAGATGATGCAACCCAATGCAGGATAAAGACTACAACAGAAACATGCAGCGATAGAACACCATTAAAACAGTGCGTTGATCAAGGTAAAAACTCAAATTACTGTGATAGTTTTGGAAAAATTGTAGAACAATGCAGTATTTGTGATCCAAATTGTGATTCTGATACTGTATGTGATATAGATGGAAGGTGCAAACAAACCGGTGGTGATAATATCATACCTACTACGCCGGGCATTCAGCCACCTAAAGTAAATGATGGTAATCTTCCAAGTAATGAGCCAATAAAAGATGGTTGGCCAATTGGATGGATAATTGCTGGTATTTTATTGCTGATTGCGATTATAGGAATAGCAGTATATTTCTTATCCTTTCAAAAAAAACCAAAGAATGAGGCTCCATGGTTATTGGATAGACAAGAAATAAAAAATATTACCCAACAACCTCTATTGCCAAGCGGGGATATAAAACCTGCAGTGGCTGGAGCTAATATCGGGCAGCTTGAAAATTATTTATTGAAGAAGATCAATCAAGGGCATAAAGTTTCAGAGTTGGTTGAGTTATGCAAAAAAAGCGGGTGGTCGGACAGTGAGCTTATGAAAGTTGTTGATAAGGTTAAACCAGTGGCTGATAGGAATGAGGCATTGCATAAGCTTAAGGTGTTTGTACTATATGAAATGCAAAAAGGAAAAAAAGAGGCTGAAATTAAAAAAATGCTTGTTAATGCAGGATGGCAGCCTAGTGATATAAGTAATGCGATTTATCAGGCAGAGACTAAAATAGAACATCAAGCAACACTTACGCCAAGAACATCAACGAGAAGCATACAAAAAACTTCAGAAGAAAGAGATTATTCTGAAAAAAGATTAAAAGCTCTACTTAAGAAAAAATGATTATTCTTGGAAGATATCACCAAAAATTATAAAAAAGAATGCCTTACTAAAAGGTTATGATAATCGCTGTTGGTGCAGAAGCAATAATCAAGAGAGAAGGAAATATCTTACATAAAGAAAGAATACCAAAATTGTACAGGCTGGGAGTTATAGATGAAGCTTTAAGAAAAAAAAGAACCAAAAGCGAAGCTAGAAACATTGATAGAGCAGGTAAAGTCGTGTCAGCTCCAAAACTCTATGAAGTGAAGGACACTACAATTGTGATGGATTTTATTGATGGAATTACTTTAAGGGATTGTTTAGAAAAAGTTGATAGAAAAAAGATATTTGAAAGAATAGGCAAGGATACTAGAAAAATGCACGATGCTAATTTAGTTCATGGTGATCTAACAACGTCTAATCTTATAATCAAAAAAGATGAACCTTATTTTATTGATTTTGGGTTATCGTTTGTGTCTGCTAAAACTGAGGATAAAGCTGTAGATATCCATTTAATGAAACAAGCATTAGAAAGTAAGCATAATGATTTTTCTGAAGAATGTTTCAGCGCGTTTATGAAAGGATATAACCCTGATAAGGAGTTTATTGAACGATTAATCAAAGTAGAAAACCGCGGACGATACAAAAGAAAGCACAGTAAGCTGCAAAGTTAGCACCATCTATTTTTATTAGATTTCGACAGTTTTTTAGACTTCTTTCTAATCTTATGAAAGTGGTTGATAAAAAATTAGGAAACACGACATACTACAAATACAGAATAAATCTGCCTAAAAAAGCTGTTGAGAAATAAAATTTGGAACGAAAGATTTACTTTAAATTTTCTAATGCTTGATCAATGCTATCTTGTATGCTTTGAAATCTAGCTTTCTTAATTTGGTGTAAATAAGCATCAAATTGTCTTTGGGCTTCTTCTAAAACTGGCCTTCCAACTTCGTTATTTGCTGTGTATCTTCTTGTGTTACCCCCTACTGTAATTTCAACAGCTTCTAAATTCAAGTCATTTTTTAATCTGTCTACATACCTTATGACTCTTCCGTCTGGTTTTGTTACAGTTAGAGTATTAATACCACCCAAATAAGTTGCGAATATTACTTCGTCATCGCCAATATGATACATGCTTTTACTGCACCCAGTAGTGCCTAAAGCCAATGCCCCACCCAAAAGAATATGTGTTAATGTTCTTCTGATTTTCATAACAAAATGGTGCATATTAAACGTTATAAAGCTTTCTGTTTTAACCACTTTAGAGTTAGTAACTAAAACGCAGACCCTAAAACTCCTAAAAATACTATCAAATCAGTCCACTAATTTTACTAAACTTATTTACTCCAGCTGACTTTGAGTTTTCTGGCTTCGTCCAACGTTGCACTAAAACTTAATCCCCACAGTATTCTGGAAAATAGAACAGCGATTGCGATGTTAAACTAGCCTAAATATCATTTTGGGTGACGCTAACTTTACAGCTCAAAGCACAGATAATTTTAAATAACTAGTCGCCGAAACTTTTGGTATAGCCCCGTCTTCTAGTGGCCAAACACTCTTATTAGTAAGAGTGGGCTAGGGATTCCAGACTTTGGATCTGGTGACGGAAGTTCAAATCTTCCCGGGGCTATTTTGAATCAACTATGGTCGATTGTATC
>JBBSWJ010000006.1:0-3077 GCA_038046345.1 Nanobdellota archaeon | reverse complement strand
TATTTCTGATGGCGTCTTCCAATTCAGATCACTCAACAACGCAATCACGTAGATAAATTTAAATAGAATAATCTCAATTTTTAATGATAATGCTTAAAGTTCATATTTATTCAGAAAAAGAGGTTAAATACGGTACAATAGCTCAGTCTAAACAACCAAATATCTCGTGGGTACAAGCAACATCACCAACTGATAAAGAATTTGACAAAATCTCAGCAGAATTTAATATTTCAAAACAAGAATTAGACCGATATCTCAGAACAAAAGAAAGACCGCACATAGAAAAGAAAGAGCATTACAGTGTTATAACAGTTAAGTTATTATCCCTTAAAAAAAGCTGTTACACAACCGCCCCATTGGCTATATTTGTTTTTAAGAATAATATTTTAACCATCACAAAAAATCAAACAAAAGTTTTTGACAAACTGCTAAAAGACAAAAATGCAATTAATAATTTTTTTAAACAGGGTCATGACACAGTTCTCTATGCACTTATGTCAACAGTAGCAAGAGATTACTCGGAAAAATTGAGCAAACTTGAAGATGAACTCGAAGAAATAGAAGAAAGAGCAATATCAGCTTCTGGTGCAAAAGTTGAAGAAACATTTCACTTAAGAAAAAGCCTTCTCTACATCAGAAAGGGGTTATATGAAAATAAAGAAGTGATTAAAGATATTGAAGAAGGATTAGTAACAGAGATTAAACATAAACAGTTGTTTCACCATCCATTTTTAGAATATTTAGAGTTAATTGACTTAGAAGCATTGCTGCATGAAAGATTAAGTTCTGTGCTAGAATTATCATTAAATAGCGTGTCAAATAAATTAAATAATGTAATGAAATATTTTACAATTATCGCAACTTTAGTACTTCTGCCAACACTTGTCACAGGTATATACGGTATGAACTTCAGAGTTATTCCATTAGCAGACCATCAATATGGCTTCTGGTTAGCCTTAGGGATTATGGGGTTAGTAGTCTTATGCGCAGTGTGGGCATTTAAAAAGATGCAATGGTTATGATGACGCTATTAGACTCAATAGGCAACACGCCACTCATAAAGCTTGGTTGGGTATTCATTAAGTTAGAATACCTAAATCCATCCGGCTCAGTTAAAGATAGAATAGCAAGATACATTATTGATAAAGCTGAAAAAACTAAGCAATTAAAAAAAGGTTATACAATAATTGAAGCATCATCAGGTAACACAGGAATAGCATTCTCCATGGTTGGAGCACTGAAAGGTTACAAAGTAAAAATTGTTATGCCAAAGGGATTAAGCGAAGAAAGAACAAAGATCATCAAAGCATTGGGAGCTGACATAGTTAGTGTAAAAAAACTATGTTTTACATGTGCTATTAAGAAAGCGGACAGTTTAGCAACAAAAAAAGTGTACAGACCAAACCAATTCTCAAACCAATGGAATATTGAAGAACATGAAAAGGGTATGGGAAAAGAAATTTTAAAACAAGTTGATAAAATAGATTGCTTTGTAGCCGGTGTTGGAAGCGGCGGTACATTAATTGGTGTAGGCAAAGCTATAAGGAAAAAATTTCCAAAAGCAGCCATTGTAGCAATGGAGCCTGATGAATGTAGCATGTTAAAAGATTCTGGTATTGGAAAAATGCCAGTAACTCACAGGCTGGTATGCAAAAAACATGAAATTGAGGGCATAGCAGACGGATTAATCGCTGAGATAATTCAAAGAAATAGAGATTTAATTGATAATGTAGTAACTATTAAAAGTAAAGATGCAATAAACATGACAAGAAAACTGGCAACATTAGGTTATTTTGTTGGAACAAGTTCTGGAGCAAACTACCTAGCAGCGCAAAAGCTTAAGAATAAATATAAAAACATTGTTACATTATTTCCGGATAGAGGTGAACGTTATTTGAGTTTAAATTTTTTTAGAAAATGATAATATTACACAATAAAAAGATTTTAGCAGACAAGGTAAGGTATTATGATACTTACTTAAGAAAAATTAAAGGATTAAGATTCTCTAGCAAACTTAAAGATAATGAAGCATTGATTCTTGAAAATAAAAAAAAGGGTAAAATAAGATTGGATATGCTATTCGTATTCTTCCCAATAGACGCAATATGGCTTGATGAACATAAGAAAGTAGTTGAAATAAAAAGAAACATCAAACCATTTACCATATTAGTAACACCAAAAAAGCTTGCAAACTATGTAATTGAAATAAAAGCAGGTGCAAGCAGCAGTATACAGGTTAGTGATTACCTTTTATTTTGAAGCGAAGAAAATTTAAAGATATGGTTTTATAGATAAGTATGGAATTATTAATTCATGCATTTTACGGACTTTTAGGTGGCTTTGTAAGAGGGTTAGTTGGATTTTATAAGGATTACAAGGCAAATAACAAGGCAAATTTTAATTATATTTATTTTCTGGTAACAGTTCTAACTTCATCAATTATTGGAGCATTTGTAGCATTTACAATGGTTACAGATTATAGAATTTCCATCCTTGCAGGATACGCGGGTATTGATTTATTAGAGAACATTATAAAGATATACAACCGAAAAAAATAATTCAAAACATTTAAGTACTTAATATATATCTATTTAATTACAAATTAAGAGGTGAATATTATGGATCAAAGAAATATTATCTTACTAGTTGTCTTAGGTATTGCAACAACTTACTCCTTAGGCGCTGGTATTATCACGGGAAATTTTCATCTGACACCGGATAATACTATAACATGGCCACCTGAAGCAGTTAAAATTATAGCTCCAGATGTTGTTAACATTGGAGAACGTGTGAGTGTTAGCATAGAGTTTACAACACCAAACAATGAAGGATTATTTGACAATTACCTTCGCATTTCCCCGAATATAGAAGCTAAACACGCATTTAACTGTCAAAGAAGATGTTTACAACCTGCAATGGCCGGTGGAACAGTGGAACTAAAAACACCATTAGTATTCAAAAAAGCAGGAGAGTACACACTTACAGTTCTAGATCGATATTCTGATGAGAGGGTAACAAGGACAATAAGAGTTAGATAACTCTTTTCCTTTTTTTTAGAAACTATTATATAGCTAATT
>JBBSWJ010000005.1:0-100082 GCA_038046345.1 Nanobdellota archaeon | reverse complement strand
TACTGAATAAAAAAAGGCTTTCCAGCATTCCAAATTTCAAAATTGCACATAATGCGTGTTAGTTGCCCTCGTTAGAGGTCGAACAAAGTGAGAAGTCGTTGGTTCGGCAGAAGAATTAAAAGCTGTTATTCACTAACTTTGGATTTAAAATAATCTTGAGTAGTTCTTTTACAATCTGTAACTTTTGTTTTAATTTCATATTGTCTTGGTGTTCCAGGTCCAATTTCGGGAGTTTCTTCTAACAAATTACCTTTTGAATCATAATAGTTATTCCAACATGTATCATCACCACACCTGGAAGATCTGTAAACTCGTTCTCCTGTAGCTTCACTTTTACATACAAAATAATTTGTTGATAGTGGTTCACCAAGTCCATCCAAGATTGGGAAATCATCGTCTAATACTTGTTCATCTGGTTGTTGAAATCTATTACGACTCATCTTTTTGAAGCTGGTGTGGATATCATTTCAGTTCAATCGCTTCTAGGTCATGTTAGACCTGAAACTACCCTTGGTTATTCCCATGCAATAAGGCCAAAGATGATTCTAATAAAAAGCCCGTTGGATTAACACAGCGATGCCGCAAGAACTTTGTCCATAATTAGAGCTAAAAGCATAAGGCTGGTGATATATATTCATACTGTGACAAAGAATGCAACTGATACTAGTGGTGTCTGATTGATAACAATTCTGTTTCAAACACTTACCCGTTCATGAAGATTGATACTAACAAAATATGTTGGTAGAGTATTACTTCTACTTTATGCTTAGATAAAATAAAGCATTCTTGATACATTTAAATTTTTCTGAGATTTTTTTAGCTTAAAACCTTTGATTATGCATAAAAAAGCTAAATAGAAACATTTAAAAGTTAGTTATTGAAATAAACTGATATGGATGAACTTAAGAAAGCAGTAAAACAAAAAGGAATTGTTATAGGAACCGAAAGGACATTAAAAAGATTAAGAGCTGGTAAAGTAAGCACTGTGTTCGTATCAAAAAATTGTCCCAATGAAGCAAGGCAAACAATAGAAAGATATGCGAAATTAAGTAAAACAAGAATAGTAAATCTTGATATAAATAATGATGAGCTAGGAATTAGTGCAAAGAAACCGTATTCTATTGCAGTATTATCGATTTAAAGATGGTGATAACTTTTGATCAAGAAACCATTGGATTAATATCTGCGTTTGAAAAATATACTAATGCATCTGTTAAAGATTGTTATAAGAATGCTGGTTTAGTATTCATAGTAAAAAAAGGGGATATGGGAAAAGCTATAGGAAGAAATGCTAAAATTGTTCAGAAGTTATCCAGGCTATTTAAGAAACCTGTAAGCATAATAGAGTATTCAGAAGATTCAGTGAGCTTTTTAAAAAATTTAACAAAGAATGCTAATAGTAAAATTTATAAATCGGATGAAAACACAGTGGTTATTGACCCAGTTACTAGTAAGGATAAAGGGATAATATTGGGCAGAGATAAAAAGAATTTAAAACATCTTCAGGAGATAATGTCACAACATCATAAAGTGATGGTAAAAGTAGTATAATGGGAAAAAAATCACGAGGCTTGGGCGCTGGAAAAAAACTTAAGGCTAGGCGTAAAGTTAGTAGAATGAAATATCCATGGTATAAACGAAGAGTCCTTAAACTAAAACAAAAATCTGATATATTACGAGGTGCTCACCAGGCAAAAGCAATAGTTTTAGAGAAAGTACAGAAGGAGGCTAAGCAACCAAATAGTGCAATGAGGAAATGCGTGAAATGCCAACTGGTAAAGAATGGAAAACAGATAACTGCGTTTGTTCCAGGATATAATGCTATAAAATTAGTTAATGAACACGACGAGGTATTGATTGAGGCTATAGGCGGTACAAAAGGAAGAGCGAAAGGAGATATACCCGGGGTAAGATTTCAGGTGATAAAAATTAATGATCAAAGTTTAGATGCTTTATTAAAGGGAAAGATTGAGAAAGGAAGAAGATGAAGATATTTAATAAATGGGATAGCAATGTAGCAGTGATTGATATGGGATTAAAGGAATACATCACACTGACAGGATTATTAGTACCAAGAAGTGCTGGATTAAATGCAAAATCAAGATTTCATAAAGGTAAAACACATATTGTAGAACGTTTAGTGAATAAGCTAATGGTACCCGGGCATAAAGGAAAGACTCATAGAATAAGCTCAGGTCATATGTGCGGGAAAAAAACTTTAACATATAAGATTGTTGAAAATGCATTTGATCTTATTGAGAAAAAAACTAAACAAAATCCAATCGGGGTATTTATCAAAGCTCTAGAAAATGCAGCGCCCAGGGAGGAGATTACTACTATAGAGTATGGCGGTGCTAGATATCCTCAGGCTGTTGAATGTTCACCTTTGAGGAGAGTTGATATTGCATTAAGCATGATAACACAAGGGGCATATCATTCAAGTTTTAGAAAGAAAAAAAGTATTGAAACTGCTTTGGCTGAAGAAATAATTAATGCATCAAACATAGACCAAAAAAGCAGTGCTATAAGCAAAAAATTAGAATTAGAAAGACAAGCTGATGCTAGCAGATAAGAATTTATCTTTTAGGATTACCAAGAATACTTAAGTCAACAGAGTTCATCATACTCTGCATTTCGTCAGCTCTTTGAGCTGCAATACTTTTTGTTGGTTGTGCAGGTTTTGGCGGGCTATTACCTTTTTCTTTTATTATTACTTGAAATTCTTTGCCTGTTCTTTTTTCCAGTTCTTTTAATGCGTGTTCCACTGCAGTTTTTAAGTGGTCGTCTGATTCTGTTGTGTCAATAATTATTTGCATGGTGGATTATAAGATCTTCTTTGTTTATAAGGATGTTGATAGTATAGAATTAATGAATGGGCCCGGAGTGAATCGAACACTCGATCTCCTCGGTGTAAACGAGACGTCATTTGCGGGGTTAACACAGTAATTGAGTTAGCCTAGCCGCTAGACCACGGGCCCGTGCAGTATGATGTAGGTTATTGATTTATAAAATTTACCAAACACGCTTTAAGTATAGCTGGATTTATAATAATCCGTTAGTACAATCTCGTCAATTCCGTTAAGTTCGTGTAATAGATATAATCTGCCATCGCCTATTCGGGTTATGTCTTTAGCTAACTCTTCGCCTTCTTTATCAAGTTTTATGCCTATAACACTAATGTTAATACCAGAGTTTCTTGCAGAATCAACTGCTAACAGTGTTTCTTTTTTTGGGTCTTCCCCATGTGTTGGTACTGCGTCAGTTATTAGTATCAAGTGTTTGGTTGTATCTTCTGAAGAAAAAAGTTCTATGCATTTCATTATTCCATCTCTGAGATTAGTTTTGTTTTTAGCTCGAACTCTGGTTATGGAGTGCAACAATTCAATAAAATTATTTGTTGGAGAAATACTTGTCTCAATATTTGCTCCGAATACAATTAAACCAACTTTGTCATGTTCATTAATAGCTTTGAATGCTAATGCTATTCCTGCTTTCTTGCAAGCTTCAATTTTTTTACCTTTCATTGATCCAGAAGCATCAATTCCATAAATTATTTCTATACCCCCTTTTGATTTACGTGAATGTACCATTAAATCTTCTTTCTTTAATTTGTTATGGTTGTGCCTGATGGCATGATGAATACTGTTTTTAATTGCTATGTCTCTATAACGATCACCACGTTTATATTCTCTTATTGATTCCCGATCTCCGTAATGACTAAGTCTTTTATTTGTTTTTATCCCGATCAATCCTCTTGATTCCAAGCTTTCAAGCTCTTCAACATACATTGATAATGCTGCAATGGTTAAACCTTTTTCAGTGATGCTATTATCTGAATCTATAAAACCGGCCTCTTGCAGTTTCTCAATTTCCTCAATTAATTTATCTTTAAGTTTTTTATGAACTTCAGGAAAATTTATGTCTCTTTCTGATATATCAAGTGACTTTAAGAATCCATTACCATACAGGTCTTTGGCTTCTTGATAGTTATTTACAATTTGTTCAAACATCATGTCAGGATTGAATGCAAATATTCCATGATTTAAAGCATTCATAATAATCTTTGCTTCTTTTTCTTTTTGTCCTTCAATAACTGTATTCATTAATTTGTCTTCTTCTTCCTGTTGAGACAAAGTTCCTGGAATCTCTTCTAGCTCTCTTGCTTTGTCTGGTTTACCCAGCATCACCAGGTTCGTTTATGGCTAGATTATGATCTCTGCAGTAATCTTTAAACTGTTTATGAATAAAATTTTCTGGTGTTTTTAGGTACTTAAGACTTGGTTTTAGTTTAATGCGATGCACTAATACTGAGAATATTGCATCTTGTATGTTTTTTAATGAAACAATTTTTTTATTTTCTAATAAAGCATTACTCTGAGCTCTTTCATATAATCCTATAGTAGCTCTAACACTTGGAACACGTTCAAGATCTTTATTTTCCCTTAATGATCTTACAAACACAGTCATATGGATCATTAGATTTTCTGGAAAATTAATGTTTAGGTTCTTACCTGATTTTTTTAATATTTCTATTTCTGATTCTGTAGTCTTTGGATAATCTAAATAAATCATATCAAAGCGATCAAGCAAAACCTCTGATAGTTTTTCTGTACCGGTGAAATCATCGGGGTTCATTGTTGCAATAAAGATAAAATTTGCTGGGAAATCTATGTCATAACTCCCAATTGTTACTTTCTTCTCCTCAAGAACTTGTAGTAAAGCATTTTGTAATTTTTCTGGGCAACGATTTAGTTCGTCAAAAAATAACACACCATGGTTAGCTTTGAAAATTTTTCCAGGAGTGAATGCCTCTGTGGATAATGGACCAAATTGTAATGCTTTTATTGGGTCAATATCTCCAAAAAGATCTTCGACAGTTAAGTCTGGAGATCCCTGTATCCTCATAAATCTCTCAAAACCCTTAATGATCTTTTTCTCTTGGTTTTTTGTTTTGCATTTAGGGCATAATGGGTTGTTTGGATCACAGTGGAAGCTGCATGTATTTAATGTAAGCTCTGGAAGTGTTTCTGCTACGTTTTTTGCCAGTGTAGTCTTTCCCACTCCTGGCGGTCCAACTAGGATTATATTCCTACCTGATAACAGCGCAGAATTAACCTGGAATTTAGTTTCTTCTTGACCAACAATTTTTGGAAATTCATAGATTTGTATTGTGTTAAACATTGTTTTTGTACCTTGCTTGTGTGGTTAATAAGGGTCACCGATGTCAATTGTTGTTTATAAAACTTTCTATTATTATTACTATTAAGTAATCAATGAAAGTAGTTTGGGTTTATATCAGAATCTACAGAAGGAGTTAAACAATCAAAAGTTAGGATGGTACCTCCTACTGGGTTGGATCCTTCCTGTAATAACATGGCTGTTAGATTTCTGTTACCTACCATAAAATTATTATTAACCATCCTTAAAATACCAGTGTAGATAGCACTGACAATATCAGCTATGTTGATATGTTGCACTTCAACTTTGTGATCTGTGTAAGCATTCAGTCTCGTATCGAGTTCGCCACGGGTATAACTATGGACGCGGTGATCAAACACAATAATCTTTAGACCTCTTCCCAACAGTAGCCTGCTGGGGTTATAATCTATTGCTAATCCGCTTAGGCTGATCATGGAAATTAATTTTATTAATGATTTATAAGACAATCTTACTTTCTAAGAGTGGTCAAATTTAATAGGTAAAATATAAACTAATTTTGTTTAGACGGAAGTTTTAAATATATATCACATGCAGACTTAATTATATGCAAGAAAAATACTCTGAAAAAAAATCTAATCAATCAAGTGATCCATATGCATACGGGGTGGATCAACCAAAGTTGGATATAAACCAGCCAAAGGAAATACCAGAAGAACTTAAAAAAAAACTAGAAACCTTAAAAAAAGATTTAGATAAATTTACTAGTGAAATTTTAAAAAAATTTGATAAACACATAATTGGAATAGCGTTATTCCCGCCAGATAGAAATGCAAAACCAGAAGAAAAAGATAACATCAATGTGTTTGTGCTGGTAGATGATGATATAGATACTAAGATACAGAGGAAAGATCTAGAAGTTAAACTGTTTTCAGTCATTGATAAAATAGGACATGATATCAATGGGAAGCTATTCCCACAAACAATGTTATTATCGGAGCTAAAAGAAGCATGCTTTGATGGCAAATTTGATTTGCTGCAAATGATAGGATGGAGTGCTTTGCTTTATGATAAAGGGATGTTAGGCGCAATAAAAGTTTCTGAGATACATAAAGGTATGAGCATAAGAAGATTTGAAAGGTATGTCCTTTCATATGTAGCTGCAGGATCTTTATTTCGTGGAGATGCTAATCCACATGATATAGATGTATTTGTAGTAATTGATGATACAGACGTAAAAAGAATGTCAAGATTTGAGCTCAAAGAGAAGTTAAGATCAATAATATTAACTATGGGCGCTGAAGCTTCAGCAATTGCAGGGGTAAAGGCACAGTTCCATGTGCAGACCTATATTTTAACAGACTTTTGGGAATTAATTAAAGAAGCAAATCCAGTGATATACACGTTTCTAAGAGATGGAGTTCCATTATACGATCGTGGTGTTTTCATGCCATGGAAATTATTATTAAAAATGGGTAGAGTTAAACCTAGCCCTGAAGCAATTGATATGAATATGGATCTAGGAGAAAGATTACTGGAAAGAACAAGGCATAAGATGATCTCAATTGTTGGAGATGATCTTTACTATGCAATGCTTAATCCTGCTCAAGCTGCTTTAATGCTTTATGGTTTGAGCCCCCCAACACCTAAAGAAGCAGCCAGTTTAATGGAAGAGATTTTTGTAAGAAAAGAGAAAATATTAGAACAAAAGTATGTTGATATTTTAAGAAAAGTAATAAGTTTTTTCAAAGATATAGAACATAATAAAATAAAAAATGTTCAAGGAAAAGAAATAGATACTTTCCTCAGTGAAGCTGACATGTATCTTAAAAGAATCAGGAAGCTATTTGATCAGATTGATAAACGTTCACAAATGAGTTCTGTAAAGGATACTTATGACACAGTAGTCAAGACAGCAAGAGACGCACTTGAAGTGAGCAATGTCAAGGGTATAACATCAACTAATTTGGTCAGCCTGTTTAAGAAAGAATTAGTTGATAAAGGAAAGTTACCAGAAAAAATGTTGAGAACACTAAAGAATGTAATAAAGTCTAAGAATGATTTTGACCAGAAGAAGATAACTAAGCAAGAAATTGAGAAAATGAGAAGAGAGTCAAAGGACTATATGCGGGTTCTTGTTGATTTTATACAGAGTATAAGATTAAGAGACTTAGAGAAGGCAAAAATAAGGTTTAAGTATGATGACGTAATCGGGGAAGCATTACTCTTGGATAAAAAGGTTTTTTTGATAGCGGATACAAGAAACCCTGATGATATACAGCAAGCTGATCTTGTTGATGGAAAAATAAAAAACATAAGAAAATCAAGCACAGCGGAACTAGAGGGTTATTTAAAAGGAACAATTATACCCGCTGCAGTATTTATCAAGGAAAGCATATTTGAAGATTTGAGAAAACTATTTGGAAAAGAAGTAGAAATAATGGTAAGTTCATAAGTCTAATTCTTTTTTGTTCATTTCTATAACTTTTTCTAATGCGTTGTCAATGCTTTCGTATCCATGAATAACAATATTACTAAGATCGTTTGGATCATCTGTTGGAGTATTTGCTGGCATACCAAATGCGTCTACTAATCTTTTAGAGATTTGCTGGATAGTGTATTCTTCAGGTAATTTCTGGTTTACTGCGCCGTAAGTGGGGCTAGTAATAGTATTCACAGTACAATAAGCAACGCTACCAATAACAGCGGCACTGAGTGCATGGTAGATGATACTTCTTATTGCGCCCATGTTAATGAAAGGAGTAACATATATAAAAATTTAATGGAAAGTGGACCCATGATTTTAAAACAAAAGCTTTAAAAGTAACTATAAGGTAAACTGATAAAATGGAAGCGGTTATCATACATTATCGTGGTAGTAAAAAGAATAGGTATAAGTATGGAAATCATATAATTTTAAAGGTACCTAAAGTTGATAACAAAGAGAGCGCTTTAAAGTTATTACATAAAACCGTTAAATGGAAAAGCTCTTCTGGTAAACTAATAACTGGTGAGATTGTTAAAGAACATGGGAATAAGGGTGCTGTTAGAGCTATATTTGAAAGAGGTTTACCTGGGCAAGCATTAGGAAAAAAGGTAGAGGTACTTTAGAATGGCCGGATTAAGGAAAGGAAAGTGTTATAACACAAAGCATAAAAGAGCTTATACAAGAAGGTCTAAATATAAGGGAAAGGGATACATAAAGGCGGTACCTCCAAATAAAATTGTAAAGTATGATCAGGGTAACTTAAAAAAGGAGTTTGAGGGCATGGTCAATTTGAGAGTAAAGCAAGAAATACAGATTAGGCATAATGCAATTGAGAGTGCAAGACAGGATATTCATAGAAATTTAATAAAGTTATTAGGGAATAATTATCATTTAAAGGTAAGAGTTTATCCGCATCATATCTTGAGAGAGAACAAGATGATTACAGGTGCTGGAGCTGATAGAATGCAGACTGGTATGCAGAGGGCGTTTGGTAAAGCCATTGGATCTGCAGCTCAGGTTAAGAAGAACCAGGCGGTTATTAGTGTGTTATGTGACAAGAAGGATATTGTTTCTGCTAGGGTTGCATTGAGGTCTGCAATTCCAAAACTTCCAGGGAAGTATTATATAGAGTGATGTTTGCTTATAGAAAGCTTTATATATAATTAACTACTATTAAGTGGTATGTGTGATGCAGAAATCAATGAAATGGGGTATATCCCAGATAATTTTATAAAAAAAAGTAGAACAATTTATACAGGCGGATACTCACCATCATCTGCATATACATATAGTCATTAAGGTAGGAATCCAAATTTTCCTCTTACTGGAACAAATTGAAAAAAGCCTAACCTTTCAATATTTCTTAAATTACCTTTCAGACGTGTTATGGCGAGCATTTCTTGACTGTATTCTCCGCCGACTGGAAGGACTAAAACACCACCATTATTTAGTTGATTATATAACTCATCTGGAACATCTGGTAGGGCCGCAGTAACTAGGATTTTATCATAAGGAGCATTTTTTTTAAATCCTATTAAGTCAGAATCAACTTTAATTACTTTGACATTTTTATATTTTTTAAGATTTTTTTTTGAGTAATCAACTAGCTCTGGAACAACTTCTGTAGAAATAACCTTACCTCTTGAACCAGTAAGTATGGACAATAATGCAGCATGATATCCTGAACCGGCACCAATCTCTAAGATGTTATCTCCTTTATTGACTTTTAAATGATCGAGCATGATAATAACAGTGGTTGGTTGAGAAATTGTTTGACCTGAAAGTATTGGCAGAGGATGGTCATGATAGGCATCTGATTTATATTCTTTAAGAACAAAGTTTTCTCTTGGTACACTTAAGAAAGCGTCTAAAACAGATTTGTTGTTAACTACTCTTTCACGTTTCCAATGCTTTACTAAATTTTCTTTCTCTTTTTTATAATTCACAGTTACATTTTTTGGTGTAAATCTATTTAAATGTTTAGATGGCTATATCATAAGGTCTTCGTCTATCTGTTCTCCAAGCTTGCGTAATTCACGGAAGTAAGTTTGAACATCATGTTCTAGATACTCTACAAGTTTTGAGAATTTATTTGTTCTTAGCTGGTATTTATTCTTTATCCCTATAACAATACCTGCGTCCATTAGCCTGTTGATGTGATGAATTACAGTACCCCTGGATAAGTTTGATAACTCTGCAATTTCATCAGATGTGAGCGGGAAGTCCTTTCTTAGCAGGGTAACAAAGATACGGAAGCATGATTTTTCCTTATCACGTTCGCCAAATAAGCCTATCGCATCAGAAAAGGCTTGTAATTCTTCGTTAATAGTCATCTCTCTTGGGATAATCTTTTTGATGATAGTAATTCTCGTAAAACGCCTGATCATGGCAGTGTTATGCTATGGTACTTTATAAAACTACCTAAAATTAACCGAAAACTATATATATTAGTAGAGTTTAGATCAACTGATGATTTAAGCTCAACATGGAGCGTATCTACCAATGAAAGATAAATCACAATCTAAGGACACTGAAAAAAAACCAAAAGAAAACTACAAAGAGATACTGCAAAGAGTGCAGGCAGAGTTTGAGAATTATCAAAAAAGAATGCAAAAAGAACATGAGAATTATGTCAAATTTGCAAAGATTGAGCTAATAAAAGAGTTATTAACAATATTAGATGATTTAGAAATGGCAATTAAAAATAAAGAATCAGACAGTTTCATGAATGGAATAGAATTACTTTATACTAAGTTTAGTTCATTACTTGAAAAAGAGGGCGTTAAAAAAATACAAGTAAACGGAGAATTTAACCCGGAACTACATGAAGCACTATTACAAGAACATTCAGAGCAAAAAGAAGGCACTATACTCAAAGAATTACAAAAAGGGTACATGATATATGATAAAGTACTGAGACATACAAAGGTTGTGGTAAGCACAGGAGGCAAAAAAAATGACAAAGACAATAGGAATTGATTTAGGAACAACATTCTCAGCAGTAGCAGTAATGGAAGGGGGGAAACCAAAAATAATCCCAAACAGCGAGGGAGCTAATACAACACCCAGCGTTGTATCCATCAAAGATAATGAGACACTGGTAGGAGCAATAGCAAAAAGACAGGCAATTGTAAACCCAAAGAATACAGTAAGATCCATCAAAAGATTAATGGGCACAAAAGAAAAAGTAACAATAGACGGAAGGGATTATACCCCTGAAGAAATTTCAGCTAAAATACTTCAAAAATTAAAGAAAGACGCAGAAGAATACCTTGGTGCTAAAGTAACTGACGCGGTAATTACTGTACCAGCATACTTTGATGATGCTCAAAGACAAGCAACAAAGAATGCAGGAAAAATAGCTGGATTAAATGTTTTAAGAATAGTAAACGAACCAACAGCAGCAGCCCTTTCTTATGGATTAGACAAAACAAGTGACAAAACTATATTAGTATTTGACTTTGGTGGTGGAACATTTGATGTGTCAATACTTGAATTAGGCGGCGGTGTATTTGAAGTAAAGTCAACATCAGGGGACAACCATCTTGGTGGGGACGATATAGACGATAAGATTATAGATTATTTAGCAAAAGAATTCAGAAAAATTAATGGTATAGACCTAAGAGAAGATCCTATAGCATTGCAAAGATTAAAAGAAGCTGCAGAAAAAACAAAAATAGAATTGTCAAGCAGTTTGCAAGCACAGATAAACCTGCCATTTATAACTGCTGGACAATCAGGACCATTACACCTGGATATTAAGCTGACCAGAGCAAAGTTTGAAGAATTAAATGAATCAATATTTGACAGACTAAAAAATCCTGTGAAACAGGCCATTAAAGACGCAAAAATAGACGGTATTGATCATGTAATCTTGGTTGGCGGATCAACAAGAATACCAAAAGTGCAAGCTATAGTAAAAGATCTAACCAAAATGGAAGCAGATAAAAGTGTGCACCCTGATGAAGCAGTTGCTCTAGGCGCAGCAATACAAGCAGGTATATTAGGCGGCGAGGTTAAAGATGTCTTGCTATTAGATGTAACACCATTAACATTAGGCATAGAAACACTTGGTGGCATAAGAACACCTTTGATAGAAAGGAATACAACAATACCAACTAAGAAATCGCAAGTATTCTCTACTGCAGCAGATAATCAGCCTGGAGTTGAGATCAATGTACTGCAAGGAGAAAGAGAGATGGCAGCTGACAATAAGAGCTTGGGCAGATTTATGCTTGATGGAATACCACCTGCACCTAGGGGCGTGCCACAGATTGAAGTGACATTTGATATAGATGCAAATGGAATTGTAAATGTGTCTGCGCAGGATAGAGCTACAGGGAAACAGCAAAAAATTACTGTAACCGGCGGTTCAGGAATGAGCAAGGAAAAAGTAGAAGAACTTTTGAAGAACGCACAAGCACATGAATCAGAAGACAAGAAGAAGAAAGAAGGTATCGAGGTAAGAAACTCAGCAGATCAACTTATTTACAGCACTGAGAAAATGATAAAAGAATTTGGTGATAAAGCTGATAAAAAGACTGTTGAAACAGTTCAAAAAGAAATTGATGCATTAAAAGAAGCAGTGAAAACAGATGATACAGCAAAGATAAAAAGACAATTAGAAGAAGTACAGAAGAAAACTCAAGAGATCGGTGCTAAAATGTACGAAGAAGCTGCAAAGAAAGCAGCTTCTGAAACAAAGAATGAAGAACAGGTTGTAGACGCTGAAGTAGTTGAGGAAAAAAAGAAAAAGAAAAAGAGTTAAAAACTCTTGCTTACAAAGGTGCTGAATGACTAAAGGAGACTATTATGAAATACTGAGTGTTAGTAAAGGCGCTAGTAAGGAAGAGATAAAGAAAGCTTATAAGAAGCTTGCGTTAAAATACCATCCAGATCGATCAAAAGAAGAAGGCGCAGAAGAAAAATTCAAAGAGATTTCTGAAGCTTATGCAGTGTTGTCAGATGAATCAAAGAGAAAAGCATATGATCAGTTTGGGCATGCAGGATTTGATCAGAGATATTCCCAAGAAGATATATTTCGTGGAACAAATTTCGAAGATCTTTTTGGTGATTTATTTGGCGGTAGTATTTTTGAATCGTTCTTTGGTGCTGGCAACAGAAGAGCAGCCAAAGGGAATGATATAAGAACTGATGTAACAATAGACTTTGAAGATGTAATCAATGGACTAGACAAAACAATAAAACTAGAAAAGAATATCCTTTGTGAGCATTGTGATGGTACTGGTGCTGAGGATGGTGACTTGGTAAATTGCTCCAAATGTCATGGCAAGGGAAGAATCATCAAACAACAAAGAACACCATTTGGAATTTTTTCAGCGCAAACTCTATGCAGTGAATGTCAAGGAAAGGGTCAGGTACCAAAAAATGAATGTAAGCATTGTGATGGTGATGGAATATTATTCAAAGAAAAGACTATAAAAGTAAAAATTCCTCCCGGCATAGATGATGGTCAAATAATAAGAGTACATGGAGAAGGTACAGCTGTAAAACATGGTGCTTCTGGTGATTTATTAGTAGTAGTAAGAGTGAGGCAGCATGAACTTTTTGAGAGAGATGGAATAGATGTTCATATTGATCTCCCAATAAGCTTTTCACAAGCAGCATTGGGCGCTGAGCTAGAAGTACCAACATTGGAAGGAACTACCAAAATTAAAGTACCTGCAGGAACACAGAGTAATACCACATTCAGACTTAAAGGCAAGGGCTTACCTGATATTAATGGATATGGACATGGAGATCAATTTGTTCATGCTCATGTTAAAACTCCCCAAAAATTAACTAAGGTGGAAAAAGAATTATTATTACAGTTAGGAAAAGAAAACAAAGAAAGATTAAGCCCCCAGAAAAACTTCTTTGAAAAAATGTTTAATTAGGTGTTGCTTTTACAAAAACTGTCTGACCAGTGCTAAGTTTATTGCCTGCTAGGTGTCTGTTTTTATCTACAACATCTGATGGTTTTATTTTTTTGTATCTGTTTCTATCATCTGATATATTAAAATTATTTGCAATACTCCTAGGGCTGTCACTTTGGCGTATTTCATACCTAAAAATGTCTTCACCGCGGCTGTTTGTTCTTATATATTCGTAATATTGACCTATTTTTCCACCGTTCGTTTCATAATACCATTGAAATCTTCTTGTGCTTTTTACGTGTTGTGTAGAATTTGGTCTTCTTACTGGTTTTCCTTTGTTATAAGCAGAGAGTGCCATGTCCCATGAGTCGTGTGATGCATGTAGGTCATGAAGATACTTTGCTCCAGCATCTATACTTTTGTTTACGTCAAACCTTTCATCAATTTCAGCAAGTACTTGGTAGTTGCGATCTTGTGTATCAACTAACTTTCGAAGTTGTTTTCCATGATCTGTATCTCTACCAGTCTTATTTGAGCTACCAATTACCTTTAGGCCATAATTTCTTGCAGTTCCTGGTTGAAACATCATTAATCCAGCGCCACCATCGTTGCTTTCATTTAATGATAATGGATCGCCCATGCTTTCTTGCATGATTAACCCCGCAAGTAAACCTTTTTCTATATTATATTTTTCTTCAGCTTTAGATATGGTTTCATCCCATCTGAGAGTTCTAACAAATCTTTCATGAGCGTGGGTTATATTGGATTCTATTACTGTTTCTAAATTATTGGCTATTCTTGGTCTAAATATTTCTTGTGCGTTAGGAAACTTCAGGGGTAATGTTTTTGAGTCTATTCCAAGAGTTTTGTGGTATAACCCACATAATAAGACTAAGCTACATATAACCCTACGGAATGTTTTATTGTAATTCATCCGCCGTTTTAGTGGCAATTGCTTATAAATATTTGTATTATTATAACTATTAAACAATGGTGAGTCTATCTCACTTGTAGATGTTAGATATAGTAGAGAAAAAGTCTAAGATGTTAATGCTGGTTTGGGTTCAATTCTTCTATAAGCTGGATATAATATTCAAACTACATGAAGACTTCGTTAAATTCTGATGTTGTGAGCTACTTTTACTTTACAGCTCAAGTTTTCAATAAGTTAAAATAGGAAAGGCTTAGACTAATTATCATGAAGCACCCAAGCAAGATAAATGTGATCATATTAATATTGTTTTTAGTTTCCCATTTAATCGGCTTGTATGTTACAAGTGTTTACTTAAATAAAGATTTACCGTATAATCTTGAAAGACCAAGCATAAATGTTGAAAAACCATTAAGTTCAACTATGTACATAATAATAGTAATAGTTGTGCTTACAATATTGCTCTTATTACTGATAAAACTTAAGCTAGGTGTCTTATGGAAGATTTGGTTTAGTATGGCGATACTGCTAACTCTTTCAGTGTCTTTTTCTGCATTTTTTCATTCAACCATTGCGTTTATTGTAGCAATTGTATTTGTAGCATTAAGGCTATTTAGGAATAATGTAATTGTGCATAATTTTACTGAACTATTTGTTTATGGGGCTATATCTGCATTGTTTGCGCCGGTATTAAGCATAGAAATAGCTTCTCTTGTGTTAATTGGCGTATCAGCTTATGATTTTATAGCTGTGAGGAAGACCAAACATATGGTATCTTTAGCTAAGTTTCAGGCTAAAGAAAAGCTATTTGCTGGATTTTTGATAAAATACAAGAATAATATGGCTATACTTGGCGGGGGGGATATAGCGTTTCCTTTGATATTTGCGGGGGTGCTTATGGTAGATTACGGGTTTTTGAGTTTGATAATATCACTCACAGCAATGTTGGGGTTGTTGACCTTGTTGTTTATATCTAAGAAAAAAAGATATTACCCTGCAATGCCATTTATAACCGCTGGTTGTTTTGTTGGATACGGCATTTTATTACTGTTTTAGGCAGGTACTTCGTTTGTAAAATGGAATATTGTGTTTTCGCAAGTACACTGTAGATTATGCGGGATGTTTTCAGATAGGTAAATAGCACCGCAGTTCTCACAGATTATTTCTTTTCTTTTGTTTTTTTGTTCCATCAGCTTTTACTGGATAAGGATATCCACTGAAAAGTAGTCGTTTTTGCTGTTTAAATACCTTCCTATTGTTTGTTACCATATAGTTGGTACAATATTATTCTGATATTCTAGCTTAATTAATGTTATAATTTATTATTTTTCAATTTTAGAATTACTTGACATACTCATTCTATTTGATTCTATGAGCTCTTCAATAAGGCCCATAACATTCTTCGGATTATCAATATTCTTGATCTTAAAATAATCATTACCTGAATTGATAGAAATAGTACCATAATTCAATAGATGAGGTAGCCTATCTTGTGATAGGTTGATCTCTGGGATAAAACCTAAAGGAAGAAAATGAATATTTTTTACAGATTGTTTAATAACACCAGTAATGATAGAAATCTTTTTATCAGTGATTTTATACCTTGGGATAATAAAGTTTCTGTCAAATTCTGGATAAAGAATAGCAGCAATACTAACAATAATCAAAAAATAAAATATGCTATCATTAATCTTAATGTTGTACTTGTAAAAAATAAGTAACATACCAAGAATAATAAAACCAGCTAGATATTCAAATAAATATGTTTTTCGTGACTGCTTAATTGATAAAATAAGCTCTTCCCTATTTTCCATTGTTAAACAGTAATGTTACACATTTAAAAAAATACCGGAAAGTTTTTATATATACGGAACCTGTTATGAAATTAAATGCCATACCCTCAACAAAATCAAGTACCATTGGGATACAGACTTAGAAGGGATTTTAAAGTGTTTTTAATAATTGTAGTATTAGGAGTGGTAGGATTGTTTGTGTATTCTTCAATAACAGATAGTGATAATGTAATCACTGGAATGGTTGTTGGTATAACTGGTGATAGTTATGAAAATAAAGAGCCATTTGGTTTGCATGCTCAAATATCATTGCCTAAGCTGGAATTAAGAGGGGAAGGTATAACATTAGAGGTGATGTTAAAAAATGGCGGCGGGAATCTGTTATTAGATGATTTTAATATTAGAGCTCCTAAAGATTCTAAATTAATATTATTTGGGTATGATGGACCAATAAAACTAAGCGAGGTTGGAACTTTGCAGTTGGACGGAAAGGTACAGAATGTTGTGTTAAATGATGGAGAATTAGCAAAAGAATTAGATACATTAAAGATCTCAACAATACTTAATATAAACACTTTAAAGATACCACAAATTGATGTAGAATCCTTTACTTTTATGCCTGTAGGCTCATTAGATGTTGATAAAAGCGGTAGTTTTGAAGTAGAAGGCGAAGAAACAAGAGTGAGCAGATACAGTGGTTCATTGTTTATGGAAAGTTTAATATTAACCATCGATGGAACCATAAAAAAATTAGAGATAGATAGCAGCCCAAAGGTAGTATTAAACTAATCCAGACAGGGCATATTTAACAGTGTCTATAACTGCTGCAGAAGTTGGTCCCACCACATCTGAAAAGAAGTCGCTTATCTTACCGGTTAAAATAAGAAAACTAATAATGATCATAAGTAATACAAGAACAACAAGCTTAAATGTAATCATTCGTTTAAAGAACTCATAAATAATTATGCTTACCAATGCAATGATTAGAACCTCAGTTATACCCATAAGCTATAAACAAGAATTACATCTATTAAAGTTTTTGGTGATTTTTACTTACAAATTTATTACCACTGACAAAAAATCTCCAGTCTAAATCTTTTCCATTGCTAATACCAATCCTCTTAGATGATGTTATTTGATTATCTTTAAATTCTTTATAATTAAAAATTTTAATACTATCATTAACTTTAGTATTATTCAAACCCTTAGAAATATTTAATGCTTGACATAGTTTGCCTGGACCAGAAGTAAGATTGAGAATGTTTTTGGTTCTCCTTCTTGATTCCATCTTTTTAATGCCACTCAGTGGTTCAATAGCACGAATTAAAACTGCCCCGATTGCTTCTTTATTAGTGGTTATGTTTAAACAAAAATACATTCCGTAGATCAGGTAAACATAAATATTTCCATAAGTTGTAAGCATAATCTCACTCCTAGGTGTAATCTTATATGCATGTGATGCTGGATCTGATTTATAAGCTTCAGATTCAACGATCATGCCCGAACAACCATCATATTCAATGACTTTACCTAACATATTTCTGGCAATATCCAAGGCATCACCTTCAAACAATTTTTGGGATACTTTTTTCATGATTTTAATTAATGAATAATGGTTATAAATTTTTAGTTGGGCTGTAGTAATAATTATAAACTTTAAGGCAGCTTGTAAATACTATGGAGGGTAGAGAGCTTTTTGAATATATTGTAAAAGAAACCAGGGAAAAATGTTATGCTATGGTTGATTTTGGTATTCCAGGTGATCAACTAAAAAAAGCAGCAGATGCGTTTATTGGTTTTTTAGATATACCTGAACATTTACTTTTTGATATGTTTTTATGGCATCCTAATGTACCGCATGATAGCAAAAATGGAGAAATAGGTTATGTAAGAAGAAAAAAACGTAAGGGCCATTATGATAACAAAAGACTGTTTCATTATTCACCATTATTAGAAGATAAAATTGCTATACAAGATGGCAGGGCTGATCCATTTTTAAGGCATGCTAAGCAAATTTATCAAGAATCATGTATAACACTTAATAGGATATTATCTGCGTTAAGTTTTAAATATCCGGCTATCAGAGATAAATTCTATGATGATTCTATCTATCCAAGATTTTTTTTAAGATTTATTGCTTATGATCCTGAGACTAAAGGAGAATATATTGCAACAAATCATATTGATAGTGGCGGAATAACAATTGCAATAGCAGAAAGTACACCTGGTTTAAGAATCGGATCAAAGGATGGGCCTAAAACAATGATAGAGCATCATGATGGAAAAGCAATATTCATGCCGGCATGTACTTTCCCTGATGCAACTGAAGGAGGATTTCTACCGCAAGCATGGCATGATGTTATACAAATAAATAGTAAGCCATATTCTGATGGAATAGCAAGATGGGCAATAGTTTTCTTTGCAGACTTAGCTATGCAGGAGACTATCCCAGTCACCAAGACACATAGTGCTCCACCACCACATTATTAACTAAGAGAAATACATTTATATTACTACTTTAATGGGTATTATCAAGCAAAATGAAGATCTATAAAAGAAAACAAAAAATTGTGCCACTTATAGAAAAGATACGCGGTGATGGGACAAAAGATATAGTTAGAAGAAGCACAAGAAGATTTGTGATGCAAATGGGATTTGCATGCAATGCAAGATGCAGTTTTTGTTATTATCTTGATTCAATAAAAGCCCAAACAACAAAAGATTTTTCAACTAATGAAGTAAAATCAAGATTCAGGGAAGCAAAGTCTCTTGGAATTGATCAAGTAGACATATCTGGTGGTGAACCAACAATAAGGCCGGACTTATTAGAAATAATAAAGTATGCTAAAGATATTGGTTTTGTAAAAATATGCATAATTACTAATGGTATTCGATTGGCAGATGAAAAATATGCAAACAGTTTAGTAGATGCAGGGTTAAATGATATTCTCTTTTCAACTCATGGAACAACAAAAGAAGAACATGAAAATCTTGTGAATATTTCTGGTTCGTTTGATCGAATTTGGAAAGCTGTTGATAACATATCAAAAAGAAAAGAGGTTGAACTAAGATTTAACATGACTATAACGAACCTTAACTTTGAGCATTGTGATAAATTATTTGAAAAAATTAAACCATATGCCCCATCTGAAGTTAATTTGTTAGTTTTTAATCCATCCCAAGAAGCAACTAACACCAGCGATGAAAAAGTAAGATTTGCAAATTATAATCAGATAGGTGATGCTTTATCAAAGTCTATACAAAAGTATAAAGATCAGTTTAAAGTTATTAATGTAAGATGGATGCCATACTGTATGCTAAAAGGCCATGAAGAACATGTAAGAACCATGTGGCAAAAGATGTATGAAGATAAGGAATGGGATCCGTATCTTAATATTAAACATAATCTAGGAATTTTTCCAGTTGTTGGAGCGTTCATAGCTGGCTTAGTAGTTTATCCATTTAGAGCACCTCGTTACAATAAAAGAGGATTATACACAAAATTTAATGAAGTGTTATCAACATACAGGCAATTACATTATTATAAACATCTTAAACCATGCAGCGAGTGTTCTTTAAAAAAAATATGCCCGGGATTACCAAAAGATTACGTTGAAAAATTTGATAAAACAGAATTAAAGCCTTATAGCGGTGAGGTAATTCAGGATCCGTTACATTTTTGTAAGAAATACGAACATAAATTTACTAGTCTTAGATTATAGTTGGAGTCTTGTTTTTCTCATGGCCATTAAACGTTCTGCTACATCTATGAGTGTTGGGTCTCCAGTAAATTTTTCTTTTAACAAGCCTATTGTTTCTGTTGGGGTGAATGGTATCCCGCGATATGGTCTGATTCTGGGTGGTTCTGTAAGAGCTGCTATTACATCAACAAGACCAACTGATTCAATTGTGTGTCTAAGCCCATCTTGGTTTGATCTTCTTTCCTTTCTTGGGTAACCGTCTATGAACGGTTCATGATGCGCTGCAGCAACTGTTGCAACATCTCGATCAAAGCCAACTAGAATGTTATGACCATGACGTGGATGGTGGTTGATAGTATATCTTTCTTTGGTGGTTAGTTTTTTCGGGCTTGAAAGTATGGCTTCTGGTATTCTGTATTTGCCGACATCATGTAATAAAGCACATAATACAGCGAATTTTATATCTGATGGACTGTATCCTGCTATTAATCCAATTTGTGCTGTTGTATAACTCACAATAAATGAATGAACTAATGATGGAGGATGATGCCCTCTTAATTCCTCAAGCTTAGGGGATACTCCTCCCGTTCTAATAGCCCTCTTGATGTAGTATGCAGCTTCACGGTTTATCATGGTTTGTTCTAGTTTTCATGGTTTTTAATACTTTTGATATTGACTATTATCCAGTAATGACTTTATTCATTGGCTAATTTTATAAGGTAGTTAAACAAAATAAGCCACGATGGAATTACTTAAAGTGGTTGTAATGATAGCGATTATAGCTGTTATACTTGCTTTAATAGGTTGGTATATTTTTTTTCGTAAAACAAGAAGCAAAGATGTAATGCGATGGTTATACATATCATTATGCCCTAATTGCGGTGATTCATCAAAGAATTCTGAAATCCTATGGGGGCATCAGTTTGCTAGACCTGTGAAGAGATGTGTGAGATGTAAGTATGAAGGAATATTTGTAGATGTTGATCTTAATCAAGTGGAAGACTTTCAAAAAAATTTAAAACATGGAATAAAGATTTAGAACTGATGATTTTTTGTAAATTCTTGACATTAGAAATTAAAATAGTATTGTCTAATTACCCCACTGCTTTACTTAAAACTAATGTAATTTTAGAGACTAGCAAGTGGCAGTTTTTCCTGAAGCAAGAAACTCCCCTATTATGGAGATATAAAATTTTCCTCTTTGAAACGAATATATCTTCTTATGGTTATTTGGTTTTGCCATTAACGCCTGCAGTAATTGTTTCTACAAAACATTTACATAGTTCATTAAATGTACAAATCTGTACTAAATATGAACAATAATCTTTTTGGCCTTCAAGCAATATTAGGTTGGATGCCTAATAGTAGCTAAAGTATTCTGTAAGCCAAGACAACGCAATATTTTGTTATTCAGAAAAACTTAAAAAGTCATCATTATGAATAGTTAAGCTATGGCGGATAAGATAGCAGAAAAAGTTGTTAAATTAATGAATGAACCGGAACAAATCAGAAATATAGCTATATGCGCCCATATCGATTTTCTATCGAGTTAACCCTTCATAGAACGATATCATGGGAAATGTATTTCTGGTGAGTCTAGAATTATTTTAGGTGATAGCTCAGTTATACAGGCAGAGAAGCTATTTGATAAGATCATAAAAAATGGAAAACTATTTGAAAAAAAGAATGGTCATGTTGTTTATGATGTTACAAGCCAATGTGTTAAGGTATTATCATTAAATAAAGATTCAGGGAAAATAGAAAAGAAACTAATCAGCCTTGCTTGGAAATTAACTGGCGGTGAACTAATAAAAATAAAATTAAAAAATGGCAGCTCAATTGAAACAACACCAGAACATCGTTATTTAGTTTTGGATAGGCTCGCACGTGACTTTTGTTATAAAGAAGCAAGAGAATTAGAATTGAAGGATCTTGTAGTTTGCATGAAAAGTTGGCCGCACCAAAAAGATGCAATATCAATCTCATTAAGTGGTTATAAAGAAAAAATAGAGAATAATGGACAAATATTAATCCAAGAGAATAAAATATTAAGTGAAGATATTATGTACTGTGAGGTTAATTCAAAAGAGATAACACAGAAAGATATGGTATACGATTTTACAGTTGCAGACAATCATAATTTTGTTGCTGAGGGAATGGTGATCCATAATACAACATTCTCAGATAATTTATTGGCAGGAGCCGGGATGATGTCACAAGAGTTAGCTGGAAAACAATTAGCTTTGGATTTCCACGCAGATGAACAAGAACGCGGGATCACAATTGATTCAGCAAATGTATCTATGGTTCACGTAATTAATGGAAAAGATTTTCTAATAAATCTAATTGACACGCCCGGGCATGTAGACTTTGGAGGAGATGTAACAAGAGCGATGAGAGCTGTAGACGGGGCAATAGTATTATGTGATGCAGTAGAAGGTATAATGCCTCAAACAGAAACCGTGTTGCGTCAAGCGTTAAGAGAAAGAGTCAAGCCAGTATTATTCATAAACAAAGTTGATCGTTTAATAAAAGAAGTAAAACTAACACCTGAAGCAATGCAAGAAAGATTTGTGAAAATAATAACTGAGATAAACAAGTTCATACAGAGTGTAGCCCCAGAAGAATTTAAAGAAAAATGGTTAGTTCATGTTAAAGATGGGAGTGTAGCATTTGGATCTGCATTTCATAATTGGGCGTTATCTGCTCCTTATATGCTAAGAAATGGGCTGAGCTTTAAAGATGTTATAAAAGCATATGAAAATGATGAATGGAAGGGTATAGCAAAAAAAGCGCCATTGCATGAAGTTGTCCTCGAGATGGTAATAGCACACCATAAAAACCCTGTAGACGCTCAGAAATACAGAGTGCCAAAAATATGGCATGGAGATTTAGATTCTGAAATTGGAAAGTCATTAGTAAACTGTAATCCTAATGGTCCGACTGCTTTTGTAGCAACAAAAATTGTTATTGATAAACATGCAGGAGAAGTAACGGCTGGTAGATTATTCTCTGGAACTGTAAGACAGGGCGATGATGCATATATGATCAATGCAAAAAGAAAGATTAGAATACAACAGGTATCGATATACAAAGGAGCTCAAAGAGTAACCGTTGAAAAAGCAGTTGCTGGTAATATTGTAGGTTTAGTGGGGTTAAAAAATGTGTTTGCTGGAGAGACAATTGCATCTGAAGAAATGGAACCGTTTGAAGCAATAAAACATATATTTGACCCGGTTGTTACAAAAAGTATTGAAGCAACATCTCCTGCTGACTTGCCAAAACTTGTTGAAGTACTAAAGCAAGTAAACAAAGAGGATCCAACAATAACAATCGAAATTAATGAGGAGACAGGAGAAAACTTAATTTCTGGAATGGGCGAACTACATTTAGAAGTTATTGAGAATAGGATAAAAACAGAAAAAGGTTTGCAAGTAAGGACAAGCCCGCCTATTGTTGTGTACAGAGAAGCGGTAACCAAGGTATCTGAAGAAAAAGAAGGAAAATCCCCAAATAAACATAATAAATTCTTTTTTATTGTTGAACCTTTAGAAGATGAGATTTATCAATTAATGAGGGACGGAGAAATACCTGATGGCAGGCTTAAAAAAAAGGATGTTGATACATTTAAAAAATTAGAAGAGAAAGGAGTTATCTTAAAAGACGCGAAGAAATATAGGGATATATACAAGGGAAACTTATTAGTTGATGACACTCGTGGTATAGTTCAGATAGGTGAAGTAATAGAATTAGTAATAGATGGTTTTGAACAGGTTTGCGATGCTGGAATACTTGCAAAAGAACCAACAATGAAGATGAAAGTAAGAGTTACTGATATGAAATTACATGAAGATGCAATACATCGTGGGCCAGCCCAGGTATACCCCGCTGTAAGAGAGGGGATAAGAGAGGCTATACTAACAGGAAAACCATATATTTATGAGCCAGTACAGGAATTACATATTGGAGCGCCTAGTGATTATTTAGGAGATGTATCTAAATTAATACAAAATAAAAGAGGGCAATTGTTAGAAGTGCAACAAGAGGGAGTACAAATGACCGTTAAATGCAAGCTACCTGTTGGTGAAATGTTTGGATTAAGCAGCGACTTAAGATCCGCTACTGGTGGCCGGGGTAGCTATTTTGTGGTAGACCAAATGTATGAGAAGCTGCCTGAATCATTGCAAGATAAAATAAGAAAACAAATAAAAGATAGAAAGGGTATAAAAGAATTATAATAAATTTTTTAAGAAAGGTTTATAAGTTAGTGGTTTATTATAATTTTATTAAAAAAATAGAGGTGCATGTTATTGAATACAAAAATTAAATTGATGATTGTACTGTTACTGTTTGGATTATTCCATTTTAGTGTTACTATTGCAGATCTTGATACCACTGCAAATACAGGATCAAATTTAAGTATAAGCGACACAGTAGCAACAACAACGGCATTTTCGGGGATAGTTCAAAGGAACAACACAAATGTAAGATTTAATTTTTCTATTATTTTTAATAGCGCAGATTCTGCAAATTTTTCAGTGGTTAATATAACAATTCCTAGTAATTTTACTTTTCAACCTTCAGGACTTGATTTTAATAGATCAAATGGTATCGGTTCTGTTGGTGTTGATGGACATGCAAATGCAACAAATGGTTCAGGAAGCTGGAACTTTGGTAACAGCACGGACGGGACGTTAAGTAATATTTGGTGGAATAATACAGATAATGGAACATTACCAGGTCATTATATATTCAGTGTAAACCTTACAGCAGATAAAGTGGATGGTATTGGACATAGCCGCAGACAGGACTGGAATGTAACTATTTATATGGCTGATAGCACATCAGCAACAAACTCAACACTTATGTACACTTATATAGACACTTACTACCCACAAATAATGTCTATAAATATCTCTGATGGTTTAGTTGGAGGGAATTTTAGCCGCGCAAATGGGACTGGCCAGGCATCACTTTTGTTCCAAACCGGATCTTATAATGATGGGGCTTATATGCCAATAGAAAATACAACAGTAAAAGTTGATCTTCAAGATACCCATTTTGATACAGTAGACCTTTATTATGTATGCAACAGCAGCAATGCTACTGCATCAACTACAGAAACTGCTTCTACAGGGCAGTATGGAAATGTTTCAATGACAACAAGCGATACACAATCTGGTAATAGAACATACGAAGGGGTTATTGATTTAGACTGTGTTGGAACTGGATCTGATGGAAATGATAAGGGGGATACTAAAGGGAATGCAACAACATTCGTGATAAGAGCGTATGATACAGTTGGTAATAGCATTACAATTAATGACACATCAGATAATAATTTCTTAACAGATAATCCATTTATGTTTATAGGGCTTGACGGTCAGCCTAATATAACTGCTTTAAACATAACTGATGAAGCAGGAAATGTATTGGATTTTGATAAAAACCAACTAGGGTCTGGAAGGAGTGGTGTAGGGTACTTACAGGCAAATTCATTGCTAACCTTTACAATCGAAGGCAGTGGCGGGGTAATTGCTGTTGCAGCAAATACAAGAAATAAAAATGCTTATGGTTATTTTACATTTAATACTACTGCAGATTTTGGAACAGAGGAAAATAATGGGGTTGCTGCGAATGGTTACTTAAACCTAACAAACATAACTACAGGTGCTTATGGAGCAACTAATATCACGCTATATAACGGTACTATTGGCAAAGGTGTAGCAAATGATAGCAGCGATGGAAATTATACTAATTTTATTATTAAGATAAATTCAACTGCAGTAGCTCAATGGCCAAAATATTACAGAGGCAGTTTTGTTCTTGACGGAGGGGTGCCTACTGTTGCGCTTACAGAACCAGCAGACAAGAATATCAATCCATTCAGCAGCATAAAATATGGCTGCTCTGGAACTGATAGTGTAAGTGGTATGAACACTTGTAGTATTAAGATAACTAAACCAGGTGGTAGCACTATTACTAAAACCAGCGAAACTTGCAGTGATCAAGAATTTAAGAATACTGATACTAATGAAGCAGGTACTTATAATGTTGAATGCACAACAAAAGATCAAGTTGTGCACACTACAACTAGCACTGGTATAATAACGTTTATTGTTTTCACTAGCACTGGCGGCGGAGATGCATCAAGCTCGGGCGGCGGGAGCGGTATTAGCAGATCTGGTGAGGAACTAGTATTAGACGCAGACCTGAGTACAAGTGATAAGACCACTTTTGTTGGATCGCAAGGCAGTATTAAGGTATTTAGTTTAAGTGGCACTGATGCGCATACTATCACTTTTGTTAAAGTAAATGAGAATACTTTAACTTTTACTATTGAAAGTTACAAAGCTGAAGTAACATTAAGTGTTGGAGAAACAAAGGATGTTGATATGGACGGAGACGGAACACCTAATGCACAGGTAACTTTAGAAAGCATTACTAACGGGGTTGCAACAATTACTGTTTTAAAACTAAAAGATCTTGAGGTTGTAGCCGAAGAAGAATCAGCACCAAGTGAAGAAATTCCTACTGTTAGCGGAGATATTGAAGAAAAGATTAGTGAGAAAGGATTTGGAAGGATTATGTGGATTGTAACAATAATTGTTATTGTTTTAATTATAGTAGGTTACTTCTATGTTAAAAGACGGGATTAAATTAGGTGACTTAAACCAATAAGCTAAATACAACTAAAAAAAATTTACGAATAGCTTATCCTAAATGTATCAAGTATCTAAGTTTTTTAAAAAAAACAGTAAAATCCAAGCCTAGACTTGGATAAAAATTCAAGATTATCTTCTGTCTTTACTTTTTCTAAAGCATTCTGCACAACGAACAGCTTTTCCTACTGTAGGCTTAAAAGGTACTTCACAGTCAGCTCCACAATCTGTACAATTCGTTTTGTGCATTTCTTTAGGGCCATCGTTACGAAAACCGTCCCGGTTTCTATTATCAAAGCTCATTTAGGTTCCTCCATATATGCATTCTTACATAAGAGCACAGAACTGCCTTTTAAGAGTATCTATTTGGTTTGGGCTGCGTGGTGGAGCCAATATCTGGAATACTCATTTAACCTTTGTGATGCTCTTACCTACTTTTGAAAGGAAGAAGAGAAATATAAGAAAGCTTGTATCTTTCCAGTATGATAAATAAAAAAAATAAAAAGATTAAAGTAAAAGAATTTGAGAAATTCCAAGGAGTCTATAATACCTGTTTAGCTTTATTTATAATGTTCTTTTCTTCAGCATAAACTTGTTTAGAACGACCGACTAATAGCTGTAGGTGATCTGGCAAAAACTGGCAAATAGAAATCTTTATAAAGTAGGTTTAATCTGAAATGCAATAAAAACAATAAAATTAAAGGAGTAAACTAATGGCAAGGGAAAAACCACACATCAACATAATATTTGTTGGGCATGTAGACCATGGAAAGTCCACTAGCGTAGGTAGACTGTTGTATGACAGCGGTAATGTTGATGAACAAGCTATGAGAAAATTGAAAGAGAAAGCAGCAGAGTTAGGAAAGGTTGGGTTTGAATTTGCATTTGTTATGGACACTCTAAAAGAAGAAAGAGAGAGGGGAGTCACAATAGATTTATCTCATCAAAAATTAGTTACAAAAAAATATGAATATACTATAATTGATGCGCCTGGACATAAAGACTTTGTGAAAAATATGATAACAGGAGCTTCACAAGCAGATGTAGGGATATTAGTAGTAGCAGCAACAGAAGGAATAAAAGAACAAACAAAAGAACACGCGTGGCTATGTAAAACTTTTGGTATAAAACAACTAGCAGTAGCTGTTAATAAAATGGATGTTATCCAATATGATCAAGCAAAATTCAATAAAGTAAAAGATGAAGTTAGTGTATTATTAAAAAGTGCAAGATTTAAAGTAGAAGAAGTGCCATTCATACCTTTAGCCTCTCTAAAAGGGGATAATATAGTAAAGAAATCTGAGAATATGAAATGGTATACAGGACCAACATTAATGGAGCAATTAGATCTATTCAAACCACCCGAAAAACCAACCGAGTTACCATTAAGAATGCCAATACAAGATGTTTATAACATAACCGGTATAGGAGTTGTGCCAGTTGTTAGAATAGAAACTGGAGTTATGAAGGTTGGAGATAAAATAATGATCTTACCAGCAAGGGAAGGAACCGGAGTCAGAGGGGAAGTAAAAAGTATTGAAATGCACCATGAACAAGTGCCAATGGCAGAACCTGGCGATAATATAGGGATTAATGTAAGAGGCATAGGCAAAAAAGATATTGCAAGGGGAGATGTACTAGGCCATGAAACAAATCCGCCAACAGTAGTGAGTGAGTTTACTGCTAGAATAGCTGTTATCAATCATCCAACTGTTATAACCGTTGGATATACACCAGTATTCCATATACACACAGCTCAAGTAGCATGTCAGTTTACTGAATTAGTTGGAAAACTTGATCCAACCACAGGTCAAATAGCTCAACGAAATCCTGATTTTATAAAAAATGATGACGTTGCTGAAGTAAAAATAAAACCAACAAAGCCATTAATAATAGAAAAACAATCTGTTATTCCACAAATGGCAAGTTTTGCTATTAGGGACGCTGGAGCAACTGTAGCTGCAGGTGTGTGCTTAGAAATAGTTAAGAAATAAGTTACATCTTTTCTATGTCATGTGATTTTGATTCAGTTAATCCAGCATGACTTATTCTAACAAATTCAGCATTTTTTTGTAAGTTGATTATGGATGATGCACCGCAATAACTCATACCTGAGCGTAATCCACCAACTAATTGTTGAATGATGTCATTAACACTACCACGATAATGAACAAGCCCATCAATACCTTCAGCAACGTATTCTTGGATATCATTTGTATCCTTTGAAACGGAAGTACGCGCGCTTATAGAAGCCATACCCCGAGTCATTTTATATTTTTTACCATCTTTAGTAATATGAATTCCAGGGCTTTCATCAGTCCCAGCTAATAATGAACCAAGCATAACTGTGCTAGCTCCACTAGCTAAAGCTTTAGTGATATCACCGCTATTTCTAATACCACCATCTGCATTGATTGGTACTTTACCAGCTGCAGCTTTAGAACAGGCCATAATTGCACTTAGCTGTGGTACACCTGAGCCGGTAACAATCCTTGTAGTGCAGATTGATCCCCCGCCAATGCCTACTTTGATACCGTCAGCACCGGCTTTAGTTAGATCTCTAACACCGTCCATTGTTGCTACATTGCCTGCAACAATATCTATATCAAATTTCTTTCTTAAAGTTCTTAACATTTTGATTACTGATAAAGAATGCCCATGAGCTATGTCAATAACCAATAAATCAACATCAGCATTAACCAATGACTTAGCACGCTCTAGTTCGCCCGGCTTAACTCCAATTGCTGCACCAACCATCAGCCTGCCTTTTTTGTCTTTAGAGGCATTTGGAAATTCTTTTCTTTTAAGAATATCTCTTGATGTGATTAATCCGGTTAAATGATTGGAAGAATCAACTAAAGGAAGTTTTTCTATCTTGTTCTTGTTTAAAATATTTTTGGCAGAGTCTAAAGAAGTCTTGGCCGGGGCGGTAATTAAGTCTGTTGTCATAATACTTTTTATAATCCTGGAATCATCTGTTTCAAATCGGATATCACGCGATGTGAGAATACCCATAAGCTTGTTTTGGTTGTTCGTGATAAGAATTCCAGTAACACCATGTTCCTGCATAAGCTTTTTTGCGTCTTTTAAGGTTTTGTCAGGAGTTAAAGTGAATGGCTTCTCAACGGTTATAGTTTCTGCGCGTTTAACACGAAAGACACGGTCTGTCTCTTCTTCTATAGACATAAAACGATGAAGAAAGCCAATACCACCAATCCGGGCCATGGATATAGCCATACGAGATTCGGTAACAACATCCATATTAGCGCTAACTATAGGGACATGAAGTTTAATATTTTTTGTTAAATAACTACTTGTGTCTACATCTTTTCTGGAAGTTATATTTGAGAATTTTGGAACAAGTAAAACATCATCAAATGTTAACCCCATCTTTATTGCCATAACTATAGCGTGCTTATAATCTTAATAAATATTATTATGGACTATTTTAATGGAATTTTTATCATGGTAATATTTATAAACCTAATAAAAATGATATCAGTATGCAAAAAGCAAGAATAAATCTATCTAGCCCGAATATAGATGCAATGAATGAAATAAGTTCTGCTATTGTTGGTATTGCTAAAAAAACTAAAGTAAAAGTATATGGACCAATACCTTTACCTACACAGAAACTGAAGATTACTACACGAAGAAGCCCATGCGGTGATGGAAAAGCTAGTTTTGATAATTTTGAAATGAGGATACATAAGAGGCTTATAGATTTAGATGATGATGAACGGGCCTTAAGGCTGATAATGAGACTGCCAATACCTGAGTGGGTACAAATATTTATACGCCTACAGAAGTAAATTATTCTGGGATATACAAAATAACGTCTCGATATCTATACCTTGATTGTGAACTACCAATCTTTCTTGTTTTACCATTGAGTTCAGTATAATAATATCTTTCATTACCAACGTCGTAGTATTTTCCTTCAAAATTGCCTGTTACTCCCAGAGCGGCATGAGGCTTTTCTTCCTTGGTATTTATTGGTGGCAATACTATGATAGCAATTTTGATACCGATAGACTGCATTATTGATGCTGCAAGAATGGCTAGGTCTTCACAATCTCCGTTTCTTTCAAATAAGGTTTCAACTGGGAATCTTATATAGTCTTGTTCTGTTTCAATAATCGCATCATATAACACATTGTTTTGGACAAATCTTACTACCTCTGCTGCTTGCTCAGCTTTTGTATTTTCAATCTTTGTTCCATTTTTTTGGTCTCTGCTGAAAGTAAATAATTGTCCAAGTGCTGCTATTGTCATGTTTTCTGGAGTTAAAAAATTCAGATAATCACTCCATCTTTTCATCTCATGTGGCCTAGCTTTGAATGATAAATACTCTGAAGCTGGAATATAAATTAGTTTTTCTTCTCCATAAATGAGTGCTGGCATTATTCCATAAGATTCTGGATCAGTTAGTATGCTATCAATACTTCTTGAAAGTAAAGGTTGGACTACTCTTTTATGAGTATAAGCCCTAATTTTTGGGACGCGATTTGTGCCGGGGGTTACAGTCTCTTGGCTTATGTGTACTTGGCCACTGCTCGTTGAAAGCTTTTCTGTAAATACAGCTGGAGATGTAGAAATAGCAAGCGCTGTAAACATGCTAAGCATAGCCGCCCTCTTTTTACTAAATGGCATAATCACGATGGTATATGAAACATTATAAATATTCTCTTAACAAAACATTTTTTAATGACATACCTATTTCAATAACATGCCGAGATCGCATAACTTGGTATTGCGCAAGCCTGGAAATTATACCAGTAAGCTTGTTTCCTAACGGATATGCAGGTTCAAATCCTGCTCTCGGCGTATATTATCTTTTAAAAGTAGTTTATGCTCGCTAATCTTCTTTTTAATAAACAATACACGTTCAGAAACGCTTATGCTTGGTATATTAATTACATTATAACCATGATCAGAATAACATTTTCTGATAAGCTCATGAACTAGCTTACGTTCTTCAAGTGATTCACCACGAGTTTTGTCAGGTTTGAATCCTTCAATAAGATCCGGAATGAAAACAAGATTATACCTTTTTTTTGAGGCATGTTCTGTTAGTTCTTTTGGTGGGTCAATGCCATCTAAATGATAGTATGCTAATCCATCAACTAAACCCCGATCATAAAAAGTAATTACATTATTTTTTGCTGAATTAAACTGTTGAATTTGAAGATCCATGATTTTTTTCTGAAATTTTTCTCTTTCTAACCATGGTTCGTTATTACCTGCTTCTTGTTCCTTTTTAATAATCTCCGTTGTTGCTTCGTTTATTGTCCTAAAGCCCTGTGTGCTTAATTCATTTATTACTGTTGTTTTACCACAATATGGCCCACCAGCTATTACTACTCTTATTTGGTTGTCCATTGAGTATGCCCCCACTGTATAACTATGTCTACTGGTAGGTCTGGGATGTCGCATGCTCCAAATGTAGATTCTGCCCAAATAATAATTTCTGCACCAGTTTTTTCTTTTAGAATACTTGAAATTAAAGTAGCTTCTTTTTTTAGTCCGTCAGGTAATTGGACTAGCACAGTTTTGGCTTTTTCTGAGCTTATAATTTGAACTGCTTCCTCAATTTCTAAATCGTAATCAACCATAACAGTTGGTGTATCAAAACATTTAAAAGTTTTATTGTAAAGCAATATGACCATGGAACAAAATGTAGAGCTAATCACAACAGACGGGATAAGTATTGCTGCTAGTTATTTTAAAGGTGAATCAACAAAAGGAATAATATTTTTACACCAGTTAGCTTCATCAAAAGAATCCTGGAATAAACTGATTAATGAGCTAACAGAGTATCATATGATTGCTATTGACCTAAGAGGGCATGGTGCATCAGATTTAGAATGGGGAAGTTTTAATGATAAAGATTTTAATAATATGATAAATGATATAGAAGCTGCAGAGAAATACTTAAAAGAAAAAAAAGTTACTGAAATCGGTATAATCGGTGCAAGCATAGGCGCAAATTTAGCAATAAAATACGGAGTGGATCATAATTTAAAAACAGTAGTTGCGCTGTCTCCTGGGCTTAACTATCGTGGTATAGACATTGATGAGAATTCCGCAATGTTAAATATACCTACCTTGATAGTTGTTGGTGATGGTGATGGATACAGCACTGAAACTTCCAGTACTATTTATGGAAGCATTCCTAACGAGGAAAAGGAACTACTAGAATTACATAATAAATTACACGGGGTAAATATGCTCGATAAAGCATTAATAAATAAAATAAAAGAATGGCTGAAAAAATATCTTTAAATAAAAGAGTATGGACCGTTGTTAAAGAAATACCATCCGGTAAAGTATCTACGTACAAGATAGTAGCAGAAAAATTAGGCACTACAGCTTACAGGGCAGTTGGAAGTGCCTTGAATAAAAATCGTTGCCAAGAAGTTCCATGCCATAGAGCAGTAAACTCAAGCGGAAAAATTGGTGGATTTGTTTATGGAAGTAAAAATAAAAAGAAATTGTTACAAAAAGAAGGAATTCAGTTTGATGGTGATAAAATTTATGAATTTTCTAAGGTTTTATACAAGTTTAAATAATTCATTAATATTTAATTCTAAAGCTGCAACTGGAACTCCTAAGTTAAAATTAGTTAAGACTTGCGGATGTAACTCACCAATATAACCAAGTTCTTTTTTGTTGATTATAATATTTCCAACACGACCTTTGATAAAAGAATTGTGAACTGTTGGTTTTATGATGTATTTAATACTCAAAGCAGACATCAATGTGGATAATACTTTTTTTAATTCTGAAAAATCAGAGTTACCATGAGCTATTACTATGGCTAGATTCTCATTTTCATTAATTCCAGTCTCAGTAGTTTTCTCTTCTTTAAAGACTCTACCAATCTCACACAGATTTTGAGGGTATTCATGATGTAAATTTTCTGAAAGAACCTGCATTAAACAGGGCAGCATCTTTGAACGGATAACAGTAAATTCCTGGCTTAGTGCGTTACTTAGTTTGATTAATGGAAATTTATTATTCATCTTTTCATTTTGAATTGTTTCGCTAGTGATATGATAAGTGCTTGTCTCTAAAAATCCTAAGCCTAATAATATAGTGATTACTTTTTCTTTAAAATTTTCCAAACTATCCTCTTCAGCAATTGTTGCTACATCAGGTATTTTTTCTTTAAAATTTTCATATCCGTAAGCAATAGCAATATCTCCTGCAATATCCACTTGATGAAGGATATCTGCACGATAAGCAGGAATTAAAATGGTACTACCTTGGACATCATAACCCATCCTTAATAAGAATGATTTAATTTGAGAGTTAGAAAGATTAAGCCCAAGCAGTTTATTATAATATGAACTATCCATTTTGATTTTTCTTGGTGTTAGATTTGGTGTGATTACTTGCTTAGAGCCATAGTTTATTTTCATGCTGTAAATATCTCCGCCCATATCTGCTAGTGCAGTAACAATAATGTTTAAACATATCTCTAACACAGTTAGATCATGCCCTGAACATTCAACAAATACATCTTTAGTATCTTCTGTAATCTTCCCAGCTGTTTCAGAATTAATTATTGGCGGCATTGAAAGAATATTATCTCTTGAATCGTGAAAAATTGGGAATAATACAGCATCTTTAAGCAAATGAGCATACTCTATGCCAGTAGGATGCAGTTTAAGAATTTCGTCAGCTTTCAGTTCTTTATCTTTATCTAAAGGTTGGAATTTGATTTCTGATGGTTTTTTTGCTGTGTAATGAATTGGTAATGATATCTTGTCTAAAGGGTATACCCCAATAGCACAGCGCTTCCTGTTACGCCCGTAAGTAATATGTAATTTCTCCTGGATTTGCACTATCTCGCGAATGCTTTCGTCAGTAAACTTTAAGTTTTTAACAATAGCACAAGCAGTAAAGGGTCTAATATTCTTAACTTGCGGGTGTACAATTACTTGTTCATTTGATTCTCTTACTTTATATTTCCTTAAACCTTTTTTAACGCCGATAAAACTACTAAATGCCCTTGCAAAACCTTGTTCTGATAGCATATCCGGGCGATTAGGGAAAACTTCAACAATAATTTCATTGTCTGTAACTTTTTCAAGATCAGTGCCAAGCATACTAATACGATCTTTAAGCTTTTCAGTTGGAAGTTTCTTACCAACCAGCCTTTCAAATACTTTTCTGTTTAGTGTTATTGTGGGCATTTATTTTAACCATACTTTTGTTTCTCTTAATTGTTTAATATCATTTTTGTATATGTCTCTAAGATCGTTAATTTTGTAGTAATCTGTCATAATCCTATCAAATCCAGGGCCCCAGGCTAATACAGGAATATCTTTTCCTAATAATGGAATAACAACTTCTGGGCGTAACATTCCTGCACCGCCAAGCTCAATCCATTTCTTATGCACTGGATGAAAAACATCAAACTCTGTACTACAAAATGTGTACGGAAAGTAGGCAGGCCTAAACCTGACTTTTTTGTAACCCATCTTTTTCATGAACTGCTTTAAATAACCAAGTAGATCTCTGAAATTAGCACTTGGATCGATTACAATACCTTCAGTTTGATTAAATTCAAATAAGTGCCCCCAGTCAATTGTTTCGTTTCTAAAATTTTTACCAAGAGCGAAAAATTTTGCTGAACTATTAGAATTTCTTAGGCTGTATAATGTTTTTGCAGATAAACAGGTAGTATGAGTTCTCAAAACATTTCTTGATGCTGCTTTTGGATCCCATTTATACCTCCAGCCTAAACTTTTGGTATTGCCCCCATATTCGTGAACTTTTTTTATAGAATTAACTAATTGTTTGTTTGGTAGTTTGCCATTTGAAGGATGTTCTATGTAAAAAGTATCCTGCAAATCTCTTACTGGGTGATCTTGAGCAGTGAACAATGCATCAAAATTCCAAAAGCTAGTTTGTGTGTATGTTCCGGTCATTTCTTTAAACCCCATGTCTAACCAGACTCTCCTTGCGTAAGCAATTGATTGATTAACAAAATGTCTTTTGCCGTAGTGTCGTTTGCCAACGTCTTGTTCTAGATCATATGGCCGTAGAATAGTGTTTTTCCAAGATCCGGTTTTTAACATTGATGGTGTAAGTTTGTTCATTACATTATCTAATTTTTGAGCTTGTAGCTGTTTACCAATATCTGTTAGTTCAATTTTCCTTACTTTTCTAATATCTACTTGAAGTATGTCTTTCCTTTCTAATAGTTCTTTAAATATGCTAAGCTCTTCTTCTTTTAGATTTTTAGTTTCTGTTGGTAAGCTCTTTAGGAATATCTCTTCTGGAAAATCTTTCTTAAAAAAATTTTTGCCTTGCTGTGTGATTGAAGCTTTTCCTTTTTCTAAGTCTATTAATTTTCTTCTTTTTAATACTCCTAGTGAGACATTTAATTCTTCTTTTGACAGGTTTATCTTGGTCTGAACATCTGTGAGTAATAGTGGTGTTAGTAAAACTTTTAAGAATTTTCTCTCTGGCAAGCCTTGTTGTAGGTACTCTTTACCGTTTTTTCCTAAAGATATTACTTCTATGACATCTCTATGTAAGATTAAAGCTTTCTTTTTTTCAAGCCATTGTAATGCTCTTAATGATTCAACTTCGCCCATACCTGTTTTTTCTAGTAATGTATTAAAATTCATATTCTGGGTGATGAGCGGTATAATTTTTCTTTCTAATGGGTGTAAACTATCTATTAGTTCTGAATTCATAAGGATAGTTATAGATTGTAGATGTTTATAAAATTAAGGGTTGATGTTGGTAGCTATTAGTTGTTTAGTTTTTTATGGTCTACTTTGAAACTTTTTATAACTGGTGCTAGTCTTGTATTAACCTGAGATTATGTTTGATTATTTTAGCTTATCCCAGTTTATATCAAACAAGTTCTCAAGAGCTGTTGCAAAGAAAGGAGTATTTACCCATATGCCTATATCATAGCTTTCATGTACGTCTTTATCATTTGAAAGCATGAACATCACGTTTTTGTTGTCTACTATAATAAATCTTGAAGTGGCATCGGACTGGTTTATCCTTATTTCAGCAATACCTTTTAATTCTTTCACGATATTTCTTGCTTCTTTGTTTGGAGATACCATAATCCTAATTTTTATCCCTCTTGATTTAAGTTTCTTGAAGGTGTCTATGAAATTTATAACTTTTCTTTGAAATCCATCATATGTGGTTGAAATAGTGACTGTTTTTTTGGCTTGTTCCATTAGTGATTCAATATGATTATAAATAGCGTCACGACCGCGAATTGCTCCGGAAAGGCTTGTTGGCTCAACTTTGTCTATTCCTTGTTTGTACAATAATTCAAGTTCGCTGAATAGATTACTTGATTTTATATTATCATATGATCTTATTTGTTCCCCTGCGTTAATTGTGATTACTTTTTTTACACGTTTAAGAATTTCTTCTGGGGATACTGCGATATACTTTATTGGTTTTCCTATTTTCATTATTACAAAACCTTTTTTTTCTAATGATTCTAATACATCGTAACTTCTAGACCTTGGCACATTGCTTATGTCAGATAGTTCTCCTGCTGTGGCTAATCCCCTTGACAGGAGCGCAGTCCATACTTTTACTTCATAAATATTCAAATCAAATGATGCTCTTAGCTTTTTTAAAAATTCTTCTTGTACTATCATGTTATCTATCATTTTGACAAACTGGCGGGTATATAAAGCTTTCTACGTTTTAACACTCTAAAGTAGTAAATTATTATACTTGGTGTAATAGGCTATCTGACTACTTTGCGTGGTTTTTTTGGTCTGTCTTTTATCCAGTCTGCATAAAAGTTGAATATTTGCTCCAATTCGTCAAGTGGTGTTGGGTTGAGATTACATTGGGCTGTTAATTGTCTGGACATATAATTATATGCTTTGTTAATGTGCGGGGCTGTAAGTGCCATTCCATACCTATTTTTCAACAACTCTCTTGCTAATCTTTTTGTTCTCATTTGTTGGCTTCTTCCATCACTAATTGGGATTACACACCTTGCTATATTAAATGGGCTTACCTGCTGATCAGAGCACCATCCATCATGGTAGCTAGTTCCGTAAACAATCGTGCCCTCTTTATCACTCTGTATAAAACAATCTCCAATGAGTAGTAATATTAGCCCATCTTCGCGCTCGATTAATAAGTTTCCATTAGGCTCTCTTGGTATTAATGATATGCTCATATAGTTAAAAATCTTTACTACTTTTTAAATCTTTGTATTATACCTATTCTTGAGTAGTAAAGTTAAATTTACAGTCTTGGTTATAAAGACAAAAACATGCTTGTAAAGCCGTCTAGTATCAAAATTTAAGCACTTTTTATTTAGAAAACTTTAAAAATAAGCCCTATCTAAAGATAGATAAGGGTAATGTTCTATGAATGACCATAACTATAATGCAGAGAGTATTACAGTACTAAAAGGGCTAGAGGCAGTTAGACAAAGGCCTGCAATGTACATAGGATCTACAGATTCTAGAGGTTTTCACCACCTCGTTTATGAAGTACTAGACAACGGGATTGACGAAGCATTAGCAGGCTTTTGTAATGTTATTAACATAATAATACATAATGATAACTCAATAACAGTAGCTGATAATGGCAGAGGAATCCCAGTTGATATACATCCAGAAGAAAAAAAATCAGCAGTTGAAGTGGTTATGACCATGCTTCATGCTGGTGGAAAATTTGATCATAAATCATACAAGGTTTCAGGTGGATTACATGGAGTTGGTGTATCTTGTGTAAACGCATTAAGCAAATGGCTTGAAGTAAAAGTTCACCGAGATAATAAGATATATCATATGCGCTTTGAACGTGGAGCCCCAACATCACAATTACAAATAGTTGGTGAGACAAATACCTCCGGAACAGAAGTGTCTTTTCTTCCAGATCCAGAAATATTTGAAATATCAGAGTTTAATGCAGAAATTCTTGAAAAAAGATTTGAGGAATTAGCTTTTTTAAACAGCGGGATAACAATTACATTAAAAGACGAAAGAAATAACACAGAGAAAAAATTCTGTTATGAAGGAGGATTAAAATCTTTTGTTAAATACTTGAACCGTAAAAAACAAGTGATATGCGAACCAGTATTACTTTCAAAATCTTTTGATAAAACATTAATAGAAGTTGCGCTATTGTTTAATGAAACATTTAATGAAACAGTTCATACATTTTGTAATAATATAAACACAACAGAAGGAGGAACACACTTAACCGGATTTCAAACTGCGTTGACAAGAAGCGTTAATGATTACATAAAAAAATATAAAATTACTGATATAAAACTATCTGGTAATGATGTTCGTGAAGGATTAGTGGCAGTAATAAGTGTAAAAATCCAAGAACCACAATTTGAAGGGCAAACCAAGACTAAACTTGGAAATTCTAATTTAAGAGGCATAGTTGATTCTACTGTATTTGACGGGCTTTCAACATTTTTTGAAGAAAATCCAAAAATAGCGAAAGCAATTGTTAATAAGTGCATCTCAGCTGCTAAGGCCAGAGAAGCTGCAAAAAAAGCTCGTGAATTAGTAAGAAGAAAATCTGTTTTAGAATCTGGAAACTTGCCCGGTAAGCTAGTTGACTGTCAAGAACATGATCCTGCAAAAGCTGAAATATTCATAGTAGAAGGGGATAGTGCAGCTGGAACAGGAGTTTCTGCGAGAGATAGAAAATTTCAAGCAATATTACCATTAAAAGGAAAAATTCTTAATATTGAAAAAGCAAGAATTGATAAAATATTTAAAAATAATGAAGTTACTACCTTAATCTCCGCTTTAGGATGTGGTATTGGGGAAGAATTTGATATTAATAAGCTAAGGTATCATAAGATTATTATTTTATGTGATGCAGACTGTGATGGTGGACATATAACAACTCTTCTTTTAACTTTTTTTTATCGTCAAACAAGAAAACTAATAGAGAATGGATATGTTTATGTTGCTCAACCACCATTATTTAAAATTATCAAAGGGAAAAAGTCCTATTATATTAAAGATGAAGCATTGTTAAAAGAAAAACTTAAGGAAGTTGGAGAAAATGTAGTAATCCAAAGATTTAAAGGATTAGGAGAGATGGACTCTGATGAGCTTAGAGAAACAGTTATGGAAGTAGAAATGAGAGTATTAAAACAGATAACCATAGAAGACGCTATTGCTTCAGATAATATTTTTAGCATATTAATGGGAGAAGAAGTTGAGCCTAGAAGAGAATTTGTTATGAAACATGCAAACGAAGCCAACTTAGACATTTAAAATGCCAGAACAAATACAGCAAAAATTAGTCGAAGATGAGATGAAGGCTAATTACATAAATTATGCTATGTCTGTGATAACCTCGAGAGCATTACCAGATGTTCGTGATGGGCTTAAACCAGTTCATAGGCGATTATTATATTCTATGCATGGCATGGGGTTAAAAAATAATAAGCCCTTTGTTAAATCTGCAAGGATAGTAGGTGATTGTTTTAGGTATCATCCGCATGGAGACTCAGCAATTTATGATTCGCTTGTTAGAATGGCACAGGATTTTTCATTAAGGTACCCATTGATAAATGGTCATGGTAACTTTGGTAGTGTAGATTTTACCACTCCAGCGCATATGAGATATACTGAAGCAAGACTTGCAAAGATTGGTGAGGAATTATTATCAGACATAGAGAAAAATACAGTGAACTTAATACCAAATTTTGATGCATCTACACAAGAACCAGTTGTTCTTCCGTCTAAATTCCCAAATCTATTAGTAAACGGGAGTTCAGGTATTGCTGTTGGTATGGCGACAAATATCCCGCCGCATAATCTTACTGAGACATGTGATGCATTAGTTGCTTTGATTGATAATCCCGACATATCAGTTGAAGAATTAATGAGTTTTATTAAAGGACCAGACTTTCCAACTGGCGGATTAATAATTGGAACTAATGGCATTAAAAATGCTTTCATAACTGGTAGAGGAAAGATTATTGTTCGTGCAAGAACGGAGATCAAAGATAAAAGAATAATTATCAGAGAGATACCTTACCAAACAAATAAAGCAACAATTATTGAAGAGATAGCTGACCTTGTTAGAACCAAAGTAATAGAAGGAATACGTGATATACGAGATGAATCTGACAGGGGCGGTATGAGTATAGTACTGATATTAAAGGATTCTGCAAACCCAGAAGTTCTATCAAACCAGTTATTTAAACATTCCCAACTGCAAAGCACGTTTGGAGTTAATATGCTGGCGCTCGATAAAAGTCGCCCAGTGTTATTCCCGCTTAAATTAGCACTTGAAAGTTATATTCTTCATAGAAAGGAAGTTGTCACCAGAAGAACTCAATTTGATTTGGAAGTTTCTCAGAAGCGTTTGCATATCCTTGCTGGTTTAAGTATTGCACTTCAAAATATCGATCCAATAATTGTTTTATTAAAGAAAGCTGAGAATGCTGAAGTAGCAAAACAATCATTAACTGCTAATTACAATCTTTCTGATATCCAGTCTCAAGCAATTCTTGATATGAAGCTGCAGAAGATTACTGGTCTTGAACGAGAAAGAATACAAACTGAGCATGATGAACTTATTAAATTTATTGCAGAACTAAAAAGTTTACTTGATAATCCGAAACGTATACTCGGAATTGTTAAAGATGAAGCAATTGAAATGAAAACATTATATGGTGATAGCAGAAGAACTGAAATTATTCAGCTTGATAATGAAGCCGACTTAATTTTAGAAAGCAAAGATCTAATACAAGAGGCAGATGTAGTTATCACAATCACTAAAGCTGGATACATTAAACAAATACCATTAGTTACTTATCGCCAACAGAAACGTGGTGGGCGTGGGATTGTTGGTGCAGCTACTAAAAAAGAAGATATTGTTGAACAAATGTTTATAACAAGCAATCATAATACGCTGTTGGTATTTACAAATCTTGGAAAAGTGCACTGGTTACCAGTCTTCCATGTTCCTGAAATTTCCCGTTATGGTCTTGGCACTGCATTAGTTAACTTATTACAGTTAGTTGATGGTGAAATGATCAGTGCTGTTTTGCCTATAAAAAATTTTAGTGATCCATTGTTTATACTGTTTGCTACAAAAAAAGGCGTAATAAAAAAAACTTCACTGTCTGATTTTTCAAATCCACGCCGCGGTGGGATTGCTAGCATAAAACTTCGCGAGGGGGATAATTTAGTACAAGCACGTTTAACACCTAAAAATCTTGAAATTATACTTGCATCTAAAAATGGAATGGCAGTTCGTTTTAGTGATAAGGATGTACCTAGTGTAGGGCGTAATGCTTCTGGAGTTAGAGGTATAAAACTTGATAGTGATGATGAAGTAATCGGTATGGAGGTTGCCCTTCCAGCTGGCTTTTTATTAACGGTTACAGAAAATGGCTTTGGTAAACGTACTGAAATAAGTGAATATCGGTTAACTCGCCGCGGTGGAAAGGGAGTTATTAATATTCAAACATCAGAGCGGAATGGAAAAGTAGTTGGAATAAAAACTGTTAAAGAGAATAATGAGGTTATGTTAATGAGCGAAAATGGTATAATCATACGTACTAATGCAAAAGATATTGGTGTGGTTGGCAGAAATACTCAAGGGGTTAGACTAATGAGATTGGACCAAAATGATAAACTTACTACTATTGCACGTGTTATCATGAATAATCTTGAGGCAAAAGATGTATAATGATAATCGCTCTGATAAACTAAAACGTGCTATTCGTTCTGAGGATAATTACTTTAAGCGCATGCTGGGATTATATTGGAAACTTTTTTCTATAAATTTGCTTTTGGTAAATTCTGCAATGTTGATTCAGATACGGCCACTGCTAGGGAGAGATCCAGCAAGTATTGAACAGATGACATATGAGTGGTTTACTGAAGATCATCCAATCAGTGGTGCGGTTGGTCATTTCTTGACTTTCCCTGGCAGAGCTGCTGGATATATTATTTATGATGTTTATGATGCTTTTAACAAGAAAGAATGATCTTAAGCAATGCTTCCTATACCAATAAGCCTAAATTTACTTCCTAGCAATCGAGATAATGTAATCCTATCTTCTTTGAATGCACAGATTGGTCTTTTTAGTTTAACTCTAATTAAATCTTTTTTTAATTCGGTGACAACTCCTATTGTTGCTGTTGCGTTAACATTAAGCATTAGTGGTTCTCCTTTTTTTATGGAAGTTACTTTAGCTTCTTCACCGCTGCCAACAACACGTTCAAGTAATTCTGGTTTTAATAATAGCTCTATTCTTGTTTCAGGTAATCCCCCAGGATGGCTTACTAATCCTCCGGATAAACTATCTGATTTTACTATTGAAGGATCTAATTTTGTTAATATTGCAATGCTACCGCCGGGTCTTGCTTCGTTAAGTTTGTTTGATCCACTATTAATATTTACAACTTCTGTTTGGATTGGAATATAAGTTATTTTTCCATCTTTTTCTGATTTAATTCCTGGTTTAATCTCTATTTTATCTTTTATTTTTATGACTCCTTGCTTTAAGCTTCCTCCTATTACACCACCAATTAATTGCTGTATTTCTGTACCCGGTTTGTTTACATCAAAACTTCTAGCTATAAGCATTAAAGGTACTTTTTTTGGATCTCTTTTTGGTGTTTTAAATTCTTCTTGTATTGCATTGACTAAGATATCAATATTTGCATTATGTTGTGCTGATATTGGAATGATTATTGCCTTTTCAGCTATTGTTCCTTTAACAAAATTTTTTATTTGATTGTAATTTTTTTTAAGTTGGTCTTCTGTTGCAAGATCAATTTTGTTTTGGATTATAATAATGTTCTTTATTCCTATCATGCTTAATGCTGTTAAATGTTCTTTAGTTTGAGGTTGCGGGCATTCTTCGTTTGCTGCTATTAACAACAAGGCTGCGTCCATTATTGCTGCTCCTGAAAGCATTGTTGCCATCAAAGTTTCATGACCTGGAGCATCTATGAAGCTTATTGATCTTACTGGGCTTGATTTAGACTTACATTTTTGGCATTTTTCTTGTGTTGTGTATGGTAATTCTTTGCATTTTGGGCATTGGTATATTGTAGTGTTTGCATAGCCGAGTCTGATTGTGATTCCACGTTTTATTTCTTCTGAATGAGTATCTGCCCATTTACCTGATAGTCTTTCAAGAATAGTTGTTTTCCCATGGTCTACATGACCTACCAGTCCAATATTTATTTCTGGTTGAAGTACCTCGTTTGTTTTTTTCATAGAAGCTTAATCAAAGGAGGTTTTTATAAACCTTTCTTGTAATGGGGATTGTTGTGTTATGGCTTTTGGATGGCCCGTCTAAATTTCATCAATGGCGTAGAATTATTATATGGACTCTATTATAAAGTGGTTACAGATAGAAAAATTTAAAAAGTGAAAACTATTATTTTCCAGATGCTTGAAAAAAAAGTTATCAGGGAATGGTGTATATCAAATGGATGCGGATACCATTTCTACGGAGATGAACCTTTAATAATCATTCTGGGAGAGGGATATGCTAAGTTTCAACATCATGAAGAGCAAGAAGAAATTATTGAACAAGCTAAACCAGATTATTTATTACACGAATTTCTTGGTGCAAGAAGATATGATCCTGGTGTAAAAAGACATACTTTTTTAGAAGGTGTTCCGGTAAATTGTATTGATGATTTTGAATTATCTGATAAATCATTATCAGAGGATAAACATGTGATGGCGTGGGCTGAAAAATATGGTTTCATTGCAATAGGTATTGATTTATCCTATGCTGAATTAGACATAGTCGAAAAAGAAATACATAGAAAATATCCAGAATATATATGTACAACTGAATCACCAATTGAAGTGATATATCGAGAGAGAAGAATGGGTAATAGGATTGTTGAATATCAACCAAAGACAACAAAACCTTTAGTTGTAGTAATGGAAGCTCATCATATCAGACCATTATCACAAATTCATCGCATATTAAAGCGGGAAAGTATAACTTATGTGTGCATAAATCAAGATAGGGAAAGATAGACTTTTTACATAATGCCATAAGAATTACAAAATATTAAGCAACAAGAACACAAATAATTATTATACTTGTTGTCCAGTAATCCTTACATTACCATTTTCTTCTTGTACTTCAATCCACTTTAAGTCATTTATCACAATATCACCGCCCATCAACATAAACTTTAATTTAAAGTCAATGATATCAATACGTTTTGCTTTTTTTATTTCAATAATCTCTTTTGGTACTTCATTAGCTTTATGCGGGTCATTTAAGTCAAATAATGCTATGAAACATGGTCTAAAAAGTACATCCTCTTTATCCTTCTTTTTTCTACCGATTATAACACTTTTTGTTTTATATTTCATTCTTCAGCCTGAACAGGTTTTTCTTCAGTTACTTTTGGTTCAATCCCGTAATTTTCTTCAATACTCTTAGGACCAGCTTTTATAATCTTTAGATTAATCTGGGCAATGCTTGATCCGATCTCTCTACCAGTCACACTTTTTCTTTTTCTTAACCCCTTCATCTTAAGATGGATACCAGTACCACCCGATAACAGAGCCTTTATTCTTTTTGATCCAGGTATGTCTGCACGCATTGGGAATCCAGAATTATCTGATCCACCAGTTATTTGCAGTTCATAACCTGGCAGTTCTAATAGCTCGCCATTAATAGTATTATTCATTTGTTTTCCTAAAAATTCATTTGTTTCTATTGTTCTCTTATAACTTTTTCCTGTTTTAGGATTACTTATGTTAAATTTTATCTCAGCCATTTATACCCCCCATAACTTTTTTATTTTTCTTTTAATTTGGGCTATCTCCTTTAAAATTTCAACTTCTTCTGGATTTAAAAAGCTTTTTAATTTTTTAAGCTTTAAGTATTCGTTCTCGGTTATGTCAGAATACATAATATCCCCTTCATTTATCTGTCTGCTAACTGTTATCCCTGGTAATGCAATTGCTACTTCCTGCCCCTTAACTGCGTCTGTTACATTTTCTTTTTCATGCTGTATCTCTTTTATTCTTGCAAGCTCCTTACCATCCTTTATTAGTATCATCCCTACTTTTATTTTGCCCCCAATAATCCTAACCCCGATTATAGCTGGATTAGATTGCCTAAAAACGTAATGTTGTAAAAATTCTAATTTAGCTGGTCTAGTAACTCCCTCGAACTCTTTGTTGGTATTCTTTTTTTCTTCTTCTAAGACCCATCGTTCATAATCTTCTATTATTTTATAGACTACATCAGCTTGTATTATTTTTATAGAACTATCCTTTTCAGTGGGTATATTAAAAGCTAGTATCACTTTATTTATATCATTTTTAGCTGCAGCAGCTGTTGCAATGTCTTTTTTTGTTATGCCACCAAGACCGGTTTTTTTAATTGGAACTTTTTTTTCTTTAAGTAACTTAGTAAGTGCTTCTAAACCACCAAGACTATCTGCTTTTAGTACAATACCTTCTTCTTCTGTTTCAATAATGGATTCACTTATTTCTTTCTGTATACTAACTTTAATCTCTTCTAAACTATTTGGAGTTGCTACTTTAATTGGCATGCCAGGCACTGCATCTTTTATGCTCGGTGCGATTATATTTATAGAAGCTGCAGCGCTTATTGACTTTGGTGTTGTAAACTTTTTCCCTTCATAAAGTCTTATACTTCTTACTTTTGTAGTAATAGGACTATTTACCCCACCGATTACTATGGTATCATTTATTTTTATTGTACCATCGTATAAGATCATATTAAGAGTGGTGCCCAGACCACGTTCATCATTTACCTCAAGCAATGTCCCGCTTCCCGTTCCGCTAACTTCAATTTTTAAAGAGTCTTCTAGGTATTTTTGGCATAGCCCAGTTATTATCATCAATAGTTCTGGGATACCTTCACCGGTTTTTGCGCTTATGGGGATTATTGCAACTGTTTTTGTGAAATCTTCTACTCTGTCAAATCTCTCGCTTTGTATCCCGTGAGTAAATAGGTTACCTAAAATTTCGTATAGCCTTTCATCAAGCATGGTTTGTGTTCTTGCTGCTTGAGATTTTATATTTTGCAAGACTGGCTTGCTTTTATTTGGTCTCCATCCTTGGATTGAATCAATTTTGTTTAATGCAACAACAAACGGAGTTTTGAATGTCTTTAATATTTCTATTGCTTCAATTGTTTGTGGTTTTAATCCTTCATTTATGTCTATGACCAATATTGCTATGTCAGAGATATTCCCGCCACGTTTCCTTAAGCTTGTGAATGCTGCATGCCCCGGTGTATCAATAAATAATATTCCGGGTATGGTGACATCTTGTTTTAAAGATTCTAACTGTGTACCACAGATTTTCTTTATTTTCTCGAAAGGTACTGTATATGCTTTTATGGCCTGGGTTATACCTCCAGCCTCTTTTTTGGTTATAGGAACTTCTTTGATAAATTCAAGTATACTAGATTTTCCATGGTCTACATGCCCTACAAATGCCACAACTGGTTGTCTTATCATATTTGCTCACGGCAATATAATTTGTTAAAATACTTTTTAAAGGTTTACACACCGTTATTCTTGGTCTAGAATTTCGTAACTTTCAATGAATTGTACATATAAACTTTGATAACTTGTTGTTTTTCCTGACTTGTCAAATCTATCCCCATAGAATATCATAGTGCTTGCTTCGTTTCTTCCCAGAATGTGATGTGTTTCTAAAGTAATAAGTGATGGCATATTCATTTTAATCCTTGCTAAGTGTTGTGAACTAACTGGTTCTCTGCAAGTATGAACCGGCGGTAGTATTGGCAAATTTGCTATTATTTCAGTTAATTCCATGATAATAAATTAATTTTGCTTGAAGGAGATTATCTGCTGAAGTTTTTCTTTAATTACTTCACCAGTTTGGGCATTAATACATACATTTAATATGTTAAACTGATCTGTTAAATGACTAACATTCCATGTTTCTATTCCGTTGATTTTTTGAAGTACAACTATAATTTTGTTAGATTTTTGGGTTGGATATTTTTCTTGAATTATTTTATCAATAATCTCTAATGTTTTTGAGAAGTCTATATCAATATTTTCAAGGTTTAATTCTTTTATTTCTTCTTCTGCTGGACTTATTTCGTCTGTTTCTTTTTGTTCTAAAGATTTATCAAAGATAAATGTTGTTATAATTTTTTTATCAGGACAATAAAAATCAATCTGCCATGGTATCTTACCTAAATGATCTATTATTTTGAATCCTGCACAAAGATACGCATTTGAATGTTTAGATTTGTAGTCTATGAACTCTTTTGTGTACCTTAATGTTTCAACCTCTTCTTTTAACTGATCTAGCATTAGTGAAAGTATTTCTTTTTGCTCTTTAAAAATGTTGTATTTTCACTTGTTACGGATAAAACTTATCTTGGCAGCCTATGAATATCAAAATAAATATCAAAGTTCTCCCCATTAGCTTTATATCTTCCTTTTGGGGTTGGTAAGATGTAGAACTGTGAGTAATTTGGAATATAATTAAATTTCCCGTCATTAAAAAAGATCTCACTACCTTCATGACTGTTTGATCTGAGTAATATTGCATCACACATGCCACTATAGGTTATATTACCAACTCTAAATGTATCCTTACTGTTTACTGTGCCGTGGCTTATAAAGTTTTTAGTGTCTGTTCTTACTGGCTGTATTTCTCCACCCAAGGTTCCAATAATACTCCGCGGCAATCCCATGTATGGATCTCTTAGCCAAGTGTTTTCAAATGTATGATAAAGGAAATGTGGTTTTGCAGATAAATATAACCTACGCCAGTCTTCCTCAGTGAAACCCTTAATTTCTTCAAGCTGTTTACATTTTTCTTGGTCTGCAGCTATAAAATGTCCATGATAGAAATCGTTTTTACTGAAGTGCTCTGCAAACCCCTGCTCAAAGATCTTTCTAACATGTTCAGCTATGACATCTGCAAGTTCCTCATTTACTAGAGCGAGCCATTCTATATTACGCTTGTGCTCATTGGAAGAGGGTATGCTCTTTGGGTCGATAACATCTGTAATTGCGTTTACACCATCATAGATAACAGTAAAACAAGCAGCAAGCAATAATGTTCTTAGAGATCTTTTCATCATACAAATCTAATTCTTTTAGATAAATACCGTGGTAAAGGCAGCTTTTTGAAAGGTTTACCTTTAACTTCTCGTTCTATCTCTTTAATTAAACTTTCAACCTTCATATCCTTTTGTTCTTTTATACCTCTTTTACGTACAGTGATAGTTCCATCTTTTTCTTTGTCACCAATAACAATGATGTATGGCACCCATTCTAGCTCTGCTTCTCTTATTCTCTTTCCAATACTCTCCCCATTATCGTCAATATCCACTCTGATATTAGCTTCTTGAAATTGTTCCATCATTTTATCTGTAATACCTTTATGTTTCTCTAAAGAAACAGGAATTAATCTTACTTGTGTAGGACTTAACCATAATGGTAATGTTGGAACCTTTCCATCTTTTTCTTCTTTTGCCGCTCTTTCAAGTAATGCATACAATACTCTTTCAATTGCTCCCGTTGGTGATAAATGCAGTATAAGCGGAAATTGTTTCTTACCATTAGAATCAATATAAGTAATACCATATCTTTTTGCATTTTCTACATCTATTTGATCAGTTGTTAGTGTTGCAGCTTTATCTAAATTATCCACATAATTCCATTCATACTTTAATATAAAATAAAAAAATTTCTTATCCCAGATTTCTAATAAAGTTGGCTTATTCCATTTCTTTACTAAACTGTTCACAAATTCTTTATTTTTTCCATAGAATTCTTTTGTTACCCTTATTGCAAATTCAAAGTCATTTCTAAAATCAAATCCTATCTCTCCTTGTAATTGTCTTGAAACTTCTAATCGCTTTAACATCTCTTCTTTTGCTTGTTCTATATCTGCGCAAAATGCATGACAGTCCGGCATTGTAAATGCGCGTAATCTTCTTAATCCTGTTAGCTCTCCATGTTGTTCTGCTCTAAAGGAATATCTTGTTAGTTCATATAATCTTGTGGGCAAATGCTTATATGAAGTTTGTGCATCTCTCTGCATTAAGAATTGACCAAAGCAAGCAGCAAATCGCAAAAAAACCTTCTTGTTAGGTGTTTGTATTGTATATTGTCTTGCTGGGAACCTGTTCATATAACTTTTTAATGAAGGATGTTCATAATCATACATTATTGGTGACTCAATTTCCATTGCACCGTAATCTATCATTTTTTCAGTGGTAAATTGTTCTAACAAACTTTTAATCAACCTCCCCTTAGGATAATATCTTAGATTTCCCGGATCACTTCCTGGTTCATAGTCCACTAATTCCAGTTTTCTCATCAGCCTAACATGCGGAGGTTCCTGATTTACCGCTCTTACTTTTGCAAGCTCATATTGTGCAAATTTCTCTAAAGTCTTATACTTACTAAAATCAAATCCTATAATCTTATTTTTATCGTATTTTATTTTCTTTAATGCCCCAGTTGTATCAATTATATACCATTCACTTTTTAGTTTCTTCTCTGCTGCAACTGCTTTATTCTCTCCATCTTTTACTGGTTTAAATTCTCTTGATAGTTCAGACAGCGGATGGCCCTTACATTTTAATTCAAAACTTTTGTAATAACCAAATGGCGCACTGAACACTTTAAACTTTTTTGATAAACCTTTTCTAGCAAGCTCTATTACTTCTTGCGCTGGTTTGGGACTGGAAAGATTAGAGCTTAAATGTGCGTAAGGGTATAACACGATCTTATCTGTTTTTACTTCACCTGCTATATTTGTTACTTCTTTTACTAATTGTTGCACTATATTTTTAATGTCTGGCTCATCAGTTTTTTCAACAGCAGTTAATACTACTAAACATTCTTCTATTTTCTGTTTTCCTTTTGGTGCATCTGGAACATCTTTTATTGCCTTTTTTTTGACTTCAAATTCTATATAATCAGTATGTAATGTTATAATCCTCATAATTTTTTTATTTCAAGCAAATATTTAAACTTACCTGTGCATCAAAACTGTTTTGGTAATAATCCTCTTTATTGACTGATCTAGCTTATTAAAAGATCGGCACCTTTAAGCGTTCTACATGGTTATTCGGCTGGTCTGAAACTTAGCTTTATATCGGTTCACAGCAATTTTAGTATAGTAAACTATTTATATAGTATTTAATTATTTTATCCCATGAAAAAAGCAGGATTGTTGGTGTTCTTATTGATATTAATTCCATCTGTAGCTGCTATAATTAGCTTAAACGCTCCAGATCAAAGTGTGTATAATCTTGGTGACCAAATTGAAATATCTGGTTATGTGTCAAGAGAAACAGATTTTGATGGTGTATTAAAACCAAGCATTAATTGCGGAGCTACTTATTTTGATCTTCCAATGACAGCAATTTCTTTAGATGGCAGAGAAAAAAAGACGTTCCCTCAAGATTTTGCTATATCAAAAATTGTTGTAAGTACTGAAATGGAAGGTACATGTTTTTTGGAATTTTCATTAGTTGAAGGCAACCAAGTTGTAGAGTCTGCAGCATCAAATAATTTTTTAGTAACTAAAGATTTACAAGGATCTTTTTTTGTTGATAAAGATATCGTACAAGCTGGGGATAGCATAGTTTTAACAGGTACAATATCCAAGCTGAATGGTTTAGATACTTCTGGTGCTGTTAGTATTTATTTTTCTGATAACAACTCAAAATTCTTTGTTGATGTCGCTAGTTTTTCTGATGGTGATTTAATCTATACTTTTGTTGGAAATAGAATCCCTGCCGGAATTTATAATATTGATTTAAATGTTAGAGATATTTATGGGAATAACAAAAATTTTGAAGATGTCGCATCCTTTACCTTTGTTAGTGATCTGTATGCATCTGCATCCCTTAGTAAAACACAAGTTTACCCTGGCGATAAGATAAAGATTTTTGGTGATGCTAAAACAACATTACAAGAAGAGATACTAGATGGTACTGTAGTTATACGTTTTATGAATGAGACATTTAATACTATCATTGAAGGTGGAGTTTATTCATATGAGCTGATAGTTCCATCTGATATAGCTTCTGGCAAACATACAGCGGAAGTTAGAATTGTAGATGATTTTGGCAATAATGGTGTTGTTGATGTTGTTATGGAAGTTATTGCAAAACTAAACGAGCTTACTATAGATTTAAGCGCCAATCAAATCTTACCTGGAGAAACTATTGAGATTACTCCATTAGTATATGACCAGGCTGGTGATCCACTTGATGAGGCAGTAACTATTTCACTTCGTGATTCTAGAAGCAAGCTGGTTATCCGTGAAGTTGTTGATGCTAACAAACCTTTATTATTTACCCTGCCTGCAGATGCCAATCCAGGAGAGTTTTCAGTGCAAGCAGAAGTGGGAGGCATATCAAAATTAAGTAGTTTTTTTATTGAAACACTTGAATTGCTTGATATTTTTTTATCAGGTCAGAATTTAGTTATTATAAACAAAGGCAATACTGTTTATGACCGTCCAATAAGGATTAGTTATGATGACTCAATTGTTGCTGTCAAAAAAACCAGTTTAACAACAAATCAAGAGGTTATTTTTCCTTTAGGTAGGAATGTTGTAACGGGGGTATATGACATTGATGTTGTAAGCGGTGATTTCGTTAAAAACTTTCCTGCTGTTTATGTAGACGGGACAAGCTCAGTTAGTAATAGTGGCTTTTTATCATGGATCCTGTTTATAGCTGTTATCGGATTAGTAGTTTACGCTCTTCTTGCCATGTTCAAACGAAGGAAAAGATTAGAGATAATCGCTCATAAGAAAATGCGTAAAGAAGCTAAGTACATCTCAATTTTGAAAAAGAAAAAAGCTGAGTCAGCATTAAACCCTGTTTCTTCTATCAAGTTTGCTAGCCGTGAAGAGGCATTAAAAGATTATAGAGAACAAATGCTGAAACAAATTAAAGAGTCTGAAACACAGATGGGCAAGCGTGACTCAGAAGAGAAAGATAATGAAAAGGGAAAGCTATTCAGAATATTTGATTAGATATATGATATCTTTTTTTTCCTCTATCATTTTAAATTTTTTAAAGTACTTTTCTGTTAATTCTTTTAAACATTGAAGTTTACTGCTTTTTTTTAGTAATGTTATTGCTATCTTTCCCTTGCTTACTCGTTTTAATTCTTGTATAGCTTTTTCAGGATTGTTTACATTGTGTAAAACCGTTACACAAATTACCAAATCAAATTCTTTATCTTTAAATGGCAGCGATTCAGCAACACCTTTTATTGCTGGCGGTATTCCAGTTGGATCTATTCCTGTTACATCTTTGAAATATTTTTTAGATAATAATGTTCCGCATCCTACGTCAAGTACTTTACACTCTCCGAAATATTCTTTAATAATCTTAAGTTTTTGTTCTTGTTCTTCTCCGTATAATTCGTTATAATTAATGATGTTGTTGTAGTATAAGTCCATCTTCAAGATTGTGCCCCGGTCCTAATTCGTTGTGTGGGATAGCTAACAAAGTTTTTAATGATTCTTCCATCTTTTTTGGTACAGATGTTGGTAGTTTGGTGCAACCAACCGCTCCATTTCGAAATAATGTATCTCCGGTAAATAATATTTTATCATCTTCTTTGAGTATGCATATAGAACCTCTAGTATGCCCTGGAGTTTTAATGATTTTTAGAATACCTATTCTTTCAGGTATTTTTTTTATGTTTATTCCTTCTATTTCTTTTCCAGTGCTACCAGTTGTTTTTCTTGGTGCAAATCTATAGCTAATAATTTCATCTTCTGAAGCATAGAATTTTGCGTGTTTAAATAGTTTTGAGTTGCCAATGTGGTCAAAGTGAAAGTGTGTTAGAATAATGATCTTAATATCTTCAACTTTTACATTTATGAACTCTAGCTGCTGTAATAAGTCTGCTTTATTTTTTTCGCTTGCTAAGTCTATTAGCAATTGCATGGACTTAATATAATATACATTTGAGCTTGGTTGTAATCCTCCGGACAGCTCCCACACATCATTACTTAGTTTTTTTGCGCGCATCATTGATTTTTTTAAAAGAAACTTATTTAAATACTATTTGTTATATCAAGCAAATGCAAGCTTATCTTGATAGTGCTTCTACTACTGCTGTAACAAAATCAGTGGTAGAATCCATGCTTCCTTTTTTCAATGAAAAGTTTGGCAATCCTTCTTCAATGCATCGTTTAGGTGAAGTAGCAGCAGATGCTCTGGAAAGATCTAGAGAAGTTGTTGCAAAAAAGATTAATGCTAATGCTGATCAGATTATTTTTACTTCTTGCGGTTCTGAAGGGAATAATTTTATTATAAAACAAGTTCCAAGAAATAAAAAACTTTTAATGAGCGCTGTTGAACATAAGTCATTACTTGATCCAGGCAAAGAATGCAATTATAAACTTTTACCCGTTGATAAAGAATGTTTCGTTAAGGAATATGAACCTCAGCTAGGCACGGGATTAATATCTGTTATTCATGTTAATAACGAGGTAGGTGCTATTCAAGATATAAAATACTGGAATGATGTGGCTCGTGATTGTAAAGCTCTGTTTCATACTGATATAGTTCAGAGTTTTTGTAAGCTAGATTTTAACGTGAAGAAGATTCCTGTTGATTTTCTTACTATTAGCGCTCATAAGATTCACGGACCAAAAGGAGTTGGTGCTGTGTTCGTGAATGATCCTACTAAAGCAAAATCTTTAATTGCTGGTTCTCAAGAGTTTGGGTTACGTGCTGGTACACAAAATGTCCCTGGAATTGCTGGTTTTGCAAAAGCTATTCAAAATTATTCTCCTATTTCTTCCAAAGTATTAAAAGAATTTGAAAGATTCAGGGCTCTTGGGGTGGTTAATACTCCAAAAAAGAGTGTACATGGATTGTTAAATATATCATTTGGTGTTCTAAGCATGGATATGTTACAACATCTATCGCATAAAAAAGTTTTTGTTAGTTCTGGGAGTGCTTGTTCGGCCAGAGAACAGAAGCCAAGCCATGTCCTGTTAGCTATGAATTTGCCTGAGGAGCGAATTAAAAGCGCGTTAAGATTAAGCATAAGCCAATTGACCAGCGTTCAAGAACTAAAATATGCTTACTCTGTCTTTGAAAAAGTGCTTTATTCGCTTAAGAAGATTAGTTAGTGATTATAAACACTGATACAGTTATCATAACACCGATCAAGAATAATAATGGGTTTTTATCCTTACCTTTGGGTATCATGTCCCTCATAGTAATGTAAATTAATATTCCAACTGACACTGGATATATTAAAGGCAGTATAGCTTTTGTAAGCTGTAAAAAAAGTCCGGCAATTGCACCTATTATTGTAGCTATTGACAATAACATTTTTAGTAGCTTATTGTTAAATCTTTCAGTAATGTGCTCTAGGGAAAATGATGAAGAAACTGTATGCAGCAAAAAAGGTAAAAATATTAAAAAAGTTAGTTCTTTTTCCGTGATAAACGTTAATGACAAAACTAATCCAATAACAAAATAATCAATAAAGAAGCCTATAATGTGCAGCCATGCAAGTTCTTTCATAAGTTCTTTTTTATGTCTAATATGTTGATACAAATATTTTTCTGCCAAATGAAACGCAACTAACCCAGTAAGCATGTAATAAAATACATTTTTTAAGTTTAGACTTTCTTTAATTGCTCCAGGTATTAAAAATAAAAATAAAAACGCAATGAACAATCCTGAATTAAAACTTAATATCTTTTCGTGATATTCTTCAATGGCACTACTTATTTTTTCGCTGAAAATATGCGCTATTGACAGAAGACAAGCAAGGATTATTGGGGTAAGCATTAGTATGCATATTTTTTATAACTTATAAGTATTTCTTGTGATTGGGCTGAGGGACAAAATTAGGTTTAGTTTCCTGCTAACCAATACAGATTGTGCTACATCCCCCAAAGCACAGCATTTACATATAAGATACTCTTACTAATAAGATATTCTTATCAAGGAGGCAAACAAAATGCAAAGATTGGAAATAACAAGCATGAGCTCAAGAGGGCAGGTAGTTATACCTTTGGATATAAGGGAGCAATTAGGCTTAAAGGAAGGGGAAAAATTTGTAGTTGTTGGAGAAGATGATACAGTCATACTAAAAAAAGTAACGATGCCTTCATTCAAAAACTTTGATAAACTGCTTCAAAAAACGCAGCAATTCGCCAAGGAGAAAGGTATAACCAAAGCTGATGTTGAAAGTGCCATAAAGAAAGCTAGGAAATGAAAGCAGTTTTGGATACGAATATCTTTTACCTGACTTCGTATGTTATACGAAATTGAAAGTCAGGCCCAAACTAATTTTTCGTTTATCATGCTATAGCACATGAACAGAAATATTTATAAGCTAGATGCCAACACTTGTTTCACTTAATGAAGATTGAGCATAGTTTTTAATCTTCTTAAAATATCACTTTAGTGATATAATACGTGAATACTTAATCAGAAGTATTAAGTATGATGTACGAGATAAAGCAGCAATGGTTATGAGTAGTAAAGTATTACAAAAATTTCCAATTTTATGCGACCAAAATAATTCCCGTTGATCTTGCGGGAGATCGCTGCTATTAGGTTTCAGTAAGCCATGCAAGTCAAGGGGCTTCTTCGGAAGCACCGGCAAAAGGCTCAGTAACACGTAGTTAACTTGCCCTAAGGTTCAGGATAGTCTCGAGAAATTGAGAGTAAACCTGGATATTGAAAGATAACTGGAATGTGTCTTTCATGAAAGGAAACGCCTTAGGATAGGACTGCGGCTGATTAGCTTGTTGGTGAGGTAATGGCCCACCAAGGCATAGATCAGTAGGGGAGATGAGAGTCTTAGCCCCGAGAAGGGCACTGAGATAAGGGCCCTAGCTCTAAGGAGTGCAGCAGGCAAGGATTCTTTGCAATGCGCGAAAGCGTGACAAGGGAAACCTAAGTGCTTACCTCCGGGTAGGCTTTTGCCAAGTGTAAATAGCTTGGCGAATAAGTGGTGGGCAAGACCGGTGCCAGCCGCCGCGGTAACACCGGCGCCACAAGTGGCGATCACGATTATTGGGCCTAAAGTATTCGTAGCCGACTACAATAGTCCTTTGTGAAATTGTCATCATTAATATGACAGCGTGCAAGGGTCACTCTGTAGTTAGAGACCGGGAGAAGACATGCGTATTCCTTGGGGAGCGGTTAAATGTGATAATCCTTGGAAGACGACCAATGGCGAAGGCACGTGTCTAGAACGGATCTGACGGTGAGGAATGAAAGCTAGGGGAGCAAACCGGATTAGATACAAATATTTAGTTATCTAATATTTGCTAAATACCCGAGAGTGATGTGATAAATAATATATCACCGGGAATAGTCCTAGCCGTAAACTCTGCGGATTAAGTATTGCATGTTCTAAGTGATCGTGCAGTGCTGTAGCGAAGGTGTTAAATCCGCCGCCTGGGTAGTACGGTCGCAAGACTGAAACTTAAAAGAATTGGCGGGGGCGCGCTACAAGGAGTGGAACGTGCGGTTTAATTCAATTCCACGCGGAGAACCTCACCAGAGGCGATGGCAGGATGAAGGTCCGTCTGAAGGGCGTACCTAACAAGCCGAGAGATGTTGCATGGCCGTCGTAAGTTCGTGTTGTAAAATGTACTGTTAAGTCAGTTAACGAACAAGATCTACATCTACAGTTGCTAACAAGTCCTCCGGGATGATTGTGCACACTATAGAGACTGCCCGCGTAAGTGGGAGGAAGGTGTAGGCAATGACAGGTCAGTATGGCTCGAATCTTCTGGGCTACACGCGCGTTATAATGGTAGGGACAATGGGCTACAACTCCGAAAGGAGAAGTCAATCCTCTAAACCCTATCTCAGTTCGGATTGAGGGTTGCAATTCACCCTCATGAAGCCAGAATTCCTAGTAATCGGATCTCATCAGGGTCCGGTGAATACGTCAACGTGCCTTGCACACACCGCCCATCAATCCAACCGAGCAGGATTTAGGTGAGCATATACCTTTATGGTGTATTCGAACCTAGATTCAGTAAGGTGGGGTAAGTTGTCACAAGGTACCTGTAGGGGAACCTGCAGGTGGATCACCTCCTATTTTTTTTACTATTCTAATCACTGAAATTAATCTCGTACAGTCAATCCAATTGTTTGGGCCCGTAGCTCAGCTGGTAGAGCATTACCCTTGCAAGGTAGGGGCCTCGGGTTCGAAAACGATTTGCATTAGACATCTTGGATCGTCGATTTTCCCGACGGGTCCATATCATATTCATTTTTTAATGAAATAGTGCAACTCACAAACTGAATTGTTGTGGGTGAAGGATATCATAGTCTTAGGACAGATGAAATATTCATTTAATGATATCGTGTATAGGTATTGTGTGTAATTATAGGTCATTACGCCGTAAGGTGGATGATTCGGCTTAAAAACAAAGATGAAGGGCGTGGCAAGCTACGAAATGCATTGGCGAGGCGCATGCAGCCTACGAACCAATGATTCCCGAATAGGACTTCCTATTAAATCCGAGAGGATGTATAACGCGGGGAACTGAAGCGTCTTAGTACCCGCAGGAAAAGAAATCAATTGAGATGCGGTGAGTAACAGCGAGCGAAATCCGTATAGCCTAAACCGAATTACTTCTTGAAAAAGAAGCAACATGTGGTGTTTGGACTTGTTTTTCATCTTAACATGTTTATCTAAAGTTATCTGGAATGGTATGCGACACAGGGTGATAGCCCCGTAGGATAATCGTGAAAGATTTACAAGTATCCATAGTACTGTTCATTGGATATTGAGCAGGAATTTAGGAGGCATCAACTTCTAAGGCTAAATATGTTTTAAGTCCGATAGCAAATAGTACAGTGATGGAACATTGAAAAGTACCTCTGATAGGGTGTGAAAAGTTCCTGAAACCTTACGGTTATAGAATGGTGCAGCATGAGTTGCACCGTACGTTTTGAATAACGGGCCGGGGAGTTGATCTTCATGGCGAGCGTAAGTACTTTTAGTACGAATGCTGAGCGAAAGCAAATGCTCGCAGCTTGCGAGGAGCGAGGTGTGAAAGCGCCTTAAGTCATGGGGGTCTGACCGGAAAGCAGACGATCTAATCCTGAGCAAGGTGAAGCCTTGGTGATACGAGGTGGAGGCCTGAAGAGGTGCTACGTGCATGTGCTCTTATGATTTGGGATTAGGGGTGAAAAGCCAATCGAGTTTGCTAATAGCCTGTTCCTATCGAAATATGCCGCAGAATAGTCTCGCTCGAGATAGCATTGGTTGTAGAGCTACGGATTAGAATGTTAAGGGAAGAAATTCCTCTCACTCTTGTTCAACTCCAAATGTCAATGCGTCGTAGAAGGCGGGAAGCAGGGGCGCGCGGTAAGCGTGTGTCCCAAAAGGGGAACATCCCAGCCTGAAGTTAAGGTCCCTAACTGTCAGTTAAGTGTGAAAGGGTGAATGGTGTGTAATACCAGAGACAGCGGGGAGGTTGGCTTAGAAGCAGCCATCCTCTAAAGAAAGCGTAATAGCTCACCCGTCAAGGTATTATGCCCTGAAAATTAACGGGGCTAAACTGACGACCGATACTTCAGACTTGCTGTAAAGCAAGGTGGTAGATAGGTGTCGTGCATGGATGGAAGTATACTTGTGAAAGTAAATGGACCGTGTACGAATAAGAATCCCGGTGGTAGTAGGACCTATATAGAGTGAGACTCTCTAATACCGAAAGGGCAAGGTTTTCTTAGCACTGCAGTTCAGCTAAGAGTTAGTCGGACCTAACTGCACTCATAAATTGACGTGCGGGAAGAGGCAAACTGGTTAATATTCCAGTACTATTTATGTACATTCGGCGACGAAAGCCTTATTGTTGCTGCTTTGGGCTATACCCACAATCATAGACATGGTTGTTAATTAGCATATGTCAGGGGAGAATTGTCATGATGAGAACCTGAGAAAAGCTGAGAATAGTCAATGTATGTTGATTGGGTAGATGCCTTGAGCCCGTGAAAAAACAATATGGAAGGATCATAAATAACCGTATCCAGAACCAGCACAGGTGCCCTGGGTTAGTAGCCTAAGGTATGAGAGGGGTAATTTACGTAAAGGAAATCGGCAATATTGGCCCTGTGACTTCGGCATAAGGGGTTCCTGCGCTTGTAGCTTTTAGTTGCGAGTACAGGATTCAATAACTAAGGATGCCCGACTGTTTAACAAAAACGAAACTTCCTGCTAGCCAGTAATGGTTTGTATAGGAGGTGACGTCTGCCCAGTGCATGTACTTTAAACTCCTTTTCAAGGGGGCTAAGAGCGTGTAAACGGCGGGAATAACTATAATTCTCTTAAGGTAGCGTAATACCTTGTCGTTTGATTGACGACTTGCATGAATGGCGTAACGAGGTATCCACTGTCTTTACGTAGAACCTCCCGAACACACTATTCTGGTGCAAAGGCCAGAGAATTCCAGTGGGAAGCGAAGACCCCGTAGAACTTTACTATAGCTTGTAGCTGTGGTATGGAGTATGGTGTTAAGAATAGGTAGGAGCTGTTGATGCGTGCACGCCAGTGTACGTTTAGGCAAAAGTGAGATACTACCCTCTGTATTCTATATTACTTACTTCAGTAATGAAAGACAACTACTGGCGGATAGTTTGCCTGGGGCGGGACCCTGCTGAAAGGATATCAGTAGGGCCCAAAGGTCAGCTCAAGAGATTTAGAAATTCTCTGTGGAGTGCAAGGGCAAAAGCTGGCTTGACTGGATTCCAAACAATACGGGATTCAGGTACGAAAGTATGGCCTAGCGAACTTCTATGTCCTCATTGATGGGGGCTAGACATGACAGAAAAGCTATCTCGGGCATAATTGAGTTGTAGCGCCTAAGAGCTCAAAGGATCAATAAATTGATTCCGAGTTTATCGACGGCGCTGCTTGCTACCTCGATGTCGGCTCTTCCTATCCGGATACAAAGATTAGATTCTTGTATCGTAGAGTGGTCGTGCAGAAATGCGCGGAAAAGAGCATGGTATGTCGAAATTAACAGTTTCCACGTACTGCTTGCGGCCAAGGGTGAAGGTGTTCACTTATTAAAAGGGATCGTGAGCTGGGTTAAGAACGTTGTGAGACAGTTTGTATGATATCTACTGGATTTGTTTATCTTCTGAGGGGAAGGATCCTTTAGTACGAGAGGAACGAGGATTCGAGGCCTCTGGTGTACCGGTTGTCTGACAAGGCAGGCCGGGCAGCTACGCCTTGTGGGATAAGTCCTGAAAGCATCTAAGGACGAAACCCACCTTGAAAAGAGAAGGAGAGCACAGATAGAAGATCTGTTTGATGGGAGTGGGGTGTAAGTTTCAAGGCAACGAGAAATTAAGCCTGCATTTTCCAATAGCTCGAGACCATTTTACACACAATATACATGATATCACTTTTTTTATTAGATTGATTTATTTTTAGAGTTAGTTTTAAATTATTACATGTAGAGTTTTTAAAAAATTTTCATTAAAAATTCGGGTTATAATAGTTGAAAACTTTGCGTAACTGCTTTTTTTGCAATATTATGCTATAAAGCAGATAAATATTTGTTTAATCGCCTAAGTTATATTCAATTTGAGTTGGTGCCTAGCAAACTTTATATAAAAATCTAATTTAACTTATACTATGGAAACACGAATTCAAAAATTTAAAAAAGGAAAAATAATTATGAAAACAACATCCGAACACGATGAGCGTATTGCAAATATGACATTTTCATCTGTGTATCCGCACTATGTAGCAAAAGTGGAGAAGAAAGGTAGAACAAAGAAAGAGTTGCATCAAGTAATTGAGTGGTTAACTGGTTTTGATGAAAAGAAACTACAAAATCTTATTGATAAAAAAGTAACTTTTAAAATATTCTTTCAGAAAGCAAAATTAACTCCGAATGCTCATCTCATTACAGGAGTAATATGTGGATATCGTATAGAAGAAATCAAAAACCCGTTAACACAACAAGTAAGGTATCTGGATAAGCTTGTTGATGAGATAGCAAAAGGTAAAGTAATGGATAAGATTTTACGTAAATAACCATTTGTAGATAAGAATAAATCATATGAGGCATTAATGGCAGTTTTCACGTGAGGGTTCAGATGGCCTGTTTATCCAGTTGATAAAGATAGCAATTAGAATGCTTAAGACAAACAAGAAGTATATTTTAAAAAACAATAATTTTTTAAATAACTATTCTTAATAATTTGCACTATGGAGTATGAATCAAGTCCTGTAGGAAATGAAATATCATGTGTAATGCATGGAGTTCCAAAAAAGATTTTATTAGATAATAATTTCTTAGAAAAATCTTTGCTGTATGCTTTAAAAATTGACAAGTTTACAATTCTTAAAGTATTTAGACATCAGTTTAAACCACAGGGACTTACAATTTTAGTATTGTTATCTGAATCTCATGCTGCAATTCATACTTATCCAGAACATGATTCTTTATACTTTTCAATTTATACTTGCAGGGGAGAATTTGATGGGAAGAATGTGTTTGAAAATTTAAAAAAATCATTCAGAACAGCTTCAGTTGATATTGCTGAACGCCCAATTGTTGTTTCACCTGCTATTAATTTTGTTAAAGCTTAATGCACCTGAGTTAATGCAATATCTTTTCTTTGTAGGTCTTGGTCCGTCATTAAATAAGTGACCTAAATGTCCTTTACATTTTTTACATATTACTTCTAATCTTTTAATTCCAAAACTTGTATCTTCTTTTAGTTCTATGTTTTTTCCTTCAGTAAAACTTGGCCATCCAGTTCCGGAATCAAATTTTTTTTGGGAAGAAAATAATTCCTGCCCGCAACCAGCGCATTTGTATACTCCATTCTGTTTGTTGTACAAATACTTTCCAGTGAATGGTGGTTCGGTTCCTTTTTCTCTTAATATGTGGCAGCTTTTTTTGTTTGCCATATGATAATTTACTACAAATATATTTAAAAACACTGCTGGTGTTAAACAGCCATGATCTGGCTAATTATTCCTATAATTTTAATAATATTATTAGTTTGGTGGTTTGTTAGAACTACTAAGTTTATTATAAAAATTCTTAGCATTATCTTTGTGATTTTTGTTATTGTATTATCCATTGGTGGTTTTTTTGTTCAAAATATCCTTAAGGAAACATCTCAGATTAAAGAAATATTAAGCAACGCAGATAAGGTGTTATACTTATATGATAAGGATAATGCTTTTGTATTCGGTGTAAAGGACTTGAATAGTGATGAGACTTTTAAATTAACACAAGGGGAGGTTTTAGTAATAAAAGAAGCTTTTTCAAGAAAAGATTATAACGCAATGAAAGGAAATTATTCTTTACTTGTAGTTGTAAATATTGATTGGTTAGATGATGTTGTCCCTGATGATACTGAATTTAAAGGCGAGTTGGATAAAAGTGAAAGAATACGAATATTACGTTCTACTAATGCTTTAGACGAATTTAGAATACTTTTTGAAGGGGATGAGTTTATTAATGATGAACAGGTAAAAGTTATGGTTTTGAAAGGTATGGTAGGAGCTGCTATGCGTAGTGCTGGTAATTCTGGAATAACTACTGCAATGCAACGTGGTGACTTTTTGATTTATCCGTTACCACAGCAGTTTGAAACATTAGCGTATCTTCCGGATAGCCTGCATGGTTGACACTCCAAATACCTTTTTTTTGTTCTTGTGCTATTTTTTCGGCTAGCTTTATTTTGTCACAATGTTTTATGTTTGGTTTTATTATCAATACTTCTGCAAGACCTTCTTTTGTAATAACTTCATTTATTAAGATGTCATCAACATAAACATAACGTAATAATCTTCTGTAATCATCTAAATTTGTTTTGTCTACTTCTAATCTTACTATTTTTCCGGATATAGAATTTTCTAAAAAATCTTTTGCTTCTTTAAAATATGGTTCACCATTTTCTGGAGTGTTTATGCATAATAATCTTACTCTTTCTCCTGTGCTTAATTTGAATGTATCACCATCAATTACTTCTGTTACAATGCCAGCTTCTGGAATGCTTACACATCCACAGGTTAATAGCAGAATTAAGATTATTTCTTTCATATTCACTATTATACTTTACTACTTTATATTTTTCTACCATAAAAAATCGAAAATCTTTCAGATTATCTTTTCTAAAAGAATAAATTGATATATCTTAAGTTAATTTTAATAACTTCTGAGGTTTATTTTCTTGATCAATTTGCTAATTAATCTGTATTTCTGGATTTGGAGAATAACTTTTACCCTCATCTGACATATAGTCTGTTATATGGGGAAGAAATATCTAAAATCTCGCTTTTTATCCTAAATGGTAATATTAAGCGAATATTCATCTCACTTAATAGTTGTTAGTTTCAATTTAAGGTTCTGGCTAAAAAATTGGTCAAATCTAAGATTTGAAGAAATAATAAAAAAGAGGTTGGCGTCTTAATTTTAAAATTTATTGTAATCTTATTTCAAGTGCCATATTTGCAGTTCGCATTACATGTAGATGATCAACACGATGATTCATGTCATATAATCTACTACAAAACAATATTTTTCCATCTCTAGCGACAACTGAAGTTTTAACTGGCAAACCACCAACATAGTCCATCCCAAATAATTCATCAGTTTCATGTCTATCAGTTCTCGCTATACTTATTCCATCTGTTGGAAATTGTAAGTGAGCAAAATATGGTGCTAGAAATTCGTCTGATGGAGGGTCCGTGGATTGTCCTGGTATTGGTGCCTCCATTACTGATGCTCTATAAGCCTGCCTTGCTATTTCGTATAAAATATCTTTTATTGTTGCATGACCTTGTACTACTTCTGTTAAACCATCTTCTCTTACCTTCCATGTAAATACCGCTTCTGGTAATTCGTCCATTTTTAGCTCCTTATATATAATGGAACGCTTGAGTTTATAAACCTTTAGAAAAGTTTCCTCTTAGATTAAATTATTGCGCAAAAAGCAATTTTAAAACCTTTGTTTTCCTACATTTTTATTAAACAAAAATTATATATATTGACATTATTTTAATGATATCATGAAAAAAGATTATACAATTTTTATAAATACTATTTTCTTTGTTTTAGGCTTTTCAGTTATATTCTCAATTATTGGGGTATTGCTTCAAACTGTTTTTTCTCATGCGCCATTAGTTGTGCTAAAATGGCTTGGAAGAGTTGGGGGCATAATCATAATTATTTTTGGTATCTATTTACTAGGTTTTATCAAAATTAGATTCTTTGAAATAAGCCACAAGCTTAAAATAAAAAAAAGGTTTAATTCAGCTTATCTTACCTCATTTGTGTTTGGCGCAGCTTTCGCAGTTAGTTGGACACCTTGTGTAAGTGGTATACTTGGTGCAATACTTACTTTAGCAGTTGTATCTCCAACGCATGCAGCTTATTTATTGTTTGCTTACTCTCTTGGTTTGGGTATACCATTTTTATTAGTGGGATTATTTACTGATCATGCTAAAAAGTTTATAACAGCTACTGGTAATTTAACTAAATATCTTTCTAAAATATTTGGAGTGATATTAATATTGTTAGGAATACTAGTGTTTACTAATCAATTAAGCAGTATTGCAAACTTTTCATTTGCAGCAGATTTTCTTATAAAACTAAACTTGAATAATTATGGCTTTAATGGATCTTTAAATATAGGCATTGCATTTATTGGCGGGCTTCTTTCATTTTTGAGTCCGTGCATATTACCATTGATTCCAACATTTCTAGCTTATCTTGCTTTTTTGACTGTTAAGGATTAATATTATAAATATTCAACTGCTACCAACTTCATGAAAATAATTTACAAGCTAATTATTACTTTGATAATAGTTGTCTTGGTTATTTATTATTTTGAGCGTGCTAATAATGAGTATTCAGAAGAACCAGTGATCGAGAATGGTTTAATAAAAGCTCCTGAGCTAGTTGGAATTTCTGGTTTTTTTAATTCAGACTATAAACCATCAATCAAAGATCTTAATGGTAAAGTTATCTTAATTGACTTTTGGACATACACCTGTATAAATTGTATTCACACTATCCCATTCTTAAATGAATGGCATAACCGTTATTCCGATAAAGGGCTTGTTATCATTGGTGTCCACACTCCAGAATTCCCGTTTGAGAAAGATGCAAATAATGTACAAGATGCAATTAGAAGATTTAACATTAGCTACACAGTTGTTCAAGATAATGATTACGCAACTTGGAGGGCATATCAGAATAAGTATTGGCCAAGAAAATACCTTATTGATAGAAATGGGTTTATTCGGTATGACCATATAGGAGAAGGAGCTTATGAAGAAACTGAAAAAGTTATTCAGGAACTTTTAGCTGAAAATGGGGAAGCAATAGACATGGATTTAATTGCTGATATTCCTAGTTCTTCTGATTTATCTTATACACCAGAGATATACGCCGGATATAAATTTGCTTTGCCAAGAAAACAAGATGTAGCAAATGGGGGGTTGTCTCCGGATCAAGTTAAAAATTATACTTTACCTGTTAAACTTGAAGATGATGTTCTCTATCTTGATGGTTTATGGTTAAGCAACCAAGACAGCTTAGAAAATCTTGATAGAGCGTCTGTAGTCATTAAGTTTTCTGGTAAATCAGCGAATATAGTTGCTCATTCAACTGAACCTTTAGAGATGGACGTTTATATAAATGATGATTATGTAACAAAAGATCAGGCTGGTGTTGATATAAAATTCGATGGGGCCCGGTCATTTGTGGTTGTTGATACCGCTAGGCTGTATAGCTTAATTGAAGGAAATCATGGTAGTTATACATTAAAGTTAGATATAAACAAGAAAGGATTTTTGTTTAATACATTTACTTTTGGTTAGTCTAGTTTGAAAAATATTTATAGAATACTGTAATAATTTCGGTTTTTTAGTATTAACCTTTTTTAATAAGGTTTTCTTTTTATTTTTTCATAACATTCAGAAATTAGGATGTTTAATTATTGAAAGAGATTTGGCCAAAATTCTTTCAGATTATAAAAACTATCTGGGGGGATTTATATGAACACAGCAAAAGAAACAGTTATTGATATTAATGAAACCGATAATGGTAATGGGAAAGCAGAGATATTAAGCCTAGATGAAAGACTAGAAAGAGCAGGGTTACTTTCTAAAGAGGTATTACAATTAGATAAACCTGCTATGATTGATGAAGGAAGAACTTTAAGAGCTATACTTGGTGATTCCTACACTTTTGACAAAGCGTTCGCTAAATATGTTAAAGGAGCTTCAAAGTATGCTACGAATAACATAAGGTTAACAGACAGAATATTCGGGGTATATGACTCGTTTAATGGAACTCAAAATTTGAACACAGGAAAAGAACCATCCGGATTGAGAAAACTCTTTAATGTTATGACCGACGCATTGGGCAGGATAAGTGATTGCCTGACTAGATTATGCACAGTTTATAGGACCTCACAAAATAATGTGAAAGTACTGCTTAAACACCGCGGTAGAGAAACAATTGATGCTGCTAACGCTTACGACACGTTAATGGACCATCGATCAGAACAAGAGTTCTTGATGCATGAAATAGCCAGTAAAATAAAAGGGCCATATACTGAAACTGAGCAGATAAGATATGATGTTGCTCGCCATTTGTTAGAAATAGACATTAATGAAAAAGCTGCATGCGCAAGATCTCTGCATAATAGAGCTGAGCAGACTAGGGATAGCATTGAGATGTTACATCATGCACATGACGCTCAAGTAAAAGCAGCAATTGCATATACTGAAAGCCTTGATAATGCTAAAGCCATGCTTGATAACATAATGGTTATAGGCCCAGCAGATATCACTGCGATCTATCTTGCGAATGGTGGTAGACTATTAAATGATCGTGTTGAGCTTATAACAAACCACCATAATAATCTGAGAGCAAATGTAACATCTCAGCTAAAAGGTTTTGATGGCAGCTGTGCCTACTGGGGCAGTAGTGCTCAAACTCAATCAGGTAGTAGCCCAGCTAACAGCGAGTTGCTGGCTTATGCTAATGCAATCTTAGGCAAGAACTAATCAAAACTCTTTTAAACCTTTTTTTCTTTCTTTTTTTATGTCAAATGAAAAAATACAAATGCCTTCTAGCGGTGGAGGAATTGTCCGGTATTTTGATGAGTATAAAAGCAAGATTAAGATATCACCAAAATTTGTTGTCGGTTTGATTCTTGTTGTTTCTATTTTTGGGATTATCTTTGCTAGGATTTAAACAACGTCTAATTACGTATTTCGTTTATTACATGTTTGTATATACCTTCTTACTGCGCTTTTTGAAAGGCTTATTGGTAATTGTAGCCGTTCCATATTTATTTTTGGTTAATGTAAGTTTAGCCTCAGTTTTTGCAATTTTTCTAAGAATCAAATGCGCTTTGTTGACTGCTTCTTTTTTTATTCTTTCATCACAACCAACTGTTATAAATCAAGCGTTAGAATTGGTTTTTTCCATCATGTGGTCGTTAGTAGTGGTTATACCATTCATTTTGGAATTTCATTTATTTAAGATGGCCTTCAATTTTTGATAATTATTTTTTGTAAATTCTATCACTTTCTCTGCGTATTCCTTATCCAAGATTGTTCCATAATAAAGCATCCCATTCCTAAAGAATCTAATTTTATCTAAGAATCGGATATCTTGTTCTTTAAACTGCAAAATCCACCAGTAAGCAATCTCTGATTCATGTGCCTTAAAGCCAGAAGCGTTTAATCCCTCAAGCAACATCTTTGCTCTTGTCAGCTCCATTAAAATATCATAGCAATTTTTCACATAATCATTAGCATTCCGATTTTCAATACCCATTGTTTTTATTAACTTAAGCAAGTAAGTATAACCTTGCTCAGCTTCCATAACCAAAAACTTTGACCTCGATTTATCTGGTGATTGTTTTTTGATAATACCTGTCCTTATAAATTCCTCAAATTGTTTTAAATCTTTCATATTTCAATTCCGCCTGCAAGTATTATCCCATTAAAAATATTTTCTCTCAAATGCTTATGAACTTCTTTAAAGGAAGAATAAAAGTTGATGAAGATAGTTCTTTCAAGTGCTTTATCAAAATTAGTTAATTTCATTTGTTTCTCTTTTCTCCCGATTACTACAATATCAATATCAGATGTTATTGTGTCTTCACCTCTTGAATAACTACCAAAAAGGATTATAGTGGCTCCTGCGAATTCTTTTTCTAAAAAATCGGCTAATCCAGAACTATATATTTGCCTTAGATTGTCCACCCGCTTTAGTTGGATAACTTTATGATTGTCCCTGTTTAACTCAATGGACCATCTCTTAGAATCTTCATCTTGATTTAAATTTATTAAGGCTTTTTCTTCTAATTTTGGAAGAGCTTTCATAACTGCCGGAGGCGTTACTTTGAGCATTCTTGCTATTCTTCTTTGATTCAAAGACACCCCGGCTTTAACAAATAACAACCTTAATATTTCTTGTTGTAATACTGTTAACTCTTGTTTGTATATATTTATCATAGTAAAACTATATTTACTGTAGTTTATAAATGTTGCCATTTCGTTGTTTCTCTACTCTTTGTAGTTTATAGAAGAGCCCAAAATAAATTATACCCAGCGTCAGATAAATAATTTTTAGTGAGCTGTAAAGTAAACGTCTGGAATTTGTAACTTTAGTAAAACCAAAAAAGAAAGTTGATGTAGTCAAAAATGATCCAGATGATAATATTATTATTGAATGTGCTTTGTAGCCTAATCTAAAATATACCATTACTATCCTTAAGCCTTAGTTTTTATTTCTCCGAACCTAAGGCGAGAGCGAAGCGTTACATCAAGACATAGAATAAAGGGCAAAATTGATTTAATGGATGTACTTAATCACATCTGCAAGATTATGTGTATTCACTGAATATTTGGCGACTTTTTTAAGTTCTTCTGAAGATGAATTAAACGCAATAGAAATTCCAACTTCTTTAAACGCTTCAATATCAGTATCACCATCGCCAACATAAATTACTTCTTTCGGTGAGATACCCAAACTAAAACATAAACCTTGTATTATTTGTGCTTTCTTTTCTTTTCCAGCACCTATTGGCCAGATAAATTCCCCTGTAACTTTTCCATTTCTTATAACTAATTCATTAGCAAAAATATGATCTACCCCCCAGTCTTTTTGTACTCTTCTGGCAACATCAATACTTGAAGCACTAATTATGGCAGTCATGTAACCTCTAGTTTTGAGATGGGCAAAAGTTTCTTGAACGCCAGGCAGATATTCAATAGAATTAACTAAATCATAATAGAGTTTTGCATTTTTTCCTTTCCATAACTTTACAACAACCTCTTCTACTAATCTATCATAATCCGTATGGAGATATTTTTTTGTTAATTCTATACCCTGTGCTAATGTTCCGAATTTCTTATGGAGTTCCATCCAGAAATTAACATCTTTGAATATCACTCCATCCATATCAAAACAAACTAATTTGTAAGTCATACCTATTGAAAAGAAAATACATTATATAAAGATTATCAATAATCTGCGAAGCAGGCTATATTTTAGGGGGGCCAGCTCATTTTTCAATTATTAATTTGTTAGTAATTATAAAATAAAACATTATAAATATCCTCTAATCTCTGAATATAAGGTAAGAATGAAATCCAAAATTGTACCAATCAGAAACATAAAAGGAAAAACTGCTTATAATCCCACAGTTCCTTTTTGTGATAGTGGAAAAACCTATATAGGGATTAGAATTGAATCTCTTGATAGCGAATTAGATTCCAGAATATTTTTTGCATATAAATTAAATGAGAATGAATGGGAGATTGATGATACAGTAACCCCACTTCAATTACAGGATCCTGCATATGTTAAAGTGAAAGGTGAAATATTTATTTTGGGTGTAAGAGTCGAGAAATGTGAAAACGGTATTATATGGAATCAAGATATTTATAGGGGAGACTCAATTAGGAATTTGGAATTTTTTGCATCTGGCCCTGTAGGGATGAAAGATATTCGTTTAGTTGATTTGGAAGATAGAATTGGAGTTTTTACAAGGCCGCAAGAAAAAATTAGCGGATTATGTAAAATTGGATACTTAGAAATTAGTAGAATTGATGAGCTACAAAGATTCACAGAAAATGATTGGTATAATGTCAATATAATCAATGGTTTGTTTGAGGATGGTTCTTGGGGAGGTGTAAATCAAGCGATAAAACTATCAGATGAAGAAATTGGAGTGATTGGACATAAGGCTCATAAAACAACAACTGAAGTGGATTTGAAAAAGCATTATTATGCTGTCTCTTTTAGATTTAATCCGAAAACTAGTGTTTATTCAGATTTAAGAATTCTGGCAAGAAGAGCCGATTTCCCATATTCGCCTTCAAAAAGAAGTCCTGAATTAGACGACATCATTTTTCCAGGGGGCATAGATGAACATTCTAATTTGTATTGTGGTCTCTCTGATTATTGCATTGGAATAAAGGAAATTGAACATCCTTTTAACCTTCAAATATAAAGTGGATATTGCACTGCTGGTACCCCGTTTTGCTTGGGCTCTCAAATTGCAATTAACATGTATTAAGCGTAATAAAACTACGCTTATACCGGAATTTATCATAAAATGCGAAATTTTATATATTTGATATTTTTCTAACTTGCATGTTTCCTGGAATAAATCCTAAAGAAATGCAAAAAGCAATGAAGAAGCTAGGCATTAAACAAGAAGAAATTGATGCAAAAGAAGTAATCATTAAAACTTCTGACAAAGAAATAGTTATCTTAAACCCGCAAGTTACAAAAGTTAATATGATGGGGCAAGATACATTCCAGATAATAGGAGACATTGAAGTTCATGATAGGGAGCTGTTCTCACAAGAAGATATAAATACAATTATGGATCAAACTAACTGTTCTGAAGAAGAAGCCAAAGAAGCTTTAGAAAAAGAAGGGGATATTGCTGGAGCAATCCTATACTTACAAAAAAATAATTGATTACAATAATACTTATTAAGCTTTATTATTTAATAAACAAATGGAAGAAATCAAAGCACTCCTTGAATTAGCTAATAGAAAGCTCCAAACTGCCGATCATTTAACATATGTTACTTACAACTTGGTTAAGGAAAATAAATTGTTAATAGGCATAATGGAGAATATCTATGACTCTTTAGTAGCTGGTATGGACGCTATTTTACGATACGATCGCATGTACAAACGTATTCCGATTTATTCTAAGGATATACACACACGTATTGAGCTGTTTAGACTTAAGTCCGGCCCACGTTATAAGTTTGATGTTTCACAAATTAATCTGATTGAAGAACTTCGATGTGTATTAGCAGAACATAAGAATAGCCCATTCGAATTATCCCGCGATGATAAGTTTATTATGTTTAATGTTTCATTCAAGGCAAATGCCCTATCCATCGAAACAATTAAAAAGTATATCAACCAAGCTAAAATATTCATGAGCAAGGTTAACAAGGTATTCATCGATGTTAGAAGACAGTGACACAGCAAAAGGACAATTACAACGTGTGGACCATCTGATTTATGTTACATTAAAGTACACTCGTACAATTGATGTTATTAATAATACCCTATCACGTCTTATTGAAGCAATGGATTATATCTTTTTGGATATTTTAGAAATAGCTAAAAGAAAAAAAATGATAAATATAATCCCGCAAAGCCATGTTGAGAGAATTGAGATCATTGAAAAAAAATTATTTAAAAACAATAAAAAAATCAAGGAGTGGGTTAAATTGTACTTATTAATGAGGAAGATTGTGAAAAATAAAATCAAAGGCCGCGAAGAATACCGTAAAAATGTTACCCTAATCGCAGAAAAAGTAGAAGTCAATCAAGAGAAACTGATGTCTTATTTTGTTTCAACAAAAGAGTTCTACCAATTTTCTCGTGAATGGATTGATAAGAACGGTGGTATGGCCTGGAAGGAAGAAGATACATAGAAACATTTAAAAGTTTGGTGGGCAATTCATAGTTATGACTCGTTATATCCTTATTACTGGTGGTAAAGGCGGTGTGGCAAAGACTACTACTGCTGTGTCTCTTGGTTGTGCTTTGAACTTTTTTGGTAAAGATGTAACTGTTGTGGATGCAAACCTTACTACCCCCAATGTAGGGATTTATCTCGGCAGCCCGGTTGTTCCAATCAATTTAAACCATGTATTACAAGGTAAGAATCATATCTCTGAAGCCGTCTATATACATCCTACTGGTACTAAAATAGTTCCCGCAAGTATATCTCTTGATGACATGAAGAATACAAAACCTGACAGGCTTAAGCAGGTAATACGTGGCTTAAAGGGGCTTACTGATTTTGTTATTATTGACTGCGCTGCAGGGCTTGGTAAAGAAGCATTATTAGCCATAGATGCAAGTGATGAGATTATTATTACTACAAATCCTGAAATGCCTGCAATAGCTGATGCATTAAAAACTATTCGTGTTGCTGAAGACATGGGTAAAAAAATTCTTGGTGTGGTTGTTACAAGATATCGTAATTCTAATGATGAAATCCCAATTGAGAACATTGAAGCTTTGTTAGAACATAAGGTTATAGCAATTATACCTGAGTCAATAGAGATTAAAGAGAGTCTTGCCCTACGAGATAATGTTATTTATACCCACCCTACATCTGATGCGTCGGTCTCATATAAAAAACTTGCTTCTGAATTATGCGGTGCACCATACATAGATGAACGTGCGCCTATTAAACCAGATTATTTTAGTAAGATCTTAAGATTATTTGGGGTAAGATAAGCTTTATATAAGCAATATTACGTGGTTCAGCTATGCTTAGGCGAGACCAGATAAAGATTCTTTGGACTGTGATTATTATACTAATAATCATTCAGTTAGCATCTATATTTTTATTTTATCAGAATAACTATGGAGAAGTTTTAACAATAAATAATATTGAAGACGTTGCTGAAAAAGCTACTTCTTCTGTTGTGTTTATACGCGCTGATGAAAAAACTGGATCAGGAGTTATTGTTGCTAGTGACGGTTATATAATAACTAACTATCATGTTGTTGACGACACAGATAATATTACTGTTAGATTACATAACAAAAATATCTATGTAGCCGAGAATGTTGGAGTTGATAAAAGCACTGACATTGCTGTTTTAAAGATAAACGTTGACAACTTAGATTTCTTAGAACTGGCAGATTCTGATAACGCTAAAGTTGGATCAGAAGTTGTAGCTATAGGAAACCCATTTGGTTTAGACTTTACTGTTACATCCGGGATTATCAGCGCAGTACATCGTGATCGCGGGCCAACAGTTTATAGAGACTTTATCCAAACTGATGCTTCAATTAACCCCGGTAATTCTGGTGGGCCTTTGTTAGACCTGAATAGCAAAGTTATTGGGATTAATACTTTTATTATTTCCGAAGAAAATGCTGGCGAGTTGGGCTTTGCAATACCTAGTAATTTGGTAAAAAAAATTTTTTTAACTCTCACAAATGATGGGAAAGTTGATCGTGGCTACATTGGTGTTATTGTCGAGGATCTTATCAAGTTTGATGATAAAGGCAATGGTGTTTTTATTGAAGGATCACTGGTTACAGGATTTGATGATACCGGCCCAGCTTTAGGCGCTGGAATTAAACAGGGTGATTTAATCATTGCTATAGACAATAAGACTATTACTTCTAGTAATGAACTAAGAAACCATGTTGCTTGGATCAGCCCAGGAACAGATATAAACATTACTATTAAAAGAAATGAAACTACTATGATTATTCCACTAAAGCTTAGTTTGCGTCCTTGATATACTTTAATACTGCTTCTACATGACCATTTACTTTTACATCTGTCCATATCTTATTGATCATCCCTGCTGGATTTATTAAAAAGGTTGTTCTAACTACGCCCATATATTTTCTTCCATACATACTTTTTTCCTGCCAAACACCGTATGCAGACAATGTAGACTTATCTTCATCGCTTAATAAAATTATTTTTAGCTTCTCATCTTTTATGAATTTTAGATGGCTTTTACATGAGTCTGGACTTACGCCTAGTATTACTGCATTTAGTTTCTTAAACTTATTAAGTTTAGATGTAAAATTATTTGCTTCCATTGAACATCCAGGAGTATTGTCTTTTGGATAAAAATAAAGCACAACCCACTTACCCTTAAAATGATCTTTAGATACATCCTCTCCATGTTGGTTTTTTAATAAAAAGTTAGGAGCTCTAACCCCTTCAGATAAAGTCATAAATAAGAGAGTTATCAATAAGCTTATATAGATTATGCACACTTAAGATGCAGTGGGTATCATTAATTTTGCTGGATCTATTGGTTTAGCTTTATTGTTATTTTTGCAAAAACCAGAGGCTGATAAGATAAAACCTACATGTGCAGAGCGATTTAATTACATTATTGAATTACAATCAGGAATGGCATGTATAAATGCGTTGGAGCTTACAGAAGAAAAACGTTTTTACCTTGCTGATGATCAACTAAGACTAGCGTGTACAACCTATAAACTAGATAAATGTGATGACGAGTTATCGGAGGTATATCAAGAATTAGAGAAACGACTTAGGCTTGATTCGTTTGATCCATGTACATACATTCCTAATCTTGAGGGTAATACTGCTGAATGTTATTTTGATGAACAGGAACAGACTTTAAGGTTTGTGCCCCCATTTAGTATAAGTGTAATTAAATAACCTTATTCTGTTTCTTCTTCTTGATCAGTTTCTCTTCTTATTACTCTTACTGCATCAATTTTTACAGTTATTGGAATTGGTACTGCAGCTTCTAGAATTTCTACTACAACCTCTTCCTTTTGCTTATCAATTCTTGTTTTTTTAGCTTTATCCCGCTTAAATGAACCACTGATTATCTCTACAATATCACCTTTTTGTATGTTTAATTCTTGTATTCCTTGTTCAAGCATATGTTTTATATCGTCATAACTAACAAGTTTACGTAATAAACCTCTTGAGTATGGCACTCCCTTTATTGAATCCTCTGCTTCTTGCCTGTTTTCAGCTTCTAAGAAGATATAGCCCCTTAATCCATGCGGTCTTATAACAGCATAGACATTCATTTTCTTCTTTTGAACATTACCGCTAATAAACTCTAAAACTTGATCTTCCCTGTTAGCAGTTGTCTTCAATGCAAAAATCTGTGATTCCATTGTTATATTATAAATTGTCCTGCAATTGTTATTATAAACCCAATTACTCCTATAATAGCTGCGCCCAGCCCAGTTACCTTTACTATCATCTTAAACTCATGCTTATTAGGTTTTTTAGTAACCTGATATACACGTTTTGATTGTACGAGGAAACTATTTAATTTTTGGATTATACTACCCATTTTTGTTTATTCTTACAATTATACAATTTATAAACGCTTCGGTGGCGGTGATAATGGGCTTAGCAGATTATATTTGAGCAGTAATTTATTTAAACAATCCAAACTTATTTATACCATGAAAAAAAGAGGGCAGATAGAACTATCTTTTGTTTTTATTATGGCTATTATTATTGGCCTCATTGCAATAGCCTTTGGTTATATCTATATTCCTAGATTATTAGACTCATCTGAAGATATTGCTTTAGCTAAATGGGAGCAAAATTTTAATGATAAAGTTAGCGAAATGTTTTTTTTAGATACAGGATCCACAGATTTTTTTAAAGTCTCTCTCCCAAAACGTATAACCCATGTATGTATTCGTTCTGGTGAAGTTACTGATTTCCCAAGCTTTATTGACGCAAGAGATAGATCCATGTTAAGGGCAGACCTTAGTAAAAATGTTATTTTTATTCCTTCTGATTCTTTTAAGAGTAATACTTTTTTTCTTGTTGAAAACTTGAATGGTTCTACTTCTTTTGTTTGTATCCCAAATAATCAGGATATTATTTTAGAGTCTAAAGGAACTTATGTTGAGGGAGGTTCTAGATATTCTTCGTAAGTTATTATTCCAATATCTTGTAAATCTTCTACTTTTTTTTTACGTAATCCAAAAATACCAAAATATAATTTTTGATCTTGTTGTCTTAAACAACAGAGTACTACTCTATCAGGATCGTGCCATGGTGGGTGTTCTTCGCCTTCTTTAAGCATTCCCATTTCGTCACTTTTTTGTACTCTTCTTATTCCTAAACATTTAATTGTTTCTGTATCTACATTAAAAGGTTCCAGTCCATAACATTGTCTTGCAGTGTTGTCTTCTGTTTCTCCTATTCTCATTAAATATTCTGCTATCCCTTGTAGATTCACGGGGGCACCATCTATCTCACTTCTCCCTAAATACTTCTCATCAAAATCTTTTAATACCTCGCCTACACTTTTAATCTGACTTTTTTCTAAAATTCCTTCTAATTTTACTTGCTCAAGCCTGACACTTGTTATTTTTATTTTTTCTTCCATCTTTACCTCTTTAATTCTGTTTCACTAAACTTTATACCGTTATAGGTAATATAAATATCTTTCCCATCTTCATCAACTGTTTTTAGGTGTACTGGTCTTTTTGTGAAAACTACTATTGCTTTTAATACAGCTTCAACACTCTCTACATCAAGTGTTAATACTTTTCTTTCTAAACTAAACTGCTTTATTAGTGGGTCTATTTCATGGTGGATAAGTATTTGCCCAACTCCTATAAAGTTTGCCCCGCCTAGGGGTACATAAAATAATGGTCTTCCATTGTTTACTTGATGAAATAATAGCGCGTTTTTTACGTCTTCAAATTCTTTGCTGATTATTTGTTCAACGTATAATCTTCCTTGAAACCATGATTCCCATTCTTCAACTTGGCTTGCATATAAATCTCTTGCATAAGTTCTGAAATGTCGTTCATCAAAGTGTTGACTTATTAAATTATAATCATTGCATGATTCAACAACTTCTAAAACTTTTTCCCATCCTTTTTCTTTATCAGGTTTTTTTAGTGCTTTTAATCGTTCATACCCTTTCGTTATACTTTCATATTCTTGGCCATATTCTCCTTGTGCTTGCCTCATCATTATGTCATGTAGTAATTTAAATCCAAGCCCGTATGGGTTGATTTCTCTTATGTGTTCCATACCTTCTGTTCTATGCTTTATGTACTCACGCATTTCCCAGTCTGGAACAATTTCTGAGCATTCTTGCCCAAATCTTAAGTCAAGTAATGCTGAGAATCCTTCATGAGTAATTTTTGTTTCTGGTATTAATCCATGTTTATATTGAAACATCATTCTATATGCATGTACCAATTCTTTTTCATCGTCATCGAGTCTTTGGGTTTTTTCAAGTATGTAAAATATATTATTTACTCTTCTGTCCGGGAATAAACCTGCGTTTTTTTTAGGGAGTAATCTTCTTATTTTGTCTTCAAACGGTGTTTCGGCTTCCTGCCATATTGATTTTCTTTCATGAACTCTTTCTTCTTCTGCTTTCTCAATTACTTTGTCCATTTCTGAAAAGTCATCAACACCTACAGCTACAATGCTTGAGATAACTTCCATTGCGTCAATTAATTTTGTTGTTCTTTCACCTCCTTTGTTTTCATACATTCTTTCAACCATGTCTGTTAGTTCCATCATTGCAGTTTGCGGTGAATAGTATCCTGCCCTTTTTCTTGCTCGAATATTAAAGACATTATTTGTAAGCATGTGAACATGTCCAAGTGAGTGAGCCATAACAAGTTTTTTTATTATGCTAGTATCTTGGTCAAAAATGTACACATCAGTATAGTCTAGTGTTTCATTTTTTTTTGTAAGAATACCGCCCGCTGCAGATACCATTTCAAAAATAGTTATATTGCCTAATTCTTTTTGTCTTTTAATTTTGAGATATTCTTGCATTAATTGCCATGTTTGTGGTGCTCTAGTAAATCCACTTGTTGCGACCATTTCTGAAAGTTGGTCTAGTGGGAGGATATGTGCCCTTATATCTGTTAACCTTAGTTTATAATTTTTTTCACAATAGTTTATAATTTTTTGGAATAGTTCTGTATGTTTAGAGTCTATTACTCCATTTCTATCAACTAATACTTTTGTCATGTTTTTTTACCATAAAATTTTTTAAGTGCTTCATCTACTTGGTCTAAATCACTCATATTGTAAACTCTTATCTTTCCACTTTTTTCTTCAGCAGTAAATTTTTTTATTAATCCTTGTTGAAACTTTGATGGACCCTTGGGATTTATTAATATTGAGATCCATCCACTAGAAGCAGTTTCAAGATAACAAAAACGTGTAAGGTGCGGCATAACATTTCCTAGTAATTCTACTGCTCTCTCTGGTGTTACGTCTTCTCCATCTGTTATGTTCATTACATAAATATCTTTTTCAGCTGAGTTTAGTATTTCTTGTTCTAGCCCTTCTTTTCTTTGGTAGTCCTTTCCATTAAGCATTGCAAGAAGAAGTTCGTAAGCTTTTGTAAAATTTGTTCCGCCTGTTGATCTAACACTGTAGTATTGTTTTTCTGTTGCTTGCCAACTTATTTCATTATGTAAAACATAAATATTTCTTACTCCTTTGTAACATTTTTCAATCCATAGGTTTGTAAGATATGAGATTATATAACCAATGTCTAGTTCTTCTTTGGTGATGGACCCCGAAATATCTCTAACATGTATTAGCACTGCATCCCTGTCTTTTTTGTATTTTACTTTTGGATGTCTAAAACGTAAGTCTCCTTCTGTAAAGTCTCCTATAACGAGTTCTTTATCAGGGTTGAATACTATTTGTCTTAATATTGATTCTTCAAGTGTGTGTTTAGTTGAAAGTAAAGATGGTGGTCCATTCTTTGATATATTTTCGTAAGTCCATCCTTCTCGTTTAAGCATAGAGCCTGGTTTTAAGAATTCTAGTTCTAAACCTTCTACATATCTTGCTATGCGTTCCCTTGTTATTGTCTCATAAACTGGATCTTCTCCACCTTCTCCTCCTGCTCCTTTACCTTCCTTATCCTTACCAGTAATTATTTTTACTATGTCCCCCTTCTTTCCTTGCCCTCCTCCTTGTCTTGGTGGTCCAGTTCTTCCTCCTTTTTTTTCAGAACTTTCTTCTTCTCCTGCTTTTCTTGTTCTTGGTCCGTATCTTATTCTAGGATTAAATAAGATTGGTATGCTTACTGGTACTGGTTTTCCGTTTTCTACTTTGATTAGTCTTCCAATTCCTTTTTTTACAAGATCTCCATCTCTTTCTTTTAGTTTACGTTCATATTCTCCTCTTGCGCGTTGGCCTACTGGGTTGTAGCTCATTTTGATAATCTCCCAAATTCTTCCGCCGTAATTTTAAGTACATCTTCTAAGCAAAATTCGCAACAGTCTAGATATTTTCTCATTAAGTATGATAATTTACTTATAACTTCTTTTTCTGTTTGTGCCAAGTCTTCATGGCTTGTAATTTTTTTCCATGGGATAATAGTGTCTGTTCCAGCTAATGAAGAAAGGCTTGTTGCGTAGCTAAGGCTCATGATGTCTCGTAATGTTGGGCGTCTTTTTTTTGTTATGTCTTGTAGGTTCATAAAAGTGTTTATTGCTTCTATAACCGTGCTTCTCATCCCAGTTATGCAAAGGTGTTCTTCAAGTGTTTTCATAACTTCTTCTATTGGTCTTTCTGCACCTTCGTGATACACTTCTTTTTTTCCTTGTATTGATGCAAGATAAGCCTTGTCATATTCACTAAATTTTTTATCGACTTGCTCAATGCTACCATTATGTAAGATTACACGTAGAAATGCGATATCAGATATGCATCCTCTTTTTATGTCATTTGTTGAATGATCTTTATTTGTTTGGGATAGTTTTTCACATCCTGATAACCATTTAATAACATCGCTAGGCCTTAAACATTCGCCTTCTTCTGGGTTTATTGCATTAAGCTCAGATAAAGCTTCTCTTAATGATAATCCTTGTGACCACCCGTCTTGAGGTGGTTGGATTGGTTTTCTAACTCTTGTAAATAATTCTCTTATCCTATCGCTTGTTATTCCTGGTTTACTTTCTTCATAAAGTGCATAATCATCTATACTGCGGCGCAATAAATCTTTATCCTTTAGTATATCACCATTAAGTCTTGTTGCTACTGTTGCTTTTGTAAATCCTCTAAAAGCATGTGAATTTCTGTGTGAGAACTTTGTTGCTTCAAATGTTAAAATTTTTTCTTCTACTCTCCATGATAAGTTTCTTCTAAATGGTATTACTGATGATCTATCTACTAATGGTTTTCTTTCTGCGAATGCTTCTCTAGCCCAGTTTGTATAGAGTAATATTACTAGGTCTAGTTTCATTGATGTTCCGTCTAGAAAATTGAGGTTACCATCAGTAAAGTTTAGGAGCGTTTGATAATTTTCTCCAGGTATGTCTTTGTCAATTTTTGCGTCATTAATTTCACAGTGTAAAACATTTCTGTTTGCATTTTGTATTATTCTTTCAACATCACTACTGAGATTAACTTTTGTTATGTCTAAACTAGCCCCTTTTTGTGGGAATATTGGGACTATGTTGATATACTCGTCTAAAAATCTTAAAAAGTCTTCAGTTGAATCAAAATCGTTTAAGTTTCTTCCATTTGTTCTTCTTGTAAGGATGTCATTGTATCTTCTCAAAGATGTTGGTGATGGTGTTGCAACACATAATGGTGCGAATTGTTCTTGTATTTGTCTTGGTGTAAATGATTCAGCGCAGCTTAGTAGGCTTATTGGTTGGACATTAAATTGGTCTCTTATAGGTTCTTGATCTCTTTTAATTTCTATAGTGTATCTTACATGTTCTTTGTAATCATCAACTAGTATTTCGTTTAGTCTGTTTCTGAGATATGTCTTTCCAGAACTTGGTGGGCCATGCATTAGTATTAGTGGGGTTTGCCCTCTTCTGTTTAGTACTACGCATGTATTTATTGTTTCTACAAATAAGTCTTTTATATCACTTAGTCCATGAAGTGGGTATTTCCCTCCTTCAAATATTGGGTAACTTCCAAATGGATACTTTTGGCCTTTTACTGCTCCGGTCGTAATAATTCTTTTAATACGTTCAGAAGAACTTTCTAAATAAGTACATGGTTCTCCTGTTTTCCAGGCATCCAATACCGTTTTTGCATATTCTGAAAAAAGCATTTATCATTATGTACTATTATTTTTTTTTATTCTACGATTTTCTGCTGCTGCCATGATTGCAAGTGGTGCGCATGAGTGGCAATATCCTTTTAGTTCTATTAGTTTGTTAGTTAATTCAATATTTTCTGGAGAATACGGTGTAGATGAACCATCTATTTGACTTGGTAGTACGCATTCTAGGATATATCCTTCAATTATACTCCTAAACTCACGATTATTCCTAATATACCATTCTGATAATTTTGTAACATCTGGAAATTCTGTTCCGCATCTATGTCTTACACCTTCTGAAAAAAACTTAATAAATTCGTCTTTATTTCTAACATGTTTGTGTATTTTATCTAAGAATTCTTTGTCTACCTGTACGTCTTGCTGTGTTATTGGATCAATGTAATTGGAATCTTTTGATACAGTAGTTGCATGTATCATTGCAAGATATTTTGCGCCTCGTACTACAGATCCTTCTTCTCCTAGGTAAACATCAAAAACATCTATTGCTTGTGCTTTTCTAAAACGACTCCATGCTAATGGTAATGCTTCTTTTAGTATTCTTTCTCTAGTTTTTTCATTAATTGCCGGGTATCTGTTTACAATGTCTTCAAGTAAAGATCTTAAATTAACAATATTACCTACACATGAGTTATAATTTTTATCTTGAAACCTTTCAGGTGCTTCTGAGCTTTCTGCATGGCTTCTAAGTCTTCTCCTCATCTCACCAAAAAAACTAAAATTTACTCCAATTTTTACTCCTTGGATTTGTTGTTCCAATGGTTTTTCAGTAGTATGCCTGATTAATTCTCTTCTTAAGGCCTCGACGTCTCTTTCATCTCCTTGAGGTGTTTCACAATTATAAATTAACATTAATTTTTCTAAACTAGCCCCAAGTACTTCTTCAGCTTTTTTTTCTTTATCTTTATCTAAGAATTTTAAACTTTCAGATGGTTCTAATGTTGATATAATACTCGTTACACCTAATATTTCTCGTATAAAATGCGGTGGTACATGCATGTCTCTTAATTGATTTTTGCTAAATGCTGTGTTCTCTAACGCGTTTGTGATATCATCTAACCTTATTATATACCTTACTAGCTGTTCTACTAACCTTCTTCTTAAATAACCAGAAAATGACGGGTTTTCAGTTTTTTCACGATGATCTTCTAAGTTTGATGTTGCAAATAGTACGGTGTCTAATGGTGCTGATCTTCCTTTAAATGCAACACTTCCTTCTTGGATTAGGTCCAAAAACTGGTTTATAATTGTATCTTCTCTTTTTAATAATTCAGAAAAATGTGCCATAGCACCTTGGGCGTTTGGGCCGTTAAAGTTTCCGGCAATACCATAATTATAGACTAATGGGTGATGTGTAGATGAAAATATTTTAACATTAGGCAAGTAAAGTTCTCCTCCAAATATTTCTTCGGAATCAAAATCTTTTTCTGGTACTGGTTCATAGTGTGTTTTTTTAATGCAATGATCTGGTCCGTCATGGAATAGTCTTACTGCAGTTAATCTGCCTATTATTTCTTCTCTTGTTAATCCGCTTTGTTTAAGTGTGTTTATAACCCATCTTGCAGGAGAGCTTAATTCTCTTAGTGGTCGTAACTGCTGCCATGATGTTTGGATTTTTGGGTTTAATTTATCTTGTAGTGTTTTGTATTCTTCTATCGATAAAAATCTTAATGGACTTTCATGGCATGGCAGTATTAATTTATTTATTCCTCCAAATAATTCTTCACGCCCTGATAGATCTACTTCTATTGTGTGGTATGCTCCTTCTGGTAATGTTCCATAAGCATCTAATGCTTTTGCCATGTTCTCAATAATGGTTGTTTTTCCATCACCTGGAGGACCAACGAATAGGAACATTTTTGCTCTTTGTTCTTTGTCTATACTTGCTTCTGTTAGCCATTCCATTACTGATCTTCCAGCTTCATCAATTCCAAATAATGCTTTATCTCCTGCTGGGTGTCCTGGCATGTTTACAAGGTCTCCCATCCAGTTCCATTTTCTTACACCATTGGTTATTTCTGATCCGAACATTCTTAGCGCTGCGTTTAGTCTTTGGTGTGCAATAAATCCTAAGGATGGTTGTTGTATAACTTTTTCTATAAAATCATTGAATGGATATCGTATGTTGTGGTCATAGTCATCGGGGTTTAGAAGGATAGGATTCTTTCCTAAGTACACAATTTCTTTTTCCTCTCTTTTAGTCATTAATCACCCCTCAGACCTAAAATACTTATTACAATACAAGCTAAACTAAAACATATAAAACTATATAAACTTTATGTTAACTATCAATCCAAAAATTCAATTCCTAATTCTTTTTCTATGTGTTTTTTAGATTTTTCTTTTATTCTCTTATCTGGTCCAAGTATCTGCGGACTGTGTACTCCGGTAACAATTAATAATGCTCTAATTGTTTTTTCCATATCCCTGTTTATCTGAGCGCCCCATATAACTCTTGCATCCTCGTCTAACTTTTCTGCAACAGTTTCAACTACTTTCTTTGCTTCTAACAATGTCATGTCTTCACCACCAGTTACATTAATCAATGCACCAGTAGCTCCTTTTATGTCAACATTTAGTAATGGATTAGATATTGCTTTTTCAACAGCTTCACTAGCCCTATTTTCTGTATCACTTTCTCCCACGCCTATCATTGCTACCCCGCCGTCGCTCATCACACTTTTTATATCAGCAAAGTCAAGGTTTACTAAACCTGCTCTTGTTACTAATTCTGCTATCCCCTTTACTGCATTTGTTAATATCTCATCTGCTACTTTAAACGCAGTTTGTAATGGTAAATCCGGTGCTAATTCTAACAGCTTATCATTTGGCACAACAATTAAAGTATCCACAATACGTTCAAGCTTTTCTAAACCAATCATTGCGTTTTCCCATCTCCTATGCCCTTCCATCTCAAAAGGGATAGTTACTACTGCTACAGTAAGTGCTCCTATCTTCTTAGCAATCTCAGCTATTACCGGAGCAGCTCCAGTACCAGTACCGCCACCAAGACCACAAGTGATAAAGACCATATCTGCTCCTGAAAGGCGTTGTTTTATTTCATATTCAGATTCTCTAGCTGCTGCTTCCCCAACTTGTGGTACACTGCCCGCACCTAAACCTTGTGATACTTCTTTCCCAATTAGTATTTTTGTTATTGCATTTGTATAAAGCAGATCCTGCGCATCAGTATTTACTGCGATCGTCTCGGTTCCAGTTATGCCGACCTCAGTCATCCTATGAATTGTATTATTACCAGCACCACCAGCTCCTATAACTTTTATCTTTGCTCTATGAGAAGACAATATCTGTTCTAATTCTTCATCAATCTGACTTGTTGTCTTTAGCACTTTTTCCTGCATATGTGCGTTTACGACTATACCTGGATTGTACCGGCTTGCTGTATTATCCTGCTCTTGAAACATTTTTATCCTCTCTTTTGAGAAATTTATTAATAAAAGAACTAAATGAATATTTAAGCTTATTTATACTTAAGCACTAATGTTGGAACAGAACGCTTTTAATAGACGGGATCTTAGAAGTAATCTTTATGGTTACTTGGTTTCTTAGCTCTGCAGGGCAATCATAGTGTACTACAGCTTTTTCACCGTTTATCTCAGTTTTTACCGCTGGATGCAGATGAAAATCAACTATTGTTTGCAGCTGCTCTTCAATGCTTGTGATAACCCTGTTGATTATTACAGTATAAACCACCGTTTTACCAGCAAACGGATGGTTAAAATCTATTAATGTTCTACCACCGGAAACACTTTTTATTGTTGCAATAGCTCCATCAATATTAAGCTGTAACCCCGGGGATGGCCGCATATTTTGTTTTGTAAATTTGGATGTGTTCACTAATTGTAATAGTTTAGCATCACGTTTACCGAATGCTTTTTCTGGAAGAATCTCAACATTAAACTCATTTTTTAGCTCTTTGTTTTCTAATCCTTCATCAAGCCCAGCTATTACATTAAGGTCGCCAATACAGATTTTCGCGGGGGTATAATGATATTTTGGATTAAACATGCCACACTTTTTTGCATCGTCAGCTTTTGTGGTATCAAATATCCGGTTAGTATCTTTTTCTTTTGCTGTGTAATCTAGCTCTATAAAGTCTCCTTTCTTAGTTTTCATAAAAATTTCGGTAATCTTGCCTTTATAATATTATTTATTAACTGAGCTGTAAAGTAAACGTCAGGTTAACGAAGAAAAAACTCTTACTTCAGATTTATATATAGCAAAATAAGGAAATTTTTAAAATGAAAAGAGTAATTATACTTGGAGGAGGTTTTGCAGGATCTCATATCGCAAGAAATCTAGAGGATAAATTCGAAGTTACTTTAATAGACTCAAAGGATTATTTTGAGTTTACTCCTGGAATTCTGAGAACAATTGTTCAACCAGAACATATAAGAAAAATTCAGGTTTTGCATTCACATTATCTCAAAAGAGCAAGGGTAATTGTTGGTTATGTTCAGGATATTACAAGAGAATATGTGATCTTAGAAGACAAGAAAATTTATTTTGACTACTTGGTAATTTGTTCTGGCTCAAGCTACAATGTTCCCTTCAAAGAAAAAGACATAATAAAAGTTACAAGAGCAGAACATCTTAGAGATTGTTATAATAACTTATGCAAAGCAAAAGAGGTTCTCATAATTGGTGGCGGCTTGGTTGGAGTTGAATTAGCGGCAGAAATATGCACACATTACAATGATAAGAAGATAACAATAATACACGCAAAAGATAGATTAATGGAACGAACCAATGAAAGACCTATCAAACACGCAGAGAATTTTCTACAGAGAAGAGGCGTTAAGATAATTTACGGTGAGAGAGTTGAAAAGAATCATGGAAATATTTATATCACAAACAAGAAAAGGGAAATAAAGACAGATATGGCATTTTTGTGTACTGGAATTACTCCAAATTACGATTTCATGAAAAAGAGTTTTAGAGATAAGCTAAACTCTAAGGGATTCATCAAAGTAAATGAACATCTGCAATTAGAAGGATACGATAATATATTTGCTGTTGGAGACGTAAGCAACAGAGCAGAAGAGAAAACTGCTCAAAATGCTGAGAGACAGGCAAGAGTAGTTGTAAAAAATATTTTTGCTCTAGAAAAAAATGGCAATTTAATTCAATACCATAGTAAAAGAACACCTTTGGTTATAAGTCTTGGAAAGTGTAATGGAATACTCAGTTTTGGGAATTTTGTTTTAACTGGTTTTATCCCTGCCTTATTGAAATTATTTATTGAGAAAAGAGAGATGAGGAAATTAAGGTAAAGTTAACTTAGTTTCTAAAGAATTTATACGTAATTATGTTTTTAAAAAATGCTTATACCTCATAGCACGAGAAGTTTAGGATTAAAAAAAAGATAAATATTATTTATTGATATAACCATTCATTATCAGTGGTATTTGTTTTAAAGTTTTTTCTTAAATCCTAATGCTATAATTATTGCTACAATTATCCACTGTATCAACATTATAAACTCAGTAAACATATTAACTGCCGGAGATATAACAAGAATATACTGCAAGATATTGTTGTCTACTGTAGTTATTATTTCAGTAAATGCTTTTAAAACATAAGCAACAATAATCAACAACAATATTGCTATCAATGGGTTTATGATCTTATCATCTTTTGTTAATGGAAGCATGAGCTCTTTAACTCTTGGCAAAACAAGGGTAATCAACAGGTGACCAGCAAATAACACAAGCACAAAACTAATTATTGTTGTTATCCAAAATGCTATAACCATATTCTAATTTATTGTTATTGATTTATATTTCTTTTTCACTATTTTAAAATTAAGACGAATACTTAATAAATAACTTTCAAGTTTATTATAAATATGGCAATGCCACTATTACAGTTTAAGGATGTAACTAAACAATTCGGTAAACATCTTGTACTTGATAAAGTAAGCTTTGATATTTATTACAAAGACATATTTGGACTTATTGGCCTCAGTGGATGCGGAAAGACAACAATATTAAACATCATAATAGGTTTTTACAAAGAAACTAAAGGCAATGTTTATTTTCATGGAGAGAAAATTAAAACCAAAAGAAAAATTATTCAGGGCCTTTTTGGTTTTGCAAGTCAAGGCAGTAGCTTTTACGGAAAACTTACAGTAAAGGAAAACTTAGAATATTTTGGGCTTATGTACAACATGCCAGTTGAAACAATTGACAGAAGAATTAATGAATTACTAAACCTAGTTGAATTAAGCTATGCAAAAGACACAATCGCAGAAAATTTATCAACTGGAATGCAAAGGCGCTTAGATATCGCATGCGCAATGATCCACAACCCAGAAGTGCTTATACTTGATGAACCAACTGAAGACCTTGATCCTGTATTAAGAAAAGAAATGCTTGCACTCATAAAAAAAATTAATAATGATGAAGGGACTACTATTATCATAACATCCCATCTGCTTGGTGAAGTAGAACTAATCTGCTCTGAAATAGCTATAATACAAACAGGAAAGATTATTGAGATGGGCACACCAGATCAAATCAAAAAAGCATATTCTAAAAACCAAGAAATACATATAATGTCAAAGCCAGGCAACTATGATAAACTCATCAAAAATATTGGGCAAACAGATATAAGCAAGATCATCAAAAAACCACACAAAATTGTTATATACACACCAAATGGCCAGCAAGTACTACACAGGGTTATGCAAGCAATCAAAAGATGCAATGAAGAAATAATTGAAATAAGTCTTGCAAAGCCATCACTAGAAGAAGTTTTTGAAGCAGTAACTCAAAAGAGGTTTTCATAATGGCTGCAAAAGACAAGTACGAAGATGAACTTGAGATACCAGAATATATTCCTGAAGAAGAACCAAAAAGAGGAATTTTTTCATTCCTACACAAGAAAGAAGAACCAGAAGAAGAATTAGAAGAAAGAAAAGATAAACCATCAATACCAATCAGCAAGATTTCTGCATCAAGAATTAGGAAACCGAATATTAAATTTAAGTTCATTAAACTACGCACTATGATAAAAAAAGATTTTAAGGTATTACTGCGTTCAAGAACATCTGCGCTGATAGTATTCTTTGGGCCATTACTCATTATACTGCTAGTTGGTTTAGCATTTAACTCTTCAAATCTTTATAATCTTAAAGTCGCATCATATTCAGCATCATACTCTGATCTAACCAACTCTGTTCTTGACGGATTACGTAACGAGCTATATACCATCGTAAAAATGGACAGTGTTGAAGAATGCCAACAACGCGTCAGGTTCAATGAATTTCAAATATGCACAGCGTTCCCACCAGATTTAAATGTTGGGTCAGCTGATAATACCGTTATATTTTATGTAGATGAATCACGCCTTAATCTAGCACACTTAATATCAAGCTCGATTAATAACATCATAAATAAAAAGAAAAATGAGTTAAGCATCGACCTAACTAAAGACTTGCTATCCGTCCTTTCAGATGCAAAGGCGTTAATAGAAGCTAACATAAAACGAATTGACAGTCTTATAGACTCTCAGAAATCATCATTAATACAGGTGGATAAAACTGTATCTGAGTTTAGTGGTCTTGATTTGGAGTATAACTCAACTTTATTAAATATTTCAGTTCTTGAAGATGTAATTAGAAAAAAAGAAGCAAAACAAAATGAAAGCTTTACAGGAGTCTATGATGCACTTGATGATGTTAAATTAGAAATAGAAATATTAGGCAACAAACTAACAAATGCCGACCTTGTGCGTGAGATAAGTGTTGAAGAGCTTAAAGCAGTAAGAGAAAAACTGGTTAATGCAGAGTCAGAACTTCTAAAGCTAGAAACAGAACTTGGAATGTTATCTAATAAGATCGGTAATATCAAAATAACAGATGCAGGGGTTATTGTAAACCCGATTAATACTAATATCGAAAAATTAAGCGGAAGCGACACTCATCTAAGCTTTTTATTTCCAACTCTGCTTGTTATGGTTATAATGTTTATCAGTATTTTATTAAGCAGCACTGTCGTTATGAAAGAAAAGTTAAGCCCAGCTTATTTTAGAAACTTCATTGACCCAACTGGTGAACTACTTTACATGATCGGCACTTTCCTTACAAATATCCTCCTTGTATTCTTCCAATTATTTATTATATTAATTGCCAGCATTTTCTTTTTGAAATCACAATTTATGCTGTTGATACTACCTTTATTCATAATGCTAGTTCTAATCTCAATGGTATTTATACTAATTGGCATGCTTATAGGATACATGTTTAAGAGTGAAGAAACATCAACTTTAGGATCAATCGCAGTAGCAAGCATCTTATTGCTATTCTCAAACACAATTCTACCACTAGAAAGCATCCCCGGAATTTTAAGAAGTATTTTCCAGTATAACCCATTTATTATATCTGAAGGAATAATCAAAAAGATTGTGCTATTCAATGAACCGCTCAGCACTCTGCTTACAGGTGTATTAACTCTTGCTGCATTTGTGGTAGTATTATTTATATTATGTTTCGTAGCTAGAATTATTACAAAAAATAATGTTTAATCAACATAATCTTTAAACACAAATTAAATTTAATGATATCATGGAAACAAAAATAATAGCAGCAGTTTCGGATAATGGCGTTATAGGAAAAAATGATGATATACCATGGTATATTCCTGATGACCTAAAAAGATTTAAGGATTTAACACAGAAACATCCTGTTTTAGCTGGAAGAAAAACTTATGATTCAATAATTAAAAGACTTGGCAGGCCTTTACCAAAGAGATTAAACATTGTTTTAAGCAGAACAAAACAAGAAACAAATCATCTGAATGTTTATTTTGCTACATCATTAAATGATGCAATTAGAGATTTAAAACAAGAAATACCATTTCTTGAAGGTATTGATTATAGCATATTATATATAATCGGGGGCGGAGAGATATACCAAGCAACAATTGGTATTGCTGATTGTTTAGAAATAACACGAGTGCATAAAAATATACCAGATGGTGATTCATTTTTTCCAGAAATAGGTTCTGAATGGACCATACAACAAAGTGTGATACATGATGGATATGATTTTGATACTTACATTCGCAATCAATAAAGCTCTATTTGTCTCCCTATAGCCTGCAGTGTTTGTATCTTTGCCCTCATCTCACGACCTTGTATACCACATTTTATAAACGGAGTACACCAAGCTACAGATAAATGACTTATCATATCATCAGATGTATCAGCCAACTGATGAGACATTACAGGAATGATATCATTATCATCACAATAACTTATTACTTCCTTTGTTTTTACAACAGAACCTACTTGATCTGGTTTGATAATAACAGCTGAAAGATGATTTTTATATTTTTTTAATAAATTAATATCTGTGCATGTTACATCATCACCGCACACTATTTTGCTTTGTATCTTTGCATAATCACAAACGTCTTCTAGATGTAATGGGTCTTCTACATACTTTAAATCATATTCTTTTACTAAATGATTGATAAAACCTACCTGTCCATCTTTAGACATAGACTTATTCTGTGTTTTAGCAGAATAACATCGATAACTATACTTACCAGATCTATAAAGGTTTGATGCAGCTATATCCACACCTAAATGCACAGGAAATCCTAATCCTAAATTGCTTATTAAATCACTGAGGTAACTTAATATTTCTGCACTGCTCTTTCTCAATACAAACGCACCTTGATCAGTAATAGGATTACGAGGATAATCTTTTTTTACTTTTCTCCAAACTAACTCATTAGCTAACGCATTATCCTGAAATGTTTTCCCTTGAGGAATTAACAAAAATTCTTGGATATCACTGGAGCTTTTGATAGTTTGTTTACCGCCACCGATTATAGCACCTAATGGGGTTGGCATTAACCTTGCTTTTTTATTAAGATAATACCATACTGAATCCTTATCTGCAACTGCTCTTAAAGCAGCATATTGCAATGCTAAAATACCATTTTTACCTAATTTTTCTTCAAATTCTTCTAGCTTAGCTAATTCATCGAAATTATTTATATCAATACCAATAAATTTTTTTGAAGTATTCAGAAACCTTATCGTAGACGGTGATAATTTACCTGTTGAAGGTACTGATGCTGAATAATTATTATTTATTGTTACTTTAAGCGTTGAACTACCATCAGCTGCTAATATTTTTTCAGCTCTTACCCCTTTTATAATCATTTGAATGAATAGTATATTATGTTATTTAAATATTATCATTAAGATTAACTAATATTACTTTAGCTTTGGATTTTTAGGCAACGGCCTTCTTATTGTTATGGGAATAACTTCTTGATCAAATTCCATCTTAGCAATTGTTATTGGATTTAACTGTATTCTCTGTAAGTCTTCATCACTTAACTCAAGCAGCAATGGAGCCCCCATAGCGATCTGCAAAGCTCTTGCTCCAATTATTCTTGCCTTTTCATATTTTGTGTACTTAATCATCTTGCGTTTTCCAGTGCATTTTTAAGTATGTCCCTCTTGTTTAAACTTAATGTCACAATAGCATCAACTTCATTAATGGATAATGGTTCTCTACCATGCTTTTGCATTGCACAAACTTGATTTTTTTCAAGAGTAGATACCATCAATGATGCATCTGCTACATATTCTTCTTCAACAGTTGGGTCAACTAATAGTTTATCCCCAATTTTTAATATAGTTGTACTGATCGGTACTCTCTCAATAGGTAATTTTTTAGTTGTTTTTTCATAAGTTACTAACTCTGTTTTTTTATCATACTTAGGAAATACTGCATCCTGCAATGCAGCCATAGCTGCTAAAGATGCTGCATCAGCTATATTACCTGCATTATTCAAAGGATATATATCTATAAACACCATCCATACTTTCTCACCTTTCTCTATCACTAATTTGTTAAAGTTTAGAGCTTTGCTTTCTCTTATACCACGGTCTACAACCCTTGATAACCCAATAGCATCAATACTTGGAGGACCACTTTCAAAATCTGGTGAAGCCAACGGTAATAACTCTACATTTACTATTATTGTACCTTCATCAGGCCTGTCAGGATATGGTTTATCTGCTGACAACTTTACACCTGCCACTACCTCAGTATCACCTATTCTTACTCTTGCACTACCTTCAGCGCTCCTGGATGATACACCTAATTCAACAGTAATATTTCTATATTCGTCAAGTTTTCTTCCATCTAACCTCTCCCCTTTAGAGCATAGACCTTTTATGAATCCTTTAGGATTATAATCCATGTTTGTAACCTTCCAACATTGCTTTTCTCTGTACTTTATGTATGCTTTCACATGCTTCTTCAGCTTTTTTTAAAGCTTCCTGTAATTGCTTCTCCGGTATTATCCCATCTAACTGCAACAGAGTAATCTTCTTGTGCCTATGAGTCATTGCTACAGGTATATCAACTGAACCATCTTCATAATCTTCTTCTTCTTTGTCTAAATCAACAACAACTTTGTCCCCAACTAATCCAACAGATACTGCACTTACCATATCCTTCATACTAAACCCTGCATCTGCTAATGCCATAGCAGCAGCACAAATACCAGCACACCTCGTACCGGCATCGGTTTGTAATAATTCCACAAATATATCAACTACCATGTTTGGATAGTTTGTAAGATCCAAAACTGGTTCTAAAGCATTCTTAGTTACCTGACTTATCTCTTTACTACGCCTGCTAGGCCCAGGCCTTACTCGATCTCCAGAACCTGAAAAGGCCATCATGTTATAATTACACCTTAATAACCCATGTTCTGGATTTCTCATAAATGTTGGATGTAATGCCCTTGGTCCATAAACTGAAGCATACGCAATCGTACTACCAATCTTAAACATTGCTGATCCGTCAGCTCGTTTTATAACACCAACTTTTGCTTCCATTGGTCTTAGCTCATCAAATCTTCTTCCATCATTTCTTTTTGTATAAGTCATTTTTTATTTTTCTCCAATAATTCTTTTATCCTCTCAGTTAATCCTTCAGTGTGAGCTTCCTTTTGAATAAGCTCTATTGCCTCTATTGCTAAAGCCTCACTCTTATTATCAGACCCAGACAACCATACGATACCATTCTGCCCAACACTTATTCTACATCCAGTATAATCTTTGATCATTGTAATCATACTGCCCTGTTTTCCAATTATTCTAGGAACCTTCGATGATGCAACAATTAATGTTCTACCACCAACTAACTTTCTAAGCCCTGGCCCTTTCATAGTTAAATCAACTAATTTCCCAGTACTAACATTAGTTATTTTCGCAACAACCAAATCACCAAAATCATAATATTGTGTAAGATCTGAGCCACGCTCAACATAATCAGATGTTCCTTCCTTTAAGCTAATCTGAGCATCGTATGCCGTACTAATATCAATTGACCATGATGAAAATCCAATGTTTACTACCTTACCTATAACCAAATCACCAGCTTTTGCTTCATATCTACCACGTAATGGAACTATGCGTATAAGCCGACCTTGTATTGTCACTACACCAAGCTGGTTTGCTATAATTTTGTCACCATCTCTATAACTGCCTTGAGCTGGTAGATTATCCATTCCCTCAGCTAGTTCATCCCCTGGTATTGCTACATCCCTTTCCTTTACTAATAATCCCATTCTTATCTCTCTCCTTTACGTTCTTGTAATTCTATTGTTGCTTCACCGTGAGTTATTGAGTTTAAAACGTTTTCTAAATCTTCTTGCATCCCTGCAGGTATCTCAATCGTTGCAGATAAGCTACCATCCGGATTCCATGAGTCCTTTATTAATTTACCCCTTGTTTTTATAACATGATAACTCTGCCCGCCATACTGTGCAGGAATAACTATTTTTAATTTCCTTGTTTCAAATCTTAATGGTAATATCGTTACTAATCGCTTAACTATCCCATCTAACTGCTCTTCAGCTCTTTTGAACTCGTCAATCTTTACACGCGCTTCGTCTAATGCTGCTTCAATTCTGCTAGGCGGGTGAGGTAAATTATTTTGAGGATTTATCGCATTTCGTTGTATCAGTGTTATAATCTGTTTTTTCTTTTCCTCTCTTAATTTATGTTTGTACTCAGTTGTTAGCTGTATCTCTCCTTCCTTTATTATTATATCAGCTATCTTTTTCACATCAGTTGTACCAAAAGACTGGTTTAATGATGCTTCAGTAGCTAACTCTGCGCTTCTTATTGCATTAAAAATACCTTTTGTGGCTGTTACGTCATCAATCTTTCCTTTTCCAGCCTTATATTCGACTGCTTTATCACAATCTACTAAGATTTCAAAATGTTTTCCGTTCTTATTTATCCGTGCTATTACTGCTTTGTCTACATCTACCATATTACACTATTTTTGATAATTTCTCTGGTGTTATCCTACTAAACTTTTTATCAGTTGTGCTTATCACTGCTGCATCAATTCTCCCTAAATCAAAATCCTTCCCAAGCACTTTTTTAAGAGCATTTATTCCCAATTTTAATCCATCGTTAATACTTATGTTATCTTTATAACTCTTTTCAAGAAGCTCTCTTAGCTCAGTTTCTGCCTCACCTATTGCTGTTGCCTTGTAAGAAAAGAATATTCCTGTTGGGTCAGTAACATACAACTCTGGTTTTTCTACCACACCCGCAAACAGTATTGACACCCCGAATGGTCTAGCACCACCGACTTGAGTATAGAACTGTTTCATGTCACAAATATCTTTTACAACTGTTATTACATCTATTGGAGCCCCATAAGTTATCCTATTTTGTTGAGCCAATATTTGAGCTCTTTCTATCAATATCCTGCCATCTGAAAGTATCCCAGACGCAGTTGCCCCTATGTGCTCGTCGACTTCTGATATTTTCTCAACGCTCTGAGGTATGATCAATTTTTCTATTATTCTTTTATCAGCTATTAATAATACTCCATCCTTGCATACAATTCCTAACGCACTTGTGCCTTGTTTTACTGTTTTCTTTGCGTACTCTACCTGGAGTAGCCTTCCGTCAGGGCTGAACATTGCAGATGTTCTATCATAACCCATCATCTGATGTTGTACTGGTTGCATGTTAATTATCCCTCCTTTTAAATGCTATTTTAGCTTTTTTAAGTATTCCTGAAGTAGTTACTGTTCTTATTGCTGCTGGAACACCATTTATATGGTTTATCATACTAAGCCCAGTAATTGTTTCTGGTATAGACTTATGATCAACCCTTATAACACCATCAGTTAATAATTGTATACCGGCCTGAGAATATCCATTTTCACCTAAGAATCTTAATAACTCTGTTTCTATAGCCCTTCTTACTTCTAGCCTATTAAACTGTTTTGTGCTATGTACAGCATAAGCAATATATCGCTGTCTTTCCTTCATTGACGGTAATAATTTTTTTATTGACATAAAGAAAATACCTTATTTTTTTCTCCTTACGAAATAAGCGTAGATTATTCTGCTTATAAAACTATCGTTTTGTTTTTTTTATTTCATATTACTATTGATTTTTTCCATGCTTAAACATTTTATATTCTGAATTAAAATTCATCAGACTGGACAAGAATATTAATTATTATTTTATAACTAGTTTTCTTGGCAAAAGAATAATATTGAGAGAAAAAAATAAGAAAAATGGCAGACTTGTAAAGAACTCAAAGATTATTGAAGAGATGATGGTCTATATGGTGGGGCTAAACTATAAAATAACCGGTCTATTTCATCACCTGGAAGAAGGTTGTTAACTCTTTTAATAATTTTTTGAAGATAACTAACTACGGGATTTGGTAATCCATCTATAGCCAATAATCTTTCTATACCATCAACAGCTGTCTCTGCTGTAATTTTTTTATCAAGCATGTCCAACAAAATATTTTCAGCATAAATCCCATTATATATAAATGGTAAAATATTATCTGCTGTTAGTGGTACATTCAAAGTAGTTGTATCTCCTGGCATTTCACCTGGAATCATTAGTCTGATATATTCTTCATCCATTTTAGTTCAGATAATAACCTCAATATTACGAATTAGAACGCCGGCGGGTGTGTTATCAATTCTACATGGTGTACTCATATAACCAGCTGGCGGCGAAAAAGGAACTACATCACATGTTTCTGTATTTTCCTTAGCAAATTTTAATCCATCTGGGCCATACCATCGTCGTATATGCGGATTTTTATGCCTAGTTGAGACAATTCCTTCTCCTATACAAGTCCCATCGCTATCATCATAGACAACAAGCACTTCTCTTTTTAAAACAGAACTTAGATCATACTCTTGAACTCTTAAAAGTCTGCCGTCATTATCATAAGTAAATCTAACTCTTCTACTAAACTCTGGATGATCCATATATTGAGTGTCTATATGTTGAGGACCGGGTGTATTCCTATTAAAGGCTACACTGTATCTGTTGCCACTGCCGACTTTTTGGTGGCTCCAATGTTCAGTGATCACAACAGATATGCCTCTATCTCCAGCATCATTCTGAACATTGGCATTTTGGTACTTCCATAAAAGATGCTCTATTACAATTCTTCCGGCTCTTGGTATTAACCAATAAGCTTTCCTTAACGCTCGTTGCTCTGATTTTGGCAGAGAAGCAATACTTCCTTCAAATTCCGGGCTGCTTACCATTAAATGGTCTAAACTTGTCGCTTTCATAGTTTGATTCAAAATATGAATTATTTAAAGCTTTCTGGTGATTGTTTTAGTATGATACTATCAGCTTTTTTCAAATGAACGGCAAATTAAACTCTTTTAGTAGACACAAATTTTTACAGTGGGCCTGCCCCAATTCTAGAAACATTTATAAACCAAACATAAGAATTTTAAGATACATGCAGAGGATAATACTCGATACAAACATCCTCTTACAAGACAAAGTAGATGTTTTAAGAGAAATAGAAAAAATCTGCGACTTCAGGTATGAGTTATTCATACTTGAAAAGACACTGGAAGAACTAGAAAATAAAAAAGGATCAAAATTTGCCTTTGAACTAGTATCCAGGAATAGCATAAAGATAATAAGGACAAATAAAAAAATAAGCGTGGATGAATTACTGCTAGAGATGGCAGAAAAAGAAAAATTCATCGTCGCAACACAGGATAAAAATTTAAAACAAAGATTAATAAAAAAAGGAATAACAATAATAACAATAAGACAAAAAAAATATATGATAATCGTGAACAAAAATGTTTTATGAAATAACCGTAAAAACACATGTAAGAATGGCCCCTGAACTATTTGGTGGCGACATTAAAAAAGCTTTGCTTGCAAGCTTGAATAAACAGTTTGAAGGATTTGTATCAAAAGACATAGGACTAATCATAGGAGTATCTGGGATTACAGAAATTGGAGACGGAGTGATAATCCCTGGAGATGGTGCAGCATACTACGAAACAACATTCACTTTATACACATTCATATTAGAAGTACAAGAAATATTACTCGGAAAGGTAAATGAAATCACTGACTTTGGTGCATTCCTTGATATCGGTGTTATTGACGGAATGGTACATGTATCTCAGACTATGGATGACTTTGTAAGCTTCTCAAAAAGTAATATATTAGCCGGGAAAGAATCAAAAAAATCATTAAAAGTAGGCGATAAATGCAGAGCAAGAATAATTGCAGTAAGCTTTAAAGAACCAACAAACCCTAAGGTTGGACTAACAATGAGGCAACATAGACTTGGAGCGCTGTTGTGGATTGATAACGAATTAAAAAAGACAATAACCACAACTAAGAAAAAATGAAAAAAGTATGCAAACATTGCAGGATATTTGTAAAAGGAAATGAATGTCAAATATGCCATGGAAAAAACATTTCAGACAGTTGGCAGGGCAGAATTAATATACTTAATGTGGAAAAATCCAGAGTAGCAAAAGAGACAGGGATAACAAACAATGGAGAGTACGTAATAAAAGTAAGATGAGCATCAAGATAATAAAAGAACGAGATTTGCCATTATTGTCAAGGAAGAGAATAACATTTGTGCTTGATCATCCAGGAATGAGCACACCAAAAATAGAAGCTATCTCACAAGAAGTAGCAACAGAACTGAAATCTACAATAGACTGCATAAAAATACAGCATGTATACCCGCAGTTTGGATTGCAGCAATCAAAAATAATCGCACATGTTTACAGCTCAGCTGAAGCTCTAAATAAGATAGAAACAAAACATAAGAAAAATGGGAAACAAAAAGAAAAGAAAGAATAAAGAACCATCACAACGATGGAAAAAGTATAAAGTTGGAGAAAAATTAACGCGTGGAAGAACATGTCCAAGATGCGGAGATGGTATATTCATGGCCCTGCATAAAGACAGGAATTATTGCGGTACCTGCCACTACACAGAATTTTTCAGTAAGAAAGAATAATTATATCTTAAGTTATTATAACCTTTATTTTATGTCCTAACTCTTTAGCTTCAATAAAACAAATATCAAAGTTTTGAGCGTCAACATTTTCTTCAATTTTAACTTTTGAATATCTTCTTTTTTTTAATCTATTCCGCAATTTAGAAATAGAAGTCTTAGTAACAATACATAATGTTACATACCTCTTAGGAAGATAGTGCGCTAAATGAGAATCAATAATAAGATCTTTTTTAGATTTTTTAATAATACCAATTAATAATTTATTAAGTTTTTTTACATCAACAATCTTAGAATGAAGCCTCCTATCAAAACCATTAGCTAATTTATTTTTTTTAATAAGAGCATTAACATCTATGTATTTAAGATTTTTTTCCTTAGAAAGCTTTTTTGCCAGAGTTGTTTTACCAGTTCCAGGTACACCAGAAACAATTATTACTTTCATTATGCTACTATCCAAAACAAGTTTTTAAGACTATTCATCAACGGTAAATAATCTTGAATCTTTTACGGAAAAGATATTAAGAACAGCACCAGCATCAAGCCAGCCATGAGCATAATTCAAAGCAGCAAACGCAGTAACAGAATCCCCAATTTTTTCAAAGTGTTTAGCATCAGAGAAATACCTTTCAGCCATGTCAATAATATTATTAGCCTGTTTGATATTATTCTTTGGAGCAGATTTAACTTTTGCAAGAGCTTCTTCAGTTATCAAAAAATATTTTTTTAAACGATCTTTAGAAATCTGATCCATTCTAATCAGCTCTACGTTTACGCTTTTCTTTCTTCATTTTCTTACGCTGCCACTTCCATCTCATCTGACCCTTCTTTTTCCAGCGTCTAGAGCTACGTTTCATTAAAGAAAAACTTGGGCTAGTATTTATAAATTTATTGATGTAGCTGCATTGTAACGTAAGCGGGAGTTATTGTACTAAAAAAATTATTTCTTCTTTCTAGGCGGTTTATCCCAATAAGCAGATTTACAATTTGGGCATAAAACAGGATATTCTTTTT
>JBBSWJ010000004.1:0-6712 GCA_038046345.1 Nanobdellota archaeon | reverse complement strand
AGTTCATTTCTTTCTCACCTTGATAATTGTATGAAACCCATGATGCTGACACCAGTATTTTTCATTAAGCTTTTTATCAAAAAAGAATAATAAAGGTTTAATAACCCCGGCTATTCTTGAAGGTATTGTAATAAATCTTGTGCCACTAATACGTGTTATTACTCCGTACTTGCTTACCATTCTAGTTATTTTGTCTATGTCAAAATAGTTAATGTGTTCTTCACACTCATACCAAGTCTTCACACATAATAGTGATTTATATGTTGGAATTGATATTATAACCCATTCTTTACTCATCATAAAAAGACGTTCTATCACGATGTCGGGATTTTTTACGTGTTCCAGCACTTCTGAACAGATCACAGTATCAAACGTTTCCTTATAAGAAAATGAATCAGCATCAATATCATGCAAAAAAAATGATGCATGATTATCATTATTGTTATTATACTTTTCTGCATAACTTATATATTTCTCATCATTATCAATCCCGACTTTACGCTTATTGGGCAACTCTTTTAACAGTTTTCCTACGCCGCACCCAACATCAAGTACACTACCATCTGAATTAATGAAGCTTTTTATCCAATAATTCCTTAACTCATGATGGTACTTGTTTAAGTATTCTTGCATTGAAGCACTTCTCCATAAACTTTTAATGTTTCATCGGTCATAATCTTGTAATCAAAACTTCTTTTCGAGTATTCGTAAGCTTTTATTGCAGTATCAAATGAGTTAGAAGGATTTTTAAAAATTGAGATTATAGCGCTAGCAATTTGGGTAATACTCTTAGGATTAATGATCGTACCATGACTTTTTATGACTTCAGGAATACCACCACTATTGCTACCAATGACCGGAGTCATAGTTGCCATTGCTTCAACAATCACTTGCCCGAATCCTTCAATAAGTGAAGGCATCACGAATACGTTAGCATTAAGATAGTAATCAACAAGCTCGGGATTATCTTTGTATGGTATTAATATGACTGATTTTTGAAGATTATTCTTTTTTATAAACCAGTGCATACGTCGCCTGTATGCTAGACTTGCCATTCCAATAATTGTAATTTTAGTGTCTGGGAATTCTTTTATTATTAATGGCATAGACTTAAGCAGGTATATTACTCCTTTTCGTTCCATGTTTCTTCCAACAAATAGTATATTATGATTCTCGTACTTGTTTTCGGGAATATTAATATTTTTGAATTGAGAAAAGTCAATACCACGATAAACAACCAGTATCTTTTTTTTACTAATTTTTGAATTATTGGCCACTTGATTCTTAGTGAATACGGAATTAGCGATAAGTAAGTCGGCTTTTGTCATGGCATTTCTTATACGATACTTCATAATATTATAATAGAAATATTTTATTATAGTATCAGCATTCCAATCATAATACCTCAAAGGATTCCATGAAGTGCTTATAGCATAATATGCATTAATACTCGTAACTACCGGTATGTTAGGGCTTATGGTGTTTAGCCAGTAACTATTATTCTCATCCATACAGTGTACTAAGTCAAAGTCGTTAAAGAATCGTGGATTTTTTGTAAAAAACTTTTTTATTCTGTTATTAAAAAATATTCTTTTATCAAAAAAGTTAGGAATTATTTTGTCAAGAATATCACCCTGAGGTAGAGGTATCCTTATAATGCTTATGTTATGCCCATTCTTAGCAGGTATTACTTCTTTAATTTCTTGTTCAGGCATTTGTCCTGTGATAAGAGTTACGTCATGATCTCTCGCATTAAGCTCTTTCACAAGATTCTCCGAGTACTTCCCTAGACCACTAATAATTCTGGGGGGATAATCATGAGCAATAAGAAGTATTCTCATTTTTTAGCCCGCAACTTAGCTTCTTTTAAGTCAATTAATCTTTCAAATTCTTCTCGTTCAGCTTTTATATTTTCCATTTTTATTATTTTTTTTGTATTTTTTTACTTAAGTAAATACTTTGTATCTACTTTGTATTTCCTTTATTACTTCGTCAACACCCCTTAGTCTCTTTTTTATTCTTATTAAGAATAATTCGTCCAACGCATCATCCTTAATTAAAGGTATTGGTTTTATTGGATTAAAATGGGAAGGCATTTGATATACCACCTATTGTTTTATTATCAAATGATAATCTTGTTATACTATTTTTTTGTTGGGTATTAAAACAAGTAATTAATCGTTCTTTTTCATCAACACTCCCAAAACTATCAAAACCGTGACTCTTACAAAATTCCTTATTCCATGATAGCTGAGGGTTCATTGCTACTAATGCATAACGGAAAAGTACGATTATCAGAATAAAAAGTAGTATTCCTAGCATTATTTTGACAATGTTCTTCATGGTTTTTTACTCCAATATAAATTCTGAAAACATAACCGCATCGAACCAAAGAGATAATTCTCAACACGGTGGAGCCAGACAACTTTTGAAGGTATCTTCACCGTTAAAAAACTAATCATTGGAAATGTTGGAAACAATGCCTGAACAAGAACTTTTACACCCTCAGGTAAACTATCAAGATATTTTCTAATGATCTCCATCTTACATACATACACTGGATAATAAGCCCATGATTTGTCCAGATTCTTATGATAATCACCTTTTGTTAAATATTCACCATCCGTCCCTTCAATGCTAATAGCTTTCATTTCTTCACCTTTTTTCCGTCAACGCTTTCCGTAACGGATTTTTTAGTTAGCCATTACATATCAATGATAAAATACTTAAGGGTTGCTGTATGTTCATACTAATTTATACTTCTAATAATTAAAAAAGATTTAGCGGTTCTAATATACTTATCTCTCAATAACAACCGGATCAGGAGCAGCTATTATCACCTTAGCTATTTCTTCTAAACTAACAAGATCGTTAGCTTTAATCATTCTAGGAGACCATGTATAAAGCACATCATCCATGTAAAGTGATCTTTGTATTGCATTATAATAATCATAGTATCGCTTTTCTTCTCCTTCTTGCTTATGACTTACTTTTCCTCTAACACTTATATCTTCAGTATCAATATTTAATACATAAGCTCCATCCCATACTATCTCTCCCCATGCTGTTGGTGGGATCTCTCCTTTGTATTGACTCTCGTCTATTTTTGCTTCAGATATTGGAATTACTAAAAGATTTCTTTCTTTATCAAACAAGAATGCTTTATGATCATTTAGTGCATAACTATCGCTTCCCCTGTCCCCTATTACTATCTTAGCCTTTTCAATTGGATTAGTAACATCACTTACATCAAACAGGCTTATCTTAATACCTTGATACCATGCAAAGTTAAGATTTCTTTGGTCTTTATCGTCTTCACTTGCTTCAATAGTTTCTTTTCCCACACCTATTACATGATCTTCATCGTAAGGATGTAAGTAATCTGAAAATCCGGGTATTTTTAAGAATCCTAATACTTCAGGTTTTTCTGGATTTGATAAATCTATAACAAAGAATGGATCTACTTTCTTAAATGTAACAAGGTAAGCTCTTTCTCCCATGAATCTTGCTGAGTATATTTTTTCACCTTTAGCAAGATCTTCTAATCTTCCTATGACTTCAAGATCTTCATCTAATACAAATATATGGTTAAGGCTTTTATCTTCAAAGACATTTCCTGTAGTTGTTGCAATTCTAAAAGTATCTTTAAATTCATCCATTGAGAATTGATTTAGTGTATGCCCAAGTACTTCTCCGCTTGCTTCGTAGGTAATGTCTAACTTGTCAACATTGATTTTATGAATAACTGTTTTTTCTTCGAGTTTATTAAACTCTTCTTCGTATTCTTTTAGTGCATTAAATAATTCTTTATCGAAATCACTCTTTGAGCTTCCTTTTAATGTTGCTGAGTAATCACTGATAATTTCTTGGATTTTTGTATTTTTCTCGTAAGACTCAAGATCGCCATTAAAAACATCCTCTACTTCCTCAAAAACTGAGGTTGGAAGAACATCATCTAATGTTTTAACATATCCTTCCTGATATTCAGAGTAACTAACCCTCTTTATAGATGTAAGATAGATATTATCTTCTGATACATAGATATTTCCACCACTTGTATCTGTAAGGAATACTTCATTATTAAATTGATCATCTTCTATGTTTACAGCAAGTACTGAAGTAAACACAAATCCTTGATATGATCCTGGATAGTAAGCAATATCACTTGCTTTAGTCTCAAAAACTTGGCCATCAACTTCAACTAGTGGGAGTATTGGGTTCTCATAGTTAACTCCTGTTGTAGAGATGGTATAAACATAATCATCTATCATTCTTGCTGTTTGATAACTCCCATCAACTGAGTAAGTATTTGCAATCTCTGGATTTTCAATATCTGAGATATCATAAACAATTACTGAAGTCTTAGACAAATCAGGGTAATATCCCGGGGCCCATAGTCTTTCGCTTGCAGGAGCTACGCCATTACTATTTTCTTCATAAGGGCGATATACATTCATAAGCACAATAAGCTTGTCCTCGTTAACAAATATGCCATTTATGTAATTAGCTTCTTTCATTGCTATTTTGCTTATGATATTCATGTTTTCTGCAGGAAATGCATCAACAATTATTATTTTATTATCAACTACTGAATAAATGTATTTTCCATCGTTCTTTATAATGTCCGGTTCATCAACGCCTGCTACCTGTATGTTTGTTTTTGAGAAGTCTGAAGCTGCAGAGCTCTTAGTATCAGATATACGCCCAAGCATTGTTGTTTCCATCGCAAATCCCCTGCCATAACCACCATAGTTTCCTTTGTTTTCTTCTAAGAAACTCTTCAGATCTTCATATGATTCAAAGTGCTCTAGCCCAACTTTTTCATCTGTTTTTTCAGGTATTTCAAAAACAGGAAACTTCATTTCAAATGGAGTAAAATACTGAATAATAAATACAGACGCTACTGCAGCTATGATTAGAAATAAGAATGATACGGCTAAAACTGGAACATAATTTTTTTGTGAAGTTTTTGATGAAATAACTATTTTCTTATCAGCAAGTTTGTAAACAGGTATTTTCTTACCTCTTTCGCTCCAAAAATATTTTTCAGATTTTTGTATGAGTTTAACATTAAGAAGTTTGTTAAGATTGTACTCAACAGTATTAAGTGGTATTCCTAACATTTTTGCAATATCCCCTTCGCTCATTTCTTTTTCAGAGAGCACATTTAATATTTTCTTGCATGTCCTATTAGACATAACCTCAGCTATCTTGCCTGTGTATGGATCATCTAGATCTATTGAGTCAATATCTTTTACCATGAAATTAGTAATTCTAACTCATATTTAAACATAGTTAAGACTTCAAACATAATTGAAGTTATTGAAGTTGAATAAAAAGTACACCTACTGAAAGAAGTATAAATTTTCTGGAAACCATATTATACATCTATAACCTTGAACTAACTTAATCTAATGCTTTTGCATAAATCTTTATATCATCAATTTCTCCAATAAAATTATTACCTACTAAACCCCTACTTAAGGGTACCACTTTTAGGTTTACTTGGCTAATTGAGTAGACTTGATCATTATAAGATACTGTTGTTGCTTGATCTTTAAGTACTTCATCAACATATAGCTTTACGGCAGTGCCATCATAAGTAATAGTCATATCATGCCATTCTCCAGGATTTGCGATATCTTCATCATGGAGTATCACCCCTGCAGAAACTTGTGAGCCTTCATAAGGTACTGAAAAGTAGACTATAGGTTGATATGCACCATTTGGTAGTACAAACATCTTGATCCAGTAAGGTAGATCTACAATAGCCCCATACCCACCTTCCCACTTAAATGATGCACTAACAGTAAACTCTTCTGTTTGTTGAATAAGATCACCAATCAATGAAGGGGTTTCAAAGCCAAGACTACCCCCCGGCAGGATAAGGCTTCCGTCAATAGGGCATACAACATCTGGAACTCCTCCTAAAGAATGTCCTGCATTGTCGATTATTCTTCCATTAACAAGGGGCTCATCAAAGGTATAATGCACTATTGGATTATTAAGATCAACAACTGACGGTATTCTTTCAACCGTTACAGTGGCATATTGCCCATCAACATCATTAACTATAATTTTTATTCCATTAATGTCATCAACAAAAGAATGATCTTTACGGAGAAGAGTATTCTGAATAATGTCACCATAAACATTTACAAGAGCAGTCTTCTGCCTCATATTAAACTTTCGAATATTTACCCCATCATAGAATCCTCCAGGTGCTATTAGATCAAGCCCTTTTGGCTGGCGATAATCTACAGCATAAAATGAATCATCAGAGAGAGGTATAAGAAGAAGAAGCTTCTCATCAGGTGTAGGAAGCTCTTCAAGATAGTGAATTTGAAATGTTCCATCAGCTCCAAAATGCACGTTGGTATCAGTAATCCATCCTAGCTCATAGAGATGTGCTGCATGATGATGTGCACGGCTGTTTCCATCTAATCCAGGATTACCGCTACCCATTGGGCTATAAATGTCAGCATATTCAATAGTTTTACAGTTTGGGGAATTAGATACAGCAGCTTCATTGCTATCAATGCAACTTAAAAGGTTTGCATGATTTGCGCCAAAGTTATGCCCCATTTCATGGATTAATGTGTGAACAGAATCGGCATAAGGCACTCCTTACTAAATCACTAAAATTAGAGAATAATCCCTTATTAACAAGGTTCATTCCTTCTTCATACAAGCTCTTAGGCAGGGATATTGT
>JBBSWJ010000003.1:0-27741 GCA_038046345.1 Nanobdellota archaeon | reverse complement strand
TAAGGTTTGATTCCTGCTATATTTTTTAATTCTGTTTTTAGTTCAAAGTAATCTTTTATGAATGAATCATAATCCATTTTAGCTTTAGTTTTAAACCATGATTCTTGTAATGGTTTGTTGCCAATTATTCGCCCTCTTTTTTCTAACAATAGCCTCATAGTTCCTTCATCTAATTCTCCCCATGTTACATAGTCCTTTATTTTTTGGATCATCCCAATAACCTGTTTGGAATTTTTTACAATAGAGCAGTGGTTTTTCTTAAACAGTCTTAACATTCTCATAGTAGCTTCAGTTTTTTTTTTGAGCTTGCATACTCCTCTTACTCGGACTATAACCAGTCTAGTGTTGTTCATTTCCGCTTAATACTCCTGCCTTTTTGTTATAGTCATTTGGCATTTTTACTTTGCTTAATTCTTTTAGTGCATCAAAGCATGCGTATACAAGGTTGATCTTCGTTCTTTTATTGCCGTATGCCTTTGTGTGAATATCTTTTATTCCTGCAAATTTTAAAATTTTTGCGCATTCTTTTTCTATGACTAGTCCTGTCCCTTTAGGAGCTGGCATTAAATTGATGGTAACACTGCCTACACTGCCGCTTACTTTAAATGGGATTGAGTGTGGTTCTCCGCATCCGCATTTCCATGATCCGCATCCTCTGCGTACTTTTATTATCTGGAGTTTTGCCTGTCTTGTTGCTTTGTCTCTTGCTGGCATAGTCTCCCTAGAGCTTCCCCGGCCAAGGCCTACAAAGCCATCTTGGTTTCCAACAATAGCGCATGCACTAAACCTGATTTTGTTTCCTTCTTTTGTTTTTTTCTGGGTTTGTCTCCATATGCTTTTTTTTCCACCTCCAAATTTTCCTTTGGATTGCCCTACTTCTAATAGGTCTGTTGAAAGATTTGGTAACAGTGTATCAATGATTTCATTCTCAAGTATTTTTTCACCTTTGTTTAGAATGATATTAAGATCTGTGAGTTCTCCTTTCTTTACTGCTTTACCGATACTGGTTTTAGGTATCCACCGTTCTAGTGGTGTGAATGTTTCTTCTTTCTGTTCTTCTTTCATTTTTTTAGCTTCCCATTATTTTTTTCTTGGTAGTATCAAATAATGAAGGTAATTCGTTTGCTTTTACTCCTGATTTTTCATATGACTTAAACTGAGGTGATTTAGCATTTTTTGAGTATACGCCAATATGACTTCCGTTGATTCTATCTTCTTTGGGGAATACTACATCACTGTATGGTATTATCAAACCGCCATCAACACTTCCTTTTAGTGCTGCGTATATCACCCCGCCTTTATGGCTTTTGGATAAGCCTATATCAAGTATGGCATGTGTTATCTTTTTACCTTTAGCTTTTTTTGCAAGTAATAGCCCTGTTAGGTATGCGCTTGGGATATTGCCTGTTGGAATATTCCATCCATACTTTTGCAGCTCTCTGCTGGTTAGTGTTATGATTACTTTATCTCCGTCTTCATGGTAGTCAATAATTTGTAAAGTGATATGTTTTAGACTCTTCCGAATAACTAATCTTATATTCCTTGAACTGACTAACCTTAGTCTTGTTTTGTAATCAGTTCTTCCTTGTTTTTTTCTTTTGTATATTGCCATGTTCCTTAATCATTGTTTGTTCTTCAAGAACTGCCTTTAAGTGCCTTTTGCTTCTAAATACGTTGCCTTTTGCCTTTTTGTACATCTCTCTAAAGTCCCTTTTTTCAATCATTCCAGCATCTTTTAATTTTTTTAATAAACTCCTTTGTGATCTTACTTTATATTTCCATGCGTCTTTTTTTGGTAATCTTGCTGTTCTTTTTCCTTTTTTGCTGCCTTTTCCTGCTCTTCTACCCTTTCTTTTCTGTATTAGCTGTTTTTTATGGCGCACCGTTGATGTTCCAATTTTCTGTTTTATTGTGATTATTCCTTTTGACAGAAGGGATTTGAAATCTCTTTTAGTTATTGCTTCACTTACTTGATCAAGGCTATCTGGGTCAAATCTAACCCTGTCAACGCCCACTCCCTCCATTCGTGCTACAAGCATTTTTCTATTTCTTAGGTTCATATCAGTATTCCGCCTTTGTGGTTATTTTCTTTTCCATGATCTTTTTCTTTTCTGTTTTGTGTTCTTCTTTTGTTGGTTCTACTTTCTTCTTTTCTACTGTAACCTTTTCTGCTGGTTTTTTCTTCTTTTTTTCAGCGATTTTTTCCTCTTGTTTTTTTATGAATTCTTCTGGGTTTATGTTTGATACCATGATCTTTTTATCAATAGCTTTTTTTAGGATGATAAGCTTTTTTTTAGCTCCGAGTCTTCTGCTGATAACTGCTATCTCGTTGCTTTTTAAGTTGTCAAGATCATAGCTTGTTGTGATAATTTTTTCTTGCAGTCCTTCCTTTGTTAGTCCTTTAACCTTGCTTGGGCTTGAGTATCCTCTGCTTGGTCTTCTTTGGTGTCCGTCCTTTCTTAGTCTTCTTTTTGAGTCAAGACCTCGTGGGCGTTTCCATTTTTTTCTAAGTCTTTTAAGTGCAGCATCCTGTCTAATAAAATCTGGTTTTTTTGCTTTGGTTATGCTCCTATGTTTTAGTAATGCGTCTTCCATCTTAGTTAGTTCCTGCCTATTGGTTTTCCTGCTTTAATAGTTTGATAACAACCATCTTGGAATATCCGTCTGTCTTTGTTTCTTATTCTTGTAGCTAGTTCTATGTTTGCTGCGGTCTGCCCAGTTTTTTCTTTGTCATGTCCTTCGCATATTATTTTATCACCGTTTACTCTTACTTTTACTCCATTAATAATCTTTGATCGTCGTGGTTTTTTTTCTCCAATGAAATTTTTTATTATTAATTCATTCCCTTCTACAGTAACGGTCATTGGAAAGTGCATTGAGCAGATTTTTAGTTCATATGTGTATCCTTCATTAGATCCGTGGATCATGTTAATGATGTGTGATTTAAATGTTTTAATCAGTCGTTTCTCTCTTAGAGTACCATTTTTTACATTAAGGATTACAGAGTTATTTTTTTTATCAATGGTAATTGTTGGATGTATAAAATTTCGTTCTTGTGATCCGTGTTTCCCTTGTATGCTTACTAAATGTTTATTTATTGAAACATTTACTCCGTCTGGTACTGTGATTTTTTCTGTGATGTCTTGCTTCATTTTAGTAACAAAATGCTAATAGTGTTCCTCCTATTTTTTCTTCTTTTGCAGCATAATTCATAATTACTCCTTTGGTGGTTGAAAGCATTATTACACCGAATCCTCTTGCTGGTAGGTATCTTTTTTCAAATTTTTCTATTTCATTAACGCTTACACTGAACCTAGGCTTTATTGCGCCGCAATTATTTATGCGTCCGTTAAGTTGTATCTTTAGTATTCCGCCTTCTCGATTGTTTATTACTTCAAAAGACTTAATGTACCCGCGTTCTTTCATAATTTCAAGAACCTTTAGGTTTAACTTGCTGTTTGGTGTGCTCTGTGTTGCGCTCTTTCCTGTTCTTTCTGCGTTTAGTATATTGCTCATCATGTCTGCTAATGTATCATGTTTCATTGTTGTTTTCCTTTAGTCATATTTCTTGAATCCTAGTTTCTGTGCATTTTCTCTGAAGCATCTACGGCATATGCCTAAATGGTATTTTCCTATAAATCCGTGTGTTGTACCGCATCTTTTACATTTTTTTGTGCTTCTTCCAAATTCTCTTTTTTTTGGTGCGTTGTGTTTGATATATTTCTTTAGTTTGACTGGTTTTGCTTTAAGTTGTTTGAACATTTTTTTGTAATCACTTGTTGTCATTGGGTCACCTCGAGGTTATACTCTTTCTTGAAGTATTCAATTGCTTCTTCTTTTGTTATCCTTTGTTTCTTTCCTACCTTTGTTGTTTTTAGCATCCTTTGCTTTACTCTGTATCCTGGTCTCTTCAATGTTATTGCAGCTTCTAATCCTATGATCCCAACTTCTGAGTCATATTTTGTATCTGGAATGTCCAGGTATTCGCTTATTCCGAAAGAAACATTTCCATGATTATCAAACTTTTTAGCGGGTAATATATTCCCTTTTGCTGAGAATAATCTTTTGGCCATTTTATGTGCCTTTTCCCTTCTTAATGTAACCTTAGCTGCTATTGGCAGTCCGGGGCGTATATTCCATGTTGGTATTCTCTTTTTAGATTTTGTTTGTATTGATTTGCATTCTGTGATACTGTCCAGTAATTTTACTGCTTTGTTTAGCTTGTCGCCTGCTTCTCCTACTCCTATGTTAAGGGTTACCTTATCAATACTTATTGTTTTCATTGTGCTTCCTCTATTGAGTCATCAATAACTATTCCATATTCCTTTAATGTTTCAATGTGCCCGTTCTTTGACTTAATTTTAATATCAGTTTTCCTCATGCCTTCATATTTGTTCATTCCTTCAAGAGTGCCTACATTTCCGGCGTGTTTACCTTTGTTTAGGAATATTCTTGCACCATTTTCTAGTTTAAGGTGTTTAACGATTTTTTTATTTTCATGATCAAATATTATGCTGTCTCCTGTTCTGAAGTTGGTTTCTTTGACAATTATGTTTCTACCGCCGGTTAGGTTAAGTTGTGTTCTTCCATTTTTTAGTATTGTCTTATTATTTATTTTGTATACCTTTTTGTTAGTGCCATTAATCTTAGTGATGGCTAACTTACCGTATGAATTTATTCCAATTCTATATGTTTCTTTTAAGTCTGGTAGTTCAATAACATCAAATAGCCCTGCTGGAAACTTATGATCTTTAATTATTTTTTTGTTAATTAGTACCTTTCCATCATTTAGGATGATCTTTACTTCTCTTAGATTTTTTGCGTGTTTTAGCCATTCTATAATTATTAATGATAAGGTTATAGACTCATTTAGTGCATATGGTCCTGGTGTAGGTTTTCCAGTGTATCTTGTTTTTTTTCTTTTTATTGGCCAACTAGTTGGTGCATTGTATCCTTTTAGGTGGTGTTTCATTTCTTTGCCCCCCTCTCTAATGATTTTTTTCTTTTATTATCTTCAAGCTTTAACACGGTTATTTGTAAATTACTTATTGCTATGGGATAATGTATCTTTGTTCCATCTTTCTTTGTTAGTTCTGCTCCGCTTACAAATGCCTTCGCAATCTTTGTTTTTACAACCGTCACTTCACCAGTTTTTTTCTTAAACTGCCCCCTCATTATCAGCACATTGTCTCCTTTTCTTAATCTTATACTATTTTTTGAGTATTTTTTCTTCAGTTCCTTTGATAACATTGCATGAAGGAACTTGCCCTTGGTATGAAGTGGTGCGTTAGCTCTGTATTTACGCTGTTTTCTTCTATTCTTACTTGACTTCCATTTATTTGAAAATGTTTTCATACTGCATTACTTGCAATCTTTGATATTGCTGGCCAGCGGATTGTAACCTCCTTAGCTATTGGCCCTTTTATAGCGGTGCCCTTTGGGTTTCCTTTGTTGTCTTTTAGTAAAACTGCTGCGTTGTCTTCAAAGGATACTCTTAAACCGTTTACTCGTTTGAACTCTTTTTTTTGTCTGACTATGACGGCATAAACTACTTTTTTTCTTATGTCTGGTTTTCCTCTGACTACACTTGCCATAACCATATCTGCTATGCCCGCTCTTGCTCTTCTTCTCTTTACAGTTTTATGTCCGTAAACCGTGAATATCCTTATTTTTTTAGCGCCAGAATTATCGCATGCATCTATTACTGCTCCTGTTTCTAGCCCTCTTGAATTTTTTGAGATTATTGATTTCATTTGTTTACCTCGATTATGATAAAACTTTTTGTTTTTGCTATTGGTCTTGTTTCAACTGCCGTTACAATATCGCCCAGCTTTAAGTCAATGCAGTCTGGTTTGTGTGTGTGTATCCTTGATCTTCTTTTTTCATACCTTTCATATTTTGAGAGATATATCTGCCTATGCCATTCTATTACTGCGCCTTTATTTAGATTGATTTTGATTACTTTTCCTTCTAATCTTCTGCCTCTAAGACTAATTGAGCCATGGAACGGACAGTTTTTATCATTGCATGTTTTCTTTGGGACTTCTACGTTTATTCCAATATTTTTTTTCATTGTATAACCCTCATTTTCTTAATGCGATCCTCTGGTCTATTAAGTAATAGCCTTCCGTCCAGCTCGTACACTTTTCCTTTGCTGGCCATTTTGAGTACGACCTGTGATTTAAGCAATTTTTTTTCTCCATTTGTTGTCTCAACTGTTATTGTATTTCTGGTTTCATCTACGATAGTTCCTTCAATTCCATTCAAGCTATTATTCTCGGCGCGTGTAACTTTTATTTTTTTGCCAATGATTTCTTCGTTTAGTATTTCGTGTTTTGTCATTTTTACCCTGTTGTTATTGTTTCTTGTTTAAACCCAAGCTTTATCAGCTCTATTCTTGCTTTTTGTGCATGGTTTCCTTGTAGTTCTATCACGCCTTTTTTTGTTGTGCCACCGCATGCAAGTTTTGATTTTAGTTGTTTTGTAACGTCTTTTATGTCTATTTCTTTCTCATTGATCCCTTCTATAACTGTCATTAGTTTTCCAAATTTTCGTTTTACTGTTTTTATTTTTATTCTCTGTTCTTCCTTTGCTATAATTTCACACACGCAAAGTTCTTTGTTTAATCCGCATGTATTGCATATGTCAATCATTTTTGTATTTGCGCCTCCTTCCTTTGATTTTCATTTTGTTTTCTGAATATATTTGCAATTGTTTTTTTTATGATCTTGACCCTTCCTGGATTCTCTGGGACAGTTCCACATTTAATCTGTGCGTTTAATTTCATTAACTCTCGTTGCAGTGCATCTAACTTTGTTTTTAGTTCTTCTTCTTTCATTTTTTTAAAATCATTTTTTTTAATTATTGCCATGTCTAATTTGTTGAATCAGGTTTTACCTCCTGTTTGTCCGGTATCTTATTTGTATTATCCTTTTTTTCATCTGATTGTTTTTCAGTAGTTTTTTTATTTTTTTGCACTGCTTTTCTTGGCTTTTTCTTTTGTACTTCCCTTTCTGGTTCTGGTATTACTTCTTTTGGGGATAATATCTTGATTGTATCAGGCAGTACGATGTCTGGAGGCATTATAGCTACCTTTATGCCTATTGCACCTCGTTTCAATATTGCAGTGGTGGTTGCTCTTCTTACTTTTGTGGATGATACATCTCCTGACCTTTTTAGATATCCTTCATAGAATTTCCATTTCTTTGCTCTTGCGCTTGGTACTGTACCGCTTATGATTATTTCCGCGCCTATTGCTCCAGCTGCTATTATTCTTTTAAGAGTTTCATAACCAAGATATTTGAATCTTTTACTTCCATAGCGTTCAAATGTGTATGCAATTGACTCAGCAACATTGTTTGCGTCCAACATTGGGTCGGTTATTTCTGCAATTTCTATTTGTGGGTTTTCAAGACCGAATTTATTTTTTAGCAGTGCTGTGAGTTTGCGTATATTCTCTCCCTTTTTTCCGACAATCATTCCGGGTCTGCTTGTGTGAACAACTATTTTTTCTCCAAGTGGGGTTTTTTTGATTTCAATTTTGCTATATCCTACTCTTCCTAATTGTTGTCCTATATATTCTTGAATCTGTAGTTCATTTACTCCCTTTGCAATGAATTTTCTTTCAATCATTTTTTCTCCTTCTTTGCAATTTCTTCAACAATAACTTCAATATGTGTTCTCTTCATTTGTCTTCTTCCATGTCTTCCGGTTCTGTTTGGTTTGCCTGCTCCGTCTGCCTTGATGCTCCGTATTATTAGATTCTCTGTGTTTAATCCACGGTTATGTGCATTTCTCTCCGCTAAATTTACAATTTTTAGTATATGTTGTGTAGCTTTTTGTGGGTATCTTCCTGCTGCCATGTTTCCTTTTCTGTGGGGGATATCTTGTTTATGTTTGTTTAATGGGATTGCTTGTTTTTTTTCAAGTACGTTCATCAGTTCCCTTCTTGATCTTTCAACTGTTTTTCCTCTCAAGAAGCTGCATATGTCTACGCTAAATTTTGTTGAAATAGGTAAATCTAATCCTCTTGCAATTGCTTGGTTTTCTTTGTATTTCATTTTTATTTCTTAGCAGCCTTGCTAGACTTTGTTGCTCCAATTCCTGGTCCTGAATGTTTTCCGAACTTTCTTGTATATGCGAATTCTCCAATGTAATGCCCTATCATTTCGGGTATTATTATTATGTTAGCATACTCTTTACCATTGTATACTGCTATTGTTAATCCTATCATGTATGGTAATATCAGTAGTTCTCTGCAATGAGTTTTTATTGGCTTTTTTCTTTTTCCATTGATGGCTTGTTGTATCTTTTTGTTTAATGGGGCATGAACAGCTTTTTTCCCTTCTCTCTTTAGTGTCCTTCTTGCTCTTGATGGTAGCAGTGCAAGTAGTTCCTGTGATTCTAACTTTTTTAGTTCTGCTTCATTTTTTCCGTATACTTTTAGTTCTTTTACCACCTTATCGTTTCCTTCCAGTTCTTCTTGCTTTTATCAATCCAACATTTCTTCCAGGAGGTGCGTGTTTTGGTGCATTTTTGGGTTTACCAACATGTCTTCCTCTTCCAGACCCAAATGGATGGTCTACTGCGTTCATTGCTACTCCTGAAGTTTTTGGGTATAATTGTCCTTTTGCTCTCATCTTGTGATGTCTTGTACCTGCCTTTAGTAGTGGTCTATCTCTTTTTCCGCCGCCAGCTACAACGCCTATTGTTGCTCTGCATTCTGGGTTTAGTTTTTTTTCTTTTCTTGATGATGGGAATTTAATTGTTACATCTACTGGTGATTTGTGTATTATCTTTGCTGAGCTTCCTGCGCTTCTGCAAAAGCTTATCTTTCCTGGTAATGACTCTATATTGCATATGGTTGTGCCTTCAGGTATGCTTTTTACTGGTAGGACATTTCCTGGTTTTATTTCTGCTGTTATGCCCGCGCTTACTTCATCGTATGCTCTTACATTTTCTGGTGCTGGTAATAATATTCTTTCTCCAGTTTGATATTTTATAAAAACTAATGGAGCGTTATGCCCGCTGCAGTGGACTATATCTTCTATAATTCCTGTTACACTGCTTGTTTTTTCTTGTTCATCTCTTACTCGATGGCTTACTTTTCCTTTGCTTTTATGGCTATTTGCAGTGTATGTTAATGTTCCGCGTCCTCGCCTTTGTGTGATAATTCTCTTTCCCATTTATGATAGCCCCATTCCTGATATTATTTCTTGTGCTGGTGTATCTAAGGATATTTTTACAAAAGCTTTTTTTATTGCTTTTCCAGTTATGGTTGTGTTTACTTTTTCTACCTTTACTTTAAATATTGTTTCCACTGCTTCTTTAATTTCCCTTTTGTTTGCGTCCAGTGCAACTAAAAATGTTAATTTGTTTTCTGCTTCCATTAAGCGTACTGCTTTTTCTACCATTAGTGGGTTTTTTATTATAGAGTAAGGATCTTTCATTTTCTTACCTTCTTCATAAATAATTTTTCTTTTCCAAGTTTATCCATGGCTTTATCACTCCATATGCACAGTCTGCCTGGTGTACAACCAGGAGCTAATAATGCTGCATTAAGGTTGTTTACTAGTGTTGTATCGATTCCAAGCAAATTTGTTGTTGCATCTATGAGTTTACATTTTTCTGATACAATAAATAGTGGTCCAGTTTTAGTCTTGTACTTTCTTCCTCGCATCTTTCCCTTTCCAGCTCTAACTTTTTTTTTCATTATTCTATCTAGTTCTGAGCCAAGTCCTATCTTGTTTAGGATCTTATGTAATTCCTTTGTTTTTGATATTTCTTCAATTTTTCCATCTATAACAAATGGGGCTATGTCTGTTCTGTGCCCTCTTGCTTGAACTATTTCTTTTATTGTTGTTGCGTTTAGTGCGCTTCTTATTGCCTTTCTTTTTTCATTTAAGTTTAGTTTTTGGTGCCAATCTTTTTCTGCTTTTGGGGGATGTGCTCGTCTTCCGCCTACTGTGGATGGTGCTTCTGCTCCTACCCAATAGAATTGTGTGCCTCTTTTTGTCATGGTTTTTCTTGGTACTCTTGATATGCCTCTTCCATAAGCTCCCTTGTATTTTCTTCTTCGCCTTGATAGTTTGCCCCGCTGTCTCATACCAGCTCCTTTTTTTGTTCCATATGGCTGGCGGTTGTTTGCTTGTATTGCTAGGACTGCTTTTTTGATTAGGTCTGGGCGGTATGGTTCATCAAATTGGGTTGGTAGTTTTATCTCTTTGATTTCCTTTCCGTTTATGTCAAGTATCTTTGCTTTCATTGTTTGCTCTCTTTGTTTATTGATATCACTGAAGGGGTTGTTTGTTTTTTTATTGTTCTTCTTCCATGTGTTAGTATGATCAGTCTTTTTTTAGGTCCTGGCAGTGATCCTGCGATTAGAAGAAATGCATTTTTTACTAGACCATATCTTATAAATCCGCCCTTTGGGTTTATGTCTTCTGGTTTTTCGCCAACATATAACAGCTGTTTGTTAAATTCTGTTCTTAGATGATAGCCCATCTGTCCTGCTTGAGGTACTCTATAACTTACTCTTTTTGGTGTCCATGGCCCAAGATTGCCTACTCCTCTCTTTGTTTTTTCTGATTTTTTTTGTCTTATTGTTACTCCGAATCTTTTTACAGCCCCTTGGTAACCTTTTCCTTTTGTTACTGCATGGCTGTCTAGGTATTCTCCTTCTTTGAATATTCCTTTGATTGTTATGTCTTTTGTTAGCAGGTTTTTAAGTTCTTCAATATTAGACTGTTTTACAGGCATTTCAAATACTTCTGGTTTTTTCTTTCCAAATCCTGCTAGTTTTGGTTGTGTGTGCACTATTAATCTTACTTCATCCCAGGTTTCTGGCAGTTTATCAGTGTTTTTGGGAAGTTTTAACTTTCTTGTGATCTCCTTGTTTACTGTTGAAGAATATGCATAACCACTTACTTTTAGACCGTCTTCTCCTCTTTTATAGAATCTTAATGCTAATGGTTTTAGTGGTGGGCATTCAATTACTGTTACAGGGTGGGTTACTATTTCTCCTGATTTTCCATATTTTGGATGATTGTCCTTTACTTGTAACTGGGTCATTCCAGCTTTGTATCCTGCAAATCCTAGGAATGTTTCACCGTTATCAAACCAGTTTCTCAATCTAGGTGTTTCTTTTCTGGCTCTTTTCCTTGGCCAGTACTGCATGCTTCCCCGTCTTGGTCTATGTTTTTGTCCCATGGTTTTTATGTTTAGAACTAGCGACTTGATTCATTCAATAGGGGATGGAAGTCATATTTTTTAATGGTTTATAAGCTTTATGCAAGGCGTTGTGTGGTAACTACGGTTTAATAAGTGGCTTGCGAATGAACCATTAAGCAGGAATTTCAACTTTCTTTCCAATTTTTTCTATTGAATTCAATTTTTCAAGAAGTAGATTATCATATAACTCAATTAATTGAATTACAGCAACATTTTCTGGATTTATTTTATACAAAGTAGCTCGTCCAATTTTTCTTGTTTTTATTATGATACCTAATTCTAAAAGTTTAGGGACTAAAGTATTTAAAGTTCCCCAGCTTACACCAGCATGGAGTAAATCAGTGAGAGTGTAGTCGAAATCACGGCCCTCTATGAAGTATTGTAATATCCTCATCCGCGGGTTGTCTCCAACATGATCCAAAAAGATTGATTCTTCTTTCATAACAATAATGAAACATTATAATATTTAAATCTTTCGTTGTTATATATTGATGTACAAAAAGTTTAAGAAACTATTATTAATGAGTTGTGTACAAGATTGCACATGGGAGAAACAGATGTTTTGAAAAAATTGATTCTTCAGAAGCTTATTAGAAGAAATATTTGGGGTGGAAAACATACTCCTCTTGATTTTGTAATTAAAGGAGTTCCAGAACATTATCGGAATACACACGATGGAAAGAAAGCAGTTGAGAAAGCTTTGAAAGAATTAACGAATGATGAATGGATAACTATTCTATCAAAAAGAACAGGTAGAGGTTCAGATGATCATGTCTCGTTGAATCCACGAAAGGTGAGTGAGATTAAACAGTTTCTTGCAACTTTATAGAAGGAAGCTATTACACCCCCGCTTACATTTAGATTTAGAGAAAGAAAAAGGCAACAAAAGGCATATGTTAAAATTGCAAGAAGTGGGCTTCAAGGTTGTCCTGATCTTATACACTTTTGAATAGTCAAATAACTGCCCGAATGTCTAACTTTTCGTTTACTTTTTAGGCAAAGACGCACGTTCAGATTTTTTGATCATGTCACATTTAATATGCAATTCTTTTAATTGGATATCACTGACTTCTGAAGGTGCTCCCATCATAACGTCTTCAGCGGCTTTATTTTTGGGAAAAGCAGTAACCTCTCTGATATTAACCTCATCTCTTAATAGCATAACTAATCTTTCAATACCTGGTGCAAAACCGCAGTGGGGTGGTGCTCCGTATCTAAAAGCATTAATTAAAGCACGGAATTTATCATCTACTTCTTTTTTAGTATAACCAGTAATTTCAAATGCTTTATACATAACTTCAGGAATATTATTCCTAACTGCGCCAGATGATAGTTCTAATCCATTACAAACAATATCATATTGAAAAGCAAGTATATCGAGTGGATTCTTGGATTCTAAAGCCTTTAAACCACCTTGAGGCATGGAGAAAGGATTATGACCAAATACAATCTTTCTAGAAAGTTCATCAAACTCAAACATAGGAAAGTCAACAATCCATGCCCAGCATAATAATTCACGATTAATTAAGTTTAGTTTGTTGCCAAGGACTAAACGCAATTCTCCCATGATTACTGAAATTTTTTTATCACTATCAGCCATAAAAAATATTATATCTCCCTTTTTAGCGGAAACTTTTTCAATGATTGTATCAATCATGTCTTTACCTAAAAATTTTATTAATGGTGATTTAATTTCATCATCTTTCAATGAGATATAAGCAAGACCCTTTGCGCCAAGGCTCTCAGCAAGTTTGGTTAGTTCATCAAGATCAGCACGTGAGAGTTTATCTGCAGCTCCAGTTGCAACAATAACTCTAATGCTGCCATTATCTTTCAGCGCGCGCTTGAATACTTCAAATGTGGTGTCCTTAAGCAAAGAGGATACATCTTGGATTTCAAGACCGAAGCGCATGTCTGGTTTGTCAGTGCCATATTTTAACATCGTCTCTTTGTAAGCAAGTTTAGGAAAAGGAACTTTAAAGATTTTTTTTGTAGTAAATTTTTTGGATAGTTCAATAAGTAAAGGTTCCATCAATTCAAAAAATTCGTCTTGGGATAAGAAGCTTGTCTCAATATCTAATTGATAGAATTCTCCGGGGCTGCGATCAGCACGTGGATCTTCATCACGCATGCATGGAGCAATCTGAAAATATTTATCCATCCCGCCGACCATTAATAGTTGTTTGTATTGTTGCGGGGCCTGAGGTAGTGCATAAAATTTACCTGGATGGACACGAGAAGGAACAATAAAATCCCTGGCGCCTTCTGGCGAAGATGAGGTTAGTATTGGAGTTTCAATTTCAAGAAAGCCAGCATTGTACATCCAATCTCGAATAAATTTGATAACCTTCCCCCGAAAAACAAGGTTATTACTCATCTTTGGTTTTCTCAAATCAAGGTAACGATACTTTAATCGAACATCCTCAGAAACTTCTGTACGTTCATCAACTTCAAATGGTGGCACATCAGACTTGTTTAATATCTCAAGAGAATCGACATAAACCTCAATTGCGCCTGTGTCAAGCGTATTATTCTCCATGCCTGGTTTCCTTTTTTTTACAACGCCAACAATATGTATACAGAACTCTCTTCCAAGTTTTTCAGCAGCAGCAAAAGCTTTGCATTCTGGTTCAAAAACTAATTGAGTGATGCCATAACGATCACGCAGGTCGATAAAGATAACCCCACCATGATCACGTCGTTTAGCAACCCAGCCTGATAAGCGTACTTTGTTATTAGTATTACTAGCTCTCAGTTCATTGCAAGTATGTGTGCGAAGTTTAGTGTCCATCTTTTAATTTTATTTCAAGTACTATTTCGTCAAGTTTTTTAAGATTCCATTTGATAGCATCAGCTTTTTTTCTTAAGTCTCCATTAGGGAGGTTAAACTTAAGAAATTCTCCATATAATTCATCAACTAGATCACGAATTTTAACTGCGCCTTTACTATTGCCTTTTAATATGCATTGAACTGCGCCTCTGCCTAGCTCACCAGTTAAGTCGCACAATCCAGCTAAGTAATCTTCTGTGCTCACTTTCAGACTATTCTGAGATGGAATTATTCCTTTTGTTATAAAAGAAAAGTAAGTCATAGCTTCAACAAATTCCTGGTGCGCTACTCTTGTAATTCCTTCATTTAACGAATCTTTTGAAAGTTTTTTAACATGTTTTTGCATTTCAGAAACATGTTTTTTAGCAGCAGTTACGTCATCTCTTTGTAAGCTATAAATAACTAATTTTGACAGCTGAATAACCTTACGAGCAATAGAGATTTGGCGTTCACGAGCTTCATCGAATAAGGTTAAATCTTTTTGAATTCTTAAAAAGTCACGTTTGTTTATCATAAACTCAGAAGATCAGTATAAGTTTTTAAAGGTTTGTGATAGATAACAATAATCCTTAAATAATATAGGTTTATTAAAACAACAAGGAGTATTCATATGGGAGACGCATTAGGTGAAGACCTTGTAAGCTTAGCTAATAGTTTAGCTTTAGAACTGACTGCGGTGGGGGAATATGACAAGGCTGCAGGATTATACTATACTATAGGTTTGCAGAAGTTCTTGAAGAGCATTATGGTAATGGCAATTATGCTATCACGCTAAGATACAAAGCATTACAATTACAGTCTAAACCAGAAGATTATAGTGATTAATTCTTAAACAAGAATCATAACATTATCAACATCTTTTTATTTCTAAAAAATAACAAACAATTATGAAACCAATCCATGATCCTAACTCTTTTAGAGCTTTAAAGAATATACAGATTGATATTCTTAAAAAAGTTGGGACAAATTTTACAGGATCAAGCCCGCCTGATGTGTTTGTAGGTGAGTATAATTATCCTAATGTGTTTGCTGGGATTCTTGCGCCAATAAAAACAAGTAATGAAGAAGTCTTTGATAGCCCAGAGCAGTGGTTTCAGAAAAGATTAAGTGTATATGAAATCCTCATTGAAAGAGGCAGGATGATTTATCCAAGGTTTGTACAGCAGGTAAAATCACAAAATGGAAAGTTAATTAGTTTAATGCAGGAAGTAAGCATGGCGAATAAATCAACTGATATAAATTTTGATCTTATAAAAAAACCAACAATAAATCTAAAACTTGATAATATGCATGCCCCAGTATTTAACCCGGCGAAATTAAGAACAGCGAAGTTGGAGTCTAACCCAAGTATAACCAAGAGAGTAGAATACATAGTTGGAGATCATCACTTAAAGGCAGGAGATAGTATCATCGATTTGTATCAGCATAAACTTCCAGTTACAAACATTATAAAACTATTAAGCGCAGGAACATTAGGGATAGCCACGCAAAGAAGATTAGTACCAACCAAATGGGCCATAACTGCAACAGATAATATCATATCTGAGAGCATGATTGAGCAGCTCAAATATTTTCCATGGATTAATAACATAGAATTATACCATGATGCTTACCTTGGTAATGATTATAGGATTATATTGTTACCAAGACAATGGAGTTTTGAGGTTATAGAAGCAAAGTACAATCAAGAATATTCAAAAATCCAATTCTGGCAAGATTACGAAAGCCATGAAGGGAGAACAACCTATGCGTCAAGTGTAGTGGGTGGTTATTATGCTGCAAGAGTTGCAGTAGCAGAACATTTAATAAAAAGAAAAAGACAAGCATCAGTACTAATAATGAGACAAATAAAAGGATATGACACTCCATGCGGGGTGTGGGTGTTACGGGAATTAACAAGAAATGCGTTGTCCATGAATCCAGAAAAATGTATTTCTCAAGATGATGCGTTTAAAAAAGCGCAGGAAGGTCTTGCTTTACCAATAACATTATTCAAAGAGAGAAGTAAGTTATTAAAAGATATAAAATCACAAAAAACTTTGGCGGAGTATTAATATGCATCGATATATCATTCTTATCATTTTATTAATAATAACAGCTGGTTGTACAAAACAAAACTTGCAATGTGAGCAAGATTCTGATTGCCAATTGGTGGTGTATGATGGAAGCTGTAGGTATTGTCCATATTGTGAAACATTCAGTCTGGAAGATCAGAGAGTAATAGCAGTGCCAACAAATTGGGATCCTGGATGCCCAGAAAAACCAGACAATATAAATTGTATCTCATGCGTTGATAATTATAATTTTGATCCTACAAATGATGTAAAGTGTGTGAGTGGAGAATGTGTAAAGAATTCGTTTACTAAACAATAGTGCTGAACTACCATAAAGTATTTAAAGTTAAATCTTAAACAAACTACGATGAAACTACCTAAACATTTACCAAGATTTGAAGATTTAATGGTAGAGCATGATGATTTTGACATAGAAGATCTTGAAGGTATACCAGAAAGTAAGAGAAAAGTTTACATAGCATCATGATTATCTCAATAGCAGAAATAATTCGCCTGGCGGTTATGACGGTAGCTATAGGTTACATATTTTCAAATGTTACAAACCTTAGTGATCCACTAAAAACTAGAAAGCGTTTTGATTTTGATAGCATAAAAACAGGGATTTATGCAGCAGCACCGGGAATAATATTGCATGAGATGGCGCATAAGTTTGTAGCTCTTTATTATGGACTGCAGGCAGAATTTTTTATAAGTACAATTGGTCTTGGGCTGGGAGTAGTGCTAAAGCTTGTTTCTTCTCCGCTAATTATATTTGTTCCAGGGTTTGTGTCCATGCCCGGCGGTGTTGATCCATTGAAATCAGCATTAATAGCATTTGTTGGTCCACTTATGAACGGTGGGTTGTGGCTTATAGCTTGGTATATTCTCAATAAAAGTCATAAACGGTTATCTACCAAGGTTATGCATGTAGTGATATTAACAAAAAGGATAAACGGAGTATTATTCGTGTTCAATCTTATCCCGTTACCTCCATTTGATGGTTGGCATGTGCTGGATGGTCTGCTTAGTGCTTAGTTAATGCTTTCTTAGGGGAAGTATTTTTTTTAGCGGTTTTTTTCTCAGCAGTTACTTTAGCTTTTTTCTTAGTAATAGTTTTTTTATTTTTTTCAGCGAATTTTTTAGTTTCAGCTTCGCTTAATTTTTCAAATTCAGTAACCTCAGATTCTAGTAACTCAATATTACGTTTAAGTGCGTTCAATACTTTTTGTTTGTCTTCAATTTCTAGCAGGCAATTACATTCTGGGCATCTAAAACTATTTTCTAATGCTTCAGCTGCATGTAGTCTAAGTTTATCAGTTTTGCAAAGATAAAATTGTGTATCTGATTCGTCTTTTAATTTTTTATGAAGTGATTCAAGGGTTTTCTTTTTGTGATGTTGCAACAATAAAGCTGATTCATGATCATCGAAAGTCCAGTAATAGATATACCATCCTTTTTTCTTGTCTTTTTTTCTTGTGGAAGAAACAAGATTATATTCATTCATTCTGTAGAGCATATTTCTTACCTGGTTTACTCCAAGCTTCATACGTTCTGCTAACTTAAATTCTGAAACATTTTTTCTCTTTCTTAGAATACGAACTAAGGGGATAACATCCTTTCCAGCGAAATCACCGATTAAGGATTCTATTTTTTCTAGATCAATCTTCATTTGCTTGTAATTACTGTTTAACCAGTTATTAATAACCAGTGCTATATATACTTTTTTGTAAGCAAGGATGTGTTTTAATAACCTTATTATGTGTAATAATAGCTTATACAAACTTCTACAAAACGAAAGGTTTAATAATAAAATATCCATATACAAATAAAAGGAGGGGACATGAGCTGGTTTTCTAAAAAAGAAAAAAAAGAAGAGAAAAAAAGTGCAGAGTTAGCGTTTCCGGTGTTTCATTCACAGCTTTCAGATAATGAAGACGGGGAAGACATAAAAAATGCGATTTCTCCGCCGCCTAAAATAATACCAGCTATCAATAAAGAAAAAAGCTTTAGGCCATTACCTAAGCAAGAAACAGCGCAATTCGTGCATGAACAGTATTCTAAACCGGAGTATTATAATAAATCTGAAGAGTTTAGTCCTGTAAAACCAGCTGAAGAACATTACAAACCAGTTGGATATGCGCATGAAACAATCAAGCAGGGTAAGACAATTTTTGTTAGAGTTGAGCAATACGAAGATGCAACAGCAAAAATAGAGGTTATCACTCAACAACTAAAAAAGGCAGAAGAATCACTTGGCAAGATAGATGAGTTAAGATCTCAGGAATCAAAAGAATTAGAACAATGGAAACAAGACCTTGATGGAATTAAAACAAAATTAAAGTTAGTTGATAGAGCATTATTCGGGCAATGAAAGAATCATTACATTTTAGGTTAGAAGATTACCAGCAAAAAAGAAAAGACATTCTTAAGATACATGTAGAATTACTTGAGCTGATAAAAGACCATGAAAACATTTTAAAATTACGTGCAAGAAGTAGCATTCAGGTAAGTAAGCTTAAGAATCAGGTTAGTTCTATGAAAAGAAATGTTGATGGTTTAATAAAAATGTTGCCCGAATATGAAGCACAAAACATTGAAGAACCGCAAGAAGAAAGAGTAGAGATTCCAAAACCGCCCAAGGTAGAAGAAACAAGTGTGATTGAAAAAGAGATAGATGAGCTAAGAAAACAAATAGAAAATTTATGAATGGCACCAAAACATTTAATAATATTTATAATGATTCTCAAATATGCTAACTGATAAGCAAATAAAAGAGCAGTCTAGACCAATATTTTGGAAGAATCCAGAAAAGTATTATGCAACAGAGGTTCTAAAAGAAGAAGGTTTTTGCAGGAGAATATGCACTAATTGCAAAAAACCATTTTGGTCAACAGACTCAAACAAAATATTATGTGGTGATCCAGGATGTAATAAAGAAATAAGCTTCTCATTCATAGGTAAAAGCCCAGCAAAAAACCAATTAAGCTATTTAGATATTTGGAAAGAGTTTTCAAAAATGTTCAAAAAATTTGGGTACACTCCAATTAGGAGATATCCTGTAGTAGCTAGATGGAATCCAACAATGGAGTATACTAATGCAAGTATAGCTGCCTTTCAGCCATATGTAATAAGCGGGGAGATACAGCCTCCAGCAAACAAATTAGTAATCCCTCAGTTTTGTATGAGATTCAGTGATATAGACAATGTTGGTGTTACAATGAGTCATAACACCGGTTTTGTGATGATAGGCCAGCATATGTTTGTGCAGCCAGAAGAGTGGGATCAGAATGAAGCATTTAGGCACATTCACCTTTGGTTAAAAGAAGGACTTGGGCTTCCAAATAGTGAATTGACATTCCATGAGGATGCTTGGGCTGGTGGTGGAAACTTTGGATGTTGCATGGAATTTTTTTCTAGAGGAAATGAGTTAGGTAATCAGGTTTACATGCTGTATGAACAAACACAAGCAGGAAAAAAGGATCTAAAAATAAAAGTGTTGGACATGGGCATGGGAATGGAAAGGAATGCGTGGTTCAGCCAAGGTACATTAACACAATATGATGCAACATTTCCTTCTGTACTATCAAAATTAAAGTCAGCAATTGGAGTTGATCTAGACTTAAAATTATTAAAAAAGTACGTGCCTCATGCTGGGCAGTTAAATTGTGATGAAACACAAAATATTGATAAATCATGGGAGAATGTAGCTAAAAAGATTGGAGTAGATGTTAATCAGTTAAGAACAGAAATACTGCAGTTATCTGGGGTTTATTCAATAGCAGAACATGCAAGATCATTGCTTGTCGTGTTAAATGATGGAGCATTACCAAGTAATAGTGGGGGTGGTTATAATTTAAGAATTTTAGCAAGACGTGTGTTTGGATTTATTGACAAGTATAAGTGGGATGTTTCACTTCAAGATATAGCTAGTTGGCATGCAGATTATTTAAAACCAATATTTCCAGAACTATCAGAAAACTTAAAGGAGATATCTAGCATACTTGACGTTGAAAAAGAAAAATATGAAAACACAAAACTAAAATCAAAAGCAATAATTAAAAGGATAATCAATGAGGACATTAGTGATAAAAGATTATTAAGCCTGTATGATAATCAAGGGATACCACCAGAGTTAATACGTGATGAAGCAGAAAGATTAGGAAAAAAAGTATATATTCCGGATGATTTCTATTCAAAAGTATCAGCATTACATGAAAAAAAAGAGCTTATACATTCAAGGGCGGAGGAGATTGATGGATTTGAAGGTGTTAAAGATACTGAGATAGGTTACTATGATGATTATAAAAAAACAGAGTTTAAATCTAGAATTGTAAAAATTGTTGGAAAATATCTTGCTTTGGATAAAACTTATTTTTATCCTACGTCTGGTGGGCAGATAAATGATATAGGAACAATCAACGGAGAGAATGTTGTAAATGTGTTTAAGCAGGGGGCAGTTATTATACATGAGTTATGGAAGGAACCAAGTTTAAAGGAAGGGAATGAAATAACCGGGAAGATTAATGCTAATAGAAGATCACAGTTAGCAAAGCACCATACTGGAGCGCACATACTTAATGCAGCAGCAAGAATAGTTCTTGGGAATCACATTAATCAGGCAGGAGCAAAAAAAACCGTTGAAAAAGGGCATTTAGATATAACTCATTACAAAAATTTAACGCAAGAAGAAGTAAAGGCAATAGAAAAGGAAGCAAACAGGATTATTGATGCAAAAATAAAAATAGAAAAAAGTTTTATGGATAGAAGAGAGGCAGAAGATCGTTTTGGTATGGGCATATATCAGGGCGGGGCTGTGCCTGGTAAAAAATTGAGGATAGTAAACATAATAGGTGTAGACGTGGAATGTTGTGGTGGAACGCACTTGGATACAACAATAGAAGCAAAACCATTAAAGATTGTAAGATCAAGTAAAATATCCGACTCAGTCGTAAGGTTAGAATATAAAGCTGGGGAAGCAGCAGTTGGAGAAACAAGTAAAGAACAAGAGATTATTGATGAAGCAGCAAGATTACTAGACTGCAAGATACAACAGTTACCTGGAAGAGTAGAAGAATTATTTGATTTATGGAAGAAAGTTACAAAGAAGAAAAAAGATGTTGACACATTACTAAAAAGTACAGCTGTTTATGATGGGGATGTCTTGGATAAGATTAGTAAACTATTAAAAACGCAACCAGAAAATATTATTAAAACAATACTAAGATTCAAAAAAGATATTGGTGGTTAATCCATTAGCTTAAGTGGTGTTTATATTGATGTTTAATAATAATTATATACAAGTGTGACTTTTAATTTTTAATGAAAAGTAGGCTACTGAGTGGGTTAGCCGGTATTGTTGTGGCGTTGTCATTAACCAGATCGCCTAATAACTTGAATGCGCAAGAGAATAGACGTATAAGTACTTGCCTAGTAAATGATGTATTTCATCCAGCGGATCCGCGCCTTATAAATTTATATTTTAGAAGGTTATCCCAAGAATATGAAGAACAAGCGGGTGTTGAGTTTTATGAGGCTGAGAGGCATAACCTCGAGAATGTTACTGCTTATGTTGTAATCCTACAAACAGATCTTTCTCTTCAAAAAATTCAGAAAACTTGTGAGAAATCTGAAGTGAGTATATTTTTTACTAGAAGCACTGGTTACTCAATAAAAGGGGAAGATGCAATAATCCTATTGGGTGGAAAAGCAGCATGGGATTACGGTGTAATAATAATTTATGAATTTGGCAGGTTAGATTCATTTAGCTCAATGTTGCATGAGGTTGGGCATCTGTTTAGAATAAAATTTGAAGATAACGAATCTGATACTTACCATGATAGTGAGAGCTCGTTTATGAATCAGGATGGTGATGGTGGATGGACACAAAAGGTTAGAGATAAGATTATACAAAATAAATATGTGCAGTGGCAAAGATACCAATTGCCACAATAAGATTTAAATAGTTAAATAATTTTAGTGTTATGTGAAAGCAAAGAAAAAAAGTTCTAAAGAAAAAATGTTACACTTTCCATATGAGTGGATGAATAAAAAAATTGTTACTGTTTCATTTGTGGTAGTATTATTACTAAGCTTTATGTTATACACTCGCAATGCTGTTACTGGAAGTGCTGTGCTTTCCGGTTCAAAAATGCCATTATACTTAGGTATTGGTGGTATACTGTTTATAGTTATTGCAGTGGTTATTGTTGTTGTTATATACCGTAAAAGAAAGAAAAAAGAAGCTGAATTCTCAGTTATAAACAATCAGCAAGAAAGCACTGAGCCTCAAACTGGTGAAGTGTTTTACAAAGAAAAAAAATAAATTGACTTATCAGCTAATTTTTATGTTATCTTATTCTATTAGTATTGCTGGTTTTCCTGGGTAAGCTTGAGCTGCTTTTTGTTCTTTGGATTTATCAGCGTCAATTACCTCTACAGGCAGTTTAATCTCTTTAGAAAAAAATTCAATAGATCTCTCTAATGCCTCTAGCTCTTCAAGTTTACTAACCATTACTGCAGGAATCTTAGCTGGATTTTTTAAAATGTCATTAACTATTCTAGGAATTTCTTTAGCATGTTCCTTAATCATTACTGCTTTTATTAACTCGCCAGGATTTCTTGTTTTGTTCAGCATGGTCTTAAGGTTAGAAAATAAAGAATATTTCCAAGATTCAGAGACGAATAATGTAACTTTTTTAGGTTTTATTTTAACTAAGCTTAGAACAGCATGAATATCTCTTGAAGCTTGTTCTATCATTAAGTCTAGCACTTTGATATTAGGATCAACTTTCTTATCATCAGGTAATGGCCAAGTGCTGATTGAAACAAAATTCTTTCCGCCTATTTCATGCCAGATTTCCTCACAAACATGTGGAATAAAGGGGGAAAACATTATTGTAATAGACATTAAGGATTTATTAAAAACATCATCACTGATATTGTTTTTATATTTATTAAGATAATTTGTGAATGACATTAGTTTAGTAGCTGCAATATTTAATTCAAATTTCTCCATGCACTCAGTTACCTCTTTGATGGTAAGGTTAAGATGACTTTCAATATATTTATCTTGGGTATTATTTACAACTGCTCTAGGTGAGATCAGCAAAGCAAAACGCTTGATAAATTTGTTAGCTGCTTCAACTCCTTTGTCGCTCCATTCTAATTCTTTGTCATAACTGGCAGCAGACAGAATAAATAATCTTGCTGTGTCTGGTCCAAAAGTTTCTGCAATCTGCATTGGGTCTACAACATTACCGACTGATTTACTCATTTTTGCACCGTCTTTTATTATCATTCCGATGGTGTATAACTTCTTGAATGGTTCAGAGATAGTTGTAAATCCAAGATCTCTTAATGCTTTTGTGATAAATCTAGCATATAATAAGTGAAGTATAGCGTGTTCTATGCCACCAATATATTGGTCTACAGGCATCCAATAGTCAGCGATTTCCTCATTAAACATCTCATCATTGTTCTGTGGATCACAAAAACGTAAAAAGTACCATGAGCTATCAAAAAAAGTGTCTAATGTATCTGTTTCACGTTTTGCTGGACCATCGCATTTTGGGCATGTAACATTTACGAAATCATGTGCATGTTCTAGTGGATTGCCTTTGCCAGTAAACTCAACATTTTTTGGTAGTTCAACAGGCAGTTCTGATTCAGGTACTGGGACCATGCCGCAAGATTTACAGTGTATTATAGGGATTGGTGCGCCCCAATATCTCTGTCTTGATAAAAGCCAGTCTCTTAAGCGGTAACGAACTATTCGTTTACCGCAGTTGTTTTTTTCAAAATAATCCATAACCTTTTTAGAAGCAGTATCTGTGTCTAAACCATTCAAAAAACCAGAGTTTATCATTTTTCCTTTTCCTTCATAAACTTGTTCTCTTTTATTAATCTCAGATTTGTCTCCATTGTCTCCAATAACTACTCTTACAATTGGAATATCAAATTCTTTAGCGAAATCAAAATCTCTTATGTCATGCCCTGGAACTCCTACTACTGCTCCGGTGCCAACTGATGTAATTATAAAATCAGCAATCCATATTGGCATTTTATTCTTAGTTAGTGGGTTGATACAGTAAAGCCCGGTGAAGACACCAGTTTTCTTTCCGCTTTCTTTTATTCTGTCTTCTTCGGTTTTGTTTTTTGCATATGCTATGTATTCGTTTACTTCTTTCTTGTTTTTTGATGGGATGGTATTGGTTAATGAATGTTCTGGTGCGATAACTATAAATGTTGCACCAAAGTTAGTGTCTGGTCTTGTTGTGGATACTTTAATTTTTTTATCAGAACCATCAATTTGGTAGTCAATATCAATCCATTCTTTTCTGGAGATCCAATTTTTTTGCATGACCTTAACTCTGTCCGGCCAGTCCAGAACTTCAAGATCTTCAAGTAATTCATCAGCGTATTTTGTAATGCGTAAAAACCATTGTTCCAGAAGTTTGGTCTCTACATTGCTATGGCATCTCCAGCAAGTGCCATTTTCTACTTGTTCATTAGCGAGTACTGTTTTGCAAGAAGGACAAAAATTTACTGGAGCATTGTCCCTGTAAGCAAGACCTTTTTCAAATAGTTTTAAGAAGAAATACTGATCCCATTTAGTGTAGTCTAATCGATGAGAAGCAATCTCTCTAGACCAGTCATAACTCCATCCAATTGCTTTTTGTTGTTCACGTATTCTTGTGATATTTCTTTCTGTGTAATCTTTAGGGTTATCACCGTACTTAATTGCAGCATTCTCTGCTGGAAGACCAAATGAATCGTAGCCTGTTGGGTATAAAACATTAAATCCGTTAAGCCTTTTGTATCGGGCAGACGCATCAGTAAGGGAATAATTTTTTAAATGGCCCATATGTAGATGGCTGCTTGGATAACAATACATTTCTAGCACATAAAACTTTTTTTTCTTAAAGTCATGTGATACTTTAAAGATTTGTGCGTCCTGCCACTTTTTCTGCCACTTTTTAGATATCTTTACTAAGTCCATTAAAGTTTTTCAAGTGAAAAGTATATTTAAAAATATTGTTGTTTCATTTATGTGGTTTGGTCTTCTTTTTTTTAGGAAATCCCCAAAAGAGAAAGCTGATTATTAACAAAAGGCCAACACCGCTTGAAATCATAATATGTTTTTTAGATAGATTTAATTCTTTAAACTTAGCAGCAGCATTTCCAGTAATCTTATTCAGAAATGGTTTTTTTATTGATTGGTAAGGTACTTCTATAGAGGGCAGAAGTAAAACACCTTCTCCGTCAAATTTTTCGCTTATTGTGATAACTCCAGATTTTTCTTTGGAGTTTAATTGGATTGGTTTTACTTCTTTTGGTTTTAACATAACCTCAGTGTTTCCATCGTTCCATTGGATAGTATAAAAAGCAGAGTAAGTGCGATCATTAATCAGGTATAATACAGCTGTTTCTTCTTCAAAGTTTAAGGAATCTGGGCTAACAGCTAAACCATAAACTGAAGGAATAAAAATTAAGAAAAAAAGAAAGATTTTCATGGTCTTCCTATTACGTTTATTGCACCAGTGTATTCGCCTTCAACTGCGTCAGATGGTACACTTGCAGTAAAGCTAACAGCTTTGTTAGTGCCTGGTTCAAGATCAAGCTCAACTTCAGTTATGTAGTCCAGAGCTGTTATTATCCCTCCAGAATTAACAGAGATTACACTTGGGTTAAGCACTGTTGAATTACTTGAGAAGTTACTTGCAAGTAATCTTGTATCAATAATAACATTTCCTAGATTACTTAGTGTAACGTCTTGTGGTGCAGATGTACTGTTTTGAAGGATTAGCCCAAATGACAGAGCATTTGTACTTGCTTGTAAAGCAATAAGGGGCATAACTTCAAAGTTTAGTGATCCATCCAAAGTTTTAGGCCCGTCTTCAAGGTGGTATGATATGTTATATCCTCCCGGTTGTACAGAGTAAGGTAGCAGGATATTTCCTGAAAGTAATGGTCCTTCAACGTTTAAGGTTATCTCTTCATTAAGGAAGAGTATGCTACCAGATGGATTTTGTGCATCTTCTACTATAACTTCAAATGTTAAGTTTCTTACCCCACCCGGTGTTGGAATAACTTGAAATCCTTCTGCTGGAGTATCGTCTGGGAATGATAGTTTACTTATTTTTAATAAACTAGATTCTACAAAGAAAGATACTTCCAAACTTGAGCCCTCCCCGCTTCCAGGTGTACCACCAATAAGTTTATGTTCTGCCCAGTTGTCAGGTGTGTTTTCACCGACTAAATCTTTCTTGCGTATGGAAAATCCATTACCATCTCCGCCCCATGATTTTGAGTAGTTTACAATGTCTTGCGCACTGTCTGAGTTAGCAAGCATTGCTCCTTCACCATCAGTTAGGGATATTGAACCGTCGATAGCTGTAAAGCCATCATTCCATACTCCGTCTCCATTTCCATAAATTGTTTCAAAACTGTCAAGGTCTTCGTCAGTACCATCAGTCAATTCACGCGCTATTACTAAAAATTGATTTGACTGGATTGTTACATCATCGAATTCTGCTCCATTTAAAGTCCAGTCATTTAAACTTACAGATTCTGGACCAGAGTTATACAGCTCAACCCATTCAGCGTCGGTATCACTGATTGGATATGGGTTGTACATGATCTCTGAAATATATACCTGCCCAAGAACAGGTTGGACAAGTAACAATGTTAATAACAAAATTAATTTTTTCATTTAGCACCTCCAAGGTTGTTTAGGAATATTTTTTTTAGTGTGGTTAATATAAGGTTACTCCAAAAAACTGAAAATTCTTTAATGATTATGAAAGATATTTTAGATTAAGCTTGGTTGTTTTAAAAAAACAGTAAAGAAAGTTTTTTAAAGATCTATTTGAAAATAAGCTAGGCGGGCCCATAGCCTAGAGAATTGCTTTAAGCATTTCGGGGAACCTGGATAAGGCGACAAAACTGAAAAGTTTCGCTAAAGCCTTCTAATATTATAAGTTATCCAGAAGAAAGCTGTAGATCGGGGGTTCAAATCCCCTTGGGCCCATATTAACAAAGTTAATTATTTAAACACTCAGTAAACTAATGATCCTATGCGCGGGTAGCCAAGCAGTAAGGCAAGAGGCTGCAACCCTCTGATCCTGGGTGCAAATCCCAGCCTGCGCTTATTATTTTATAGCTCAGAATATTAATTCATTTTTATCTCTGTTCGTTTCTAATAACTTCTTCTAAGGAAACTTCATGTATCTTTACTGTAAATCCTCGTTTTTGATAGTTTCCTTTAAATGTTGACCATCGACAGGTATATATACGACTTGAGTGTAACTGTTAATGTGAAGAAGGGGCTGATAGAACATTTTTTTTTGATAGCACTACTTTCTTTGTTATTAACAGCACAACAATGTGAACAACCCCCATACTGCGGTGATGGAAGAGTAAATCAAGTAATTGAAGAATGCGATGGAACAGACCTTGGACAAGAAACATGCGTAAGCCTAGAATTTACAGGTGGAAGAATCTCATGCTTAGAAACCTGTCAATACAATACAGATAGTTGTACATTTGAAATAGATCCATTATTATGCGGTGATGGAATAATAAATCAGGATACTGAAGAATGTGACGGAGAAGACTTGGGTGGAGCAA
>JBBSWJ010000002.1:12767-15876 GCA_038046345.1 Nanobdellota archaeon | reverse complement strand
CATAATACAATTAGAGAAAGAACAAAAGTCATGAGGGGTTTTCATGGTTGTTTAGAATCTGCTCATGCAATTATGAAAGGATTAGAGATAAACTATAACTTCAATAGAAAGCATATGTCTTTAGGTAAAAAGACACCTGCGGAAGTTGCTATTCCTCAATTAGAATTAAGAGTTAATAAGTGGTTGGATTTGATTAAGCTGGCGAAAGCATATAAAGCTCTGCTCCCAATAGATTGATTATGAAACTCAAAATAGCTGTCGTACAATTTGAAATAAAACAATTCTCCCCAGAAGAAAACCTGAAAAAAGCTGAGAAGTTTATGAAAAAGGCTTCATCTTCAAAAGCCAAGATTATTGTCTTTCCTGAAGACTTTGTTACAGGCCCGATTATGGCAAAGAGAGAATATGCTGACTCTAAACAAAAATATGTAAAACATTTTCAAAACTTAGCTAAAAAATATAAAATAGATGTTGTTCCAGGCTCAATTATTGAAGAAGATAACCTTGGATTACATAACACAACTTACTATATCGAATCAAATGGAAAGATAAAAACAAGATATAGGAAAGTGAATCTTTGGCATCCAGAAAGGCATTATATTACTCCAGGTCATGAAGTCCCCGTCTTTAATACTAAGTACGGAAAAGTTGGTCTAATTATTTGTTGGGATTTAATATTTCCTGAAATATTCAGAAAAATGGTTAGGAAAGGAGTAAATATTATTATTTGTCCTAGTTATTGGTGTTATGGGGATGCTGGAAAAATAGGGAACGCTTGGAATAAGAATTCCGAGATAAATCTTGTAGATTCTCTCTGCATTGGAAGGGCATTTGAAAACGGCATTGTTCTTGTATATTGCAATGCTGGAGGAAAGTTACAGGCAGGGAAAATTACAGATACCCTTATAGGTCATTCCCAAATTGATGTTCCCTTCAAAGGAGCATTAAAGAAATTAAATCATAATAAAGAAGAGATGTTCATTCAAGAGATAGATACTTCTATTCTGAAAGACTCTGAAAAAGTCTATAAAATTAGAGATGATTTAAAGAAACGGATTTTGTGTTGAAATTAAATTATTTATTGTATAGATTTATTCTGTTATTGATTATTAACTCCCTTTAACGTTACAATGTATGATGTAGCTGATACGGTGATTATAATATGAACGAAAAAAGTTTAGTTGGCTTGGGCATAATCTTAGGTTTGCTTAGTTTACAACATGCAAGCAGTATAGGAGATTTACGCAGTTTAGTATCATACCAAAAAAGAGTTATGGCTGCTTTAGAAAATTTAACAACCATCTAAGGTATTTGGAAAACCGGGACCGTAAGCACCAGAAATACCGCACGGATTAGAAAAAAATTCAGCTTTAATATATATTCCAAAACCTAAATCAACAGCACCAGCCAACCGTTCATTAGCTCCCCCGCCTGCAACAGTCTGTGTAATAGCAACTTCCTCTCCAAAAGCTTCAGCATTTTTGTAAACAACTGCCTCAAAAGAGTCAATATCAACATCTCCAACATCAAGCACATATTTAACCAATGCGCCATTACTGCAAACATTAACAACTTTAAAGCTAGTCTGGCCACAAGAATCATCAACAACCACAGGAAGTTGCAAGTCAATAACAGGCTTATCAGAAACTTCATCAATGTCACATATTGAGTTAGAATCAACATCCAAACAACATGAATTACCAACCTGAATATACGGAGTATCGCAAACAAAACTTCGATCTTGAACTGGAGTAGTACAACCTAATAAAAACAAAACAAAAAGAACAATCACCAATCCCCTTTTCATACTTTTGAGGATATGATTAATAGTTTATAAATTATTCGGGCAAATCTTTAAATATAAATATCAATTAACAAAATGATGGAGCGGGTGATTACTTTTATTAAAAAATTCATTCAAAACCAAACAAAAGATGATGGATCATATCCGCTGTTGATAAAAAAGTTAATGAAATCTATTAAGATAATTCATTATCATCATCCCCACGCAATAATTATTGCACAAAAGACAGCAGGCCCATATGAGGGACTAATAACAGAAGCATACAAAGCAGCATGGCCTAAAGAAGAACCACCAAGAATACTTAAAATTGATATTCAAAAACACCATAAAATCCCAAAAAAAGATATAAGCAATTCAGATTACTGGAAGAAAACACCACATCTATTCTCTTTGGTTGAAGACGTAAAGAAAAAAATAAAAAAAACAAACAACGGGAAAATATTTGTAGTCGATGAAAACAGCAAAGAAGGAACTGATTTATTTAACCCTGAAACCACAATAGGACTAGCATCATACATAGTAAAAAAAGCATCAGAACAACTAGGAAAAACACATCATGTAATCCCACATAATATAAGCCAAATACCAATTAAAAATGATAAGCATTACCAAATACAAGATATTGAATTCTACAAGGCTGTTGGAAAAGTTGTTGGAAAACAAATTAAAATAGAAAATGATAAAAAGAAAAGAGATTTTGAAGGAATAATTGGAGTTATAATAATACTAGGAATAGGAATACTATTATTCTCACAAAATATAACTGGACTAGCTGTAGCAAATGTTGATTCCGGGCACGATGGAAACGCACTGCTGTTCTTAATTGTGATAGTGTTGGTTGGATTATTTCTATGGACAAGAAATAAGTAAAAGTTTAAGAAAGATTTTAATACAGTAGTTTTTGTAAAAAATGAATGATTGATTTTTATTTGATAAGACACGCAGAAGCTGAATTAAGTTTTAAAATAGCAGAACTTGTCGGGGGAAGATGTATTGATAGTATGCTTACAGAGAGGGGCGTACTCCAAGCAAGAGCTTTAGGCAGAAGACTTCGTGATGAAGGAGTGAAATTTGATGAGGTACACGCAGGAAACTGTACTAGACATCTTGATAGTACCATACTAATGTGCGAAGAGATTGGATTTCCATATAGTATTATTGTAACGGATGCTCTGCTTGAGTTATCGCAGGGAGAATGGGAAGGGAAAAGAAAGAAAAAAACTTTTACAAAAGAAATTGAACTGATACAAAGAAGTAATCTACTTGATTTTAAAGCACCTGGAGGAGAATCACCAAGAGATGTAG
>JBBSWJ010000002.1:0-12667 GCA_038046345.1 Nanobdellota archaeon | reverse complement strand
CACCATCAGAAACATGGAAGATATCAATTAATCATGCATCAATATCTCAATTCAGATACAACACAAAAATTGGATGGGAAATATTAAGAATGAATAGTTATGAACATTTAACTGAGATAGGAGTTATACCTACGGACAGAAGCGGCGGATATTTTTAAACAAAAATACGTCTATGCTTAGTTACGAGTATACCTGAATGAATAAAGTTAAGCTCATCCTCAAGTGATGGAGTTTGTTTATCAGGAACTTTAGCAAGATCATCTGAAAACCTAAACGCAACTGCTACACGAAATAATGGATTTGATTCAAAGTTTTTAACGTCCATACAACTCTGTACACCCAGACCAATTGATGAAGCATTACTTAATTTATCTGAATAAGCACCATCATTATTACACAAGAAAACCTTTGCTTCAACATGCAATCTTGCAAGATCGGGGATTGGAAACTTAAAGTACTGTCTTAAAAAATATTCTCCGATCAACCCATGATACAAGTCAATTTCTCTAGCTTCTCGATGATCACCAAGCCAGTCATCAACAACATCATCAGGAACTGAAGGTATAAGCAGACCAATATCATGAAGCAATGCTGCAATCTTTTCTTCCGGATGACGATAACATAAAGAAAACTGCAAAGCATGCGCTAGTTGAGTAACTTTTTCACCGAAGTTAAAACCACCACGCTCAGTATATATTAGTTTTAAGCCTTCATAGATATCTATATCACAAGCATCTTGATATCTTCTAATCTGCTCATCCTTTTGAAATAATTCATTAATGTCCATTATTCTTATGATGAACAGAAAAAATTAGTATTTAATCATTTGTATATCAAAAAAATAACATGTTTATAATATGTTTAAGAAGGATTTGTAAAGAAATTTTGATTACTCATTGGGGGAGGTTAATTTTATAAACTGTTTTAATTAGGCTCTACTTATGGGATTAGTAGATACGAGTTTTGAGGATATGCTGAATGATATAGATTTTACAGCTATGACAAGATATGACTTATTGACTAATCATAGAATATTACCTCCTTATACTTTTAGAAGATTCCCGTGGAGCGAGTATGCTGAGCTTGGAATGATTACTCCTGAGTATGTTCAGGAGCTTGCTAAAGAAGCTGACATACCTCGTGATGTACTCCATGAAGCTTTTGAGAACGCATTTGGGCATGGCAATTGTGATTCTAGTTTTCTTCCTGTTTCTGTGAAATGGTTTAAAGGAAACAAAGGCTATGTAGTAAGAATAAGAGATACTGGTGAAGGATTTGATTATCACCATATTATCTCAGAGAGAAGGAATGGTAGAATGATATTTAAGCATGAAGGTTGGGGCTTTTATCATTACGCATCTTATGACTGGATAAATATCAGTTTTGAAGGATCAGGAAACATAATTAATATCCAAAGTTACATTGGATGGTAACAATCTGACTCTCTGCTTGCATTCTGTATCATTGAGAATATAGTTTTTTGAGAAGTAATATTTTTTAAAGAAGGTAGTACATCTTTCCTTTCATGGAAACTGTTGTTACTCAAGAAATTCTTGAAGAATACTACCAAATAAAAAAACAGCTTGCAGTGCTTCTTTATCGTGAATCGCAGCTCAAAGAACATATTAAACAAAAAATGCAACAACATGGTATTACTACGCTATCCACTGATAAGATAGAATTACTGTGCAAGAAGCAAGTTCGTGAATGGTATCCGAAAGCAAAGATTCAGCAGTTTCTTTCACCGGAAGTACAGCAGCTTATTAAAGAATATACTGAGACTGTTGTTTTAGTGGCTAAAATTAGAAAGTAATATCTTATTTTCTCTCATGTTCATGGTACAAGTCAGTTTTACTAGTTTCTCAATGATCACCAGCCCACAACAACATCATCAGGAACTGAAGGCATAAGAACAAATTGTTAAAGATTTAACAAACAAAGAATATTGATTAGATAATTAGTATATAAAAATATCCAAACTAAATAATATAAATGCTCCGGCCGAGATTCGAACTCGGGTCTACGGCGCGAAAGGCCGTCATCCTTGGCCGGGCTAGACTACCGGAGCATAGCTAAGATGCAGTTTAAACAACTTATAAAGATTATGAAATGGGCCTGGGGAGATTTGAACTCCCGACTTCTGGCTCTCTTAAATCTAAGATATAGCTTGGTAGATCATATAAGACTTGCACATTCCAAAAAATAGTGGAATTCAGCGCTCTAAACCAAGCTGAGCTACAGGCCCGATAAGAAAAAGTACAAATCCTACTTATATAAACATTTTCATTTAAAATTATTAATCTCATAAACCTCAACAAGATCTAAAGGTATTTCTAGCCTGGACAGCTCCTTTTCAGCTGCTTCCTTATCATTAATAACCTCATGAATATACACAAGCATACTCATTTCTTTATTGTCTACAAGGACCCAACCAGAATTCTGCAGTATTTTAACTGTATATGCAACCCGGTGTAAATGATAAAGCAAAAAAAAACTAAGCTCCTCAATTTTTTGCGGATCAACAAAATTACTCTCGATATTAAGGTCTTCACGAGCTGGGCCATATAAGGGTATACAAAGTTCTATCATGACCCAACTAAAATCAGTGAAGTTTTAATAAATCATCCAGAAAAAACATGAAAATCCTCTGGTTGTTTGAATAAACAAATTTAAAAAAGGATAACATCCCAAATGAAGAATGGAATTACTTGATGATTATATCCGAGCGGGGATTGAACATATTGGTGGAAGATTACATGAAAGAGAGTATGGTTTAGGCCACTTTGGATTAAAAGATGAAATTGAATTACAAAGGCTTATGACCTGGATGTACCCAGCAGTTGTTAGAGAATCAGTACCATTAGAAGGATTAATAATAGTTTATGAAGCAGTTTATGGAACAAACAGAGTTTTAGGAGCAAAACCAAGAATAGGCAGGGAAACCGCTACAATTGAGGATGTTAGCATTGAACCACCAGATGGCTTCATCTTGGACATAACAATTTATCATGAAGGTAATGGAGAATACAGGCGTATGATGGAAGTTAATTTTTTTCATGAAAATATCGCGGCAATGTTGAGCGATCAAACACAATATTTACTACAGAAAGAGATCCACGAAAAACCAATAAACCCACTATTAGCAGCAACAGCAATAATCATGCTTTTAAAAGAAATAGGAGAATTAAAATGCAAATCGGCTTGGTAGGAAAACCCTCAAGCGGGAAGAGCACATTTTTTAAAAGCGCAACACTTGCAGATGTAGAAATTGCAAATTATCCATTTGTAACAATTAAACCAAACCATGGTGTTGGCTTTGTAAGTATAGAATGCGCTGATAAAGAATTTAAAACACAATGTAATCCCAGATTCGGATCATGCCAAAATCATGAGAGATTTGTTCCAATAGACATGATAGACGTAGCTGGATTAGTAGTCGGAGCACATGAAGGAAAAGGCATGGGATCAGAATTCTTAGATGATTTAAACCAAGCAGACGCATTAATACACATAATAGACATATCTGGAAGCGTAAATGATAAAGGCGAACCATGCAAACCTTTAGAGTATGATCCAGTAAAAGACGTAAAATTTTTAGAAACTGAGCTAGATATGTGGTACTTAAGAATTTTAAAAAAAGGATGGGACAGGTTTAAAAGACAAATAAGCCAAGAAAAAACAGATAATTACAAATCCATTGCAAAACAAATGTCAGGTGTAAGAGTAACAGAAGAGATAGTTAAAGATACAATAACTGAATTAAAAATTGATAATGATTTAAGAAACTGGAACGAAAAAGAACTAAAAGGTTTAGCCAGAATGTTAAGAATAAAAACAAAACCAATGATAATAGCTGCAAATAAGGTAGATGTGATTGGGGCAGAAAAAAATCTTGAGAGAATCAAAAAAGAATTTCCAGAATACATAATAATCCCCTGCTCAGCAGTATCAGAGTTAGCATTAAAAGAAGCAGAAAAGAAAAAAGCAATAGAATACACACCTGGGCATGATAATTTTAAAATAATTAATGTAAACAAAGAACAAGAAAAAGGATTAGAATACATTAAAGAAAATGTTCTAAAGAAATTTAATAATACAGGTGTGCAAAAAATATTAAATACAATCGTTTTTGATGTGTTAAAGTATAAAGCAATATTCCCGGGCGGTCTTAACAATCTAAAAGATAAAGACGGGAATGTACTGCCAGATTGTTTTTTACTTCCAGAAAATTCTACAGCACTAGACTTTGCATTTAAGCTTCATACAGACATAGGGAAGGGGTTTATCAAAGCAATAGACGTTAAAAAGAGAACATCAATAGGAAAGGATATTACTCTAAAGCATGGAGATGTAATAGAAATAAAAACAAGCGCTTAAATTACTAACCCACCAGCACAAACAACACATAATATTTTATCAAAATCAAAACATAATTCTCCAACAAGCTTACCACACTTGCTACATGAATACTTTCCTAACTCAGAAGCACAGTTCATGCAAGATTTTCTCTGGTCCATTAAGTTCAACTAGAAAAAAGATATTTAAATATTTTGGTGCGTTTTCAAAGAATAATAACTCTAATTACCATAAATTACATTATTCCATTTCTTCCATAAATCCTCTGCAGGTTTTCCGCGTACAGACATCCAAGGAGATAAAGGGTTTTCCCAGTGGGTATAACCAAAATGATAATAGCCAATAACCCAAGGATTCTCTGAGATAACCTGAAAATAAGCATTAATCGTTCTATCATGATCAAGAGTATCAAATTCATATCCACTTTCTTTTAACTTCTCTTCAGGATCAGTAAGCCAAGGCACAGAGTTAATCTGATAAAATGTTTGGCCTTTCCAAGAATACTTTACATTAAAATAACCATTTCGTATAATTACAGGTTTTCCTAATTTATCATAAAATTCCTTAACCGATTCAACAACTGCTTGTGCTCCTTCTTCAAGTTCTTTATCAGATGGATTATCTTTAGTTGACAAAGGAAAATCTGTCGAAACAAGTATAAAGTCAAGTTCATCAGCCCAGCTTATAAATTCTGCGTCCGGAATCGGCTTTGGAAAAGCAGAAACCTCCGGGCCTAGAATCCATACCATCTCACCCATCTCTCCAGTAAAAACAGTTCTTATACTGCGGAATACACTGCCCCATCTATATGCAAAGCCTTTTGGATATTCTATCAATGAAGGGACTGCGTACATAAAAGCATCTGCATCTGCTTGTTCTGCCAATTTTGCGAAATGCACAAGGAATTTTTCTGTTTCTTCAAAATAAGAATCCCACCATTCTTCAGACTTGTTTATAGTGTCTATTGGAGTACAACAAACTTGTGGTGCAATAAGAACATGCAATCCTTTATTTTTATACGCCGTTACTTCTTCAAGAAAAATCTTGTCATCAGGATAATTTGGTTTACTGGTAAAATCATTAATTATTTTTGGAAGCCCATCTTCTTCTGACCATTGCCATGGAGGGTCAATCTCAACCCAAGTATAACCCTGCTCTTTGATATGCTTTGAAGTTGAATTAAAGAACTCTCTGAATGATGGATCATAAAAATCTTCAATTGTTTGTCCTGAACGAAACATGATATTATTAATTCTTGGTAAAAATCTCTTGTTTGGTATTATAGATGATATTCTTACTGGCATCCCTTCATTTGGAAACCATCTCCATCGTTTTATTCTATCTTTTTGGATTTTGCCTGGCCCATAAGCAACTTCCCTGCCTTGTTTTGTAAAATAATAAGTTTCAGTATCCCTATCTGGTTCTTCAGGTGTTGGAGCAAGATACTCTGCTGTACGAAAACCATATCTATTTCTAGAATACCGATATCGAATATTATTGTTTGTTTTTAGATCATACCCTTCATCAAATATATTACTCTCATTGATAGTCACAGAATAAGTGTAATCACTAATTTTTGTCATCTTATACGGAGTCTGCCAAATGTATATCCAGACCGTATCCCCTTCAGGCGTGTTCTCTGGTATTGTAACTTCAAATGTTATACCATCCTGAGGAATTTCTGGAAATGTTTTAGAATTTTTGAACAATAAAAAAACTGCAACAATAATTAAAAAAACTACTACAATTATTACTAATTTTAAAGTTTTCATTATTTAAGATTATATCATTTAGGCTGTTTATTAAATTTCTTATGAAAATATCTTTCTCGATAAAGTAAAGATTTAAATAAAATAAATACTTCATCCATTCATGCCTGCAGTAGTACAATATAACGGATTAAAGAAATTAACAGAAGAACAACAACAAATTCTAAAAGGATTAACACAAAAGTACTCAAATAAGCTTATGAGAAGATACGCAGCCCCAAAGATAACCATCAAATTAGATACACAAAAAGATAAAGGGCACCAGATAAATGTTTATGTATCACTAAGAGCACCAAACTTTATTGCAAGAGCGTCTCAAATGGACTGGGATATTGCAAAAGCAACACATAGAGCATTTAAACATTTAGAGAATGAAGTCAATAAAAAACTAAAAAGATAAAACTTATAATACTTGTTCTCATAAAAAAAATATGATAACAATAGCATTAGAAGGAACTGCTCATACAGCAGGAGTTGGAATTCTAGACAATACAAAAATACTTGCAGACATAAGAGATCAATACACTACAGAAACAGGCGGGATAATACCTCAAGAAGCAAAAAAACATCATGAAGAAATATTCCCAAAATTAATAGAAAACGCATTACAAGAAGCAAAAATAACAATGAAAGAAATTGATTTTGTTACATTTTCAGGCAGTCCTGGGCTTGCACCATGCTTAATCGCCACAATGGACGCCTCAAAAGAACTTGCAAAAAAACATAATAAAAAAATAATAAGTGTAAACCATGCCGTAGCCCACTTATCATCAGGGCATATGTTTTGTAAAATAAAAAACCCAGTATATGTTTATGCAGCCGGCGCAAACACACAGATAATTTGTTTAGAAAAGAAAAACTTCAGGATATTCGGAGAAACATTGGACACTGGAATCGGGAACGCATTGGATAAATTTGGAAGATACGCAAATTTAGGATTTCCAGCAGGACCAAAAATAGAAGAACTAGCAAAAAAAGGAAAGTATGTTGAATTACCATACTCCGTGAAAGGAATGGACTTAGTATTTTCTGGTATAATAACACATGCAATAAACATGTTAAAGAATGGAATACCAAGAGAAGATTTATGCTATTCTATACAGGAAACTTTATTCGCAATGCTAACTGAAGTTGTAGAACGCGCACTTGCGCATACGCAAAAAGATGAGGCAGTATTAATTGGGGGAGTTGGAGCAAATAAAAGATTAAGTGAAATGCTATCCATAATGTGCAAAGAACGGGGGGCAACATTCTCAGTAGTACCATTAAAGTATGCAGTAGACAACCCAGTAATGATAGGATACCAAGGAATACTTCAATGGAAAGCAGGAAAAAGGCAAGATATTGATGAAATAGATATTAATCCGCACGAAAGAACAGACAGTGTAAATGTGGATTGGGAATATACTTAAATAATACCGATATTTATTACTATTGTAAAAGTTAAAAATTATTTGCATTTGATATCGGAATTATCAGAAACATTCTTGAAATCGCTTGGCTATTTAGGCAAAGCTGAGATATAATGCCCGAAGGACTATGGGCTGTGTGTTCAATAGAAAAAGTGAGCATCACATCAAAAACAAGAAGAGAAATGCGGAGCGTTATATACTTCTGTATCCAAACTTTTTAGCATACTGTTTATGGTCTATTACGTCAAGAACAAAGGCAATTATTTCTATTTCACTTTCTCCATCTGTTAAAGTGTATAACATCCTCCAAGCACATGGAAGTTCAACACGAAAGAGATTTCTAATTCCATATTTTTGTTGATATCCTACTGGAATTTTGTTTTTTGAGATTGGATTTCCAAAATGGGGATTAGATTTGATAAGTTCTACTTTCTGATTAACTGCTTTGAGAATCATCCTCTCTGTTTTGGATGTTGGAGCTTCCTCATTGAGATGTTTATACACTTCCTCGGCTTCTGGAGAAAGTTTTAATCTTACTATTTTCATAATTCAAGTCCATCTGCTATTGCTTTTTGTAGGTTTGGATTTGGATTGTGAATCCAAGTTATACCTCGCATTGTAACCACAATTTTATTGCTTACTTCTAAGTATTCAAGAATTACTTTAAGAGTATTATGGTTTACTTGCCGTGGTAATTTGCGTTTGAGTTTTGCAACTGTAATAACACTTTCTTCCATATCCTTTAGAGTGTTCTCTACCATAATCACAGTGTTCAGGTTTGGGGCTTGTTCTAGTTCTTGCATTTTCATCACCAATTATTATGAAATTATAACTATTTAGCATGAAGTAGTATATAAATGTTTCGATGCTTTTATCGTAACTTTTTGGTATAGACTTATGACTGTTTTGTAGTGGTAAACGTTATAAATGATGTACAAATACAGTAATATATGATTGTAAAATTAGAAACTCTAAATGATAGTTTGGAAGAGATTACTTCTAGAGCTAAAGATATCAAAGATTCGTTGCTTCAAGTTGAAAAAAGGATCAGAGAAACATCAGTTGAACTTCCTAAGATTACTATTCTCAAAAGGTTGTACGAAGAATTGCTTATAATTCAAAGAATTGCTATGCTCGAACCTTCAAACTCTGATAATACCGTTGTAACAAAAATGCATGGAACAGCTCTTTTTCCATTTGTTGGAGAGTCCGCTTGGCGAGCTAGAGTAGATAAATTCTTATAAACCATAAAAATAAACTTTAAAAAAATGGATTACTTTCCATACCCCTCACCAAGAAGCACACAAAAAGAATTCATGCAATTCTTAGAAGAAGCACTGGAATCAAAACAACATGCAATAATACACGCGCCTACTGGTTGCGGAAAAACTGCAGCAGCACTAACTCCATCATTAGCTCACGCATTAAGAAATAATAAAACAATATTCTTTGTAACATCAAAACATACGCAGCATACAATTGTATTAGACACAATCAGAAAGATAAAAGAAAAATACAATATCAACATTAAAGTAGCAGATTTCATAGGCAAAAAATGGATGTGCCTACAATCCGGAGTAACAGAATTATCCGCCGGTGAATTTGGAGAGTTTTGCAGAGACCATGTAACAAAAAATATATGCACTTATTACGAGAACATAAAAAGCAAAGGCCTCCCATCACCGCAAACAAGGAAGGCACTAAACACTATAGGCAATGAAATAATGTCAGTAGAACAGACAATAAAAACATGCAGCACTTATAATGTATGCCCATATGAAGTTACAGCACTTCATGCACAAAAAGCAAATATTATCATAGCAGACTACTTCCATGTGATAAACCCAAGCATACAAGAAGCAATATTCAAGAAAACAAACAAGGACATAAAAAATACAATAATAATATTTGATGAAGCACACAACTTACCTGACAGAGTAAGAGATCTGCTTACAGTAAATACCTCAACATTTGTAATAGACCAAGCAGCAAAAGAAGCAAGACAACAAGGCTATCAAGAAGTAGCTGATACTGTGGAAAAAATAAATGGAATACTTGAGGATTTAGCAGGCAAGATACCATTGCAACAAACAGAAGCATTAGTACAAAGAAATGAATTTGAAGAAAAAATACAAAATTATGAAGAATTAATAGACAATATGCAATTAGTGGGCGAACAAATATTAGAAAATCAAAGAAGAAGTTTTGCTAACTCGTTATCAATATTCTTAAAAGAATGGAAAGGGCCAGATAATGCTTTTACAAGAATTATCACAAGAACTTTTACAAAAAGAGGAAAACCAAGCCTAGTATTAACATACAGGGGGCTTGATCCTGGATTATTACTAAAACCATTAGCTGAAAATGCACAAATAATATGCATGTCAGGTACTTTAACCCCAACTGATATGTATCAAGATCTGTTTGGATTCAAGGCAGAAAAAATAGAACTACCAGATCCATTTCCAAAACAAAACAGACTGAATTTGATAATACCAGAAGTAACAACCAAATTTACACATAGGGATGATACAATGTACAGAAGAATTGCAGGACTAAGCGCAATGCTAGTCAACACAATACCGGGAAATAGTGTGGTATTTTTTCCAAGTTACAAACTAAGAGATGATATACTGCCGTACTTTTCAAAACTCTGCCAAAAAACAACATTTGAAGAACAACCAAACCTCAGCAAAAGTGAAAGAGAAGAGCTAATAACAAAATTTAAGAGTTACAGCAAAACTGGCGCAGTGTTAATGGGCATAAGCAACGCAAGTTTTGGAGAAGGAATTGACTTACCGGGAGACTATCTAAAAGGTGTATTAATCGTAGGCCTACCACTAGGCAAACCAGACTTAGAAACACAGGAATTAATCAGATACTATGATAACCGTTTTGGAAAAGGATGGGAATATGGTTACACATTTCCCGCATTAATAAGATGCTTACAAAATGCTGGAAGATGTATAAGATCAGAAACAGACAGGGGGGTAATATTATTCTTAGATGATAGATATAACTTCCCACAGTATAAAAAGTTTTTTCCAAAAGAATGGGAAATGCAAACAACAGAAGACCCAGTTAAAAAAGTTAAAGAGTTTTTTGAAATCCAAAATGATTAAAAACCATGACTAAACGCATATCCAGATGGATTCAGCAATATTACTTAAAAGATATTTAAGCTATGAAGAATTAGAAGCAACACTAAGAATGGTAGCAGATGAGCACTGGCTTGGATACAAAGTTCAGGAAAAACTTAAAGACGGCTTGTACAAATTTACTGATATCAAAATATATGAAAGATCATCTAAAATTATGATTGTACCACGCCTAGATAAAAATCAGAAAACTGATAGACTTTTTATTCTTACTACTTATTTGTTTCCAAGAAAAAGATTAGACCAAATGTTTAAAGCATACTCAACAAGAGTTGCAACCTGCTTAGAAGGAGAAGTATTATTTGTTACAGATCTATTTTAAAAGTCAACAAACATTCCATTCTTAACAATTAATGGTGTATAACTCTTAGAAACATCCCCAAACTCATCAAATGTAATCACGCCTGCAGCACCATGGTATCCAACAATACTAGAGATAACATTATGAACACCCTGCCTAGAACCATCTGATCCACGAATACCATTAATAATTAAGTTAGCAGCATCATAAGCTTCAGCAGTAAAAATACCAGGCTCGTAACCAGCAGCCTCAAAAAAACCGTTCCTAAACCTAGTAAAATAAATATCATCATTCTTGTCAGGTACTGTAATAACCAAACCATCAGCAGCATCTTGAGCAATTGATAAAACAGATTCATCATGCGCACTCTCAGTCGATAAAAACTTTATTTTTAACCCAAGCTCTACAGCTTGCTTCATAATCTGGCCAGCTTCAGATGGGCTTGATATAAAATACAATCCTTCAGGATGTTCATTTTTAATATTAATCAATTGTTTTCTGAAATCTGTAGTAGACTGATCAAAAGGTTCTTTAATAGAAATATCACCGCCTATAGCTTTATACTCATACTCAAAAATATCAGCAAGACTAATACCATAATCATTGTTAACAAACAATACAGCAGCTTCATCAATACCCAGCTTATTCTTAGCAATGAAAGCCATAGCAGCAGCCTGTAAAGAATCAGATGGTATAGTCCTAAAAAAGAAATCACCTGCTTTACTCAACGTAGGATTAGCAGACGCTGGGCTGATTAGTATCACCCCTGCTTCGCTGGTTATGGGCACAGCAGCGATAGTAGCAGAAGAGCACATCTCACCGATGATAGCAACTACCTTATCGACATTAATCAACTTCTGAACTGCTACTGCAGCGTCTTTTGGAATACACTTTGTATCCTCGAAAACAACCTCAATCTTCTCCCCAGCATTATTAGCCCTGTTTACGGCAAGTTTAATTGCTTCACTAACGGGCTTACCAAGCACAGCAACACTACCAGTCAATGGAAGGATTACACCTATTTTAAATACATCTTCTTTTTTCATTTCAACCCCCCCATCAGTAGTGATAACTGTCTCAGGAGCATAGTCAGAACCAGGCAAATACTCTAGAACAGAATAACCGGTAATATCAGGAGAGTAACTTGAAACAATAAAACCAATGATAAAAAATACAACAGCATAAAAAAGTTTAATCTTAGTTCTTATCTTCATATGAGAAAATTAACTAGAATACCTTTTTAAAAATTATTATAGTAGAAGCTAAAGTATCCAGAAAGCATTGAGGTAATATAACAGAAACGGATGATACTGTTCATAAGCTGATGACTTTGATAAATATTGTATTTAGACTTCAGTAAACATATAAAAATAAGCAGAAGTTAATTTAGGATTAGGAGAAAATAGATGGTTGGATTTGATTAGATTAAACACGAGAGGATAGCAATATTATTTGACTAATCTTACATGAATTGCCAGACATCCGTATTTTTCTTCATCACTTTTAGAGTAGCATTCCATAATATCCCTTAGTTGTTCCTCTAATGTTATTCCATGATGGTGCCCGAAGAGGGAGTAATGAAAACTCGAGTATAAATCTTTAAAAAATTTAAATCTTGACATGCCTATAACTTTTACTAAAATTTTTTCTTTTGGATTATCAATTAATGAG
>JBBSWJ010000001.1:0-3594 GCA_038046345.1 Nanobdellota archaeon | reverse complement strand
AACAAACTCTTGACTATGTGTACCTTTAATTGCACGAACAAGCTACAACCCAAAATAACTCACATTAATTTATTGTTCTATCATGCCTTTTCAACGACTACAAGCACCACCCTATCAGAATAAAGCTTATTACCTCGTACGGGTATGCTCGGAGTTCTAAAATGTGATTTTATATAATTTGCTTCTTTTCCATTGGAATCATAAAACCTTTTAACATCAACAGCAACAGATTGTACTCTCTTAGACGAAGTTTTTGAGTTTGGTCCAATATCGTGTACAAAAACCCCCTTCTTAGTCCTTCCAGGGATAACAGCTATTATATTATCTTCAGCATCAGTTAACCTTAGATCATATTCTGCATCATAGTTTATATTGCTGGTCATAACCTTGACAAGTAATGTTTCCTCATCAACAGCATATCCGGTTGTTCTTAAATCATCACTTAGATCTTCTAATAAAACCCCGCCAAAGAACACAGCAACAAGAAAAATAAAACAAGCAAGATAATGATCCAAACCATTTAATCTAATACTAATCTCTTTCATTTTATTTAGACTCAAACATTTCTAATTTTTGGTAAACAATATATTTATCAGTTCCACCTCTAACACTCCTAGTGACTATGCCTTTTGGTTTATTATATCCTTTTGGTACACTTTCAAAAACGACTTCAACATTTGCAACGCCCAAACTACCATCGCGACCTTTTTCACTATATTCTAACGTATCTATCTTATAGATTTCACCAGTTACTAAACCATTTCTTTCTCCAAGAACTCTGCCCCGGTCATCCTTAATTAATAAAGTATAAGTTGATTTTAGATCTTCAAATGGAGCTTTATCAGCTGTTGTTACTACGCCCACATCAATCGTGCTAGAACTTTTAGTTGCAAGACCTGTAACTGTAGGATTATTCGTCTGCGGAATGTACACCCCAACAAATAATACTAATCCTAACAAGACTATACCAAGAACCACAACAACATTATCATTTAATTTCACCATCTTTTCAACAACCATTAATACAAACTAGTATTTAAGCTTAACTAACTGCTGAGCTGTTGTGCTTGGTCATGACATATGTCACCGGACTGCACAAGTTCTTGTTAGAATAGACTTAAATAGTACCATTTGAAGTGATAAACATGGGAAATTTTAGATCAGAAGGCAAAGGGGGCTTTGGAGGCAGAAGCGGCGGCAGCCGTTTTGGAGGAGGAAGAAACTTCGGAGATAGAGGCGGCGGGAAATTTGAGAGAAGACCTACCGAGATGCATAATGCTGTGTGCGACCAATGCAAGAAAGAATGTCAGGTTCCATTCAGACCTTCAAGCAATAAGCCAGTTTACTGCAGCGAGTGCTTCAAAGAAAAGGAAAATGGAAGAGATAACGGCAGCTTTAGCCCAAGGAGCCAGAGCAGACCTTCCAAATCAGGAATATCTTCAGAACAACTCAATAAGATTAATGCTAAGCTTGACAGGATACTGGCTCTTTTGGAGACCTTAGAGATTGATGATATGAATGAAGATTCTGAGGAAGATTTAAAGAACGATTTAAATTAAATTCTGATTTTAAATAAGCTGTTCTTATTAAATAAACCTATATACAACATTCATCTCCGTTGGAAAAGCAGCTCTTTTCAACTCAGTCTATATCCTTGCCAAAAATATTGGGGTTTCTCAACAAAATATTTGCTAACTGACTGCATATCGTAATATTGCCCCGCAACCACCCAGATCTTTAAGTTGTATACCTTCTCTTGTGTCTATCGAAATGATCTTCACAACACTGCCTATAGCTTCTGCTCTAGCACCTAAATCATCTACTACATCATCAGGAAGAGAATCAGATAATAATAGCGTAGCCACTGCAGCTAAGTCTATTGCTTTTTCAACTTCTCTTTTACCATAAGCTGTCTTCTCTGGATGTTTAGCCAGCATATCAAAGAATTCTTCCATGATCTTTTTCTCTTCAATAACTAATTCTTTCGCAAGAACATCCTGGGATCTGGTAACAAGATCATGCAAGCCAGCTTCATCAGTATCCCCCAAATCTTTTAGCCCAATAACTTTTCTTTTTAATTCATCATTTAGATAATTCCCATCAAAGAATTCTTCTTTTGTAGGAATCGGACCGCCTATCAATATACCTTTCAGTTCTGTTTTGATTACAAGAAATTGTTTGTTGCATACTTCTGCAATTCTTTTATAGAACTCTTTTGCTGCGCCTTCTCTTAACCTATCAAAGCGTTGCGCACTTTGCCCGCCGGCTCTTATCTTTCCAGGCACTCCAGATGTTAAATGTGCCACTGAAGTAATTTTTGTACCCCTCAATAGCCCCAATGTTGCTTCTCTTTTATCAAGCACAAGCAGCCCAAACACTTCCCTATGCTCCAACATTTCGTGCAATGGATGAATTAAAAATGTTTGATCGCATCTGTAAATTCTTGAGATTATAGGTTCAGGAGGAAGTATCCCCCACACACGTATATCTATTTTGCTTTCATTTTCAGAAGCATCTCCAGCAAACACAGCCAATCCTTTTTCAGGTGTCTTCTTGTAAGTTCTTAAATATCTTATTGCCTTCTCCAAGGAATCTATAACATTCTTTCTTGTCCTTGCATCCTTTATGTTCGTAGCTGTTCCTTGTTCTTGAGCTAAATGTTGTATTATTTTATTAAGATCATATCCCACAGGTATGTATACTGATACTAATTCTGTATGTCTGCCTTTTATGTGTTCTAATTCAGCTAGTGTTCTTCTTAATTTTCTTTTTTCAACTTGCATTGTTATGATTATGACATGTTCTTTTTAAGTATTACCTAGATTTTAAGTGCTACACCAAATTCATTTCCGTAACTTATTTCTTCTGCATTAGTTACTGCTTTTAAATCATCTAGAACATCTCTTAAAGCCTCTTTATGTTTTTCTTCTATGACTAATTTCACTGGAACTTTTAATGATATGCTATTTTTTGATTTAAACTGTCTTACTTTTGATATTATCTCAACTGCTAAGTCTCCTTTTTCTTCTGAGCTATCACTTAGCTTATTTAGCACTGGCCATTCAGAGGTATGTATTGATATTCCTTCACCATGCTTGTAGTATACTTGAAATATTTCCTCGGTTATATGCGGCATTATTGGCGCAAATAATTTCAAGATAGTTAATAATACTTGATACATAGTATACTGAGCTGATAATTTTGCATCACTGCCCCTCTTAGGATTATAAGCTCTGTCCTTTACTATCTCAAGATAATTATCACAAAAAGTTTTCCAAAAGAATATTTCTACTAAAGATTTGGTAACTGAAAAATCATACACTTCAAAAGCCTCAGTAGATGTTTTTACAATTTTACTAAGCTTTGACAATACCCATTGATCAAACACTTCTAAGTTTTCTGGTTTAATTCTTTGATAATTTTCTAAATGGCTGAAGCAAAACTTTGATGCATTCCACAATTTTTTTATTGTCTTACTCCCGTTTAATATTTCTTTCTCTTGAAAGCGAATATCTGAACCTAGCTTTGAACTTGCAGCCCAAAACCTTAAGGCATCTGCTCCGTGCTTATCTAAAAATTCTAACGGAGATATAG